>NZ_JAKSYG010000256.1 GCF_022829725.1 Methylobacterium sp. E-005 | reverse complement strand
GCGCGACAATGTCGTGATCGCCCTGGCCCTGCTGCTGGGCATCACGGCGGTCGACCTGATCGACGCTCAGGCCAGCACGGCCCGGCACAGCCGTGCGGTGGGTCGGAAGCGCTCCTATCGGGATCGCAGCGGCTTCCCGCGCGGCGTTCAGGCATCCCGGGGCGCTGCCCGGGACTTCAAGACGCCGCCCAACCTACGGCATGCCCCGCCGCTCGCGTCGGTGTCGAAGCGGACGACCGCCGCTTGAGGCATGCCTCTTTGAGCGAGCGACCCGCATAGCCTCGGCGGTCAATCGCATCGCCCGTGCGGATCTCTGAGGCGCCCAAGCCGGCGTTGATCGAATAGACAACCGTCGGGCTGACTCTAGACGACGATCGATGGCGTGGTCCCCGCCGACCTCCGCTATTTGGTCAACCGCAATCGGCCTCGACATTGGGTCACACATGCGCGCTTGGAGGGCAACCTAGCTTGGCACGGCTATGAGGGTGTCACTGGAAACGCCTTGATGTCTGCTTTCGAGAGCCTGCCCTTCAGCGCTCAATGACCGGAGCAGGCGCCAAGCCGAATGTCCGGTCTTGCGCGTTCCGACGAGCCAGCGTGACGTAGTCTGGCCGAAAGCCGCTCGTCTGCTTTCGGCGATTGAAGCGGTGAAGCGGACACTCTACGCGGCGCAGTCGGTCGCCTCAAAGTGCCCCCAAGCGGACCTTCAAGCCGCTGCCGACCAAGGTTCGCGTGGGTTGGTAACCGGAATTCGGCGTCTCAGCCCAAAACGGACATTCCGCGTTCGATCCGACCTTGCTGTAACGGCGCACCCGGGTTGTCCTTGCAAGCTGACGTCAGGCGCACAGCCATTCCGACCGTCCCGCGCCCACTCCGGCCATCTGGCCGCCCGGGCCGCATCCCAAATGCGCGCGTCGGAGCAGCCCAGATTGTCAGCCTGGAACGCGCCACAAGCTGAATTTCCCCAGGCTCTGAATAGGCGATCCACCCGCTTGGCGCTGCTTATGGTGGGGCACACACGTTGCTACAGAGCGCCGCGGTCGCAAGCAGACGGCTGAGGGGCTCGGTCTCCGGAAGGGAACACCATGGTTGAACGGATCGATCGCCGAACCGCGCTCGTCGGCATGGCCGCCGCCGGTGCGATGACGGCAGTTGAGCCTGCACGAGCGGTCGGTGCGGCCCCTGCAAGCACGTCAGCATCCGCCAGCGAACTGTCGGCTACGATCCGTGGCGGTCGTCTCTCGGCGCGCGAGATCGTCGACGCCCATCTCGACCGCATCGCCGCAGTGAACCCGCGCTTGAACGCCGTCGTGCAGCTGACCGCGGAGGCCGCCCGTCGAGAGGCGGCCGAGGCCGATGCCATGCTGGCGCGCGGTCAGGTCAAGGGGCCGCTCCACGGCGTTCCCGTCACGATCAAGGACACTCTCGAGACGGCAGGGACCATCTGCACCGGCGGCACGCTGGGGCGTAAGAGCTACGTCCCGAAGGCCGATGCCACCGCCGTCGCGCGGCTGCGGGCCGCCGGTGCGATCGTGCTGGGCAAGACCAATGTGCCTGAGTTGGCTGGGGCCCTCGAAACCGACAACCTCGTCTACGGGCGGACGAACAACCCCTACGATCTCGCCCGCACGCCCGGGGGCAGCAGCGGCGGCGAGGCCGCCATCGTCGCAGCCGCCGGCTCGCCGCTGGGGCTTGGGACCGATGCCGGGGGCAGCATCCGCGTCCCCGCCCATTATTGTGGACTCGCCGCGCTCAAGCCGACCTCGGGCCGCGTGCCGCGCACCGGTCAGTTCCCCCGGCCGATGGGCGCGCGCAACGCCGTCTTCCACGTCAGCCTGATCGCCCGCAAGGTGGATGATCTGGCCCTGGCCTTGCCGATCATCGCCGGGCCCGACTTCCAGGACTACACGATCGTCGACATGCCGCTGCTCGACAGTCGCGCCGTCGACATCGCGAAACTGAAGATGGCCTTTTTCGACAACGATGGGTTCGCGCCGCCAACGGCCGAGATCGCGGCGGCCGTACACCACGCCGCCGAGGCGCTCGCGCAGGCGGGCGTTAGCGTAGAGGAGCGCCGACCGCCGGACGCCGCGAAGGCGGGGACCATCTACTACGACATGACCCGCGGCGACGGCGCAGCGGGCGTCCGGGCCTTCCTGAAGTCAGTTGGCACTGAGCGCATCTCACCGCTATTCGAGCAGTCGCTGGAGTCACGTTCTTCGCCCGCGATGGGAAGCATCACGGAGGCCCTGGCGGCGTTCAACCGATGGGATGCCTACCGCAACGCGATGCTCGCGTTCATGCAGGACTACGACGCGCTGCTCTCGCCCGTCCTGCCGTACGCGGCGCCGCGGCACGGCACCAGCTTCGATCCGGACCTGCAGAAAGGCGCCGGCTACGCGCAGATGCACAATCTGACCGGGTGGCCGGCTGCGACGGTTCGCGTCGGCACATCGCCGGAAGGCATGCCGCTCGGCGTTCAGGTGGCGGCTCGCCCGTGGCGGGAGGATGTGGCCCTCGCACTCGCCCGTCATCTTGAAATGCGCTTTGGCGGATGGACCGCGCCCGAGATCTGAAAGTGGGCGGCTTGCGGGCAGCGCTTGTCTCGGCGACCGCGAAAGACAACGCAAGCATCTGGACCTGAGGATAGAACGCTGACAGCACAGATGTTCACCAAGCTGCCCCGACTGATGAACAGCCGCCGCCAGGGCGGCGGCTGACTGGAGTTGGCCGTAAGCGGAATGGCCGCTTCGGAGCAGCCTCGCCGGAAAAGCAGACCTGCTGCTGCCGACCCAATCCAGCCGTCAGGAGGGCCCCCGGTGCTTCCCCGAAGCGGACGTTCATCAGCCGCTCTGTGACTTTTGGCTTAGGCTGATCGGCGGAAGTTGGGGTCGCGCAGGAGAGCAGACCTGCGGTCAGGTCTTCAACGCTGCAGGGCGACAGCTATTTGACGGTGGCCTGAACGCAAGTGAGTGGGGCTTGTCAGGAATAGTTCGTTAAAACGCCCTCGTTACAACCTTAGCGCGCATCGACTGGGGTCATCTTCGTTTCCCAGCCGGTTTGGTGGGTGAGTAGATGTTGGCGGTTGCATCAAACGAAGCGGACCGGCTGGCTGCCCTGCGCCACCTCGCGATCATGGACACGCCGAACGAGGCGCACTTCGACGCTGTCTGCCGTCTGGCGCGTGACTTATTCTCCGTTCCGATCGCCCTGGTTTCGTTGGTTGACGAGGACCGACAGTGGTTCAAGGCCAAGTGTGGCATCGACCTCGACGGTACGGAGCGAAGCATCGCCTTCTGCAGCTACACTATCGGCTCCGATGAGGTGTTCGTCGTCGACGATGCGACGCGCGACCGGCGCTTCGCCGCGAATCCATTGGTGCATGGCGAGCAAGCCATACGGTTCTACGCCGGGGCGCCGTTGATACTCCGACCCGGGATCCGTGTCGGGGCGCTCTGCATCAAGGACACGGTTGCGCGCTCTTTCTCGCCCGAGCAGGTCCGTCAGCTTCGCGATTTAGCTGAGATCCTCGTCGCACACCTTCGCTTACGTGAGGCACAAAAGGGTCAGGAAGTGGAGATCGCCGAACGCATGAGCGTCGAGCGTCGTCTCCTGGCAGCGAATGAGTTCCAAGCAATCGCTGAGGAGACAGCTCGCCTCGGCCATTGGCGCATCGATGTAGCCAATCGGACGATTGAATGGTCAGCGGGCATCGCGAGCGTTTTCGGTCGTAACCCGGAACTCCACGTGCTCGATCTGGAGGAGCATCTCGACTTCTACCATCCCGACGATCGTGCGGCTGTGCGTGAGCGCATGGAGGCAGCGATGGCCGACCGCAGTGCTCTGCCGCGCGGCGGCTACGATCACCGTTCGCGGGTCCTGAGGCGGGATGGCGAGGTGCGGTACGTTTCCGTGTGTGGTGTAGCCGAGCGGGACGAGGCGGGTCGTGTCATCTCGCTGCATGGCGTGTGCCTCGATGTAACCGATCTGGCCCGCTCAGAGCGGGAGCTTCGCGACACGGGGGCGTTACTGCGCGCGACCCTGGAAGCGATGGATCAGGGCCTGCTCATGACTGACGCTGACGATCGCGTCCGCGTGCACAATGGCCGCGTCGCCGCGATGATGGGCGTACCTGAAAGCCTGCTCTATGACGGCGCGCCCTTCCAGGCTGTGCGCAGGCATCAGCTTGAGAACGGCGAATTCGTCCACCTGCCGGATCGCCTCAGGCGGTGGCTGGAATCGGGCGAGCCGGATTTGCGCGTCGACAACTACGAGCGTCAGCGCCCAAATGGCACCATCCTCGAAGTCCGCACGCTGCCGGTGACGACGGGCGGCGTTGTACGCACCTTTACCGACGTGACCACCCGCCGCAGCGCAGAACGGGCACTGCGCGAGAGCGAGGCTCACCTGCGTGTCAGCGAGGAGCGGCTCGCGCTGGCACTCGACAGCGGTGAGGTGTGGATCGGCGGTGAAGCGGGCCCACCGGCTATAATTAAGGCAGCGCGTTGTCATCACTAGCGAAATCGAATAGGGGGCGGGGTCCCCGTCGGCGCCGATCGGGACCCCGCCTGTAGGCCAAAAACGTTCGTTTGTTGAGGACGTTACCGTCGTTTGGAAAAGGGCCCCGGTTCGGCGCTTATTCATATCCTGCCGGCCGACGCCATCAAGGGCTGGCAGGGACCATCGCACTTTCAACAGGGTAATCGGGGAAAGGGGCAATGGCTCCGCAATAGCTCAGGGCATGGCCAAAGAGATTCTCAGCGTCGCCGACCTTCGTCGCAAATCCGAGGTGTCGGACAAGGAGATCGAAGCAGCGACCGCGTCCTATCTCGCGGACGAGTCGGCCAAGCCCTTCGCCTTCAAGTCCGGTCACACCATCGATGTCGCGAAGGCAACTGAGATGCACCCGCAGGTCAAGAAGCGGCTGGCCGCTAAGGCGACCAAGCCGGGCCTGCGCCGCACGATGGTGAAGACCGCCGTGATCATCGGCTTCCCTGTCGAGGGATGAGCGCCGAGACTGATCGCGAGCAGCTGCGCGAACGGTTGCTCGTCCAGCTAGGCGGCTTCATCCAGGGCATCGGTCGGAGCGTCCCGTATACCCGACAAATTGTGGAGCGCGCGATCGCCCACGATCTGTCCTCGGCCTCACAACCGCTCCGTCTCCAGAGCGATCGCGCGTAGCTGAGGGCGTCTCTCGTCGGCGGAGGCATAGGTAAAGTGTAGATAATCTGGGGTGAATGCGCAGAAAGCCGCCAGCCGTTCTGCGTCCGGCACGAGCATCCGGCGCTGCTGCAGCAGGATCAATCCCTCGTCCCGTAGCGTTTTGAGGGATCGATTGACGTGAACTGCAGTCATCCCTGTCACGTCAGCAAGCTCATCCTGTTTCAGAGGCCACGCGAAGCCATCCTCCACAGGGACGCCGACCGCCAGCAAGCGAGCCTGCACTTCGCAGATCACGTGAGCAATGCGCGGAGCCGACAAGCGCCGTCCGTTGTTGATGAGCGCCTGACGCAAGATGCTATCGGTCTGGAGCGAGGACCAGCGCACCGCCCGCGCGATGCCGGGCGAGCGCTCTATCGCATCCGGGATCTCCAAGGGGTCGATCTCGGCTACTACGCCGCGGGTCAGCGCAACGACGGAGTGATCCGCGTAGCCAAGTAGGTTAGTTTGAACGTGGCTGATGTCGCCCGGCAAGATCAGATCGGTGATCAAGCGCTGACCGCCAGGCAGAAGCTTCGAGCGGCAAGCCCAGCCGCGCAGCATGACAAAAACCCGTTGGACCGGATCGCCCTCACTGACCAGTGGTTTATGCGGTTCGACGTTCCGGGTGCAACGGGCGAGGTGTTTTAGGAGAGCGCGATCATTCTCGCTGAGAGCCGCGCCGTGTGCGAGCTTGCGGATGAGGTATGTTTGCAAAGCGAGGCATCCCTCCCGCGACAGCCATCTAGTCCTGGCATACCGGTATTCAATTAGATCGCGTCGCCGCTGATTTCCATGTGGTGGCCTAACCGCGCGGGAGCGGACCGGCCGAAAATTACCCACAGCGGACCTGAGGGGTGCGGTCGATCCTAGTCTTTTCCGCTAATTCGCTCGACCCGCGCTGCGAACTCCCAGACCAGAATGCCCCAAACCTGCCCTTGCTTGGTCCGGTAGCCCGAGCCTCGATCAAACTTGACCCGGGTCGGCTTGACCGCCAGGGCCTTGCTGCTGGAGACCCTCAGCACGCCGCAGCAGTCTACCCGCAGCGTCCCGTGCTCAGGGTGGAGGGCGAACAACTCGGCCGCGGTCCAGCCGAGCGCATGCGCCTCGGCGCCGAGGCGGTCGCAGAAGTCGATAGCGGTCTCCCGAAGCGGCACCCACCGGGCCGGGGTGAGATACCGGCAGGGCGAGGCGTGCGGAGACAGGTCTTCTATCGCGCTGCGTCACACGGCGGCGGCTTCGGGGAGCATGGTGGGGACGAAATCGGAAGCCATCCTATGGCCTACGGCAAGCGCGGCCTATCGGCCATGCGGCGAGAAGCGGGATTGCCCTCCCATCTGGCAAATATAGGCACGCCTTCTGCATGCAGCTCACCGCGTCAGGATGTGCTTTCTCGTCAGCACCTAATGCAAGTCGCGTGACGACCTCTGAGCTAAAATCTCAAGATCTGAGGGCGCGTTCATGAACTATATGGTTGGAGACCCGTCCGGAACGCTGCCGAAGGCCTTAGCGCACGAAATTACAGCGAACGGATACGCTGTTGTCGATGATTTCGTCAATCCGGATGATCTATCTGCCGCTCAAACGTTCGTTAAAGAGGCGATCACATCCAATGGCGGTGAGTACGTTGGTTTTAATGGGACTCAGCATCTCGCCGGAACGTTTCTGGCCAACCTGCCGGACGACCCAGAATTCGTAGCCCTTTGTCGTGGCATCTATGAGAGCGAGCTCGGAAAGCCCGCGCCTGACGTCGGCTTCTATCAAATTCTGCGCTGCCTTTCAGGGAAAAGCGCCAAGAAGCACGCCATGCGCTTCCATTTTGACTCCTACGTCCTGACCGCCCTGATCCCAGTCACTGTGCCGGATCGCGGCAATCCCGGTCGGTTGATTATTCACCCCAACACCCGCGGCATTCGACGGACCTACCTCGGAAACCTCGTGGACAAGGTGCTGGTCGATAACCGGTTCTCACAGGCGCTGTTCAACGCGGCATACCGTCGGGGCAGCAAGCGTGTGATCCGCTTATCGCTCAAGCCTGGCAGCCTCTACTTCTTCTGGGGCTACCGCTCGCTGCACACCAACGAGCCCTGTGATGCTGACGCTATCCGCGCCACGGCGCTGCTGCACTATGTGGATCCCCATGCGGAAAGTCGGGTCAAGCGGGTACTGCGTCGGCATTGAGAATGGCGCTCGGCCGCAGGCTCTCATGGCTTCAGCTCGGCCCGCCGCCCGATCTGATCACGGGCTAACGGGGCTTGGTGCCGTTCCTCACGGCAAGGGGCCAGAACGCGACGCGGCCCGAGATCAGGATGGAAGAGGCCGGCTAGCTGAGTCTCAACAGCGGTCTTGGGCGGCGTCTTGGATCGGGATACCCGTCAGCAATGATGGGTCTTCTCGAACTCTACGCCGATCAGGAGCGGTCTCGCCGCACGATGGCGTCGCAGATGGGCTCGGCCAAACTAGGGACTTGTTCATCACGAGCGTTCTGGTCGAGCATCGCTTGCACTCTGTCTGGATGCTTCGGCACCCCGAGCAACCGAGCTAAGCCGTCAGCGACGCCTCGACGTACCGCGTCCTCCTGCTCGTGATCGTCATTGCGATCCACAACCGTAAAGCTCACACGGATGCTCCAGAGCAATATCTAGGGAATTTGAGATAAAGGATCGCCCGCGGCCCCGAGGAGAGCCCCCGCCAGCTTGTGAAAGGTGCCAGCAATCAAGAGCCCCGCCACCCGATTTGATCATAGGTTGGCGGAGGTTCATCAAACCTGCAGATCAGGCTGTAAACACCTGCAGGAGTGCTCCGAGGCTACCCAACGCGGCAGCGCTGATGCCGCCCACGAGGGCGATATCCCCGCTCGCTATGTGTCTCGATACTGGTGCAAAGCGGTAGGCTGTCGACGCTAGCGCGACACCAAACACAGCAATCGCCAGAGCGGCGGCCATTAGAATTGTCATGAGGATGATCCTTGTCCGCCAGCGGCGGGACTGACCATCGCGCGGATAAGTACAACCGTTGAAGCGGGCGAAATATCCACCCGCGACAAGGGCAGCCATTTGGCTTCGCAACTGCTGATGGCTATGCGGACTTCTGGGCGAGATAGCCCTGCACAAAACTCGGGAGATGGCTGCCCAGCCAGTCGCCCATCTCCTGCTCCTCCTTCATCGACTGTTCCAGTACGGACTTGTCATCGCTGGCCCCGGACGCATCAGCCAGGGTAATTAGCACCTTGTATGAGCTGATCTCATAGGCCTTGAACCCAATAGCCGCGAGAACGTTCTTCAGCACTTCGTCACCCGCGGCGGCATGGGCAAACCCCGCCACTGTAGCGACGGTGCCGGTGACCGCTTCCTTAAGAAGCGACTTCTTAGACCCGTGCTTTGCGAGGAGATCGTCAAGTCGTGCAGCCTGTGTGACCGAACGTTCGTGATCGGCCTTCATCTTGGCGTGTAGGTCTGGGTACGCCTCCATCCGAGGTAACTCGTTCTGGATCGTACCGATCGCCTGGGTCTCGACGGCGTGTTGATTGCGCAGCCCATTGAGATAGACGTCCATCGCTCGTTTTACGTCGTTCATGCCTGGATCCTTATCTCAATAGCTCAAAGCGAGTGGTCCACGCTCAGCAATTATCGGCGCCCGGCTTAACCGGCTGACCCTCGGGGGCCTTCTTCGAGCCGTCATCCTTCATGGCGGCGCCGGTGTTGTTCATCGCACCGACCGTGCCCGGGGACTCCGCCTTGGCACCGGGGCTCACCTTGGCAGTCGAACCACCATCGACGTTCGAACTGGTATCCTTCCCAGTGGCGGCACTCGTCGTCGTGCCGACATTGCACGGCGCGGCCACAGCGAAGCTCGCTGACAGCATGAGTACCGTGGCGGCGGCAGTGATATTCAGGATTTTGGACATGCTTCCTCCAGATCTAAGCCTGAAGAGAAGGGCACTTCTTGATCATTGTTCCTGCCGACCCCGTGTGGCAACTGCTCGCGGCGGGGGGATGCGGCCTCATCCATTCAATTACCGAAACCGGATCTCGGGCTCACCGCCCGATTGGATCACGGGCTGTCGGTGCGGCTACGGCAGAGGTGCTAGTATGGAAGAAATCCGCATGTCGTCATGAGGCGGCTGCCATCCCCCTGGCGAGCGCGAACGAAACCGAGCTTGAGATGGTTCGCCGGCATATCCGCGAAGGCGCGGGTCAGCTTGCCAGTCAACGATTTCTCATAGCCCGGATGAGAATGAACGGTATCTTGACCGAGGAGGCTGAAAGGCTCCTCCTCGCCTTTGAGGACACCCTGAAACAACATGACGCGCATCTCCCGCGGATTGACGATGCCACGGTGGCCAAGCCCGGATCGGGCATGGGCTGACAGATCTCGATCGCCGAACCGCAGCGTGCCGCTAGGCCCTACCCCGATCTGCTCACGGGCCGGGTGATCGTCGTGCGTTCTGGCACTGCAGCCAGTGGCTGGTACACTGGTAGACGATGCACAAGCTCCCGCCCGCCAGCCTCTACCGCCTACGACTGCTTTCTGAGGCTGGTCCGTGCGTCTATCCAATGACCGCGTACATGCGTCGTCTGGAGGTTCTCGGCCTCGTGGCAGCTACCGGGCGAACGGAACCCGATAAGGACAGCGTTGAGTACGAGATTACCCACGCCGGTCAGGCCGAGCTGGAAGAGCGCTACGGGCCGTTGCCGCAACAGCCGTTCGACGACTGAATTTCGAACCGGCGCCGGATCCGCCCACGCCTTTTCGTGGGCGGGGGAGCGTCCGATCTCAACAGCGTGTGAGCTAAGCAAATACGCGACGTGGCTCTAACGGGACGCACCTGTGGCCGATGGACCGGCGGCGACTGCCACGGGATCGGTTCACTAGTTGGTGCCTTCTACTCATGTGAACCGCTTGGCACTCGTCGGCGTCTTTGCAGCCCTGTTCGCTGGGATCGTCCTGTTGGACAGGGAGCGTGCTTGATGCCGACTGTTCTTGATCCGATCGGCTGTCAGACTCTTAAGGGCGAGAGATCGATACCGTAATCATTCGAACCATCCAGCCGGTAGCGGGCAATCCAACGATGTAGAGGTACAACGAAGACAGAGCCCGGCCGACCATTCGTTGAGTCCTACGTCTATAACAATGCCCAGACGACCCACGTACTACCGCATCTTGATGGAGATGCCTTTGCAACTAAGCGTGGCCATTGAGCGTTCGAATTACAGACCTATAAACCTCGATGCCGCTGCGGAAGCCGACTCGTTCCTCGTCGATCTACCGGAGCGCGCGTTCGCTTTTTCCGTCAGGCGAATTCACGCCGTTGTCCGGCAGGCCCCAGGCTGTGGATCGGCGGTGAAGCGGGACCCCGACCATAGTTAAGGCAGCGCGTTGTCATCACTAGCGAAATCGAATAGGGAGCGGGGTCCCCGTCGGTGCCGATCGGGACCCCGCTCGTAGGCTAAAAACGTTCGTTTGTTGAGGACGTTACCGTACTTTAGAAAAGGATCCCGGTTCGGCGCTTATTCACGTGCTTGGATGCCACGACGTTCCATACCGTCCCCTTATGCGGACGCGCCACCGCGCCCGTCACGGGGAACGTCCGCTATTGAGGAGCGTCCGCGGCTCAATTTATGACGGAGATGGCCGCCAAGCCGAATGTCCGGTCTTGCGCGTTCCGATGAGCCAGCGTGACGTAGTATGGCCGTAAGCGGAATGGCCGCTTCGGAGCAGCCTCGCCGGAAAAGCAGACCTGCTGCTGCCGACCCAACCCAGCCATTCGGACCGCTGCCGGCGCTCCTCCAAAGCGGCCGTTTTGTCAGCCGTTTGAGAACTTCCGGCTTGGGGCGGGGAGCAGCTGTTGGCTGGGCATCAGCAAACGGACGTGGACTGTCGCCTTGGGGAGACGGTGACACCACTGTGCTACATCTACAGGTCGCGCGGGTTAGACCTTCGCCGGCCCTTCCCTCAGAGGGGCACGACCGTTGTCAGACCGGCCAGTACCAATGGGATCACTGCCAGAGCGAGCACGGTCTGGGTCGCCGTGATGCCCGCCATCAACGCGGCGTCGCCACCTAGCTGCCTCGCCATGATGTAGGCCGAGGAGGCGGTCGGTAGCACCTGGAAGAGAAGAGCGGTCGTCAGCGCGGGACCTTTCAGGCCGGTCAGCACGGCCACAAGGACCGTGGCGACGGGCATCGCCAGGAACTTCATCGCAGATGACGAGGCGACCGGCCCCACCCACTGCCGCGCCGAGCGGAACTCCAGTGCGGCGCCGATGCACAAAAGACCGAGAGGCAGTGAGGCCGCGCCCAGCGCCTTCATGGCAGGCTCCAGCCCCGGCGGAAGGCCCAGGCCGAGCATCTGGAATGCGATGCCCCCTGAAGAGCCTACGACGAGTGGGTTCGTCACCAGTTGCTTGATGAGGCCCCGGCCGCTCAGCTTCGCCGAGCCGTGACGGGCGAAGACCAGCACGCAGAGCACGTTGACGGTCGGCACGATTGCGGCGTTGCAGATGGCCGCCAATGCAATGCCCTTCGCTCCGAACAGACCGGCGGCCAGGGTCACGCCGACGTAGTTGTTGAAGCGCACGCTGCCCTGAAACACCGACGTGAAGGCCGGGCCATCCACCTTCATGAGGGGGCGCAGTGCGAGGACGAGCGCGGCGACGCTGACGGTCGAGAGGATCAACGTCAGGGCGATTTCGCCGACGGGCAGCGCCTCAAGCTGCGCGGTCGCCAGCCCGTGGAAGAAGAGGCACGGGAGTAGGACGAAGTAGCCCAGCCGCTCCGCCTGCGGCCAGAAGCCGTCGTCGAGGAAGCGGCGGTGCCGCAGCACCATCCCGAGCGCGATCAAGCCGACAATGGGTAGAAGGGCCAGAAGGACGGCGCCGGACATGCCTGCTCTCCCAGGGCCGCGACGATGCGGCGGCAGCCTTCTTCGAGGCTGGCGGTGCCGGTGGCGAAGGACAGGCGCAGGTGACCCGGGGCACCGAAGGCGCTGCCGGGCACGGTCGCGACACCTGCCTCCAAGAGCCTGTCGGCAACCGCCACGTCGTCAGCGGAGCCGTTGAGTCGCGGGAAGAGGTAGAAGGCACCCTCCGGAACCGGCACGGTCAGGGCCGAGCTTCCTGCAAGGACGGCCACGCCCGCATCACGGCGCTCGCGGTAGACGGTGTTCCGCTCAGCCAGAACGTCCTGCGGGCCGTCCAGCGCGGCAATTGCCGCGATCTGGCTCAGCGTCGCAGTCTGAGTGCAGTTCTGACCCTCGACGGCCGTGATGCGGGCGATCAGCGCCTGTGGTCCGAACCCCCAGCCCACACGCCACCCGGTCATGGCGTAGGCTTTCGAGACACCGTCGACGAGGAGGATGCGGTCACGCAGATCGATCGCGACCGCGGCGATGCTCACGTAGGGCTCCGCGGCGTAGCGGATCGGGGCGTAAATCTCGTCCGACATGACGAGCACGTGCGGATGAAGCCGCAGCACCTCCGCCAGAGCTGTCATCTGGGCATAATCATACAAGGTGCCTGAGGGATTGCCTGGAGCGTTGAGCACGACCCATCGCGTCCTCGGCGTGACGGCCGCGGCAAGCGCAGACGGCGACAGACGAAAGCCCTCTACCATCGGACAGGGTATGATCACGGGCCGTCCGCCGCAGAGCCGGACCATGTCGGGATAGCTGGCCCAGTAGGGCGCCGGGATGATCACCTCGTCCCCTGGCTCTATGGTCGTCAGAAAGGCGTTGAAGATCACCTGCTTGGCACCACAGCCGACCGCGACTTCTGCGTCCGCGTAGTCAAGACCGCGGTTACGTGCGACCGCCTGTCTCGCAGCCCCGCGTAGGGCGGGCATGCCGTTGGACGGGGTGTAGCCCAAAGGTCCTCGTGCGGCCTCGATGGCGGCATCCGCAACATGGCTCGGTGCGGCAAAATCCGGCTCGCCGAGTGTGAGATCCACGATGTCGTGCCCGGCAGCGCGAAGCTCTGCGGCACGGCGCGCCATGGCGAGGATGGGAGACCCCTTCACGGCGGTCGGCTGGTTCGGTGCAGCGGTCTTCATGACTCGCTGCGTAACAGTTTGCTTTGACGAGCAGAAATTCTTAAATATCGTCGTCTCGATGACTTTTTCTCATCGGTCGTTGGACCATGTCACTCCGCGTTCTCAGGACCCTGCAAGCCATCGCCCAGCACGGATCATTCGCTCGGGCCGGTGAAGTGGTGGGACTGACGCAATCGGCCGTCAGCTTGCAGATCAAGGCCCTGGAGGATGAGTTCGGGGCGCAACTCTTCGACCGATCTCGACGGCTGCCTCGGCTGACGCCTGCTGGGCGGATCGTCTTGGAGAAGTCGGCGGAGGTGTTGGAGCTCTACGATCAGATCGCGTCGGCCTTGAGCGATGAACAATCGCTTGCAGGGCGGCTGACACTCGGAGCCATCCAGACCGCCTTATCCGGTGCCGTGCCGGAGGCCCTGGTCGATCTCAACAAAGCCCATCCCCGGGTTCGCGTCCACGTCGCCGCCGGCATGTCAGCAGAACTGGCTCTGCAAGTTTCGAATGGGGATTTGGACGCCGCCATTACGACGGAACCCGTCCGCCCTCATCCTCAGAACCTCGTCTGGACCCCGCTCTACGAAGACCGCTTCTGGCTCGTCGCCCCCACGGGACACGCGGATCTCAGCCCGCGCAAGTTGCTGGAAGAGCTTCCGTTCATCCGCTTCGACAGCCAAGCCTGGGCAGGGCGGGTGATTGACCGGGAGTTGCGGCGGATGCGTCTGACAGTCCGCGAGGAGATGGTGCTGGACAGCCAGGATGTCATTCTGCGGATGGTCGAGCGGGGATTGGGCGTTGCGGTCATCCCGCTCTCCGACGATTTGCGGGCGACCCTCCACCTCACCTGCCTGCCCTTTGGCGAGCCTCAACTGACCCGGCGCGTCGTGCTTCTTGAACGGCAAGATCGCCGCAGTGGGCGTCTTGCCGGAGCCCTGGCCGAGGCGGTGATGAAGATCGCGCGGACCACTTCGAGATCGGAGTCGCGATGAGGTGGTGTGGACGCGCGACCGCGAAGTAGACGTTCCGAGCGTCAGAAACGGATTGTGTTCGTTCGTGCGCGAGGTCCGCTTCGATACATCAGGCGCCCGAAAGCGGAAGGGCAGGAAGCCACCCATCTCAGACGTTCATGCAGGTGAACTGCGGTAACCGGGATTGGTCGGAAGCGGACCGGCCGCTGCGGAGAAGGCGTGCCGCAAAACCGGACGGCCTCCTGCCGACCCGAGCGGGACGTGTGGACCGTGATCAACTCTTCCGGAAAGGTGATGAGATGGACGCCCCCAACGGCATCGAAGCGCTGGAGTGGGGGTCGTGACGCAAGAACGTTAGATTTGACGTTTCGAATGCGCGCATGTCCCGCCGTCTCCAGAAGGCGCGACATCGTTCAAAGATCAAAGACGGTGGCGCGGCGGCCAAGACAATTGGCCAAGACAAATTCCTGGAGGGCTCGACCGGACGCCGGATTCTAGCTGGCATGCTTCTTGTAAGCTGTCCGCCAGCGCAGCGTCGCCCCCCGGCGGCCGCTACAGGTTGGCGTGCCGTCGAGGCCGCGAGGTTCCGGGTGGCCCGATCTCATCGATCGCCATGACCCTGTTTCAGACCTCAAACCCCTGCGTGACCGGTTGGAAGCCGCCACGCGCTGCCTGAGAGATTCCGATATCCGCCTCCTAAGGAGAGTCGATATGTGCGACCGTCACGGCGATTATCGCGTTCCCGATTTCACGCCCGACTTCTCGCGGTTCAAGCCCAACCGCAGGCGCTTCCTCGGCGGCACCGCCGCGGCCCTGACCTTCGCGGTCGGACCCGGCATGATCGGCCGGGCCGCAGCCGCCACCGACATCCGGGCGACCCACGGCACCGGCTTCTGCAACCTGAACTTCTTCCTGGCCGAGGCGATGCAGCTCGCCAAGGATGACGGGCTGACGATCGACTTCGTCAACACGCCGACCTTCTCGGATCAGGTCACCTTCCTCGGGATGGGCCAGGTCGATGCCGGCGTGATGCCCTATACGAGCTTCATGGCGCTCTACGACGCGGGCGCCCCGGTGAAGATCGTGGCCGGCGGCGGCATCGAGGGCTGCGTGCTCGTGGCCCAGCCCGGCCTCGACAGCCCGGAGAAGCTCAAGGGCAAGACGCTCGGCACCTTCCAGCTCGATACGCTGGAGGTCCTGCCCTACGACTGGCTGAAGAAGAACGGCGTCGCCTTCAAGGACATCACGGTCCGCTACATGGGCTCGACCCCGGAGGCCGTGGAGGCGTTCCGCGCCGGGGCGCTGGACATCATCTCGACGATCGAGCCCTACGGCACGGCGCTGCTCACCGACGTGAAGGGCGCGGTGAAGCTCTCCGACGGCACCGACATCTACGGCAAGGGCTACACCGACTGCGTGCTGGCGGTCCGCAACGAGCTGATCGCCAAGAACCCGGGCGCCGTGAAAGCCCTGATCAAGGGGATGATGAAGGCCCAGGCCCTGGCCGAGAGCGATCCCCAGGCCGCCCTGAACAAGCTCGTCGGCTCCTACTACAAGACCTCGATGAGCAACGCCCAGCTCGCCATGGGCCGGCAGCCCTCGGTGGTGGACGCCCGCAACCAGACGCAGTTCATCCTCGACCGGACCGATTCCGTCGCCGAGATGGGCTACATCAAGAAGAAGCCCGGCCGCGACGCGATCGACTGGACCCTTCTGGAACAGGTCATCGCCGAGAACCCGGATCTCTACGGCAAGCTCAAGCTGAAGTCGGCCTGAGCGGATGGCCGTCGATCTCGCCCGCGCCGCCGTCCCGCACGTCCGGCCGCGCCTCCCGTTCGGTCAGCGCCTCGCGCTGCCCGACGGGTTCATCCCGCTCCTGCAGCGGACCGGCTGGATGCTGGTCTCGGTCGGCTGCTTCGCCGGTCTCTGGGAGCTGCTCTGGGCGTTCGGCATCGCCGATGCCAAGCTCCTGCCGCCGCCGCACATCTTCCTCGGCAACCTCGCCGAGCAGGCGCGCTTCTTCAACACCGCGCAGCGCTGGCAGATCGGCACTGGGATGAATGCCGGCCCGAGCCCCGCCATGGCGGTGCTGATCACCGTGCTCGCCTCCACGGGCCGGGTGCTGGCGGGCCTGGCCCTGGCCGCCACCCTGTCGATCCTGGTCGGCGTGGCGATCCGCTACGTGGTGCTGTTCGAGCGGCTGACCCTGCCGACCATCACGCTGCTGGCGCCCGTCTCGCCGATCGCGTGGCTGCCCGTGGCGATCTTCATGTTCGGGATCGGCAACGCCCCGGCGATCTTCATGGTGTTCATCGCCCTGTTCTTCACGATGGTCCTCTCGACTATCCAGCAGATCGACGGGGTCAACCGGAACTACATCAACGTCGCCCGGACCATGGGGGCGTCGAAGCGACAGATCTACGCCCGGGTGATCGTGCCGGCGATCCTGCCGGGGCTCCTCGCGGTGCTGCGCCTCAACCTGTTCGGCGCCTGGATGGTGGTGCTCGTCGCCGAGGCGACCGGCGTCGGCTACGGGCTCGGCCAGGTGATCATGCTGGCGCGCAACACCTTCAATCCGTCGCTCGTGTTCTTCACCATCACGCTGATCGGCCTGCTCGGCTTCGCCTTCGACCTGCTGTTCCGGCTGATCCAGCGGCGGCTGCTGTACTGGCTGCCGCGCGACACGGGGGCCGCCCTTGGCCTTTGATCTCAGCTCCGACGACGCCGTCTCATGCCACGGCGTCGCCAAGGTCTGGTCGGCCGGCACCGCCCGCGCCCACGAGGCCCTGCGCGACATCGACCTCACCGTGCGGCCCGGCGAGTTCGTGGTGTTCCTCGGGCCCTCGGGCTGCGGGAAGAGCACGCTGCTCTACCTGATCGCCGGTCTTGAGGCCGCCTCCGGGGGGACGCTTCTTTCCTTCGGCGAGGCCGTCACCGGGCCGTCTCCGGAGCGCAGCCTGATCTTCCAGGAGACCTCGCTGCTGCCCTGGCTCAGCGTCTGGCAGAATGTCAGCTTCGGCCTGTCGCTCAAGGGCGTGCCGGAGGCCGAGCGCCGGAGCGTCGCCCGGGCCGCGCTCCAGCGGGTCGGCCTCGCCGAGGCCTTCGACAAGCGGCCGGACGAATTGTCCGGCGGCATGCGCCAGCGCGTGGCGGTGGCCCGGGCGCTGGCCATGCGCCCGAAGGTGCTGCTGATGGACGAGCCCTTCGCGGCGCTCGACGTCCAGACGCGCCAGAAGATGCAGGACTTCCTGCTCGACGTCTGGCGCGACAGCGGCGCCTCCGTGCTGTTCGTGACCCACCACATCGACGAGGCGGTGGCGCTCGCCGACCGGGTGGTGGTGTTCACCGCCCGCCCCGGGCGGATCAAGACGATCGTGCGCAACGACCTCGCCCGCCCGCGCGACCCGTTCTCGCCCGAGGCCGAGGCGATGCGGCGGCATCTCACCGAGCTCCTGCGCGACGAGGTCGACCGGGCCTTCGCCGAGCAGGAAGCGCTCGTCTGACCTTTTCCCAATCAAGACGGACCCAACCATGGCCACATCGCTGATCCGCAGCCGGCGGATGATCACCCGTACCCTCGACCACGATCGCTGGGAGGAGATCGCCGACGGCGCGGTGCTCCAGAAGGACGGGATCATCGCGGCGGTCGGCACCTACGCGGACCTGCACGCCCGCTACCCCGACGCCCCGGTGATCGGCTCCGGCCGGGAGATCCTGCTGCCGGGCTTCGTCAACGGCCACCACCATGTCGGCCTGACGCCGGTGCAGCTCGGCTCCCCCGACATGCCCCTGGAGCTGTGGTTCGTCACCCGCATGGTGGCGCGCAACCTGAACCTCTACCTCGACACCCTGTACTCGGCCTTCGAGATGGTCGGCTCCGGGATCACGACGGTCCAGCACATCCACGGCTGGATGCCCGGCAGTCTGGAGGAGGTCGAGGCGCGCTCCAACGAGGTGCTGCGCGCCTATCGCGACATCGGCATGCGGGTCTCGTACTGCTTCGCGGTCCGCGACCAGAACCGCCTCGTCTACCAGGCGGATAAGGACTTCGTGGCGAGCCTGCCGGCTTCGCTTCAGGACCCGATGAAGCGCTGGTTCGAGCGCTTCCAGATGTCCCTGGAGGATAATTTTTCGCTGTTCCGCAGCCTGCACAGCGGACAGGACGGCGCCAGCCGGGCCAAGATCCAGCTCGCGCCCGCCAACCTGCACTGGTGCTCGGACGCGGCCCTCGAAGGGCTCGCCGGCCTGTCCGAATCCTACGACGTGCCGATGCACATGCACCTCGTCGAGACCGCCTACCAGAAGGCCTACGCCGAGAAGCGCGGCGGCGGCACCGCGGTCGAGTACCTCGACCGGTTCGGCATGCTCGGCCCCCGCCTGACGCTCGGCCATGGGGTCTGGCTCAACGAATCCGACATCGACCGGGTCGCGGCGACCGGCACCTGCATCTGCCACAATTGTTCCTCGAACTTCCGGCTGCGCTCGGGCGTGGCGGCGCTCAACCGCTTCGAGGCGAAGGGCATCAACACGGCGATCGGCCTCGACGAGGCCGGCATCAACGACGACCGCGACATGCTGCAGGAGATGCGCCTCGTGCTCCGCGCCCACCGGGTGCCCGGCATGGACGAGGCCGAGGTGCCGAGCATGGCGCAGGTGCTGCGGATGGCGACTGTCGGCGGCGCCCGCACCACCCCCTACGGCGACAGCCTCGGCACGATCGAGGTCGGCAAGGGCGCCGACATGGTCCTGATCGACTGGGACCAGATCGCCTACCCGTATCTCGACCCGGAGACACCTCTCCTCGACGCGGTGGTCCAGCGGGCCAAGACCGGGGGCGTCACGACGGTGCTGTGCGAGGGCGAGGTGCTCTACACGGACGGGCGCTTCACCCGGGTCGACCGCGACGCCGCCCTTAAGGCGCTGCACGATGACCTGTCGCGGGCGCTCTCGGACGACGAGGTCGAGCGGCGCCAGCTCTCCAAGGCGCTGCTGCCGCACGCGAAACGCTTTTACGCCGACTACATCGACCCGTCGCGGCACGAGCCGTTCTACCGCCCGAGCTCCCGCGTCTGAGCAGACGTGCGGCTCCTCCTCCTCAACCCGAACACCTCGGCCGCCATGACGGCCCGGATAGAGGCCGCCGCCGCGGCGTCGCTCGCCCCCGACGCGGCGCTCACCGCGCTCACGGCCGCCCGGGGCCTGCCCTACATCGCGAGCCGCGCGGAGGCGCAGCTCGCGGGCGCCGCGGTGCTGGAGACCCTCGCGGAGCATCAGGCCGGCTTCGACGCCGCCGTGATCGCGGCCTTCGGCGATCCCGGGCTCATCGCGGCGCGCGAGCTGTTCGATCTGCCGGTGGTCGGCATGGCCGAGGCGGCGATGCTCACCGCCTGCCAGCTCGGCCAGCGTTTCGGCATCGTGACCTTCTCGGGCACGCTGTTGCCCTGGTACGAGGATGCGGTTGCCCTCGCTGGCCTGTCGGCCCGGTGCGCCTGCGTCCGGGCGGTGGCGGCCGGCTTCCGCTCGGTCACGGAAGTCCAGCACGAGCTGGAGGCCGAGATCGTCGCCCTGGCCAACCGGGTCGTTGCCGGGGACGGGGCCGACGCGGTGATCCTGGCCGGGGCTCCGCTCACCGGCCTCGCCGCGCGGGTCGTCGACGCGGTGCCGGTGCCGCTGATCGATCCGCTGGCGGCCGCCCTCGGCCAGGCGCAGGCCCTGGTCCGCCTCGGCGCGCGGCCGCCGCGTGCGGGCCGCTTCGCCCGGCCGCCGGCCAAGCCCGCCACCGGGCTCGCGCCGGCCCTCAGGCGCTGGATCGAGCGGGCCGACGGGGACGACGCCTGACAG
Source organism: Methylobacterium sp. E-005 (assembly GCF_022829725.1). Taxonomy (GTDB): domain Bacteria; phylum Pseudomonadota; class Alphaproteobacteria; order Rhizobiales; family Beijerinckiaceae; genus Methylobacterium. Next base: position 438,638 of record NZ_JAKSYG010000256.1, on the reverse strand, counting down.
ACGCCGCGTCAGGCGCCCGCGAACACGCTGCCCCAGCCGGTGATCGCCGCGGTGTCCAGTCCGGCGAGGTCCATCGCCTTCCAGAGACTGACCGCCACGGAATCGTAGACCGGGATTCCGAGCTCCGCCTCCAGGGCGGGCGCCAAAGCGGCGCCTGGGAGGTTGGTGCAGACGATGGCAGCCGCCTCGACGCCCGCGGCGGCGACGGCGCGAACCATCCCGGCAATCTCGGCCTCATCCGCCTCCGCGAAGGAAAAGTTTTCCGACAGACCGAGATGCCGTTCGGCCGAGCAATCGAGCCCGTCGGCCTGCCAATTCGCCTGGATCCGCGCCTGGACGTCGCCCGTATAGGGCGTCACGAGCCCGACACGCCGGATCCTGCGCCGCCGGAACAGGTCGCGGAAGGCCAGCGTCGAGGTTGAGGCCGGCACGCCGGTCCGCTGCGTGATCGCCGCGGACAGGGCCGTATCGTTCGCGAAGCCGAGCCACGCGCCCGCCGTGCCGTTCCAGACGATCGCGGCGACGCGGGCATCGGCCAGCAACGCGGCGGCGTCCAGCATGGGTGCCTGATCGAACTGGTCGAGGGCGGCCGTCGACAGCCCGATCTGCGTCACCCGCAGGCGGGCGAAATGGGCGCTGATCCTGGGCTGGTTCGCCAGCAGGCGCGCTGTCACGGGTTCGAGAACGCTGTTCGACGACGGCGTCAGCATCCCGAGTCGGACTGTTGGCTGTGTGTTTACCATCGACACCCTCACCGCTGCGGCTCGGCGCGCGCCCGGCCCACCCCCGTGGCAAGGATCGTTCCGGCGCGGGCGCGACATGGAACTGGCAGGATGGCATCGGCGCGGTCCGCCCCGGAGCCGCGCGCCGGGAGCATCGGGTGAACAGAATCTCGGCGATCGCCACGGCGGTCCCCGCGCAGCGTGACCGGGTCGAGGCGCGGTTCGATGACCGCGCGCGGTGCGGCCGGGCGGATCCGGGCGTCATGCGGGACTCCTACAGACCGGAGGAGCGTGTGGCGCACGCGGTGGCGTCGCGCTGCTCCGCCGATCTCGGCCTTGCGATCGCGCGGAACGCGGCCGCCAACACCACGCAGCCGCTGCCCGGACGGGACCGGGGCCTGCCGCCGATCCTGATCGGCTCCCACCTCGATACCGCGGCCCATGGCGGTAATCTCGACGGGGCTGCCGGGGGTGATGGCCGGCCTCATCACCGCCAGCGACACCGCGCTCCTCAACCCGTCTCTACCCGAGCGGGTGCGCAAGCTCGAAGTCACGGCCGAGACCGGCATGCGCCGGAACGATCGGATCACGCTGCCCTACCAGCCCTTCATCGGCACGATCGGTACCGCGCGGAGAGTGAGGCAATCTCCGCGCTGCAGCCCGACTATGATGGCGGCAACATGGACCTGTCGGATGTCAGGGTCGACGCGGCGATCTACCTGCCGATCAATGCCAAGGGGGCGATCCTCTACCTCGGCGAATGCCTCGCCGCGCAAGGGGACGGCGAACTCTGCGGCGTCGGGGTGCAGCATCCGACCCACGCGATGGTGCAGATCGACTTGATCCAGGACCGGATGCCGTGTCCGCATTCCTCCTGGTTCAAACTCTCCAACAGCGCTACAAGCCCATGCCTGTCCGCAGAATACGCAGGTCCCGTCAGCTTGGACACGTAACGGCCGGCCCACGAGGAGACGTGGATGATCAGGCCGTCTCGCTGGGCGCGCATCGTCGGCAGCACCGCCCGAGACGCGTAGAAGGGTCCGTTGAGGTTGGCGCCGACCACGGCGTCGATGCCCGATGGCGTGATCTCGCTCCAGCCTCGTTGCGGCATGTTAAGGCCCGCCGAGTTCACCAGCACATCGCAGCGCCCGCAGGCGTCATAAACGGCCTCCCAGGCACGCTGCACGTCGTCGGCCACGCCCCATGTCGGCAGGAGCGACCAGTGCCTCGCCACCCGCCGCACGGACGAGATCCGCTGTGTGCTCGAGATTGTCCCGTCCCCGACCCGTGACTGCAACGCGCATCCCCGCTTGTGCCAGTGCCAGAGCGGCCGCCTGTCCGATACCGGATCCGGCCCCCGTGACCCAAGCGACCTGCCCCGTGATATCGCGCATCATGTCAGCCGATCCTGCACTTGAGACTTGATCCCTACGGCTTGCTGACGAGCGGGCAGCCGCCCTCTGCCAGGGGGCGGAAGGCCTGGTCGGCGGGGATTGTGTCAAGGAGCTTGTACAGATCCCACGGTCCCTTCGACTCGGCCGGCGCCTTCACCTCGAACAGGTACATCGGGTGGATCTTGCGTCCGTCCGCGCGAACCATGCCCTTGCCGAACAGCGGGTCGTCGGTCGGGTTGGCCTTCATCCAGGCCATCGTCGCCTGCGGATCCGTCGACTTCGTCGCCGCCACCGCCTTCAGGTAGTGCAGGAGCCCGGCATACACGCCCGCATGGTTCATCGTCGGCATGCTGTTGCCGTTGCGCTTGTAGAAGCGTTCGGAGAACGCCCGGGTGTCGGGGTTGAGATCCCAGTAGAACGACTCCGTCAGGACCAAGCCCCGCGCGGTCTGCAGGCCGATCGCGTGGACATCGACGGCATAGATCAGCAGGGCGGCGAGCTTCTGGCCGCTGTCGGTGAGCCCGAACTCGTTCGCCTGCTTGACGGCATTAACCGTGTCACCGCCCGCATTGGCCAGACCCACCACCTTCGCGCCGGAAGCTTGGGCCTGCAGAAGGAACGATGAGAAATCGGTGGCGGGGAACGGGACCCGGGCAGCGCCAAGAACCCGACCGCCGCCTTTTTCGATCACCGCCGTGGCCTGGCTCTGCAGGGAAAGGCCAAACGCGTAGTCGGCCGTGAGAAAGTACCACGTGTCCCCGCCCCGCTTGAGCATGGCGCCGGCCGTCCCGTGCGCCAGCGCGTAGGTGTCGTAGGTCCATTGAATCGTGTTCGGCGAGCATTGCTTGCCGGTCAGCTCCGTGGTCCCGGCGCCTGAATCGATGAAGATCTTGTTCTTCTCGCGCGTGACTTGGCTGACCGCAAGCGCCACCGAGGAGGTCGGCACGTCGAAGATTGCGTCGACGCCGTCGCGGTCATACCATTGGCGAGCCACGGCCGCGCCGACATCCGGCTTGTTCTGGTGATCGGCCGAGACGATCTCGACTTGGACATCGGGGTTTGTCTTGGCGAAATCCTCAACCGCCATCTGTGCGGCAACAACAGAGCCTTTGCCGCCGGTATCCGCGTAGACGCCGGACATGTCGTTGAGCACGCCGATCTTGACGCGGATCGGCTGGGCTGCAGCCGGCCCGACGATGGCGGCGAGGCTGATCGCGGCGGTCAGTATGCAGCACCGGAACAACGCCATGTGGACCGTCCTCCGCGGTATATTATGTTCAGGACAGGAGGCACGCCCGGTATTCCAGCGTCAAGCGCTGTTCTGCGGTGCGGCCCGCTTCTCATCGGGGGGTGGGGGCATTTTCGGGTCCTTGAGACATGCAGGCAGGTTCGGGTGCAGCTGCCGTCGAATCCGGCGGAGCCTGCGACCGTCATGTTAGCTCACGCCATTCGGCTGGCGGAGTTTGGCCAAAAGCCGCTTCGGGGAAGAACAGCCGGGCAAGCGGACAGGCTTCGACTCGCTTGATCTGGTTGTCGAAGTCAATGTACGCCGCCTCTGTTAAGCTTTACCACGATATCCCGGCGGTTCACCGTCGCGTCCTTCAACCTCCAGGGCGACCGCTATGCGGGTCAGGTCGAGGCTGACACCGCGCGCACCGATGATCTACAGGCCGAACTGCCTGGTTGAGTCAGGCCGCATCTGGCACGCGACTGGATCACAGCTCTTCAATACAGCTCACCCGAAAGCGGCGAGCACGGCCTTCGGCACCTTGCAAATGTACGTGTATTTCGGATTGACCATCTGCGTGCATCGCGCCTCGGCAATCTGTGCGAGCAGCAAGTAACCCTCCGGCTCGGGGATGTTCCACTCGTCCGCGAGCCAGTAGATCATATCGGCGAACGCGATGCGCATCGCATCCTCGAGCGGGCGGGCACAGCCGAGCGTACACAGATGCGTGGGCGTCTCGATCCGCGGATGGCCGAGCCGCACCGGCGCCGGCACGAGGCTCACCCGCAGGGTCACGTTCGCTCCAATCTCGATCGCCCCCATTCCCACCGCTTCACCGTCACCTTGGAGCGCGTGACAGTCGCCGATGAAGAAATGCGCGCCGGGCTTCTCGACCCGCAGCATCACAGTGTTGCCTGTAGTGACCTCTTGAACGTCGAGATTGCCGCCATGCGTACCGTTGTCGACGGTCAGGACCGCACCATGGACGGGGGCGACGCCGATGACGCCGGCCATCGGCTTCACCGGTAGCCGGAGCCGGTCGTTCCAGATGACATGACCATCATGCACATCGACGACCTTGGTGCGGATGCCCCATTCCTTGCGGCGCACCCAATCCGGGAACATACCGTGCCCGGGCCATAGGGAGCTGTAGCCGCGCTGGCCGAGTTCCATGTCGAGGATCTCGACCTTAAGCATGTCGCCCGGCTTCGCGCCCGCGATCTCGATCGGGCCGGTCGCCCCGTTCACGAACGGGAAGGTGACGTCGGCCTCGGTCAGGTTCTGCCCAAGCTCCTTGATGACGCCGTCGCCGATGTTGATCACACACTCGACCGTGACGATCTCGCCCGGTGCGATCGTGGCGACGAAGGGCTCGTCGCCCGAGAGGGCGTACTTGATCGTTCCTTGTTTGCTGATGCGCTGCGTCACATGGAACTCCTGATGGCGAGGTCGGTGGTATCGCGGTCTAGCGTGGGTCAGAGATGATCCCGCCAGGGCATGAGCGCCCGTTCGGCCCGGCCGACCAGGAAGGTCAGGACGAGGGCCAGCGCGATCGTGCCGACCAGCGCGGCGAAGACCTTCGGGATCGCGTAGAGGGAGCCCGCCTGGAAGATGGCGTGGCCCAGCCCCACAGACGACGACATGAACTCACCGACGATGGCGCCGATCAGGGCGAAGCCGACGGTGAGCTTTAGGCCGGCGAAGATATCGGCGAGGCTCGACGGCACGACAAGCTTGGCAAAAATCTGGGGTTTCCGCGCCCCGAGAGTCCGCAGGAGATTGATCTGGTCCGGATCGACGCCGAGCGCGCCCTTGTAGGAGGTCACGAGGGCAACCACGACGACCGAGAGGGTCGACATCGCCACCTTCGAGGCGAGTCCCGTGCCGAACCAGATGATGATGATCGGGGCGAGTGCGATGATCGGGATCGAGCCGATCGCGACGATGAAGGGTTGGAAGACCCGCGAGACGAAAGTCGAGTACCAGAGCGACAGGCCGGCGAGCGTGCCCACGACGTTGCCGATCAGGAACCCGAGCCCCGTCTCGAGGGCGGTGACGCCCGCGTCGCGCAAGAGCGTGCCGTCGGTTAGACCCGTCCAGAGGAACCGGCCGATCGCGGAGGGTGAGCCGAACAGGAAGGACGCTTGCGGGCTTTGGTATGTCTGCCACTCCCAGACTGCCAGCAGGGCCGCAAGAAGCGCAACCTGCACCAGCAGGACGAGCGCGCCCGCGCGCAGGCGCGCCTTGTCCCGCGGAGGAGCATCGCGGCTCTTTCCAGCGATAGTTGCCAGCCCGGTCACGGCGTCCGACATCTCAGGACCTCGCTGCAGCACGACTAGTGATACGCCCAGCGTGGTCGAACGTGGAGCGTGGGATGTCGAGGTCAGCCCAGATCTGGCGGACGTAGTCGCTGAAACCGGCGCTCTCCCGGGCCCCGATCATGTCATCGGGGGCGCAGTCGAGGTCGATCGTGTAGCTGGCCTTGACGGCGGTCGGCCGCCCGCTCAGCACCAGGACACGATCAGCAATCGAGACGGCTTCCTCGATATCGTGCGTGATTAGAAGCGCGGACCTGGCGCCGTCGCGCGCGAGCCGAACCGTGTCGGCCTCGATCAGGAGCTTTGTCTGGAAGTCGAGCGCCGCGAAGGGTTCATCGAACAGCAGGACGTCCGGATCGTTGATCAGGGTGCGGGCGAGCGCCACGCGCTGGCGCATGCCGCCCGACAGGGTCGCGGGATAGGCGGCGTCGAACCCGTGCAGGCCGAGCTGGTCCAGGAGCGCCCGCGCCCGCTCGTCGGCTCGCCCACGCGGCATTCCGCGCAGTTCGGTGCCAAGCTTCACGTTGTCGAGGGCCGTGCGCCAGGGCAGCAGGAGGTCTTTCTGCAGCATGTAGCCGATTCCACCGGGCGTGCGACCGCGCCGGTCGAGGGGCACGCCGTTCCAGAGGATACGGCCCGAGTCCGCCGGCGTCAGACCGCAGACCGCGTTGAGGAGCGTGGTCTTCCCGCAGCCCGAGGGCCCGACGATCGCGACGATCTCTCCGCGGAGAAGCGCGAAGGTGAGATCGCCGACAACGGACAGGATGCGACCGCCTGTCCGATATGACTTGGCGAGGTGCTCGACGGCGAGCGGAGGCGCGGGGTGATGCGCGGCGTGCGGCACGCCTTCGGACACGGGCGCGCCACTCAACCGGCGCGCTTTGCGGCCTTGTCGGCAAACGTATTGTCGACGACCTGATCGAAGATGAGCGTGCCCTTGATGTTTCCAAGATATTTTTGCATGCCCATCAGACTTTCCCAGGCATCTTTCTCGGTCACGACGCTGGAAGCCGGGATCTTGTATTGCAGCTCGGCGTCGATCGCCGCGTCCACGACGTCACCCGGTAAATCTGGGAATTCGAGCCGCGCGACCTTCTTGGCGTAGTCTGGATCGCTGTAGGTCCTACGCCCGGCCTCCTCGAAGGCCGTTATCAGCGCCTGCACGGTCGCGGGATCCTTCTGGATCGTCCCGGGCAGCACCATGATCCCGGTATTACAGAAGGGCCCGACATAGTTCGAAAAATCGAAGACGATTTGTGCGCCCTGCGCCACCGCTTGCGCCACGCCGGGCTGGTAGGCGACGGCGATGTCGGCCGCGCCGGCGAGCATGGCGGCGATCTCGGTTCCAGGGCTGACCGGGACGATCGTCGCATCGACGCCGAGCTTCATCCCGTTGCTCTCGACGAGGCGCTTGGTGACGCTGAAATTGGTGTTGGGCTCGGGCGATGTGGCGATCCGCTTGCCCTTGAAGTTCTTCGGGTCAGTGAAGGGCTTGACCGTCTTCGAGACTGCAAAGTAGTGGGCCCGCTGAACGACGGTGCCGACGACCATCCCGGGGCCGCCGTTCTCGCGCGAGATCACCACCATCGTGGGATCGCCGATGGCAAAATCTGCCGAGCCGCCCAGTACGGCCGCGAAGCTCTGCGTGTCCCCTCCGGCGGCACTGACCTGCATGTCGAGGCCGTTCTTCCCAAAGATGCCGGCGTGCATTCCGACGTAGAGGTTGATGTAGCCGAGGTTGTGGACGGCCTCGCTGAAGCGGACGGTCTTGAGACCAGCAGCGCGCGCGCCCTTCGGCGCCAGCGGCGCACCGACCGCCAGTCCGGCCAGACCTTTCAGGATCGAGCGCCTACGAAGCAGGGGCGACCAGGATTGAGGCATACGAACTCCGCGAGACGCGAGCAGGCGACCGGTCCATTGCCGCAGACGTGTGATCGCTTTGCTATACGATCGTACGATTACCGCTGTCGGCCATCCTGAGATGCAAATTAGTGGCCAGATCGAGCGGGTGCTCCGGGCAATAGGGACGCCAAGCTGCTCCATAAGCTGCCCACGGCTCTGTCTTACTCATCTGCCGGTCGCGGCCTTTCTCGTGACCGGCATCGTGATGGGTGTCCTTCTGTTCTGCTGCATCACCAGTCAGAATCAGGTGTTCCTGGCGATCGCCGTCAACACCGCGTTCGTGACCGTGGTGATAGTGCGCGTCGCCACGAACAATTTTCGGGCCTTCATCCAGTTAGTCGCGTCGCTCGGACGAGACTGCGCGCCTCGCCCATACAGACAGTCTCACCGAGTTGCTCAACCGACGCTATTTCGTTCAGGAATTCGGTGAGCTCATCTTCGGGGATGGTCCGCGGGAACGGGCCGGCTGCCGTCTCGGTTCGCCCCGTTGCAACACCGACCGCCATCCCAGTGATCGCTCAGCCCGGACGGGCTGCACCGCCAGGATCCGGCCCTCGCCCCTCATCCGATGGAAGGTGAGGTCGTCAGCCATACGAAGGCCGGCCCCTTACGGAACTACACTAGACCTTCGAGACGATTCTGAACCGCACCACCGCCCCGTCCGGCCACGCTGTCCGGTCGGTCCACGTTAGGGCCCGCGGGACCCCAGCCGCCCCCTGACGCGTTGGCCCGCCGAATCCCTCGGAGTGCGCACCATGAAGTTCCCCGTCGACTTTCGTCCCGGGCTCGCTCTCGCGTTGCTATCGGGCGTGGCGCTTCTACCGGTGCCTGCCTCGTCCCAGCAGACCGCTGGACAGGCGACACTCTCGCAGGTGGCGCACTTCGACCATCAGGTCACGGGCATCACCGTGAGCAAGGATGGGCGCATCTTCGTCAACTTCCCGCGCTGGAGCGAGGATGCCCCGGTCTCGGTTGCCGAGCTGAAGGACGGCAAACCCGTGCCCTTCCCGAACGAGGACTGGAACGGCTGGCGCAACGCGAAATCCGACACGGTCGACCCCAAGACCCACTTCGTCTGCGTGCAGAGTGTCGTGGCCGATCAGCAGGACAGACTCTGGGTGGTCGACGCGGCCGCCCCCGCGATGGCGCATGTCATCAAGGACGGCCCCAAGCTCGTCGGCATCGACCTGAAGACCAACCAAGTCGTGAAGACCATCCCGTTCGACACCAGCACCGTCCTGCAGGCCTCCTACATCAACGACGTGCGCATCGCCCCCGACGGGAAGACCGCTTACCTGACCGATTCCGGCGCGGAGGGCGCGCTGATCGTCGTCGATCTCGACAGCGGCTCGGCCAAGCGCGTGCTGTCGGGCCATGCCTCGACCATGCCGGACAAGGGCGTTACCGTTCAGTACGACGGCAAGCCGCTGCGCCGCCCCGACGGGCGCGGCGTGAACTTCGCGGCGGACGGCATCGCCCTCTCGCCCGACGGCAAGACGCTGTACTGGCAGGCGATCAAGGGCAAGACGCTCTACAGCCTGCCGACCGACGCGCTCACCGGCTGGGCCACCTCCTCCTTCGTACCCGAAATGCTGAGCGACCGGACGCTGAGCGGGAAGATCACGACGGTCGGCGAGAACGGCCCCGCTGACGGCCTGCTGATCGCCCGCAAGGATGGGCGGATGTACGTGACCTCCCCGCAGGACAACGCCGTGAAGGTGCGCGACCTGTCGCAGACGGGAGCGAGCCTCACCACCCTGGTCCAGGATTCACGGCTGCGCTGGCCCGACACGTTCAGCGAGGGGCCGGACGGCACGATCTACGTGACCACCTCGCACATCCAGGATTCGGCCGATTACAAGCCCGGCGCGCCGATCAGCCTGCCGACGGAGCTCTGGGCGATCAAGGCCGGCCCGGGGGATGTGACGGGTTCGACCGGAGGAGCGCCGCGCTGAAGCGCGGCGCTCAGCGCGGCGGTGCCGTTTCCCCGTGGTGGCCGAACAGCGGGGTTTCGGCGGCTGCGTTGACGATCACCGCGACATCCGCAGGCAGCAGAAACCCCTCGACCTGCGCGGTACGGGCGGCGGCGCGGACGCGATTCTCGTAGTCCTGCTGATTGCTGTACCGCTCGGCCAGCGACGGCCGGCCGGTATCGTTGCCGTCACTGTTCCGCGCGAACGGTTGATACGCGCCGACCAGAGAGCAGGTGAATTGGGTGAGCGGCGCGTTTTGACCGCCATGAACCCCCAGCGGGACCGCGATGTCCGGTAGCCGCACGCCGCCGATCGGGTTACCGTCAGCGTCGCGCTGCGGCACCTGCACGACCGCCTCGGCGAGCGCCCTCGGCGCCTGCAGGACGTTCGGATCCCCCGGAGCGGGTTGCAACGGCATCAGCCGCGTCGCGGGCGGTGGCGCATTGCGCGCCACCCATCCATCGAGCCGCTGGAGTGTCGCCCGGGCCACGGGCACCCAATCGAGGCGCCCGGGTGGGAGCGAGCAACTCTCCGACTTCACCACCGTGACGTGCGAAGCCCCGGCAACGTCGTACATCCGCACATTCGCTGGCAGCGGAAGATCGGCGGTGCCGTGCGCGCCGGTCCGGCCCAATGAAGCACGCAGTGAGGCGTAATCGACGGTTGAGTTAAGCAGCATCATCTTGGGCGACACTTCCCCCCGCGCCTCGACTGTCTTGACGATCTCGCCGATCGTCAGCGGCCCGTCGTTGACGCCGGGGAATTCGGGATCCGCGAAGTTCGGTGTCTTGTCGCCGCTCGAATGCGGACCGGTGCCGGATTGCAGAATCGGCAGCAACCCTGCGCCTGACACGAAGACGTGCAGGCCGTCGAACACACGCCGCCCCTGCACGACGTTGAAGCCGTGCAACAAGAACGTCTTGAGGAACCGGCCGTCCTGGGATTTGCCGGTGCCGATCGTCCGGTTGATCGCTCCGGTGAGCGGGTTGCGTGTCCCGGCCGAGTCGGCCGCTGCGTGGGCCAGGAAATCGGCAGCATCGCGCACGATCGCGAAGCCGACGCCCTCGACGAAACGCCGCTTGCCGTCCCCGTCGGTAAAGGCCGGGAGATCAGCCCCGCGGCCGAGCTCCCAATAGACCTCTGCGACTGCATAGCCGCGATCCTCCAGGAAGCCGGTGCCGGGCTCGAGGTTGCCGGATTGCATCGGACGGGTGCGGGGGCTGTTGTAGAGCGCGTTCGCGTAGGCGTTACCGCGATTGGGCACGTCGACCAGCAGCGCGCCGTTGCCGGCGGCCGGATCGGACGGGATGAACAGGATGATGCGCGCCGCGTAAGCGACCTTGCCGTCCGGGGTGCGCTCCGCCTTGTCGAGGTCGGGAATGCCCGCCTCATCCGGCGCGAGTTCCCCATGCACCGTACCGTCGAGACGGACGTAGTCCCCCGCCCCGAACGTGCCGTAGGGCTGCCGGTCGGTGATCTCGAGCCGGGCCACCGCGGCTTGCGCGGCATTCCCGCCGAGCGCGACGACCAGTAGCGCGACGGCGCCTGGAAAGCGTCCCATGGCGATCCCTGTGGCGGTCCGGCCTCCTCCGAGCCGGATCCGCCCGCGACCATTGCCGCAGCCGGACGCCCACGCAAGAGAACGAGGAAGCCGCGTTGTTACGTCCGGTTGTCCATCGTCGCCCGCAATTCTCAGCCGTCGGGGGCGCGCGGCCTCTCGGCTTCGTCAGACGGCCTTGCCGACGAGGCTTCCGATCCCGGCGGTGACCGCCATGGCGAGCGCCCCCCAGAAGGTCACGCGCGCCGTGGCCCGCACCAGCGGGGCGCCGCCCGCCTTCGCGCCCAGGGCGCCGAGCACGGCCAGGAACAGTAGCGAGGCCCCCGATACCGTGTAGACCGCGATCGGTCCCGGCGACGCAGCCGCCACGATCAGCGGCATGGCGGCGCCGGCCGAGAAGGTGGCGGCCGACGTCAGGGCCGCCTGGACGGGACGGGCCGCCGTGATCTCCGAGATGCCAAGCTCGTCGCGTGCATGGGCGCCGAGGGCATCCTTCGCCATGAGCTGATCGGCGACTTGGAGGGCCAAAGCGTGGTCGAGGCCCCGGTCAACATAGATCCGGGCGAGTTCCTCCCGTTCGGCCGCGGGATCGCTCGCGAGTTCGCCGCGCTCCCGCTCGAGATCGGCTCGCTCGGTGTCGGCCTGCGAGCTGACCGAAACGTACTCGCCCGCAGCCATCGACATGGCTCCCGCCACGAGCCCGGCGCAACCGGCGACCAGAACCTCGCCGGGCCCGGCCGCGGATGCCGCGACGCCAACGATCAGGCTCGCAGTGGAGACGAGGCCGTCATTGGCGCCGAGCACCGCGGCACGCAGCCAGCCGATCCGGTCGATCAGGTGCCGCTCGATATGGACGGGGCGCATCGTGGTCAGGGGCTCGGCGAGAATGGGATGCGGACCTGGCCTGAGGCATCGGTGTCCCGCGGCAGGATACGGCTGCCCTTCGCGCTCAGGAACCAGAGGCCCGCGGTTTCGTCTCCGGGCCGTCTGGGTCTTACCAGCCCGCGGGCGAGGAGGGACCGGACGGTGCGCATCTCCCAGGGGCCGGGCGACGGCAGGGAGCCCTCACGATCCAACCGGCGCAGCATCATCTGCTGCCCCAGTGTCAGAGCGCGCCAAGCCGGTGATGATTCCGCATCGAACATCGTAGATTGGAACTAATCCAATCTGAGCCCTTCTTGCAAGGTCGACTGCCCTGCGGCTCCCGGCGAAGTGATCGCGTCGCGGATTGCCGCGAGATAGTTGCAATCAGAAGTCGGTGTCGGCCTGCGCGTCCGGCGCACGCCACGGTCGCAAATCCTAATGCGATCCTGAGACCGACGCCCCCGGTCCGCGCTCGAACCCTAACGCGATTTCCGATCATCCTCCGACTTGGCCAAGGCCGGTTGCGGAGCCTCCGCGGCCGGTCCGCCGAACCGGATCAGACCACCATGTTCGACATCGTCTTCATCGCCGGAGGGCTCGCCTTCTTCGCGGCCTCGGCCGGCTACGCCGCCCTGTGCGACCGGCTCTGAGGGAGGCCGCGATGACCCTCGACCTCGCCTTCGGCGCCTGCGTGACTGCGGGCCTCCTCGTCTACCTCACCTACGCCCTCGTCCGCCCCGAGCGGTTCTGAGTGGCCCCGCAGGACTCCCTCCCATGAACCTCAACGGCTGGATCCAGATCGCGCTCTATTGCGCGGTCGTTCTGGCGCTCGTGAAGCCCCTCGGGTCTTACATGACCCGCGTCTTCACCGGAGAGCGCACCTTTCTCTCGCCCGTTCTCGGACCCATCGAGCGCGGGCTCTACCGCGTTTCGGGCATCGATGCCCGCCAGGAGCAGCACTGGCTCGCCTATACGGGGGCGGTCATCCTGTTCCACGTACTGGGCTTCGCGGTGCTCTACGCGATCCTGCGGCTGCAGGCTGTCCTGCCCTTGAACCCGGCCGATCAGACCGCGGTGGCGCCGGACCTCGCGTTCAATACGTCGACCAGCTTCATCACCAATACCAACTGGCAGTCCTACGGGGGCGAGACCACGCTCTCGTACCTGTCGCAGATGCTGGGCCTGACGCACCAGAACTTCCTGTCGGCGGCGACCGGCATCGCGGTGGCGATCGCGCTGATCCGCGGCTTCAGTCGCGCCTCCGCCGGCACGATCGGCTCGTTCTGGGTCGATGTGACCCGCGCCACCCTCTACGTGCTGCTGCCGATCTGCATCCCCTACACGCTGTTTCTCGTGTGGCAGGGCATACCGCAGACGCTGTCGCCCTATGCCGACGCCACGACACTGGAGGGGGCCAAGCAGACGATCGCGCTGGGCCCGGTCGCAAGCCAGGTGGCAATCAAGATGCTCGGCACCAATGGCGGCGGCTTCTTCAACGCCAACGCCGCGCATCCGTTCGAGAACCCCACGGCGCTGTCGAACTTCGTCCAGATGGTCTCGATCTTCGCGATCGGCGCCGCGCTCACCAACGTCTTCGGCCGCATGGTCGGCGACGAGCGCCAGGGCTGGGCGATCCTCGGCGCCATGGGGCTCCTGTTCCTTGCGGGCGTCCTCATCACCTACTGGGCCGAGGCCAACGGCAGCTCCGTCCTGAACAGTTTCGGGCTGACCGGCGGCAACATGGAGGGCAAGGAGACCCGCTTCGGCATTGCAGCCTCGGCGCTGTTCGCGGTGATCACCACCGCGGCCTCCTGCGGCGCCGTCAACGCCATGCACGACTCGTTCACGGCGCTCGGCGGCCTGATCCCGCTGGTGAACATGCAACTCGGCGAGGTCATCATCGGCGGTGTCGGCGCCGGACTCTACGGCATGCTGATCTTCGTCATCGTGGCAATCTTCGTGGCGGGCCTGATGGTCGGCCGCACCCCCGAATACCTCGGCAAGAAGATCGAGGCGAAGGAGGTGAAGATGGCGATGCTCGGCATCCTCTGCCTGCCGCTGATGATGCTGGGCTTCACCGCGCTCGCGACGGTGCTGCCCGCGGGCCTCTCAGGCCCGGCCAATGCCGGGCCGCACGGCTTCTCGGAGATCCTCTACGCCTACACGTCGGCGGCGGCCAATAACGGCTCGGCCTTCGGCGGCCTGACGGCCAACACGGTGTTCTACAACAGCACGCTGGCCATCGGCATGCTGGTTGGCCGGTTCTTCGTGAAGATCCCGGTGCTCGCCATCGCGGGCTCGCTCGCGGCGAAGAAGCGGGTACCGGCCTCGGCCGGGACGCTCCCGACCCATGGCGGCCTGTTCATCGGGCTGCTCGTCGGCGTGATCCTGATCATCGGCGGCCTGACCTTCTTCCCCTCGTTGGCGCTCGGTCCCGTGGTCGAGCACCTCGCGGGCGCGGCCGGCCAGACCTTCGCCACGGGGGGCTGAGATGCCGCGCGCCCTCCCCTCCCGGCGCATGCCGCGCCACCACCTCGTGCTGCATCGGCCGCCGCCCCGGCGCGGCCGAGCGCAGCCGGTGCGGACCTCCGATCTCGTGCTCGCACTCTCGGGCGTCGTGCTGCTCGGCGGCTTCGCGCTGCTCGCGGCCTACGCCGTGAGCAGCGGCCTGCTGGCCCCCTGATCCCCACCACGCCCGGCGCGCCGCGCCGGGCTCCCCCACCCCCTCGGGCATTCTCCATGTCGCGTCAGACATCCTCCCTGTTCAGCGCCGCCCTGGTCGGGCCGGCCCTCCTCGGCTCCATCCGAAAACTCGATCCGCGGGCGATGATCCGAAACCCGGTCATGTTCGTGGTCGAGGTCGTGGCCGCTCTCACGACGGTCCTGTTCGCCCGCGACCTCGCCACCGGCGGCAACGACCTCGCCTTCTCTGGCCAGATCATTCTCTGGCTGTGGTTCACCCTGATCTTCGCCAACTTCGCCGAGGCGCTGGCGGAGGGCCGTGGCAAGGCGCAGGCCGAGAGCCTGCGGCGTACCCGCACCGAGATGACGGCCAAGCGGCTGAGCGGCCTGGGCCACAACTACGAGCGTGTGTCCGGCACCTCGCTCAAGGTCGGCGACGTCGTCCTCGTGGAGGCCGGCGACCTGATCCCCTCCGACGGCGAGGTGATCGAGGGGGTCGCTTCCGTGAACGAAGCCGCCATCACGGGTGAATCCGCCCCGGTGATCCGTGAATCCGGCGGCGACCGCTCGGCGGTGACCGGCGGGACGCAGGTGCTCTCCGACGCGATCAAGGTCCGCATCACCGCGGCTGCCGGTTCGACCTTCGTCGACCGCATGATCGCGCTGGTCGAAGGCGCCTCGCGGCAGAAGACGCCGAACGAGATTGCGCTCAACATCCTGCTCGCCGGCCTGACCCTCGTATTCGTCTTTGCAGTGGCCTCGATCCCGAGCTTCGCGAGCTACGCGGGCGGGTCGATACCCGTGATCGTGCTGGTCGCGCTTTTCGTGACCCTGATCCCAACCACGATCGGCGCCCTGCTCTCGGCCATCGGCATCGCCGGCATGGACCGGCTGGTCCGGTTCAACGTGCTCGCCATGTCGGGCCGGGCGGTCGAGGCCGCGGGCGACGTCGACACGCTGCTCCTCGACAAGACCGGCACCATCACCCTCGGCAACCGGCAGGCCACGGAGTTCCGGCCGGTCCGGGGCGTCACCGAGCAGGAACTGGCCGATGCCGCCCAACTCGCCTCGCTGGCCGACGAGACGCCGGAAGGCCGCTCCATCGTGGTGCTCGCCAAGGAGACGTACGGCATCCGCGCCCGCGATATGGCGGGACTTAACGCCACCTTCGTTCCCTTCACCGCGCAGTCGCGCATGTCGGGCGTCGACCTGGAGGGCGCGTCCATCCGCAAGGGCGCCGTCGACGCGGTGATCGCCTCGCTGTCCGGCCAGCCCGTGCCGAGCCGGGGCTCGAATGCGGCGCTCGCCTTCCAGACGGCGGCCGACAGCCAAGCGGCGATCGAGATCCGGACCATCGCGGAGACGATCGCCAAGGCCGGCGGCACGCCGCTCGCGGTGGCCCGCGACGGGCGGCTGCTCGGCGTCGTCACCCTGAAGGACATCGTGAAGGGCGGCATCCGCGAACGCTTCGCGGAGCTGCGCCGGATGGGCATCCGCACGGTGATGATCACCGGCGACAATCCGATGACCGCAGCCGCCATCGCGGCGGAAGCCGGCGTCGACGATTTCCTCGCCCAGGCCACACCGGAGGACAAGCTGGCGCTGATCCGCAAGGAGCAGGCGGACGGCAAGCTCGTCGCCATGTGCGGCGATGGCACCAATGACGCCCCGGCCTTGGCTCAGGCCGATGTCGGCGTCGCCATGAACACCGGCACGGTGGCGGCCCGCGAAGCCGGCAACATGGTCGACCTCGACAGCGATCCGACGAAGCTCATCGAGATCGTCGGCATCGGCAAGCAGCTGCTGATGACCCGCGGTGCGCTGACGACCTTCTCGATCGCCAACGACGTCGCCAAGTATTTCGCCATCATCCCGGCGATGTTTCTCGGGCTGTACCCGCAACTCCAGGCCCTCAACGTCATGCATCTGGCCTCGCTGCAGAGCGCGATCCTGTCGGCGATCATCTTCAACGCGCTGATCATCGTGGCGCTGATCCCGCTCGCCCTGCGCGGCGTGACCTATCGCGCCGTCGGTGCCGCCGCGCTGCTGCGCCGAAACCTGCTGATCTACGGGCTCGGCGGCGTCCTCGTGCCGTTCGTCGCCATCAAGGCGATCGACCTCGCCGTCAGTGCCCTCCACCTCGCCTGAACCGGTCCCTCGGAGACCTTCCATGCCCACACACTTTCGCCCCGCCCTGGTCCTGCTCACCGCGCTGACGGTGATCACCGGTCTCGCCTACCCCCTCGCGATGACGAGCCTTGCCGGCGTCATCTTCCCCGCAAAGGCCGCCGGCAGCCTGATCGAGCGCAACGGTACGATCGTCGGCTCCAGCCTGATCGGGCAAAACTTCACGGGGGCCGGCTATTTTCACGGCCGGCCCTCGGCGACCACCGCGCCCGACCCTGCAGACGCCTCCAAGTCGGTGCCGGCACCCTACAACGCCGCGAACTCCTCGGGCTCAAATTTGGGGCCGACCAGCGCGGCTTTGGCCGAGCGGGTGAAAGGTGATGTCGACGCCCTGAAAGCCGAAAACGCCGCAGCGCCGGTGCCGGTCGATCTCGTCACCACCAGCGGATCGGGCCTCGATCCCGACATCTCGCCCGCCGCCGCCGACTTCCAGGTCCCCCGCATCGCCAAGAACCGCAAGATCGCCGAGGCTCAGCTGCGCGATCTCGTGGCGTCCCACACCGAGGGCCGCGCGCTCGGCCTTCTCGGCGAGCCAAGCGTGAACGTCCTGGCGCTGAACCTTGCTCTGGACGGTCTCCCCAAGCGCTGAGCGACGCTATGTAGAAACCGATGCCCGAACCCGGCCGCGATCCGAACCGCCCCACGCCCGACGCGCTCCTCGAAGCGGCGCGCCGGGAGGAGCGGACACGCGGCCAGCTCAAGGTCTTCCTCGGGGCGGCGCCCGGTGTCGGAAAGACCTACGAGATGCTCACCATCGGGCGCGCCCGTCTCAAGGCCGGGGCCGACGTGGTGGTGGGCGTGGTCGAGACCCATGGCCGCGCCGAGACCGAGGCCCTGCTCGGCGGATTCGAGACGATCCCCCGCCGGGACGTCCCGTATCACGGCACCGTCCTGCAGGAGATGGATCTCGACGCGCTGCTCGCCCGCCGGCCCGCCCTGGCGCTCGTCGACGAACTCGCCCACACTAACGCTCCGTTCTCGCGTCACCCGAAGCGCTACCAGGACGTGGAGGAACTGCTCGACGCGGGCATCGACGTCCTCACCACGCTCAACATTCAGCACGTCGAGAGCCTGAACGACGTGGTGGCTTCGATCACCCGGATTCGCGTCCGCGAGACGGTGCCGGACGGCGTTCTCGACCGGGCTGACGATATCGAGGTCGTCGACCTCAACCCCGACGACCTGATCCAGCGTCTGAAGGACGGCAAGGTCTACGTTCCGACCAATGCCGAGCGCGCCCTGAGGCACTACTTCTCCCGGGGTAACCTGACGGCCCTCCGGGAGTTGGCGCTCCGGCGCACGGCCGACCGGGTCGACGACGAACTCCTCGGCCACATGCGGGCCAACGCCATCGCGGGCCCCTGGGCGGCGGGCGAGCGCGTGCTGGTCTGCGTGAACGAGGATCCGAGCGCGTCGGGCCTCGTGCGCTACGCCAAGCGACTCGCCGACCGCCTGCATGCGCCCTGGACGGCGCTCGTGATCGAGGGCGCCCGCGCAGCCTCCCTGCGGGAGGTCGAGCGCGACCGGATCGCCGAATGTCTGCGATTGGCCGACAGGCTCGGCGGCGACGCCGTCACGCTGCCGGGGGGCCGGCGCATCGCCGACGACGTGCTCGACTACGCCCGCTCGGCCAACGTGAACCACATCGTGGTGGGCAAGGCGACGCGGTCGTGGCTGTTCGAACGCGTCAACGGCTCCGTGGTGCACGATCTCATCCGCCGCAGCGGGAATATCAGCGTGCACGTCGTCCGCGGCGAGGCCGTTCCGGACGAGCGTCAGCCCCGCCGCCCCATCACGGTGGCCGCCCCGCGCTCCGGCCTCGACATCCGCCCCTACGGCGTTGCCATGGCGGTGATCGCGGCGGGACTCGGCTCAGCGATTCTCGCCCAGCCCTACGCGGGCGTGGAGAATGCCGACCTGTTCCTGCTCACCGCGGTCGTGGCGGTGGCGGTGCGCTCAGGGCTCGGACCGGCGCTCGCCGCAGTCGTGGCGGCCTCACTCGCCTACAACTTCTTCTTCCTGCCGCCGGTCTACACCCTGACCATCGCCGATCCGACCAACGTCGCGGCCTTCCTGCTCTTCACCGTGGTGGCCGTGCTGGTCTCGAATCTGGCGGCCCGCGCCCGGCGGGTCGCGGTGGTCAGCCAGAGTCGGGCGCGGGCGACGGAGCGGCTGTTCGGATTCTCGCGGAAACTGGCAGCCTGCGGGACGCTCGACGATGTGCTGTGGGCCACCTGCGCCCAGGTGGCGGCGATGCTCAAGGTTCGCGTCGTCCTGCTCCTGCCGGCGGGCAAGGCCGTTACCGTCCAGGCCGGCTACCCACCCGAGGACAGGCTGGATGCGGCCGATTTGGCGGCGGCGCAGTGGGCGTTCGACAACGACCGCCCGGCCGGCCGTGGCGCTGACACGCTGCCGGGCGCCAAGCGCCTGTTCCTGCCGATGCGCACGGGGCGCGGCACGATCGGCGTGATCGGCCTCGACGCGGACGGGTCCGGGCCGATCCTGACGCCGGAGGGCCGCCGCCTCCTCGACGCCCTGGCCGATATGGGCGCGCTCGCCATCGAGCGGGTACGCCTCGTGGAGGATCTCGACCGGGCCGAGCGCGCGGCCGAGACGGACCGACTGCGGCAGGCACTCCTCACCTCGATCAGCCACGACCTGCGCACGCCGCTCGCTTCTGTGCTGGGGGCAGCCAGCACTCTGCGCGACCTCGAACAGGCCCTGCCGCTGGAGGCGAAGGCGGAGTTGCTCGGCACCATCATCGAGGAGGCGGAGCGGCTGAACCGCTTCATCGCCAACCTGCTCGACATGACCCGCCTGGAGGCCGGCGCGGTGGCGCCGAATATTTCACCCCAGGATGTCGGAGAGACTGTCGATACCGCCCTTCGGCGAACCCAGAAGGTGTTGGCCGGTCACCGCGTCGCAGTGGAGGAGGCCCCCGACCTGCCGACGCTGGCCCTCGATCCGGTGCTGTTCGAACAGGTTCTGGTCAATCTCCTCGACAACGCTGCGAAATACGCCCCGGAGGGTTCCACCGTGACGGTCCGGACGCAGCGTGCGGGCGACGAAGTGCGCCTCACCGTGCTCGATGAGGGCGACGGCCTGCCGGACGCCGACACCGAGCGGGTGTTCGATAAGTTCTACCGCGCTCGCAAGGGCGACCGGGTTCGCGCCGGGACCGGTCTGGGGCTCGCCATCGCCCGGGGGTTCGTCGAGGCGATGGGTGGGACGGTCACCGCTGCGAACCGACGCGATCGCAGCGGGGCCTGCTTCACCATCACGCTGCCGGTCGGGGCACCCGTTGCGCCGCGGGACATCGCCGCCTGATCGTCGCTGCCGTCAATGCGCTTCGCCCAAGACGATGAATTTGAACAGGAAGATCACGGCGATCACCCACACGACCGGCTTCACATCCCGCGCACGGCCAGCGAGCAGCTTGAGCGCCGCGTAGGTGATGAAGCCGCACGAGATTCCGGTGGCGATCGAGTAGGTGTACGGCATGAGCAGCGCCGTCACGCAGGCCGGGATCACCTCGGTGCGGTCGTCCCAGTCGAGATCTGCGAGGTCGCGCAGCATCAGACAGGCGACGTAGAATAAGGCCGGTGCTGTGGCGTAGGCCGGTACCGCGGCGGCCAGCGGGGCGAAGAACAGGCAAGCCAGGAACAAGGCGCCCACCGTCACGGCGGTGAGGCCGGTCCGCCCGCCCGCCTCCACCCCGGAGGCACTTTCGAGATACGCGGTGGTGCTCGACGTTCCGAGCAGCGAGCCCGCGAAGACCGAAACGGAATCGGCCATCAGCGCCCGGTCGAGGCGGCGCATCCGGCCCTCCGTCAGCAGACCGGCGCGGTTGGCGACGCCCATCAGCGTGCCGGTGGCGTCGAACAGCTCGACCAGGAACTGGACCAGGATCACGTTCAGCAGACCGCCCGACAGGGCGCCCGGGATATCGAGGGCGAACAGCGTCGGAGCGATCGAGGGCGGCGCAGAGACGAGGCCGTGAAAGGTGTTGCCCGCGAAAGCGAAGCTCATCACCGTGACCGCGAGGATGCTGAAGAGCAGTGCCGCCCGCACCCTCCGGGCCGACAGGACCGCAACCATCAGGAAGCCGATCACCGCCAGCACAACCTCAGGCTTGTGCAGGTCGCCGAGGGTGACGAAGGTGGCCGGGCTCGCCGCGACGACACCGGCGTTCTTCAGGGCGATGATCGCCAGGAACAGCCCGATCCCCACCGTGATGGCGATCCGCAGGGTGCGCGGAATTCCGTCGACGATGACCGCCCGCAGCCCTGTCAGCGTGACGAACAGGAAGCACAGGCCGGAGATGAACACCGCCCCGAGGGCGGCCGGCCAGGAGAAGCCGAGACCCTGCACCACCACGTAGGTGAAATAGGCGTTGAGCCCCATCCCGGGCGCGAGGGCGATCGGATAATTGGCGTAGAGCCCCATGATGGCCGACCCAAGCGCCGCCACGAGGCACGTCGCCACGAACACGGCGCCTCGGGGCATGCCGGCATCCGCCAGGATACTAGGGTTGACGAAGACGATGTAGGCCATCGTCAGGAAGGTGGTCAGGCCAGCCAGCAACTCGGTGCGGACGTTGGTCCCGTGCTCGGCGAGCCGGAACGTGCGTTCGAGGAGTCCGCCGGGGTTTGGCGCGGGCGAGACCGCGTCCCGCTTCATGTCCTTGCCGCATCCTCGCTCAGGCACGCCGCGACAGCCCGATAGATCCGGTCGGGCGCGAACGGCGTCGCCGTGAGCCGGACCCCGGTCGCATCGCGGATCGCATTGCCAAGCGCCGCCGCGACCGGATTGTAGGGTGATTCACTCATCGACTTCGCGCCGAGCGGCCCGACGCTATCCTCGGTCTCGGCGAACAGGACCTGCGTGTCCGGCACGTCGGCGCAGGTGGGGATGTGGTAGTCGCGGAAGGTCTGCGTGACGACCCGCCCCTCATCGTCGATGCGGAAATCCTCATAGAGCGCGGCGCCGATCGCCTGCGCGACGCCGCCCTCCACCTGGCCGCGGCACTGCATCGGATTGATGACCCGCCCGGCATCGGCGGCATGGACGCTGCGGAGGATGCGTACCTCGCCGGTCTCGGGGCGGACCGCCACCCGGAACGCCTGGACGTTGAACGACACCGAGCGCGGGCTTCCATCGGCGCGTCCCTCGGCTTCGAGGGGCCCGAGAGCCTCGAGCATGAATGATCCGCCCGGCGTTTCGACTGTATCGGCGGTGATCCGGCAGGCTTCGGCCGCCGAGCCGGCCAGCTCGCCCGCCCGCGCGCGGATCCGGTGCGCGAGCGCTTCGGCGGCCCGCAGCACCGCAAGCCCGCCGACCACAGTCCCGGTGCTGCCATAGGCGCCGGTGTCGTGACCGACCGCGTCGGTGTCGGCCCCGACGATCCGCACCCGCCCGGGATCGGCCCGCAACGCCGAGGACGCGATCTGGCGATGCACCGTGCTGGTGCCGTTGCCGAATTCCGCGGTGCCCACGCGGACGCTGTAGGTGCCATCCGCGTCAAGGCTTACCCGAGCGTCGGCGAAGTGGCCGCGCGGCGGGATCGTATCGATCATCGCCATCGCCATGCCAGTGCCGACCCGCCAGCCGGGCTCAGACTCGGGTCCGGGATCGGCGTGCAGCGCCGCCTCGACCAGATCCAGGCACTGGTCGAGCCCGTAGCTGCCGAACACGACGTCGTGCGGCTCCAGGCTGTTCGACACCATGGCGTCGCCCGGCCTCACGGCGTTGCGGCGGCGTAGGTCGAACGGATCCAGGTCGAGGCGCCGGGCGACCTCGTCGAGCGCCGATTCGACGGCGAAGATCGTCTGGCTGAGACCGTAGCCCCGGAAGGCGCCGGACGGCACGGTGTGGGTATGGACCGCACGGCCCGCGACCCGCTTGTTCGGGCAGGCATAGGCGGCCAGAACCTCATTGCAGCCGTGGTGGATCACCCCGCCCGCATGATTGCCGTAGGCGCCCGTGTCCGAGAGCACATCGAGGTCGATCGCCGTGAGCGTCCCGTCCCGGCATGCGCCGATCGTGACGGCGACCCGCATCGGATGGCGGGTCGTCGTCGCGGCGAATTGTTCCTCCCGGGTCAGCTCCCAGCGCACCGGGCGGCCGGTGCGCAGCACCGCCAGGGCGACGAGATCCTCCGTCAGCATCTCCTGCTTGCCGCCGAACCCGCCGCCGACCCGCGCGCAGACGACGCGCACGGCGTCCCGCTCCAAGCCGAACAGGTCGCAGAGGGCATCGCGCGTCAGGAACGGCACTTGGCTGCTGGTGCGAAGCGTGAGGCGGCCTTCGGAGTCCCGCCAGCCGAGGCAGCCATGGGTTTCCATCGCCGCATGCTGGACGCGCTGCGACAGGAAGGTCTCGGCGTAGACGAGATCGGCCGAGTGGAGCCCCGCCGCGACGTCGCCGACCTCCCCGCGGACCTCTGCGGCGAGGTTCGGGTGGTGTCCGAGCGGCGGCGCGTCGGCGTCGGGATTGTCGCGGGGATCGTGGACCCGCGGGGCGCCTGCTTCAAGGGCGCGGTTCGGGTCGAGCAGCGCTGGTCGGACTTCATAGGTGACGACCAGCGCCCGGCAGCCGGCCTCGGCGGCCGCCTCGGTCTCGGCGATCACGGCGGCCACCCGCTGGCCGACGAAGCGCAGAACCGGATCGAGGACGCGCGTGTCAGCGGCGTCGTCTCGGGGATCTTGGTGGCGGCCGGTGGAAAAGCGCCTCGGTGGCGCGTCCGCATGGGAGAGGATGGCGACAATGCCGGGAATCGCGCGCGCAGCCGTCGCGTCGATCGACAGGACGCGGGCATTGGCGTGCGGCGAGCGCAGAACCTTCATGTGCAGCGCGTCGCCGGGTGGGAGATCGAGGGTGAACCGGGCCTGCCCCGAGACGACGAGGGACGCGGCCGGTGCGGCCAAGTTCCGCCCCACCGGATCGCCGCCTTCGCGGCCGCCCGTCACGTGGCCGATCCCGGCGATGGCATCGCGGATGGCCCGGTATCCGGTGCACCGGCAGAGATTGCCCTTGAGGGCGGTGCCCAGATCCCGCCGCTTGGCCTGATCCAGGGCCGCCGCCGTCATGATCATGCCCGGCGTGCAGAAGCCGCACTGGAAACCCTGCGCGGCGAGGAAGGCGTCCTGCATCGGATGGATCGTGCCGGGCGCATGATCATTCGACCGGCAGGGACCTGCGAGCCCTTCGATGGTCGTCACAGTCCGGCCTTCGGCGCGGAAGGACGGGATCAGGCAGCTATGGACTGGCTCGCCGTCGAGATGGACCGTGCAGGCGCCGCAATCGCCCGCATCACAACCCTTCTTGACGCCGAACCAGCCGGCCTCGCGCAGGACGGTACGCAGGCACTGGCCCGGCCGCGGCTCGGCGTCATGCGGGGCGCCGTTGATCATCAGGTGCATCGGCCAGCCTCCCTCAAGGTGTCGCGGATCTCCCGGGCGAGGAGACCGGTGACGTGACGGCGCCAGTCGGGCCGGCCATGAACGTCGTCATGGTAAAGCGCATCGGGGATCGCGGCGCCGAGGCGATCGGCCAGGGTCGCGTCATCGGGCAGGGCGTCGAAGGTGAGGCGGACCGGTTTGCGGACCGCGGCCGTCACCGTGAGGGCGACGGCGCCGTCCACGTCGCGCGTACCGATCAGGAGCGCCCCGGACCGGCCCGCCGGGCTCAGGCTGATGCGCCGGAAAGCCGTTCGCCGGGTCAGGGCCGCCAATGGGAATCGGAGGCTGCGCAAAATCTCGCCCGGGTGCAGGGCATTGTGCTGGGGCCCGAGGACGAAATCCGCTGCGGGCAGGTCCCGCTCGGTCCCGTCCGCGGACCAGATCGTGCATCGCGCGTCCAGCGCCACGGCCAGCGCGATCATCGGCCCGGCCGGAAGCGCGAGGCACAGATTGCCGCCGACGGTCGCCGTGTTCCAGATCTTGAACGACCCGAGGAGCGCCCGACAGCATTCGCCGATCAGGGACGCCGCGCTCCACGTGGGCGGTCGTTCGAGCCGATCGAGTTGCGCCAGCGTGCAGGTCGCCGCGAGGGTCAAGCCCTCGGGTCCGATCGTATGGGGCGGCCAACCGAGACTCGCGAGGTCGACAAGGCGGCGGGTCCGCGGCTGCGGTTCGGAGAAGAGCCACGTCCCACCCGCAAGGCAGGCATCCCCTTCCCGCCAAGCGGGCAACTGGCACCGGCTCCGGGGCCGGAGAACGGTCTCGATGGTGTTGAGATCCATGCCGAATCCCGGCTCTGTCAGCGGAAGCTCCAACCACGCACTATGCGTGCCGGTCCGCGGTCGCGGTCAAGTCGGGTTGGCGCGTGCCGGGCTTGGCCCTGGGCCGGTTCCCACCCTAAGCTCGGTGCCCGTCCCAGCTCGACCGGAGATCGCCATGCCGCTGACCGCCGCGCGTTACGGAAAGGAACGTGTCCGCGTCCTGCGCCTCGCGCGCGATGGCGATCACCACGTCCCGCGCGAGCTGACGGTGTCGGTGATGCTGACCGGGGCGTTCGACGCCGCTTGGACTGACGGCGACAACCGGGCCTGCATCGCCACCGACAGCGTGAAGAACATCGTCCAAGTGACCGCAGCCAGGCATCCCATCGCCGAAGCCGAAGGGTTCGTGACCGCGCTGGCGGCGGTTCTCCTCGAGACTTACCCGCAGATCGCTGCGGTCGCGATCGAGGCTGAAGAAACGCGGTGGCTGCGCCACGCTGTCGACGGTGTTCCGCACGGCTACACCTTCACCCGGGACGGCAACGGTTTCGGTTATGTCGGT
This sequence comes from Methylobacterium sp. E-005, assembly GCF_022829725.1. Taxonomy (GTDB): domain Bacteria; phylum Pseudomonadota; class Alphaproteobacteria; order Rhizobiales; family Beijerinckiaceae; genus Methylobacterium. Next base: position 413,027 of record NZ_JAKSYG010000256.1, on the reverse strand, counting down.
CTGGCCGCCGACCGCACCGTTTCGACGCTGCATTCGGGCCTGCGGGGCTTCACATTCATGAAGACGACTCAATCGGGCTGGAGCGATTTCGTCGATGACCGGTACCGCACCCTGCCCGACACGTCCGACCGGATCGCCGCCACCAGCATGGATGCCACGTGGTCGTGGTCGTCGACGCCGGACGATTACAGCCTCGTGAACGCCCGCATCCTCGCCTGCCTGCTCAAGATCTTTGGGACGACGTACAGCCGGGGCATCCAGGACAGCATGTACCGGATGGGCGAGGCCGCGCTCGCAGAGTTTCCGGAGCTGGCCGAGATCACCTTCGTAATGCCGAACAAACATTATCTGCCGATCGATCTCACGTCGTTCGGCCTCGACCACGCAGGTGTGGTCTTCCAGCCTACCGACGAGCCGTACGGCCGGATCGAGGCGACGATCAGCCGACGCGGCTGACCGGCTACAGCGCCACCGGCCGGGACACGTTATCCGGACACGAACGGGTTTTCTCCCGAGCCCCGCGTTGGGCCATGATTCTGCGGTGGGGTTACTGACGATTGTGCCGCCTGAACTCGAGTCTTTCACTCAGCATGGTCAGTTCAACGTGCGCTGACGAAATCCCAAACGAAGAAATTCTTTGCAAGCGGGCACGACCGACCGCATCCGAGCCGGATCGGCACAGGCCGTTTCAGAGGGCCCATCCTTCGCGATGGCGGAGGCGCAGCGGGAGATCAGCCTCCACTTGCGGCGACCGGTGTTTCATCACCCGACGGGCCGACTTGATCGCCCCGGTGGGATCGTGGCCTCGCGTCGGCCGCTACTTCAGATGACGAAGCCGGACCAAGAGTCGGAGAGCGGCGCGTATCCAATTGTGGCACCGTCAGGCCGATTCACCGATCTCGGTTGGACCGGCGTCGCTCAACGCGTGGCCGATCCGCGGCACGAGGGGCAGACGCACCGCGCACCGAAGGCCGTCTGGCTCGAAGGCGATGTCGACATGGGCGTTCAGTTCATAGCGCAGCATGTCGTTCAGGACCTGCATGCCGAAGCCACGTCGTGTCGGCGGCGCGATGTTGCGTCCGCCGGACTCCTTCCAGACCAACGTCAGATCGCTCGGTTGCGACGCGCCGTCGCCCGCGACCAGCCAGCCGACCGCAACCCTGCCTTCGGCCAGCCCGAAGACGCCGTGCTCGACGGCGTTGCAGCAGAGCTCGTGCACCGCGAGCGCCAGGACCTGTCCGGCCTTGGGCCGGAAGCGGACTGTTGGGCCTGACAATTCCGCCTGATCGCCCTCGCGAATGAGATGGATCATCAACTCGTCCGAGATCAGGGAATGAAGATTGATCTCGCCGAAGATGTCGAGGTTCACGCGCGCCCGCGCGATCGCATCGAGGCGGCCTTCGAGATGGGTTGCATAACCCTCGACCGTCTCTGCGGTATCGGCCGAGAGGCGCAGCACTGCGCGCAGCATGGCCATCGTATCGCGCAGGCCATGCCGGAGCCCGTCGGGAGCGCCGCCCGCATTCAGGAGCTGACGCAGGTGCGCATTGTCCTCTTCGAGCTTGGCCAGTCGCGCGTCGTTCTCATAGTCCTCTGTCATGCAGACCCTTTCCGGGCGAAAAGCCGCGATGACTTGTTTGCCTCAGAACACGAGCGCGATGCTGAGACGACCATCACGCGTTCGAAAAACGCGGTCAATCATTTCCACCCCATGGTCGGACGCTCCGCCTTCAATGGCAACGCGGCATCAGTTGGGCAGGTGCGCGGCCTGTCGTCGCCGCGGCGACAGCGGTTCTTTCGGAATGCCAACGCCCTTGCTCTGGTCCGCAGCACAGAAGGTCGCCGACCAGCGCGCGGCAGTGATTTTGCCTTATTGACTCGTCAATCGGCAACATATCCGGGCCAATAATATTGGAATCATCGATCTATCTAGAAATAAAACAGCGTTGCTTATGGAATATATTGGTTCTTATTGACCATCAACCGGATGCTGTGTCGTGTAAATGCCAGCTGCGGCTTTTGCCAATCCGAAAAATCTGCGCTAAGGGCGGAATCGACTGCCGCGACATATTATCACGTCGCAGACTAAGGTAACCGCAGCATGAAATTGCCCGGACAGACGATCGTTCTCTCGATGATCGTCAAGAATGAGGCGCATGTCATCGAGCGATGTCTCAAATCTGTAAGGCCGATTATCGATCATTGGGTCATCGTCGATACCGGTTCCACCGACGGCACCCAGGATATCATCCGTGCAGCGATGTCGGACCTACCCGGTTTCCTGGTAGAGCGACCGTGGGTCGACTTCGCCCATAACCGGAGTGAGGCGCTGCAACTGGCCCGCCCACATGCGAACTTCTCGCTGATCATTGATGCTGACGACGAACTGGTCATCCCCCTGGGCTTCGCTATGCCGAAGCTCGATGCGCCAGCCTATGATCTGACCATTCTGGACGCCCACACACGTTATCCGCGCACGCAACTGGTCAACAATGCGCATCCCTGGCGCTACTTTGGCGTAGTACACGAATACATTGACTGCCCGCAGGTTACGTCGCGAGGCTCTCTTCCGCTGGCCATGCGCCGCGGCGAGGACGGAGCACGACATCAGGACGGCAAAACCTACGCGCGGGATGCAGAGGTTCTTGAGAAAGCACTGACGACGGAGACGGACCCCTTCCTCATCGTACGCTACACTTTTTATCTGGCGCAGAGTTATCGTGACATTGGTGACTACGAAAAAGCTCTAAAATATTACCATAAGCGCGCGGAGTTTGGGCTTTGGGATGAAGAAGTTTATATCAGTCTCCTCAATGCCGCCTACATCATGGAAGCATTCGACGAACCGGTCGACAAGACGCTGGCCGTGTACGATCGCGCCATCGCGACGCGTCCGAACCGGGCCGAAGCGCGCCACGGGGCCAGTCGGTTATGCAGGAGGAAACACAGGTACGTGGATGGATTTCATTACGCCAAGGCTGGACTACCTCCAAAATTAGATAGTAACGGTTTGTTCATCCAGGATTGGGTCTATCAATTTGGATTGCAAGATGAGCACGCCGTCAACGCTTACAATACGGGTCAGTACCGTGCCTGCCTGTCCAGTTGTTTAGACATACTTGGGAAGCCGGATATCCCTGCCGAGGTGCGGGAGCGGATTGCGCGATTGGCGCGCGAGGCGCTCATCAAAATGGTGGATCCTGTCTGGGGCTTTGCCAACTCGTCCTATCGCACGCAGTTCAGGCCGCTGTGGCAGATGTGATGACCGGTTGCGTCACCGGACGGTAAACACAACACGTCCCGGCCCTTCATAGGGGCGATGATGGTGCTGTCGTCTTAACCATCACCATCGGAGGATCGCGCGCTCGAGCTCCCGAGAGGAGATTGCTGAGGGCGAAGCAGTCGATCCTTGCCGTCCTCGCACTGCGACATGCTGCGTTAGGTCAAGCGCTGAGCCAATCTCGCGACGAAATTGTGCGCCTCATCAGCGTTAGGGACCGCCCACGCCCACGCCCACGCTTTCGACCTGATCACCCGTCAACCAGTTTTCGCCCAAGCGTGGCCGCCTGCGATGTCGAGGAGCTGCAGGCGTGGTGGATCGAACCATGCGCGAGGCAGATCGGATGAAGCGGCTCTGGCCGGTTCACGCCGCGCCCCTCCACCCGCGCTGCGCTGACGCGCGGGGCTGCTAAGGCTCGTCCGCTCCCACGCAGGACCCGCACTGCGCGACCTGAATGCGATGGCTCGTTACGCCCCGGCCCGGGCCGGTGCCGGGGATCCGCCGCGTCCCAGCGACGTTTTTGGATGGGGGATCCGCTTTGCCGGGAGTTTGGCTGTGGGGCTGCTCGCGTTCATCGTCTTCGTCTGTCCGTGGATGGGCCTTGCGGCGCTGCTGTGGTTGAGGCAGCGGCAGTCCCGGCCGCTTTGAGTGTGAAGACTCGGCTCCCGCTCAGGACAACTGGAGGAAAGCATCAGGGGCGCTGGCCTGATCGGCACGCGTTCTTTCAACTGCAGCCTTCCCGCCGGTTTTTTGAAGCCAGACGCAGAGCGCTCGGAGGATCTGCGTTACAGGACCGGCGCCAGACCGTTGACGGATCTCGGAAGCAATAGTGCCAGCTAATAGTAGTATCGGGAGCCGGTCTTTCGGTCTGAGGAATTCAAATATTTTGGGCACTAAGCGCCGGTTTTTCGAGGCATCTGCACGAAGAGTTTGATTTCGTCAGAGCATCGCGATAAGCGCAAGCCACGATAGACGTGGAATCATTTCGAATGGCGTCCTCCGAACGCAGTCGCGTGCGACATGCTTCGATCAATTTACGGTCAATTATTATCGCTTCTGCGGTCGCGCTGTTTCTGATCTCCATGGGGATCGGAACATTTTCGGTTTTCCGCATTGGTGTCATCAACGAAGCCAACCGGTCGATTGCCGGCGAGGTCCGAGCGGTGACGATCCTCGGGACCATGAAGCAGCTCAGCCAGGAACTGCGCGCCCTCGATGTCTTGGCCCATCATGCGCCAACCGACGCCGCACGGCTCGATCATCGGGCCCGGATCGCCAAGGCACATGAGGCCTTTTCGGGCGCCTGGAGCGCCTATGCAACCACGGTGGCTGGCCAGGACGAGCGGCGGCTCGCCCATAGCCTGCGGGAGGCGTGGCAGCACTTCCTTGCGGTCGAGGCTGAAGCGGCGGCCCTCGACCGGGCCGGCGAACGCGAACTGGCCGACACGGTGTTCGCCGACGCCCTACAGACCGATGCCGCAGCTTTTTCGCAGGCGGTCGATACCGTGCTCGGGTACCGTCAGGCCCGCGCATTCGAACAGACCGCGATGGCCGATTCGATCGGCGACACATCCCGCGCGGCGGTGATGGCGGTGGTCGCGCTGGCGGCGGTTCTGACGCTTGGAATCGGCTGGTTCATCCTGCGCCGTGTCGCGGCTCCGATTGCCCGGATGACCCGCGCCATGGAGCGGCTTGCCGAGAACGACCTCGCCGTCGCCGTCCCGTCCGATGCACGCGGCGACGAACTCGGTGCCATGGCGGGCGCCCTACGGGTCTTCAGGGACAACATGCTGCGCACGCAGACCGTGGAAGCCGAGGCGACGCGGCTGCGCGCGGAGGCAGAGGACCAGCGCCGGACGGTGATGCGCGAGATGGCGCAAAGCTTCGAAGCGTCGATCGGCGGCATCGTCGGCGCGGTGGCTGCGTCGGCCGTCGAACTCCGCGGGTCTGCGGACCAGATGAGTCAGGTGGCCGGGGAAACCGCGAGCCAGTCCACCAGCGTGGCAGGCGCCGCCGAGCAGGCACAATCCAACGTTCGGATGATCGCCGCGGCCGCCGACGAACTCGGGACGTCGGTTCAGGAGATCGGACGTCAGGCCGAGCAGACCGCCGCGATGGCCAACGGCGCCGCCGCCGAGGCGGCCCAGACCACGGAACTGGTCCGGGCGCTCGACGGCGCCGCCGACCAAATCGGCGATGTCGTCCGGATGATCGCTAAGATTGCTGCCCAGACCAATCTACTGGCCCTCAACGCAGCCATCGAGGCTGCGCGGGCCGGCGAGGCGGGTCGGGGCTTCGCCGTCGTGGCCGCCGAGGTAAAGGTTTTGGCGGGGCAGACCAAGCAGGCGACCGACGCCATCAGGCGGCATGTGGACGTCATTCAGGGCTCCACCGCGGCTGCGGTCGCCGCGATCGCCGGGATCGCCACCCGGATCGAGGACATGAGCCGGGCCGCCGCCTCCATCGCGGCGGCCGTCGAAGAGCAGGGTGCTGCCACGCAGGAGATCGTGCACAACATCACGCAGGCCGCGCATGGCACCGGCGAGGTGACCGCGCACATCGCCGGGGTTGCCGGCACCGCCGTGAGCGCGGGGAATACGGCCGACACGGTGCTCACCGCCGCCGGCGCCCTGTCGCGCGATGCCGAGCGCCTGAGCGCCGAGGTCGCCCGTTTCCTCGAGACCTTCCGCGCCGCCTAGGCCGCGCCGGACCAGACACGCCGGATCCGACATCATGAACCGATCACGCACGACACGGGACAACCATCGGGTCCGCGCAGCCCTTGCAGCCGCGTGCCGCCAAGCCCGGTGGGTGTCGGCCGCCCTCCTCGTCGTCTTCGCCACGGGAACCACGCGGGCGGTGGCGGTGACCCTCGGCGTGACGATGATCCCCCCGGTCGCGTTCACCCAGCTCCTGCACGACCGGCTCGAGGACCACGCCAAGGCCCGCGGTGTCGTCGTGCAGTTCGCCTACGCGCCGGAGGGGGCGGGCGAGAAGCAGATCGCGCAGGTTCGCTCCTTCATCGACGCGAAGGTGGATGCGCTGCTGGTCATGCCGGTCGACGCGACGGCGAACGCCACCATCACGCGCCTCGCGCAGGAGGCTGACATTCCGTTGATCTACTTCAACAATGGGCCGCGGGAGGACTGGTTTCCCGGATGCGTCGCCTTCGTGTTGCCCAATGATCTGGTGGCCGGACGGCTTCAGATGCGCAAGCTGGCCCAGATGCTGGACGGCGCCGGCTCCGTCGCGATCCTGTCGGGCCATCCGGCTCACCCCGGAGCCGCGCTTCGCACGCAGGGCGTCAAGGAGGTGATGCGAGAGTTTCCAAACCTTCGCCTCATCGCCGAGGCGGCGGCGGATTGGGATCGCGCCAAGGCCCGCGCCATCGTTGCCGGATGGCTCGCCCAGGGCCAACCCATCGGGGCGATTGCCGCCAACAACGACGAGATGGCGCTCGGGGCTGCCGAGGCGGTGGACGCAGCGGGCATCCCCGCGGGTCGCATCCTGATCGGCGGCGTCGATGCCATTCCGGACGCCATCGCGGCAATGCAGCAGAAGCGCATGGCGGTGACCGTTCATCAGGATGCGGCGATCCAGGGCGGAAAGGCCGTGGACGATGCCCTCGCGCTGATCCGCCACGAATCCGTCCAGCAATACGATTGGGCGCCGTTCGAGCTGGTCACCGACCGCATGTCCACCGCGCACTTCGCACAGTAAACGGCGAAGTCGCCGACCCGGTAGCCGGCACGGCGTTCGATCGTCGTCGTCCTGCGCTATCGCGCATACTTCAGCGCATGACGAACGGATTCTCCGGCGCGTCGCGACTGGTCGAGATCCAGACGCTCTTGGTCTCCAGGAATTCCCGGATCGACTCAACGCCGCTCTCGCGGCCGATGCCCGAGCGCTTCATACCGCCGAACGGCATCATGTAGCTGACAGCCCGGTAGGTGTTCACCCAGACCGTGCCGGCGCGCAGGCCCTTCGACATGCGCATGGCCCGTCCGATATCCTGGGTCCAGACGCCCGCGGCGAGCCCGTAGATCACATCGTTTCCGATCCGGAGCGCCTCTGCCTCGTCCTCGAAGCCGATGATTGACAGGACCGGGCCGAACACCTCCTCCTGGGCGATGCGCATGTCGTTCGTGACGCCGGTGAAGATCGTCGGCTCGACGAACTGGCCGCCGATCACGCCGGGACCGGTGGCGGGATTGCCGCCGAAGACGCAGCGCGCACCCTCGCTTTTGGCAAGCGCGATATAATCGAGCACCTTCGCGTATTGCGGCGGCGTCGTGATCGGGCCGATATTGGTCTCGGCCTGCATCGGATCGCCGAGCTTGGCGGTACGGGCAAGTTCAATTAAGCGTTCGGTGAAATCCCGACGAATGCTGTTCTGCAGGAGGAGCCGCGAGCCGGCGATGCAGGTCTGCCCGGTGGCGGCGAAGATGCCCGAGATCGCCCCCGCGGCGGCCGCCTTCAGGTCGGCATCGGCGAACACGATGTTGGGCGACTTGCCGCCGAGTTCGAGGGATACGCGCTTGATCTGGCGCGCGGCCGCCTCGTAGACCCTGGCCCCGGTGACGTCCGAGCCCGTGAAGGTGATCTTGGCGACGTCCGGATGCTCGACGATCGCGGCGCCAGCCTCGCCGCCGAAGCCTGTCACGACATTGAACATCCCGTCCGGGAGCCCCGCTTCCTGGGTCAGCCTGGCGAATTCCAGGGTGCTGGCGGAGGCGAACTCTGAGGGCTTCACCACGACCGCGCAGCCGGCCGCCAACGCCGGGGCGCATTTCCACGCCACGAACAGGAGCGGTGAGTTCCAGGCGGTCAGCGCGCCGACCACGCCGACCGGCTCGTGCCGGGTGAACGCGAAGGTCTCGGGCTTGTCGATCGGGATCTGCGCGCCCTCAACCTTGTCGGCGAGGCCCGCGTAATACCACCACCATTCCGGCTGGTAACGGGTCTGACCGACCATCTCGGCGAACAGCTTGCCATTGTCGCGGACCTCGATCTCGGCCAGCGCCTTCGCGTCACGCTCGGCGAGATCGCCGATCCGCCGCAGGACCTTGCCGCGGGCCGAGGCCGTCATGGTGGCCCAGGGGCCGTCCCACATGGCGCGTTTGGCAGCTGCCACCGCCCGGTCGACATCGGCCCGGGAGGCCCGCGGAATACGGGCCCAGGGCTCGCCGCGATAGGGATCGATCGACTCGAACCACGAGCCCTCGACCGGATCAACGGACCGACCGTCGATGTAGAGCTGATAGGTCTTCATGGCGCGCATCTCCGTCGACGGATGCGCGCCATATGGACCGGATGCGGACGGCGACGAGGCCCGTCACGCGTTGGCGCTGAGGCGCTTGAGGTCGGCGTCGACCATCTCGGTGATCAGCGCTTCCAGGCTGGTCTGGGCCTCCCAGCCGAAGGTCGCCTTCGCCTTGGCCGGGTTGCCCAGCAGAACCTCCACCTCCGCCGGCCGGAACAGGGCCGGGTCGATGACGAGGTGCTCGTCGATGTTCAGGCCGACATGCTTGAACGCGATCGCGCACAGGTCCCGCACCGTCGTGGTCCGCCCCGTGGCGATCACGTAGTCGTCCGGCCGGTCCTGCTGCAGCATCCGCCACATCGCCTCGACGTAGTCCCGGGCATGGCCCCAGTCGCGCTTGGCGTCGATGTTGCCCAGCCGCAGTTCCTTCTGCTTGCCCAGCTTGATCCGCGCCACCGCGTCCGTGACCTTGCGGGTCACGAACTCCACGCCGCGCAGCGGGCTCTCGTGGTTGAACAGGATGCCGTTCGAGGCGTGCAGCCCGAAGCTCTCCCGGTAGTTGATGGTCATCCAGTGGGCGTAGAGCTTGGCCACGCCGTAGGGCGAGCGCGGGTAGAACGGCGTCGTCTCGCTCTGACGCTCCTCCTGGATCAGCCCGAACATCTCCGAGGTCGAGGCTTGGTAGTAGCGCGCGTCGGGCGCGACCGTGCGCAGGCATTCCAGCATGTGCGCGGCGCCCAGACCCGTGACCTGCCCGGTCAGCAGCGGCTGCTGCCAGGACGAGGTCACGAAGGACTGCGCGGCGAGGTTGTAGATCTCGTCGGGCTTGGCGGTCTGAACGATCCGCATGAGCGCGGCGAGGTCGAGCAGGTTGCCGTCGACCAGCTCGACATCGTCGAGGATGCCGAGCCACTTCAGCCGGTGGTCGAACACCCCGGCATGGCTCGAGCGGCGCACGATGCCGGTGACCGCGTAGCCCTTCTGCAGCAGAAGCTGCGCCAGATACGCCCCGTCCTGGCCCGTCACACCCGTGATCAGCGCGCGCTTGCCCGTCATATCTCGTCCCGTCGCAACATATGCCCGGCTGCTACGACCCGGGCGACCCGCACGTCAAGGCGAGCGCCGTTCGCAATACTGCGCCGGGCCGCCATGCGCTGCCGGGAAGTCGAAAAAATTCTCGGGCTCGTGCCGCCTCATCCGGGTGCGACCCAACAGATCTATGGACGGCCGAGCCAGTCGGCGACCCCGGCGATCGATCTGAACTCCTCGAGCGCGTGAACCTTGGCGCCCGGCAGAGCCGATCTGGCCATGGTGGCAAGGGCGTGTCCGGGGCCGAGTTCCAGCACGTGGTCCGCCCCGTACTCGCGGCAGGCCTCCAGGCAGGCGGCCCAGTCGATGCAGTGCGAGATCTGCTTCGCCAGCTTGTCCAGCCCGTCGTCGCTGCGGAACACGACCGCGCCGTCCAGCCCGCTCACGAGGCGCGGCGCTCCGGGCGGCGGGCGCTGGGTGGGCATCTGGCCCAGGGCGTCTCGAAACGCGTCCGAGGCCGCCGCCAGCATGGGCGTGTGCGACGGGGTGTGAACCGGAAGCACAACCGCCCGCTGCGCCCCCCGCTCGTGTGCTGCGCGACACAGCGCCTCCAGATCGTCGCGTGCACCGCCGACGACGCCGCTATCGGCGGCATTGCGGATGGCGAGGTGGCACGCGTGTCGAACCGCCAGCGCTTGCAGCGCATCGAGTCCGAGACCACGGATTCCCGCGAGCCCGAACCCGGTGCCCGAGGCCTTGTCCATGGCCTCCGCCCGCCGCGCCGCGAGCTTCAAAACGTCCGCCGGAGCGAGCCGACCGGTGACGCCCCAGGCCGCCAGATCGCCGATGCTGTAGCCCGCCACGATCGTGCGGCCGGTCACGGCGCCGCCCAACGCTCGCCAGGAGGCCAGGGCCGCCAAGCAGCACAGGATCTGGCCGGTTCGATTCGCGTGCAGGGCCTCGCCGCCCTGCCGGACGAGGTCGCGCGGATCGACGCCCCCGAGGAGCGGCTTGGCGGATGCGAAGATCGCCTGCGTCTCCGGATGGTCGGCCGTCCGGTCGAACATGCCAGGATGCTGGCCGCCCTGGCCGGAGAGGAGGAGTGCCAGCGTCATGCGGTGACCGGTTCGCGCAGGGTGGCGACGGATCTGAGCGTCACGCCCTCAGGCGTCTTGGCCAGGATCGAACCGCCCTCCGGTGCCTCACGCAGCTCACGCCAGTGCAAGCCCGTGCCGTCCGGAAGCAGGATCTCCCCGTCGATGCGCATCGGGGCGTGTCGGGCGATCGCGTCAAGGCTGGCGAGAAATCCAGACGGGATTGGCTCCGGGCAGGGCCAGAGCAGATCGAGATCCGAGGTCGGGCTGAGATAGGTCAGGCCGGTGACGGCCTGCCAGAGCAGGCTGCCGAACGGCCGCGGCGCAAGACCGTGATCGTGGCTGAGTGCGCGAAGGGCCATGAGGGTCGGACGCCAAGCCGCCGGAGCATGGCTCCCAGCCTCGGACAGATCGGGGGCCGGCATCGATGTCAGCGCGGCGGCCGGCAGGGCGAGACCGATCCGGCGCTTGCCGTCTGCCGGTGGCATCGGCAGGCCGAGGGGTATCGCGGGGCCGGTTTCCCCCGGCACGCGCCGCCGCACGATCAGCGGGCGGCCCGCACCGGCCCAACGGTCGAGATGGCGAAGACCCGCGAGATCCAGACGGGTCCCGAGCCATGCGGCCCAGATCTCGGGATCGATCCGGACGAGATCGTGGCGCCGAAAGGGCCCAGCCACGACCGGCCTCAGCCGCGACGCGCCTGATCGATCACCGCCCGGGCGACGTCCCGCGCCACCGGGCGGCCGCCACGCTCCGCGCCGAGGCGGTCGCGCGCATCGCCCGGTTCCCTATCGGCGATGAGGTCGCGGATTTGATCGACGAGGGGTTTGTCCGGGTCGAGGACGACGTGGACAGCGCCCGTCGCCACCATGTTGTCGAGGCCGGGGGCGAAGACCGGTGTCGATTTCGCCATGTCCTCGAGCTTGTCGAGGGGCAGCTTGGTCACCCGGGCGACCGAGGGCAGGTCCATCACGCTCGGGTTGGCCCCCGGCAGAGCCGCCAGGATCCGCGTGGCCAGCGCCGTCGCGATGAACGCGCCTGCGGCCGAGTGGCCGTAAATCAGCCCGATCGTCGGATGGCCCGAACGGTCCGCCAACAGCAGCGCCTTGGCAAGGTGGGCAAGGCATTCGTTGAGCCCGAGCAGCTCGTCCCGCCGGCTCATGCGCTGGCTGTCGGAATCGACCGCAACCAGGATCGGCGCTCCGTCGCCAGCCCGGATCGCGTCGAGCACGCACCGCGACAGCTGGAGCGCGCCGTCGACCCCGAGCGGGGTATCGCCGTCGATGCCGATGACGGTGATGCGGCCGCCCGAAAGGGGCCCGGCCCCGCTCACCAGCCCATCCCTGACCGTGACGTCGTGCCCCTCGGGGAACAGCGAAGCCAGGATCTCAGCGAGCGTCATGGTCCGCCTCCCTCACCCGGGCCACGGTCGCGTCGAAGGCGTCCGTATCCATCGCCGGTACCGCCTCCGGGTCGTTGACGCCGAGCCGCCGCCACACATCCGTCGCGTCACGGCAATCGCCGAAGCGCGCGAGCCGGTCTTCGAGCCGTGCCTGCTCGGCCTCCAGGGTGTCGCGATCGAAGGCCGGGGCCCGGCCGATCAGCGCCAGGGCCGCCTGTCGGAAGGCCGGGACCGTGTCCGCGCAGAAGGCGTCGGCGCCGCCGGTCAGCCGCCGATGCTTGCCGCCCATTGTCCGCCAGACGAGCGCGCGGTCGCGGGAATCGAATTCCTCGGCCCCCTTGTTGGTCTCGATCACCTCCGGCCCCGAGACCGAGATGCGTCCACCCTCCGAGACGGCGAGCCGCGAGCAGGTGCCGGCGATGAGGCCGCCGCCGCCGTAGCACCCGGCTCGCCCGCCGATCAGTCCGATCACCGGGATGCCGGCCGCGCGGACATCGACGATCGCCCGCATGGTCTCGGCGATGGCGGTCTCGCCGGCATTGGCCTCCTGCAGGCGCACGCCGCCGGTGTCGAACAGGATCAGCACCGCCCGGGGCTTCAGCTCCAATGCGGCGCGCAGCAGGCCGACCAGCTTGGCCCCGTGGATCTCGCCGAAGGCACCACCCATGAAGCGGCCCTCCTGGGCGGCGATCAGGATGCGGCTGCCGTCGAGGGTCGCGCGGCCGACCACGATGCCGTCGTCGAAGGCGCGGGGCAGGTCGAACAGCGGCAGATGTGGGCTCATCCGCCGTTCGGCCGGCGGCAGGATCTCCTGAAACGTGCCCGGGTCGACGAGCGCCACCACGCGCTGGCGGGCAGACGCCTCGTACCAGCTCAGGGCGTTCGGATCGATGCTCGCGGCGCGGTCGCCAGCCATGCTCAGGCCTCCATCAGCCGGGCGCCCTGAAGCAGGCGCAGCGACACCGTATCGGGGCGGGCACCGCCGTCATTGATGCTGATTCGGATGCCGCCGGGCTGCGCCCGGGCCACGAAATCCGCCACCACAGCCGCCCAGACGTCGCCGTAGCCTGCGATCGGCGTCTCGATGGCGACCTCGCAGGCATCCGGTGGCAGAACCCGTTCCAGCAAAATCTCCAGATTGCCGGACGCGACAACGCCGGTGATCGCGTCCGGCACCGAGCCGGGCAGCGGCTTCCGGGTGGTGTGGCGGAAGGTCAGGGATTCCATCCGACTGTTCCTCGAAGGGCAACCCGCCTTCCGCTGTAGGGAGGGGGGTCTTACGGTCTAAACTACCAGTTCCGGAACTTCGCCGGCGGTTCGTAGAGGCCACCGGACCAGTGAACCAGATCCTTGATCGACTTCGCGGCCAGTAAGGCCCGGTCGGCGTCCAGCGGCTCGATGCCGAGATCCTCCGGCCGACGGATGATGCCCCGGGCGCGCAGTTCCTCGACCTTCGCCCGGTCGCGGCCGCGTCCCACCTCGGTGTAACCGGCTACCCCTCGGATCGCCTGTTCGCGCTCGTCGGCATCCCGGCAGAGCAGAAGGTTGGCGATGCCCTCCTCGGTGACGATATGGGTCACGTCGTCCGCGTAGATCATGACCGGCGCCAGTTCGAGGCCGATCTTTTTGGCGAGCTCCAGGGCGTCGAGCTTCTCCACGAAGGTCGGCACCAGCTTGTCGCCGAAGGTCTCGACCAGCTGCACGACCACCTTGCGCCCGCGCATCAAAGCCGGATCGCCGACGATCTGCCCCTCGCGACCCGCCTTCATCCAGGCATCGGATGGGTGGCGGCGGCCGTGGGGATCGGAGCCCATGTTGGGCGCGCCGCCGAAGCCCGCGACCCGCGACTGCGTCACCGTCGAGGAATGGCCCATCAGGTCGATCTGAAGCGTCGCCCCGATGAACATGTCACAGGCGTAGAGCCCGGCCGTCTGACAGAAGGCCCGATTCGACCGCAGACTCCCGTCCAAACCTGTGAAAAAGATGTCGGGCCGCTCGCGGATGTAGCGGTCCATGCCGACTTCGGAGCCGAAGCAGTGGATCTGCTTCACCCAGCCGGACTCGATCGCGGGGATCAGCGTCGGGTGCGGGTTGAGCGCCCAATGGGTCGCGATCTTCCCCTTGAGCCCGAGCTTCTCGCCGTAGGTCGGCAGCAGCAGCTCGATCGCCGCCGTGCCGAACCCGATCCCGTGGTTGAGGCGGCGGATGCCGTACTCGGCGTAGATCCCCTTGATCGCCATCATGGCGATGAGGATCTGGGTCTCGGTCATGGCCGCCGGATCGCGGGTGAACAGCGGCTCCACGTAGAAGGGGGTATCGGCCTCGACCACGAAGTCCACGCGGTCGCCGGGTATATCGACCCGGGGGACGGTGTCGACGATCTCGTTCACCTGCGCGACCACGACGCCGTTCTTGAAGGCCGTGGCCTCCACGACGGTCGGCGTGTCCTCGGTGTTGGGGCCCGTGTAGAGGTTTCCGTGGCGGTCGGCCGAGACGCCGGCGATCAACGCGACGTTGGGCGTCAGATCGATGAAGTAGCGGGCGAACAGTTCGAGGTAGGTATGCACCGCCCCGAGCTGAATCTGGCCGCCGTACAACATCTTGGCGATGCGGGCGCCCTGCGGGCCGGAATAGGAATAGTCGAGCCGCTTGGCGATGCCGGTTTCGAACACGTCGAGATGCTCCGGCAGCACCACCCCCGACTGGACCATATGGAGATCGTGGATCTTGCCGGGATCGCAGGCGCTGAGGCCGCGGGCGAGACAGTCGGCCTGCTTCTGGTTGTCGCCCTCGAGGCAGACGCGATCGCCGGGTCGCAGGATTGCTTCAAGCAAGTCGACGACTGCGCTGGCCGGCACGACCTTGCCGTCGGCGAAGGTGCGCCCCGCCTCGAGGCGGGCATCGCGGGCCTGCCTCTCGCCGCGCCACTCGGTCATCCGTGCGCCCTTTCTCCGTATGCCACCATGCAGATAACCCAGGCGCAAGTATTTTCAAACCGCTTTCGATCACGGTTCCGTATGCGGGATTGCCAGCCTGTCAACATCCTGCATAATTTGTGGAACGTCCGACGAGCCGGATCGGGAAGGAGACGCTTGATGCCCTGCGCGTCGAGACTGGGGCCGTCATGCGCCCGAATGCCGGCCGTACCGGCTGGACAACGCCGATGATCGTCCTCGGTGTCGCGCTGCTCGCCGCCTGTACGCTGATCGGCGTCTATCTCGGCGATCTCCTCGGTCTCCTTATCGGCGTGAAAGCCAATGTCGGCGGCGTCGGCATCGCGATGATTCTGCTCATCGCGGCGCGCCTCTGGCTGTCCCGGCGGGGCCAGCTGACCAGGGGCGTCCAGTTCGGCGTCGAGTTCTGGGCCGGCATGTACATCCCGATCGTGGTCGCCATGGCGGCCCAGCAGAACGTGGTCGCCGCGATGAGCGGCGGCCCGATCGTGCTGATCGCTGCCACGGGCTCGCTGGTCCTGTGCTTCGGCGCGGTGGCGCTGCTCAGCCGGATCGGCCGCCGCGATCCCGGCAGCGCCACGGTCGAGCAGGGTGGATCGGTGATCGAGGGCGATGCCGAACCGGCCGCGCTCGGTCGGCCTGCCGCCTCCCTTGCCGGTAAGGAGTGAGCGCGATGGATCACAGGATCTGGCACGGCATCGAGCACGTCTTAGTCGAGCAGAGCCTCGTGGCCGCCTTCGCGGTGATCGGGGCGCTGATCCTCGTCTCGAACTACGCCGCCAAGTATCTCACCAATGGGCGGGTTCATGGCTCCGCCATCGCCATCGTGCTGGGTCTGGTGCTGGCCTATGTCGGCGGGCTCTACACCGGTGGAAAGAAGGGGCTCGCCGACATCCCGGCGCTCGCCGGCATCGGTGTCATGGGCGGGGCGATGCTCCGCGATTTCGCCATCGTGGCCACGGCTTTCGAGGTGGACGTCATCGAGGCCCGGCGGGCCGGACTGCTGGGTGTGCTCGCCCTCGCCCTCGGGACGATCCTGCCCTTCATCGTCGGCACCCTGACGGCGGTGGCGTTCGGGTATCACGATGCGGTCTCGATCACGACGATCGGCGCCGGGGCGATCACCTACATCGTGGGGCCCGTGACCGGCGCGGCAATCGGCGCCGATTCGACGGTCATGGCCCTCTCGATCGCGACGGGTGTGACCAAGGCAGTGATGGTCATGGTCGGCACGCCGCTGGTGGCGCGGTTGATCGGCCTCGACAATCCGCGCTCCGCCATGGCGTATGGCGGCTTGATGGGAACGGTCAGCGGCGTCGCCGGGGGCCTTGCCGCGACCGATCCCAAGCTGGTGCCCTACGGCGCCCTGACGGCAACCTTCCATACCGGCATCGGCTGTCTGGTCGGGCCCTCGATCCTGTTCCTGGCCGTGCGAGCCCTGGTTGGCTGACCGGAGTTCCGGATGACTGGAAGCGTATGATCCGGTGGATGGGAAGTGAGGACTGCTTCGTTTGCCCCATGGTCTTGAAGCCGCGGCGCGCGGATTGGTTTAGGATCAGCGGATGCACGGCGACTTTCAAAAGATCGACACGGGACTGCTTTCGGACCGGATCCGCGATGCGCTCACCGATGCCATCACGTCGGGCTCGATCGCGGCGGGCACGGCCCTCGACGAGCAGAATCTGGCGCAGCGCTACGGGGCCTCGCGCACGCCCGTGCGGGAGGCGCTGCGGCAACTCGCGGCCTCGGGGCTGGTGGAAATTCGGCCGCGCCGGGGCGTCGTCGTCGCGCGGCTGACGCCGCAGCGCATCGCCGATATGTTCGAGACCACCGCCGAGATCGAAGCGATGTGTGCGCGTCTCGCCACCTATCGGATGACCCCCCTCGAGCGGGGGGACTTGATGGAACTCCACGCTCAATCCGCCGACGCAGTCCGGGACGGGGACATCGACGCCTACGACCGCTTCAACCGTGCCTTTCACGAGGCGCTCTATACGGCGACCCACAACGGCTTCATGGCCGAGCAGGCTCTGGCGATCCGTGAGCGCCTTGCCGCCTTTCGCCGGACGCAGCTGCGCCACGCCGATCGCATTCGCCGCTCGCATGACGAGCACGGCGAGATCCTGGCGGCCATCGCCGAGGGCGATGGCGAGACGGCCGCCCGGCGCATGAGGGCGCACATGCTGCGGGCGGCTGTGGCATTGGGGCGGTATATCGCGGAGACGGGGTGACGATGGATGACCGGTGGTCGTCGCACGCCTGCTTCGGAGCGGGGCGGTCGGCCTGCTCAGATGTGGCGATGCGAGGGTCACGGTCACCGTAATTGCTGCGCCGCTTGTGGCCGGCGGTCATGCATACGGTGGGACAGCTCGATCGAGTGGAACGCGACGGTCAGGGGGCAGGCCGGCCTGTCAGCCCCGCGACATTCCACCCAGCGCCTCCGCCATCTTGCCGATCCGGTCGGCCGCGCGGCCCATGCCCGCCGCGGCCCGTTCTGCATCCTCCGTGCGCGCCCGCTCGGCCGCCGCAGCGGCGGTACGCAGCGTTGCGACTTCCGCTTCCAGCCCGGCCAACCGCCGGCGCAGCTCCGCCAGTTCATCCGCGATCGTCAGCGACGCCATCACCTGCAGGCGCATATCGCCGATCTCGCCGAAACTCTTGCGCATCTCGCCGATGCGCCCGTCGAGGCTCGCGGCGAGCTCGGTGAGATGCGCCTCCTCGCCCTCACCGCAGGCCATGCGGTAATTGCGGCCGTCGATGGTCACGTTGATCTGCGGCAAGGGCGGCTCCGGAAAGCTCCGAGGGATGGACGACCCGATCAGGCCCGCCCGAGGACGTCCTGGACGGTCTCGATCGCACGATCGAGACGGTGCCCGACCTCGCCGGTCGTGGCGGTGACCTCCGCGAGCCGGGCGCTGGCCGCGTCGAGGGCGGCGGCGAGCCGGGCGCGATCCTCGTCCATCAAGGCGAGTTCGGCGTCGCGGTCATCCGGCTGGGCGGCGACATCCAGGCGATGCTGCACGACGGCATCCATGCGGTTCACCGCCGCCTCCAGACGGGCGAGCGCCTCGTCGATCACGCTGGGTTCGGTCTCGTCGGCCATGATCTTTCGTCCGTTCCGAGCGCCAAGCTTTCCGTCGAATGCTGGCGGAATTCCAGCGCAAAATAACCTCCGATGCCCGGATCGCGCACCCCGGCAAATCAAGCGCGACGTTCCCTGTTTATTGGTCGATGAATCGAAGGTCTTTGTCACCGCAATGCGTTTGACAGGTCGGGGCGCCATGCTAGACAGCCGCGCGCTCCCGAAAAGGGGCTGCGCGCGACTAGCCGGGATCGCCGGCTCGTGACGGTTCTAAGGCCTCGGCCCGCACCGATGGTCGCGGGTCGCGAGGCCCGGACTCTCCGAGCCCGGTTCATCGCTGGTTCAAGCCGGCCCGACCAAATCCGCATGATCGAAATCTGCGCGCCATGGGGTCGGGACGTCGGGATCCGCCGCAAGCCTTGCGCGGTGATGCGCGGTTGTAGGCCGCATCAGGAAGGAGTGACGCCGTGACGAAGGTTGCCATCAACGGGTTCGGACGCATCGGCCGCAATGTCCTGCGCGCGATCGCGGAAGCTGGCCGCAGCGATATCGAGGTCGTGGCGATCAACGATCTCGGTCCGGTGGAGACCAACGCCCACCTGCTCCGCTACGACTCCGTGCATGGCCGGTTCCCCGGTGAGGTCGCGGTCGACGGCGAGTTCCTGGTGGTGAATGGCAAGCGCATCAAGGTCACCGCCGTGCGCAACCCGGCCGAGCTGCCGCACCGCGATCTCGGCGTCGACATCGCGCTCGAATGCACCGGTATCTTCACCTCGAAGGACAAGGCCAAGGCCCATCTCGACGCCGGCGCCAAGCGTGTCCTCGTCTCGGCGCCCGCCGACGGGGCCGACCTCACGGTGGTCTACGGCGTGAATCACGACAAGCTGACGGCCGAGCACCTCGTTGTCTCGAACGCCTCGTGCACCACCAACTGCCTCGCCCCGGTGGCGAAGGTGCTGAACGAGGCCGTGGGTATCGAGCGCGGCTTCATGACCACGATCCATTCCTACACCAACGACCAGCCGTCGCTGGACCAGATGCACAAGGATCTCTACCGGGCCCGCGCCGCGGCGCTCTCGATGATCCCGACCACGACGGGCGCCGCCAAGGCCGTGGGCCTCGTGCTGCCGGAGTTGAAGGGTAAGCTCGACGGGACGTCGATCCGCGTGCCGACCCCGAATGTCTCGGCGGTGGACCTCGTGTTCACGGCCAAGCGCGCGACCTCGGTCCAGGAGATCAACGACGCCATCAAGGCCGCCGCTTCCGGCCCGCTCAAGGGCGTGCTCGGCGTGACCGACCAGCCGAACGTCTCGATCGACTTCAACCACGACCCGCATTCGTCGACCTTCCACCTCGACCAGACCAAGGTCATGGACGGCACCTTCGTGCGCATCCTGGCTTGGTACGACAACGAGTGGGGCTTCTCGAACCGCATGGCCGACACCGCCGTGGCGATGGCCAAACTCATCTGAATCGGGTTGCGGAGGGCCGCCGTCCCGTGACAGGACGGCGGCCGTTCGCCCGATCGGGCGGCCTCACCACGAACCGGGAACTCGCCAGGGATGACCGACGCTTCGCAGGCCCCGTCGACCGCACCGAATACCGTGCCGCCCGCTCCGCTTCCGGCTCCGCAGCCGGCCGCCGCTAACCCGTCCCACGCACTTCCGGCCAACCAGCTCTTCGATCAGCTTGCGCGGATCGAGGACAAGTGTTCTCGGATCGAAGACAAGTATGCCCGCTCCGAGGCACTACTGTCTCGGGTCGAGGACAAGGTCGAGAACGCCACCAGCCGGATGAACGAATCCGCTCGGCAGTCCGATCTGGCGGCCCTGCGGGCGGAGATGCGCGGGATCTCGGAGCGGACACGTCGGCTTCCGGGGACCGGCGCTTTGGTCCTGACGGCCGTGATCACCGCCATTCTGACCGTCGTGCTGATGGTCGCGGTTGAGCGGCTGAATCTCGTTCGGCTCCTGCCGCAGCCGGCCGCGATCGGAACGACCGTCCAATAATCCACCGACCGATACAGGACCGCATGAGCGCCTTCCGCACCCTCGACGATGCCGGCTCCCTGAAGGGTAAGCGGGTTCTGATGCGCGTCGATCTCAACGTGCCCATGGAGAGTGGGCGCGTCACCGACGCGACCCGCATCGCGCGCGTGGCGCCGACGATCCGCGAAGTCGCCGAGCAGGGCGCGAAGGTGATCCTGCTGGCGCATTTCGGGCGACCGAAGGGCAAGCGCGAGCCGAAGGACTCCCTGGCGCCGGTGGTGCCGGCGCTCGGGCAGGCGCTCGGGCGCCCGGTCGCGTTCGCGCCCGACTGCATCGGCGAGGAGGCCGCGAAGGCGGTGGCGGCGCTGACGGACGGCGACGTTCTCCTCTTGGAGAACACCCGCTTCCACGCCGGCGAGGAGAAGAACGAGGCAGCCTTCGCCGACGCCCTCGCGGCGAACGGCGACGTCTATGTCAACGAAGCCTTCTCGGCGGCACACCGCGCCCACGCCTCCACGGAGGGTCTGGCGCACCGCCTGCCGGCCTATGCCGGACGCGAGATGCAGGCCGAACTCGACGCCCTGACCAAGGGGCTGGAATCGCCGCAGCGCCCGGTTATCGCGCTGGTCGGCGGCGCCAAGGTGTCGTCCAAGATCGACCTCCTCGAAAACCTCGTCGCCAAGGTCGACATGCTGGTGATCGGCGGCGGCATGGCCAACACCTTCTTGCACGCGCAGGGTAAGGCCGTCGGCAAGTCGCTGTGCGAGAAGGACCTCGCCGAGACCGCCACCCGCATCCTGTCCGCCGCCGAGAAGGCCGGCTGCCGGATCATTCTGCCGGTGGACGCGGTGGCGGCAACCGAGTTCAGGGCGCAGGCGCCGCACGAGACCGTGCCGGTGGATTCCGTACCGGATACCAGCCTGATCCTCGATGCCGGGCCGCGCTCGGTCGCCGAGATCAACGGGGCCATTGATGGTGCGAAGACGCTGGTCTGGAACGGCCCGCTGGGTGCGTTCGAGCTGGCCCCGTTCGACGCCGCCACGGTTGCCGCCGCCAAGCACGCGGCGTCGCGGACGAAGGCCGGGCAGCTGGTCTCGGTGGCGGGCGGCGGTGACACGGTCGCGGCCCTCAACCACGCTGGCGTAGCGCAGGATTTCACCTACGTTTCCACCGCGGGTGGCGCCTTCCTCGAATGGCTGGAGGGCAAGGCCCTGCCGGGCGTCGAGGCCCTGCGAGCAAAGGGCTGAGCGCGGCGCGCCGCTCTCCTCCCCAGGGTCCGCCATCCCATCTATACTCCCGGCCATCAAACAGCCGGGGGGCCGAGCCGATCGGTGACATCATGGAGAACGCGACGATCGAGATCCTGAAGGGCATTCAGGCGAGCCTTGCGCAGCTTCGCTCGGACACGACAGCGTTGCGCGCCGAGACCGGAGCTCGGTTCGACAGCCTCGCGGCTGGCTTGCCGAAGGATCGGCGAAACGCCGCCGGTATGCTCGTGATGATGCGGGCCACGGCCGGTGATTTCGACGCACGGGTGGGCGAGGTCGAGGAGCGTGTCGCAGCGTTCGAGAGCAGGATCGCCTGATTTTTTTCACTGGACAATTGCTCTGCGCGGTAACGATTAGCACTTTGACGCAAAGCTCTCAGCCTGACGGCGCTATAGAAGCTGACTGAGAGCTTCAAATCGCCGTCGGCGATCGGGCTGACCACCAAACGGCAAACGGGAAGACAGTCACGATGGCACGCATCACCCTTCGACAGCTCCTGGATCACGCCGCCGAACACGAATACGGCGTGCCCGCCTTCAACCTGAACAACATGGAACAGGGGCTCGCCATCATGGCGGCCGCCGACGCCACCGATTCCCCGGTGATCCTCCAGGCGAGCCGCGGCGCCCGCGCCTATGCCAACGACATCGTGCTGGCCAAGCTGATCGACGGCCTGGTCGAGATCTACCCGCACATCCCCGTCTGCATGCACCTCGACCACGGTAATAACGAGGCCACCTGCGCCACCGCGATCCAGTACGGCTTCACCTCGGTGATGATGGACGGCTCGCTGAAGGCCGATGGGAAGACGCCGGCCGACTACAACTACAATGTCGAGATCACCCGGAACGTCACCAAGATGGCGCATTGGGCCGGCGTGTCCGTCGAGGGCGAACTCGGCGTGCTGGGCTCGCTGGAAAGCGGTCAGGGCGAGGCCGAGGACGGCCACGGCGCCGAGGGGACCCTGAGCCACGACCAGCTCCTGACCGATCCGGACGAGGCGGTGAAGTTCGTGGAAGCCACCAAGGTCGATGCGCTGGCGGTGGCGATGGGCACCAGCCACGGCGCGTACAAGTTCACCCGCCAGCCCGATGGCGAGGTGCTGGCGATGAACGTGATCGAGGAGATCCATCGCCGCCTGCCGACGACGCACCTCGTCATGCACGGCTCCTCCTCGGTGCCGCAGGATCTCCAGGACATCATCAACCAGTATGGCGGCCAGATGAAGCCGACCTGGGGCGTGCCGGTCGAGGAGATCCAGCGCGGCATCAAGCACGGTGTGCGCAAGATCAACATCGATACCGACAACCGGATGGCGATGACCGGGCAGATCCGGAAGGTGCTGACCGAGAACCCATCGGAATTCGACCCGCGCAAGTACCTGAAGCCCGCCATGGAAGCGATGACGAAGCTCTGCAAGCAGCGCTTCGAGGAATTCGGGACGGCCGGCAAGGGCTCGAAGATCCGTCCGATCTCGGTGGCCGAGATGGCCAAGCGCTACGCCAGCGGTGCGCTCGATCCGAAGATCGGCGCGCGCTGAGCGCAGACAGGCCGCCGCGATGAGTAACGATACGCGTCTCGCCCTGCTCGGGCCGCACGGCCTCGACGCGGCCGGCATGGAGGCTTTCGTGGCGGCTCTTGGGGCCGCCTGCGATGCCGGCGATGTCGCGGCCGTGATCCTGCGTCTCGCCGCCACCGACGAGCGCGGGCTGACCGCGCAGGTCAAGCAGGTGGCAGCGGTGGCACAGCCGCACGGGGCGGCGCTGGTGGTGGCCTGCCCGGGTTTCACCGGCGACCTCGCCGCGGTGGCGATTCGGGGCGGTGCCGATGGCGTCCATATCGACAAGCCCCGCGATCTGAAGGAGCTTCGGAACCGGTTACGGGACGGGCGCATCCTGGGGGTCGGTGGCACCGAGACCAAGCATGCCGCCATGGAGGCCGGCGAGGCGTCGGTCGATTACCTGATGTTCGGCGGCCTCTACCCGGACGGCGCGGCGCCCGACGCCGAGACGGTGCTGGCGCGGGTCTCGTGGTGGGCTGAGATCTTCGAGACGCCCTGCATCGCCGTGGCGACACGTGCCGACGCGATCGGCGCGCTCGCGGCCACCGGCGCGGAGTTCATCGGGCTCGAAAGCGGGCTCTGGCTGACCGATCCCGAGGCCGTCGGACAGGCGCAGGCTGCGCTTGCGCAGGTGCCCGCGCGATGAAGCGGGCAATTCCTTCAGCCCTGGCCCTCGTCAGCGTGCTGTCGGCCTTGCCGGCTTGGGCCGCGGGCCCGAGTGATCCGGTGAGAAGCGCGGCCCAGCCGATCGGCTCACCGGGTGCAGGGTCCGGCAAGTCGCCGATGCCGGAGCTGCCAAGCCCCTACACACCGAACTACACCCGCGGTGCAGTCCCGCCCGCCAGCGGCCAGCCGGCGGATCTCGCCTATGGTGCGTATCAGCGCGGGCAGTACGTGACGGCCTTCCGGGAGGCGACCAAGCGCATCGAGGCCAATTCCAAGGACGCACCGGCGATGACGCTGCTGGGCGAGTTGTACAATCAGGGCCTCGGGGTGAAGCAGGATCCCGTCAAGGCCGCCGAGTGGTACCGCTTGGCCGCGGCCCAGAACGACGCGGCCGCCATGTCGTCCCTCGGCCTGATGGCCCTCGACGGCCGCGGCATGCCGAAGGATCCGAAGGCCGGTCGCCGGTGGCTGGAACAGGCGACGGCGCATGGTTCTGGGACGGCGGCCTACAACCTCGGATTGATCTTGATCGGAACGGGCAACCCAACCGACGAGGCGGCCGCGGCTACGCAGTTCCGCAAGGCGGCCGATGCGGAGATCGGCCCGGCACAGCACGACCTTGGCGTGCTCTATCTCCAGGGTCGCGGCGTACCCAAGGATGCCAGTAAGGCGGCGTCCCTGTTCCGTCGCGGCGCGGACAATGGCGATCTGGCCAGCGAGATCGAATACGCCATCCTGCTGTTCAACGGGAACGGCGTCACCAAGGACGAGCGTTCGGCCGCCCGCTACTTCCTGCACGCCGCCTCGCGGGGGAACGCGATCGCGCAGAATCGCATCGCGCGGCTCTACGCGGTCGGGCGCGGGGTGACCAAGAACCCGGTCGAGGCCGCAGCCTGGAACCTCGCCGCCGCGGGTCAGGGCCTGTCCGACGCATGGCTGGATCAGACCCTGTCCGGACTCTCCGCCGAGGAGCGCGCCCGCGCCGAGCGGCTTGCCAACGAGCGGATCGAGCAGCGCTGAGGCCCTACGCCTCGGCCTTCGACCAATCGACCCCGGCTTCCAACTCCGGCAGGAGCACGACACTCTCCTGCTCGTTCGGGTCGGTCCGGCTGATCACCGCCGTGACCGGTTCGGTGCGGCTCCGGTTGTAGGGCAGGTGCGGCACGTCTGCGGCGATGTAGACGAACTCGCCGGCCCCCGCGATCGCGTGATGCTGCAGGCGCTCGCCCCAGAAACAGCCCGACACCCCCGACAGGACGTAGATCGCGGTCTCATGCGCTTCATGTTTGTGCGCATGGGCGCGCTCCCCGGGCGGGATCTCCAGGAGCTGCATGTGCAGCGCCTTCGAACCGACCGCCTCGGCGGAGATGGCCGGCCGATAGAGGTGCCCCTGTTTGCCGCGAAACGGCGCGCTCTCGCGCACGACGCGAAGGCCGTCCTTGGGCGTGCTGGAACCGGTACTCATGGACCATCCCCCACCTTGAAGGCGGCATCGACGGGGATCTGCATGCCGTTGACCAGCGCGTTCGTTTGGTTCGCCATGCCGACCACCGCCAGGAATTCCCCATGCTGCGCCGGCGTCAAGCCTTTCGCGCGCGCCGCGGCCGTGTGCGAATGGATGCAGTAGGGGCAGCCGTTGGCAATCGAGACCGCAATGTAGACCAGTTCCTTGGTCAGGGGATCGAGCGTTCCCGGTCCCATGACGACCTTGAGACTGGTCCAAGTCCGCTCGAGGAGCGCCGGGTCGTTGGCAAGCCCGCGCCAGAAATTGTTGATGAACTCGGATCCGCGGGTCGCCCGGATATCGGCAAAGACCGTTCGTACCCGTGGATCGGCCTCCGCGTCGGCATCGCCCCAGAGCGTCACGGTCGCCATGGCGTGATTTCCCTCAGAGCTTGCAGGCGCCTTCCAAGGCCCGATTCTCGGCGTCCGAGAAGAGCCGCGAGCGGATATGGAAGCGCTTCTCGCGGCCGTTCTCCAGTGAAAACATGCCGCCGCGCCCGGGAACGACGTCGAGAATCAGGTGCGTGTGCTTCCAGACCGCGAATTGTGAGCGGCTGATGAAGAAGTCCGCCCCGGCGATCTGGCCCAGATGTACATCACCGTCGCCGACGAGGAAGTCGCCCACCGAATAGCACATCGGCGAGGAGCCGTCGCAGCAGCCGCCCGATTGATGGAACATGACCGGGCCGTACTCGGAGCGCAGCTCCTCGATCAGCGCCAGCGCCTTCGGCGTCGCGGTGACGCGCAGGGGGGTACCGTCGGCGCCGACCTGCTCGGCGGTCGTGGCCTCAATCCTCGCGTCCAGGCTCATGCCGTCCTCCCGGGTGTCGTTGTTGATATGCGTCTGCGGTTTCGAATTTCCACATTTGCGTCAACGATATGGTCAAGCTGGTGCCGGACCGCTCGCAGCCGCGTTGCCTGCCGAGAACGCCCCGACCGGGCGACACGGAGAGCCCTGCGGGCTGATCGAGACCATGATCCTACGAAGCGCCGTTTCCTGTCACACGCTCATCGTCGCCATCGCGGCGGGCCCGGCCAGCGCGGATCCCCTGACCCTGCGGGTCCAGCCCAGGACCCAGCCGCTGTTCCTCCAGCATGCCTGGCACGTGGCCGGAAACCCGAACGTCACCCCCGATAATCCGATGGGCGTCGTCGGCTGGGACGGCCCACCCGACGACGTGCCGAGCGTGAGCGCCGATGCCGGTCCGATGCCGCCCGGCTCCATCGCCAACGTGCCCTACGAGGGCTTCGGGTACGGTGTCTATTGATCCGCCTGCTGGTCGCCTTCCTTCTCGCTGCCCTGGCGAATGGCGCCGCCCTGGCGCGTGAGGATGTCAACGCCCCCGCGCGGGAGGCGGAACTGCGCACGTGCCTCAATCACCCGGATTGGATCGCGCCGCCCGACGCCGTGATCGCCGACCGGGCATCGTTCTGCGCCTGCTACGCGGAGAGCGCTGTGACGGCGCGGCTGTGGGAACTCGAGAAGGCCGAGGCCAACCAGGGCGAGGAGGTTCGCCGTCCGGTGGCGGACCGCACCATCAGCCTGCACGACCGGAAATCGGCGGCGATCGCCGCATCCTGCCTGAAGCCCTGAACGCGGGCTCTGAAAAAGCCCCGGCCGTAAGGCCGGGGCTAAGTCGTCTCGGGGGGTTAACCCGGGCAGAAGCTCAGAAGAACCCGAGCTTCTTGGCCGAGTAGCTGACCAGCATGTTCTTGGTCTGCTGGTAGTGATCGAGCATCATCTTGTGTGTCTCGCGGCCGATGCCGGACTGCTTGTAGCCGCCGAAGGCCGCGTGGGCCGGATAGGCGTGGTAGCAGTTCGTCCAGACGCGGCCGGCCTGGATCGCCCGACCGAAGCGATAGGCGCGGGTCCCGTCTCGGGTCCAGACGCCTGCGCCGAGGCCGTAGAGCGTGTCGTTGGCGATGGAGAGCGCCTCGGCATCGTCCTTGAAGGTCGTGACCGACAGGACCGGTCCGAAGATCTCCTCTTGGAAGATGCGCATCTTGTTGTGGCCGCGGAACACCGTCGGCTTCACGTAGAAGCCCTCGGCGAACTCGCCGTCCTTCACGTTGCGCTCACCGCCGGTGAGCAACTGCGCGCCCTCCTGCCGGCCGATGTCGATGTAGGAGAGGATCTTCTCCATCTGCTCGCCCGAGGCCTGGGCGCCGATCATCGTGGCGGGATCCAGCGGCGAGCCCTGGGTGATCGCCTCGACGCGCTTCACCGCGCGCTCCATGAACCGATCGTAGATCGACTCGTGGACCAGCGCCCGGCTCGGGCAGGTGCAGACCTCACCCTGGTTCAGGGCGAACATCGTGAAGCCCTCGAGCGCCTTGTCGAAGAAGTCGTCGTCCTCGTTGGCCACATCGGCGAAGAAGATGTTCGGCGACTTGCCGCCGAGCTCCAGCGTCACCGGGATCAGATTCTGCGACGCGTACTGCATGATGAGGCGGCCCGTGGTCGTCTCACCCGTGAAGGCGATCTTGGCGATCCGCGGCGAGGAGGCGAGCGGCTTGCCGGCTTCGAGGCCGAAGCCGTTGACGATGTTGAGCACGCCCGGGGGCAGCAGGTCGCCGATGATTTCCATCAGCACCAGCACGGAGGCCGGAGTCTGCTCCGCGGGCTTGAGCACCACGCAATTGCCGGCGGCGAGCGCCGGGGCGAGCTTCCACACGGCCATCAGGATCGGGAAGTTCCACGGGATGATCTGGCCGACGACGCCCAGCGGCTCGTGGAAGTGATAGGCGACCGTGTCGTGGTCGATCTCGGAGATCGAGCCCTCCTGCGCCCGCACGCAGCCCGCGAAGTAGCGGAAATGATCGATCGCCAGCGGGATGTCGGCGTTCATCGTCTCGCGAATCGGCTTGCCGTTGTCCCAGGTCTCGGCCAGCGCGATCAGATCGAGGTTTTCCTCCATCCGGTCAGCCATCTTGAGGAGGATCCGGGCGCGCTCGGCCGGCGCGGTGCGGCCCCAGGCCTCCTTGGCGGCATGGGCGGCGTCGAGCGCCTTCTCGACGTCCTGCGCGTCCGAACGGGCCACCTCGCACACCACCTTGCCGGTGATCGGCGACGTGTTCTCGAAGTAGCGGCCGGCCACGGGGGCGACCCACTGGCCGCCGATGAAATTCTCGTAGCGGGCCGAGAAGGGCGACTTGACCTTCGAGTCGCCGAGGAATTCCGGCTTGTTCATCGCTCTGTTCCCTCCATTGGCCCCGGCCTCGCGAACCGCGGCTCTTAGGCGTTAGCTGGTGGTCGGGCGGCCGTTTCGTCGAGCCGCATCCCGATCCGCTATGATCACAGCCAATGGCTTTTGGCTTGTGGAATCAAGATGGACTTTTGGCCAGTGCGCGAGCGTGGGGATCCTACGCTGTTCCGGTCATGACCGCGAGAGCACAATGATGTTCGCGATCGGTCGAGTTGAAAACGTCGAAGTTCCCGCGCTGTGTCGATGCACTATCGCGTGAACACTGCGCGATCCGTACGCCGCACGACCGATTGATCGAAGATCCATGGGTGGTGCGATCGGTCAGTCATGACGCCAGCGCCAGCGGGGCGATCAGGGCGGCGAGCGGAAGCGCCGCCAGGGCAATGATCCGGAGCGATGTGGGCCGAAAGGCGATCACGCCGACCACGGCGAGTGCTGCCCCCGTCAGCGAGCCGACCCACTGGACCGGACCGAAGCTGCACCCGGCGGAAGCCATCGCAGCCAAGAAGGACAGCCCGAGTCCCGCCCAGCCGGCGTTTCGCAGTCCCCTGATCCGGGATCGGGAAACTGGAATGCGGACCACCGCACGGTGGTGCCGATCCTGGCTCAGGGCGAAGGCGGAGAAGCCCGCGAAGGCGAGCAGAAGGCTCAGGATCATGGCGGGCGCGGTCACGCTTCGGCCGTCATGTGCAGGTGCTCCTGAATCGGGCGTCGCGCCCATGCCCGCCGGCTTGCAAGCCGCGCCGCGAGGAGCAGCAGCAGACCCAGGAGCGCCATGGCAACATCGAAGCCGATGAACCGGGATTCGCCGATGGTGATGGCGTCGATCACCGGGATGGCCAAGAACGCCGAGGCCGGCACGGCCAGCGCGAAAGACCAAGCCCGCGTTCGCGGATAGAGCGCGGATGCCAGGGCAGCCAGCACCCAGACCGCGAAGAATGCGCCGACCTCCCACTCCGCCCGGACGTCAAGCGCGACGGGGAGCAGGCGATTGGCCAGGAAGTAGGCGGCGAGGCCCGCAGGCAGTCCGGCGATGGTGCCGAGATTGAGGATGCGGACGAGACGCAGGCCAAAGCCCTCCGGCGCGACATTCTTCGGAGCCCGGGCGACGGTCCAGAGCACGAGACCCGTCGCCACCGTGGCAGCCCCCATGAGGCCGCAGAGGAAGAACAGGAACCGCAGCGGCGCAGCCGCAAAATGCGCTTCATGCAGGCCGACCATCACGGCACCGGTCCGCGTGGCCGCGCCGGCCTCGCCCACCCGACCAAGCTCTGCGCCGGTCGCCGCATCATAGGCGATCTGGGGATGCAGATGGGCGAGGCCCGGCGGCTCCTCGAAATAAGCGGTCACGGTCGCGGCCGCATCGGCGGGATTCGCGACCGTCACGAGTTCGGGCATCTCGCCGGTCGTCGCGATGGCGCGCGACACGATTTCGCCGAGCGGCAGCCCCGTGCCCGGCCGGCCCGCCACCGGGCGACCCGCGATCATGAGGCCGGCCTCCGCGTAGTAGCGTTGAATATCGCCGCGGTAGCCCGTCTTCACCGCCCAGGGCATCAGCATCGAGGACAGGGTCACGAGGCCCGTATAGACGATCATCAGGTGGAACGGCAGCGCCAGGACGCCCATCACGTTGTGGGCGTCGAGCCAGCCGCGCTGCGCCGAGCGATCTCGCCGGAAGGTGAAGAAGTCGGCGAAGATCCGCCGATGAATCACGATTCCCGAGAGGAGCGCGATCAGCAGGACCATCGCGCAGGCGGAAACGATCCACCGGCCCCAGATCGGCGGCATGTTCAGCTCGAAGTGGAATCGGTAGAGGAAATCGCCGCCGCGTGTGTCCCGCACCGTCGAGCGCTCGCCGGTGGCCGGATCGAGCAGGGCATGATGGAACGGGCCGCCGAAGTTCGGCCACCAATAGACCTCGACGGTCGGGTTTTCAGCGGTCGGCAGCCGGATGGACCAACCTGCGGCGGCGGGCATCGTCTTCTGGAGGAACGTCCCCGCTCGGCTTGCCGCGGCGACGGGATCCGACACCGTGTCCGATAGTTCCGGCCGCATCCAATGCGAGATCGCAGTCCGATAATAGCTGGCGGTGCCGGTGACGAAGATCGCGAACAACAGCCAACCAACGACGAGGCCGGACCACGTGTGCAGCCACGCCATCGACTGGCGGACGCTTTTTGGCCGGCTCACGCGACCCCTCCCGCCTGGAAGGCGCCTACGAGCCACAAGGCGGCGATCAACAACGCTGCGGCGAGCCCGAGGCCCAAAGCGGCACGGCCGACCGTCCCAGCGGCGAAAACCCAGATCACCGCGGCCGCCATGATGGCGAAGCTCGCGATGAGGGCAGCCGATACGGCCTCGGCCCGGCCCCCTGGCAGCATCAGGGCCAGGAGCGCGCTCGCCAGGGCGGCGATCAGATACCCACCCACGCCCGCGAGAAGCACTCGGGCGGTCACCGCCAACCGATACGCGCGCACGGAGCCTGGACGGGCCTTCACTCCATCCGCACTCATGGCGCCACCTCGCGTCTCCGTGAATCCATGGCGCGACCTAATCGCGACCGCCGAGGTGACGCAACGGCTATGTTCCGGAACGATTCCAGTGAGGCAAGAAGGACTTAGAACGAGTCTGAACTAAACGGGCGTGGAACACCAAGTCCCAACGGGCCGTTCCGCGCAGCCCCCATCATCGCGCTGAGATGGTGTGGGTTGGCCGTTGGGACACTGGAGTAAGGCAGCGCCTTCTCGGACAAGGCTGCACCTCAGTACCCGGATGGCGGAGCCGTGCGCCCCGACCCGGATCGGCGCAGCGCCAGCGCGGCGTCCCGTGCGCTCGGCGGTAGCTCGGCCTCGAGTTTGACGCGCGGCGATGGCGCCTCGCTCATTGACCGGTCGTGGTCATGTCCCCGCGCGTAGCCGGCGTTGATCCCGGCATAGAAGCCGGAAAAATCTTCGGCGCGCGCACCGCCGGCCAGGACGACGAGAAGGGCTGAAAGCACGATACGGCGCATGGCGGACTCGGGGATGTCGCCCAGAAACGAAGCGGGCGGCGGTTCCATCCGGAACCACCGCCCTCAGTCTTCATGCGGATCGCGGCGTCAAAACGGCCGCGATCGCCTCAATCCTCGACGTTGATGCTCTGGGCCTCACGGCCCTTCTGACCCTCGACCACGCCCAGGGTGACCTGCTGCCCTTCGGCCAGCGAATCGAGACCGGCGCGGGACAGGGCCGAGCGGTGGACGAAAACGTCCTTGCCGCCATCATTGACCGAGACAAAGCCGAAGCCCTTGGCCGGGTCGTACCATTTTACGGTGCCGGTCATCTCCACCGACGGGCCGCCGGCGAATCGGCCACCGCCGCCGCCACCACCACCGCCACCACCGTAGCCGCCACCACCGTAGCCGCCACCACCGCCGCCGCCACCGAAGCCGCGGCCGCCGTCAGCAGCGCCGTAGCCGCCGGTCCGCGGACGAAACTCGCGGCGGGGAGCCGGCGCCTCGGCCGTGGACGTGTCGACGCTCGTGACGCTGGTCACCTGCGGGCCCTTCTGACCCTGTGCCGTGGTCACCGTCAGGCGGGTTCCCGGCATGAGATCAGCGTGGCCCGCCGCTTCGACGGCGCGGATGTGAAGGAAGGCATCGCCGCCGCCGTCACCCAGCTCGACGAAGCCGAAGCCCTTCTCCTTGTTGAACCACTTGACCGTGGCATCTTGCTCGGGCCCGGAAGCGACCGGGGCCGCGCCGCGGGACGGACCGCGGTCGAACCCGCCGCCGCCGCCGCCGAAGCCGCCACCACCGCCACCGAAACCACCACCGCCGTACCCGCCGCCATATCCGCCGCTGGGAGGAGCCTGGTCAGGCCATCTCGGCTCGCCACTCTCGTCGAAGCCGCGCTTCTGCGGCCCTCTGAAATCACGACCACGTCCCATAGAAAGCTCGCAAAAACCGTCCGCCGCCCTTGTCTCGAATACCGCGTGCGCGCCATCCCAGACAGCCCACGCCCCGCACTATCATTACCCCAGGTCGCGGTAACCAAGAATAACGCCCCAGTCCTGACGCAATCGGGCCTTGACCGCAAGGACCTTCTTGGCTCAAACGCGCCCGTTTCGTTACTTTCTTGCGGGAAACAACGCAGGCGGCCCACGAGTCCCGGCACAATCTTTCGCATGTGAGAGAACGCGTTAGCGAAGCGCAAACGGTAGCCGGGTAGCTTCGGCGTCGCGTCCTGCACTGCGACCGGCCATGATCGCGACCCCGACCTTTCCCGATCTCTCGGCCCTCGTCGTCGACGAGAGCCTCTACATCCGTCGAATCGTGCGCGATATGCTGATGCGCGTCGGCATCAAGCGTGTCCTGGAAGCGCCCGACGGCGCCGAGGCGCTCGGCGTCCTGGCAGAGAGCAAGCCCGATATCAGCATCATCGATTGGGATCTCTCGATCCTATCGGGCGAGGAGTTCATCCGCCTCGCGCGCACGCCTACCACGTCGCCCTGCCCAACCATTCCGATCATCCTGATGCTGGCCCAGCCGCGCCGGAACGTCGTGGACCGCGCGGTGGCGCTCGGCGTCAATGAGATCATCGCCAAGCCGTTCTCGCCCAAGACCCTGTGGTCGCGCCTCGACGAGGTGATCAACCGCCCCCGCCCCTACTCGCAGGTGAAGAGCCTCCTGCGGCCGATCCCGCGCCGGGCCGGTCTGATGAAGGCCGTGGCCTGAGCGTGGCGGCGATCGGACGTTGCAGTTCCCCGCCGAGCCTGTAGGGTCGAAAGTCAGTTGAGGCCGGGCACCGCGCTCCAGGCCGACCCGAAGGATCGACGGCCGCGCCGATGAGGGACGAGACCGCCGCGGCCGCGCCGTCCCGAATCCAGATCGGTGCAGAGCCGCCCCAACAGCCGAGCCCGATCATGGGCCGTGAGCGCCGGCGCCCGGCTTACGCGGCGCTGGATCTCGGCACGAACAATTGCCGCCTGCTGATCGCCGAGCCGACCTTCACCGGCTTCCGGGTGATCGACGCGTTCTCACGGATCGTCCGGCTCGGCGAGGGACTCGGCACCTCCGATCGCCTGAACGAGGCCGCGATCGAGCGTACCGTCGAGGCCCTGCGCATCTGCCGTACCAAGATGCAGACTCGCGGTGTGCAACGGGCCAAGGTCATCGCGACCGAGGCCTGCCGGCTCGCCGTGAACGGGGCGGCCTTCGTCGAGCGCGTCCGCCGGGGTGTGGGCCTCGACCTCGAAATCGTCGACCGCCAGACCGAGGCCTACCTCGCCGTCACCGGCTGTGCGGCGCTCGCCGATCCGCTCGCCGAATCAGTCGTGATCTTCGATATCGGCGGCGGCTCCACCGAGATCGCTTGGCTCGACGGCGCTGCCGCCAACCCGTCCACCGACCCGACGCTGCGGATCCGGGCCTGGGATTCGCTGCCCGTCGGCGTGGTGACCCTGGCCGAGCGTCACGGCGGGGCCGAGGTCACGCGGCGCATGTTCGAAGGCATGGTCGAGGAAGTCGCCGAGAAGCTCTCGCCCTTCGCGATTCGGGCGGCGGCTGCTGCGACGGGCAGGCATTTCCACCTGCTCGGCACCTCCGGCACGGTCACGACGATCGCCGCCATGCATCTGCGCCTCGCGCGCTACGAACGACGACGCGTCGATGGCCTGTGGATGAGTGACGCCGCCGTCACCACCGCCATCGACGACCTGCTCGACACGCGGTTGGAACAGCGGGCCGACAACCCTTGCATCGGCCGCGATCGAGCCGATCTGGTGCTCGCCGGCTGCGCGATCCTCGAGGCGATCCGCCGGGCCTTCCCGTCCGAGCGCCTACGCATCGCCGACCGGGGCCTGCGCGAGGGCCTTCTGATGAACATGATGCGGGAGGACGGGGTCTGGAACAGGAAGGCAGTTCGATGAAGGCGGCACGATGAGCGACCGGCGCGGCGGCGCGAGTTCCGGCGGCGGCGTGCGGGGGGAGCTGAAGCAGCGGGTCAAGACCGGCCGCGGGCGGACCCTGTCGCAGAAGCGCTGGCTGGAGCGGCAGCTCAACGATCCCTACGTGGCGCGGGCCAAGCGCGAGGGCTACCGCTCCCGCGCGGCCTACAAGCTCATGGAGATCGACGAGCGCTACAAGCTGCTCCGGCCCGGCCAGAGGATCGTCGACCTCGGCGCCGCGCCGGGCGGCTGGTCGCAGGTCGCCGCCCGGATGGTGGGGCCCTCCGGCAGGATCGTCGGCATCGATCTCCTTGAGATCGAACCGATGGCCGGCGTCGAATTCATCACCCTGGACTTCCTCGATCCCGAGGCGCCGGCCAAGCTCACGGCGCTGCTCGGCGGTCCGGCCGATCTGGTGATGTCCGACATGGCAGCCAACGCCACCGGCCACAAGAAGACCGACCATCTGCGCATCATCGGCCTGGCCGAGACCGCAGCGGAATTCGCCAGGGAAGTGCTGGGACCGGGCGGCGCTTATCTCGCAAAAGTGCTCCAGGGCGGCACCGAGAGCGCGCTGCTGACCGATCTGAAGCGGGATTTCGCCACCGTCCGCCATGTAAAGCCGGCGGCGAGTCGGGCCGATTCGAGCGAGCTCTACGTCCTGGCGACCGGCTATCGCGGAACGCCGGGTGGCCCCCAGGCCTCCGACGAGGATTGAACGCGGGCGCGCTCCTGTCCTCTCGCGCCCCTCGATCCCGCGCCACTGCGTCGGCGCTCGGAAGACCTATGACAGAGCAGTTCGCTCCACGCCCGATCTTGCCCCTGCCCGGCTCGTCTTTCGTGTCGAGGTCTGCACGGACCGGTGTGCACCCGTGCAGCGGCGCTCAATGACAAAGGGCCGCCCCGGTTGCCCGGGACGGCCCTTCCAGATCGATGATCCGGGGCTTTTTCGACCTACTCGGTCGATCCATCCTCGGACGGCGTGCGGGTCTCGCCTTCCTCTGCAACGCTCTCGAAGCGCGGGCGACGGCGGCGGCGGGGCTTAGCGGCGGGCGCCTCCTCGGCGGTTGCCTCGGAGTCCGGTGCCGCCGGCGGCTCAGCCGCCGGGACCGGCCGGGCCGGGGCCATCAGGAAGGCCGGCAGGCCGCTCGGATCCTCAGCTGCAGCGACAGGTGCGGCTTCGCGGCGGCGTTCGCGCCGGGGAGCGGCTTCACCCTGCCGCGCGGTCTCGCCGCGCGGAGCCCGCTCGGGACGCCCCTCCGAACGGGGCTCCGCCCGGGTTTCCTGCCGGGTCTCAGACCGTGGCTCGGCGCGCGTCTCCGTCCGCATCGAATCGTTGCGTCCGTTGTCGTACCGGCCCTGATCGGCGCGGGTGTCCTGGCGATTTTCCTGGCGATTTTCCTGGCGGTTTTCTTGGCGGTTTTCTTGGAACGCCTCCTGCCGATTGTCCGATCGGTCCTGGCGATAATCCTGCCGATTCTCTTGCCGGTTGTAGTCCTGACGGTTCGACTGCCGATCCTGCCGGTAGTCCGGGCGCTGATAATCCTGCCGCTGGTAATCCTGTCGCGGCTGGTCCTGCCGGCGGTAATCCTGGCGGCCGTTGTTGTCGAAGCGGCGCTGATCGCGGTTCTGAAACCGGTCTCGGTTCTGGCGTCCATCCTGATTCAGGTCGCCGCGCGCCTCATAGGGCTGGGGCTGCTGACCCGGATCGCCGTCGTCATAGCCGTTATAGGCGCGGCCATTCTGGGACGCGCCATTGCCCTGCCCGTCCTCGTCGCCCTCATCGCCCTCGTCATCGTAAGGACGGCTGGCGTAACCGCCTGTATTGGCCGGACGGGTCTGGTCCTGAGCACCCGACACAATCCGGAAATAGTGTTCACCGTGCTGGAAGTAGTTCTCGGCAGCCACCGGATCGCCCGCCGCCAATGCATCACGGGCGAGCTGAGCGTACTTATCGGCGATGTGCTGCGCGGTGCCGCGGAGTTTGACGTCGGGACCGTTGGATTCGTACGAGCGCGTCAGCGGATTCGGACCCTTCGGCCGATTCCGGCCGCGCATCCGTCGATTCTGGTTTGGTCTCATCGGTCTGTAATGACCCTCGTTCACGCAAACGACTGTCTTCGGAGGCGCCCGTTCGGGATCTCGAAACGCACACCGGTCAAGCGCACCCGGCGGCGCTGCGCGTGCGGCCGCACTGCGACCCTCGCGACTGTCTGACCATCCCTCGCACCGTGCGCCCGGGCTAGGCACCGGAAACCAGCTGATTGTCAGGCTCGAATGCTGCTAGACCGCCGCGCTGCCACGCGCGCCCTGGTCCAACGGTTTGGGGATCAGCGAACCCATCGGCGACCTGTGGTCGTCACCGACCATAGCGTTGTCCGTCTTAACGAACCGTTCGCGATCTTCAAGACGACACTAGCGTTCCCCGGCTCAGGCAACAAGCATTTTTTCGACGGCGTCACTTTCTGCCGAAGTGGCCTGCGGTTCGGTGAAACAGCGCCCGACAATATAGCCTCGGCGCCGAGCCGAATTGCGATGCGATCGGGCGGGGATCTAGCGCGCGAGGATCCTGACGTGGGGATTCCCACCGCCTTTGGAAAGACCGAAAGACAAAACGCGGTCGTTGCCCGCGAGATCGCGCGTGAGGCCGTGATCCACGAAGCCGGTCGCAGCGGCGAGATCGCGCACGACCGCCCCCTGATCGAAGCCGATTTCGACGATCAGCGTCCCCTCCGGAGCGAGAAGCCCCTGCGTGCGAACACCCTCGAGGATGCGCCGGTAGGCGTCGAGACCATCGGGCCCGCCATCGAGGGCAGCCCTTGGATCATGCGTCCGGACTTCCCGATGCAACGTCGGGATCACGTCCCGCGCGATGTAGGGCGGGTTCGACACCAAGAGGTCGAAGGAACCCGTTACCGCGTCGCACCAGTCCGAAACAGCGACGGCAGACCGCCCGGCGAGCCCGTTCGCCGCGAGGTTGTAGCGCGCGATGGCGAGCGCCGCAGCCGAACGGTCGAGGCCGATGCCGAAGGCCCGGGGTAACTCACTCAAGAGTGCCGCCAGAATACAACCAGAACCCGTGCCGAGGTCGAGGCACCGCAGCGGCGCATGCCGGTCCGCGATGGTCGCCAGCGCGGCCGCGACCAGGATTTCGGTATCGGGCCGTGGGACGAGAGTCTCGGGGCCGAGCCGGATGGGCAGACCCCAGAACTCCCAAGCGCCCAGGATGCGGGCAACCGGCTCGCCGGAGAGCCGCCGGACCAGGGCGGCATCCAGGGCCGCCGCTTCGCTATCATGGAGGGGACAATCCCCGGCCAGGAGGAGATCGCGACCTTCGAGTCCGAGGATTCCGAGCACCAGGAAGCGGGCATCGACCGCCGCTTCGGCAAGGCCGCCGGCTTCCAGAACGGCCGCGCAGTGTCGCAGCGCCGCCCGGCGGGACAGACCCAGGTTCGACCCCGTTGTCACGGCGCCGCTCAGGCCATGCCTTCGGCGGCCAGGAGTTCCGCCTGATGCTCGGTGATGAGGGCGTCCACCACCTCGTCGAGGGCGGTGCCGGCCATCACCTCCTCGAGCTTGTAGAGGGTCAGGTTGATCCGGTGGTCGGTCACGCGGCCTTGCGGGAAGTTGTAAGTCCGGATCCGCTCGCTGCGATCACCCGAGCCGACCTGCGCCTTGCGGTCGGCCGCGCGGGCGGAATCCTTCGCGTTCCGCTCGGCCTCGTAGAGCCGGGCGCGCAGCAGCGCCATGGCACGGGCGCGGTTCTTGTGCTGCGACCGCTCCTCCTGGACGAACACCACGATGCCAGTTGGCAGATGGGTGATGCGGATCGCCGACTCCGTCTTGTTCACGTGCTGGCCGCCCGCGCCCTGGGCGCGCATCGTGTCGATCTTCAGATCCGCGTCGTTGACATGGATATCGACCTCTTCGGCCTCGGGCAGCACGGCGACGGTGGCGGCCGAGGTATGGATGCGCCCCTGCGTCTCGGTATCGGGCACGCGTTGCACCCGGTGGGCGCCGCTCTCGTATTTGAGGCGCGCGAACACGCCCCGTCCCTT
Source organism: Methylobacterium sp. E-005 (assembly GCF_022829725.1). GTDB lineage: Bacteria > Pseudomonadota > Alphaproteobacteria > Rhizobiales > Beijerinckiaceae > Methylobacterium. The sequence continues at coordinate 374,748 of NZ_JAKSYG010000256.1, read as the reverse complement.
CACCTCGGCCACGACCTCGCGAAAACCGCCCACCGTACCCTCGCTCTCCGAGATCACTTCGACCCGCCAGCCCTTCGACTCAGCGTATCTGGCGTACATCCGGAACAGGTCGCCGGCGAACAGGGCCGCCTCGTCGCCGCCGGTGCCGGCCCGAACTTCCAGGATGGCGCTCTTCTCGTCCGCGGCGTCCTTCGGCAACAGCAGGAACTGCAAGTCGCGATGTGCCAACTCGAGCGCAGCCTGCGCCTCCGGCTTCTCCTCGGCGGCGAGCGCCCGCATCTCGGAATCCGTGCCGGGCTCATCGATCAAAGCCTCGACGCCGGCGAGATTCTCCAGGGAGGTTCGATAGTGGCGGATGGCCGCCACGACCGGATCGAGGTCCGACAGCTCGCGCGAGAGCTGGACCACGATGTCCGGATCGCCCTCACCGGAGGCGAGCTGTGCGGTGACGATATCGTGCCGCGCCAGGATGGCGTCGAGGCGCTCGGTGGGAAAGGGGATCATCGCCCGTGTTTCTAGAGCTCTGTGCGCGGCGTCCCGGTCGGGGCGCGGATCACGTCTCGGACGCGGAAAGGTTTTGGTCGGCAGGTTCGAGACCCGGCGTCCAGTCCTTCCCCCCACGTCTCCCGTTCGAGAGCGGAAACCGCAGCGCGCCGCCCGAGAGCGTCGTGGCGTTGCCGTACAACCCCGGCCGGATATCCGGCAAGGGTTGAGACTCTAGATAGGCACGCCGTGGGCATGCGCGAAGGCCGTGAGGGCCGGGCGCAGGGAATCGCCGTCGTGCATCCTGGCCATCTCGGTGTCGATGAGGGCGGCGACCGCCGCAGCATCGAGGCTCAGCACCATCGCCTTGACCGGGCCGATTGCGGCCGGCGACATCGACAGGTCCCGATAGCCGAGGCCGATCAGCGCCATTGCGTCGAGGGGCCGTCCCCCGATCTCGCCACAGACCGTCACCGGGCAGCCTGCGGCGTTCGCCCGCTCGACGATCAGCCGGAACGCTCGGAGCGCCGCGACGCTGAGCGGATCGAATCGGTTGGCCACCCGGCGATTCTCGCGATCGACCGCGAACAGGAACTGCATCAGATCGTTCGAGCCGACGGAGAGAAAATCCGCTTCCTTGGCGATCTCGTCGATCTGGAACAGGAGCGAGGGTACCTCGATCATCGCACCCAGCCGGCAATCGACCGGGAGCTGGTAGCCGTGGCGCTTGAGATAGGCCTTCTCGCGCTCGACGATGCCGCGGGCGCGGACGAACTCGTCCACGGTGGCGACCATCGGGAACATGATCTTGAGCGGATCGCCGTTCGCAGCCTTCAGGAGCGCGCGAAGCTGCATCCGCAGCAAAGCCGGCCGGTCCAGACCGATGCGGATCGCCCGCCAGCCCAGCGCCGGGTTCTCCTCCTCGAGCTTGGCCATGTAGGGCAGGATCTTGTCGCCGCCGATATCGAGGGTGCGCACCGTGACGGGCTTGCCCTTCGACGCAGCGAACACCTTCCGGTACAGTTCCTGCTGCTCCGCGGCCGAGGGCATGCGCTGCGCCACCATGAATTGCAGCTCTGTGCGGAACAGGCCGACGCCCTCGGCGCCGGTCTCCTTCAGGTGGCTGAAATCGACCAGCAACCCTGCATTGAGATGCAGGCCGACTCGAAGCCCGTCCCGGGTTTGGGCCGGGACGTCTCGCAGAGCACGGTACTGCTCCTGCCGGCGGGCGCGCAGGCGCACCATCTCGGCATAGGCTGCTTCGACCTCCGGGCCGGGCCGGACATGGATTTCGCCCGCCACGCCGTCGACGATGATGGCGTCGCCGGCGTCGCAGAGCGCCGTCGCGTTCTCCACCTCGCCGACTGCCGGAATCCCCAGCGCCCGGGCGACGATCGCCACGTGGCTGGTCGGACCGCCCTCCTCCAGTACGATGCCCCGCAGGGTCGAGGCTTCGTAGTCGAGGAGCGCGGCCGGCCCCATGGTCCGCGCCACCAGGATGGCGTTTTCCGGCAGCACCAGCACCCCGGCCGCGCCCGGGCCGATCAGGGCTCGCAGGAGCCGGTTGGCGAGATCGTCGAGATCGTGCAGCCGCTCGCGCAGGTACGGGTCGGACTGGCGCATCATCCTGGCGCGGTTGTCCGACTGGACCCGTTCGACCGCCGCTTCCGCGGTCAAGCCGGAGGCCACCGCCTCGCGCATCCGTCGGAGCCAGCCCTTGTCGTGGGCGAACATCCGGACGGTCTCCAGCACCTCGCGGGATTCCGCCGTGCCAATCCGGTCACCGCGCTCCACCAGGGCGTCGATCGCCGAGCGCACCTCTTCGATCGCCTCGTCGAGGCGGGCGACCTCGCGCTCGACGTTCTCGGCGATCAGCGTCTTCACGACGACGCGGGGCTCGTGCAGCACCACGTAGCCGAGGCCGATCCCATCAGCCAGCGCGATGCCCCGGGCCAGGACCGGGCGCCGGGCGGCCGTGCCGGCATCCGGGGCCAGACCCTCCAGTTCGCCCGAGGCGATCATCTCCGACAGCACCATGGCGGTGGTCTGGAGCGCCTCGATCTCCTCCTCGGAATAGACGCGGTAGGTCTTGTTCTGGACTGTCAGGACGCCGAGCGTGTTGCCGGCGCGCAGCAGCGGCACACCGAGAAAGGCGTGATAGGCCTCTTCACCGGTTTCCGGCCGGTACGAGAAGGCCGGGTGGTTCTGGGCGTCGGACAGGGAGAGCGGTTCGGCCGTGCGGGCGATCAGGCCGACGAGGCCCTCGTCGGCGCGCATGCGGGTCTGGTGGACCGCCTCGCGGTTCAGGCCCTCGGTGGCGAACAACTCAAGGGTGTTGTCATCGCGCAGCACATAGACCGAGCAGACCTCGGCCACGACATTGGCGGCGATCAGGACGACGATGCGGTCAAGCCGTGCCTGGGGGCTGACCGGCTCCGCCATCGCTTCGCGAAGGCGGCGCAGCAGCAGGCGCGGGCCTCCGGGCGCAGCGGGCATCGTTTCGTCGTTCCAGTGTCGGTGAGTGGCCTTGGCGTCGACCACCCTGCAACCTTGGCGCCAGCTCGGGACCGCCGGCGCCGGATGGACCGTGCCGCACACTCCAGAGGCGCTCTGGGATCAGCGAAACGGACCGCGACTGTTCAGCTCACACCACGCGCCCGGATCGAACCCGCGTCGTCCCAGGCTCAGGCCTGATCCAGGCCGTATAGCGAGTGGAGCGTGCGCACGGCAAGCTCTGTGTAGGCGGCCTCGATCAAAACAGAGAACTTGATCTCCGAGGTGGTGATCGCGCGGATGTTGATTCCCTTCTCGGCCAGCGACCGGAAGGCCTTCGCGGCGACGCCGGCATGGCTGCGCATACCGACGCCGATCGCCGAGACCTTCACAACATCGGTAGCGCCCTCGATCTGCGCGTAGCCAATGTGGGTCCGCGCCTCGTCGAGGATCGCCCGGGACCGCTCGTAATCCGAGGCCGGTACCGTGAAGGTCATGTCGGTGGTCGACTGATCGCCCGACACGGTCTGGATGATCATGTCGACGTTGATGTTGGCGTCGGCCAGCGGCCCGAAGATCGCGGCGGCGACGCCGGGGCTGTCCTTGACCTTGCGCAGGGTGATCTGCGCCTCGTCCCGGGAGAAGGCGATCCCGGTGATGATCTGCTGTTCCACGATGTCGTCCTCGTCGCAGATGAGGGTGCCCGGGCGCGCGGCGTCCGGCGGATCGAAGGAGGAGCGCACCGTCGTCGGCACCCGGTGAACCATAGCAAGCTCCACCGAGCGCACCTGAAGCACCTTGGCCCCCAGCGAGGCCATCTCCAGCATCTCCTCGAAGGTCACCCGCTCCATGCGGCGGGCCTTCGGCACGATGCGCGGATCCGTGGTGTAGACCCCGTCCACGTCCGTGTAGATATCGCAGCGCTCGGCGCCGATCGCGGCGGCCACTGCGACCGCTGAGGTGTCGGATCCACCGCGGCCCAAAGTCGTCACCCGGCCGGTCTCGGCGTGGATGCCCTGGAAGCCCGAGATCACCGCGACTTCGCCCTTGGCAAAGCCGGCCTCCAGATTCTTCGGGTCGATCTCGGCGATGCGGGCCGACCCATGGGCATCCGAGGTCACCACCGGGATCTGCCAGCCCTGCCAGGAACGGGCTTTCAGTCCGTCCTTTTGGAGCGCGATCGCCAGAAGGCCGGCCGTCACCAGCTCGCCCGAGGCGACGACCGCGTCGTATTCCCGGGGATCGTAGAGCGGGTTGGCATCCTTGACCCAGTCGACCAGCTCGTTGGTCTTGCCCGACATGGCCGAGACGATCACGGCAACCTCGTAGCCGGCCGCGACCTCGCGGGCGACGTGGCGCGCGACGTTGCGGATGCGGTCGACGTTGGCGACGGAGGTGCCGCCGAATTTCATCACCAGACGGGGCATGGTCTCTCGATCGCGGGGTCCCGATGGCGCGGGTTTTTCGGAGGCGGCGGGACGGGACCGAAGCAGGCCCATCCGAAGGGTGCTGGGCGGGTACAAGCGGCTCGGTAAGGTGTCAACAACCGGCCAAGCATGACGCCTACGCGCCGCGGCGACTCAACCAGCACCGTCGTGCTAAGGCGCGGCCGGAAGTTCGAGGACGGAACGCTTATGGACAGGGCAGCCACGGAGAGCGGCAGCGGGGGCTTCGTCGATCGCGGCGAGGTCGCCCGGTTCGATGCGCTCGCCGCCACGTGGTGGGACGAGACCGGCCCGATGCGGGTCCTACACCGCTTCAATCCGGTGCGGCTCGCCTATATCCGCGACGCGCTCTGCCGCCATTATGGGCGCGATCCGCGCGCACCCTTTCCGCTCGATGGCCTGACGATCTGCGATGTCGGCTGTGGCGGCGGTGTGCTCTCCGAGCCGCTGGCCCGGCTCGGGGCGACCGTGACGGGGCTGGATCCGGCCGAACAGAACATGGCGGTGGCGCGGGCCCATGCCGAGGCCGCGGACGTGCCGGTCATCTACCGCGGCGAGACGATCGAGGCGGTGGTGGCGGGTGGCGAGCGTTTCGACGCCGTACTGATCATGGAGGTGGTCGAGCATGTCTCGGACATGCCGGCCTTCGTGCGTACGGCCTGCGCGGCAGTGAAGCCCGGCGGCATGCTGTTCGCCGCGACCCTGAATCGGACGATGCGCTCCTTCGCGCTCGCGATCGTCGGCGCCGAGTACGTCCTCGGGTGGCTGCCGCGCGGCACGCATGACTGGGAAAAGTTCGTGAGGCCGGACGAGCTTAGCCGCGCCATCCGGGCGGGAGGGCTGGCGGTGACGGACACGACGGGGGTCGTCTACAATCCCCTCACCGACGGCTGGCGCACCGGCCGGGACACCGCGGTGAACTACATGGTCGCAGCCGAGCATCGCGACTGAACCGAACGCCGCCTTTGCCGTTGGCACCGCGGCGGAGACGGTGGCAATGCTTGAAAAGATACCGCGTGTGGTGGGTGAGGCCCTGTCGGGCCTGAAGGCCGGCGCCGAGAAGGCGGCCTTTCACGAAGCCTTCCCGGATGTTCCGGCGTCGCTCACGCTGAGCAGTCCCGCCTTTGCCGATGGGGCCACGATGCCGGCCCGTTTCACCGCGGATGGCGAGGGCGTGTCGCCGCCGCTCGCCTGGAGCGGCCTGCCGCCGGAGACCGCCTCCGTGGTGCTCCTAGTGGAGGATGCCGGAAGTCCGACGCCGCATCCGCTGGTTCATCTGATCGTCTGGAATCTCACCGCCGATCGAACCGGACTCGTTGAGGGCGCCGTCTCGCGGCCCGCGTCCGATGCTGATGTCCCGCTCGGGCAAAACAGCTTCCTGCAAACCGCTTGGCTTCCGCCGGATCCGCCCAACGGCCACGGCCAGCATGCTTACCTGTTTCAGATTTACGCCCTGCGGCAGACCCTAGACCTCGCGGAGAACCCGGGCCGCGGCGCTCTCCTGAGCGCGATGCATGGTCTAGTCGCCGCCAAGGGCTTACTGGTTGGACTTTACGCTCGCGGTTAAATGTCGATGCCTGTCGCAGAATACGGGCAGACAACTGTTGCGCCGCGTTGTGCCACGTTTTCCGAGCCTCTAACATTCCCGGTCGATACCCCGGGGGCGGGTAGCACCTTCGAAGCGTAATAGGAGAGCGGGCCTGTGGGGGTCGACGCGCGGCCGAGGCGACGGGGCAGTGAGAGCGTGGCACGTGCCCTCGCCGCCTCGGATGTCGGCACCTGGGAATGGCATCGGGGCGACGGGATCCTGCGCTGCGACGCAGTCGCGGCGGCGATGTTGGGGCTGCCCCGTGCCCGCGGTGACCGGGGCGGGACCTTCCCGTTGCTCCTCGATCGTATTCATCCTGAGGATCACCAGCGGATCGATTCGCTGATCGACGGCCTCCGTCGGCTGGGCGGCCTGTTCGTGGCCCAGTTCCGGACGGTTCCTGAGACGGACGATGTGCGGTGGGTCCTAGCGCGTGGGCGCTTCAATCGCAACAGCGAGGGCTTGGTTCACGAGGCGCGCGGGATCGTCATCGATGTGACTGCCAGCAGCCAAGACGGCTTCCTCGTCGAGGCCGCCTTCTCGGCCACGGACACCGCAACGGGTGGAATCGATCGGGTGGCCGAGCTGGCCCTGATGCTCTTCGAAACGGCCGCCTCGGATCTGCGTCAGGACAAGTTCGATCGGCTGAAGCCGGTGCTCGATGTCTTGCTGCACGAGATCGGGCGGCAGTTGGTCGAGCTGCCGCCGATCGCGCGCCAGGACCTCATCCACTGAGCACCGCGTTCGGGCTACGCCTTGCCTTGCCGGTGGGAATCCTGATATGGCGGCGCCATTCCGCGATGCGTGTGCCGTGATCGCCGGGCGCGAGTGCGCGTCCAGCCCCGCGACGACGTTCCCGATACCCTTTTAATGGACAGCCCTCTGGGCTCGAGAGACCGATGAAGATCCGCAACTCCCTCAAGTCCCTGCGCGGCCGTCACCGCGACAACCAGCTCGTGCGTCGCAAGGGCCGGGTCTACGTGATCAACAAGACCCAGAAGCGCTTCAAGGCCCGCCAGGGCTGAAGCCTGCTGGTCCGATCGCTGTCGGGCAAACACAGCCGCTCCTACCCGGGCGCGGCTGTTTTCGTATGCGCGGCACCGCGGCGCGTTGACGGGTCGATCGGCGGGGCACACTTTGGCGGCATGACGTCGGCCCGCCTCCTCGCTGCCCTGGTTTGCCTCTCGGCCCAGATGCCCACGTCTCTTGCTGCATGGGCAGCGCCGGAGGCGAATCGCGCGGCCCGAGCTGCGCCGGAGGCGAAGCCCGCGCCGAAGCCGCCAAGCCTCGACGACCTGTTCGCCCGGCTGCGCGCCAGCGAGGATCCGGTCGAGGCCAAGGGCATCGCCCGGCTCGTCGAGCGGCGTCTGGCCGGCTCCGGCAGCCCCACCGCCGACCTTCTCAGCGATCGCGCCCGTCAGGCCGTCACGGCTCACGATTTTCCGCTGGCCGCCGAGCTGATGGACCGGGTGACCGCCCTGGAGCCCAACTGGTCCGAGGGCTGGAATCGACGCGCCACGGTGTTCTGGCTCCTGACCGACAAAGATGACGCGATCGGCGACCTGAAGCGCGCGCTAGTCCTGGAGCCGCGCCATTTCGAGGCCTGGGCGGCTTTGGGCCGGATCTACGAATCGCAGGAGGACAAGGCGCGGGCATTGGCGGCCTTCCGCCGGGCCAAGGCGCTCTATCCGCAGATGGACAAGATCGGCGAGGCGATCGACCGCCTCGCGCCGGAGGTCGACGGCCGCGACCTGTGACCCGGGTGCTCGGCGTTCTCCTCACCCTCGTGGTTCTGCCGATCGCAGTGCTGAGCCTCGTCCTGATCGTCGGTGCAGCGGCGACATTGGCCATCTCCTGGCGGATCGGCGCCGCCTACCCGCCGGCCGGTCCCTTCGTGGCGGTGACCGGCGGCCGCCTCGCTACCATCCAGGATGGGCCATCGGATGGCCCTCCGATCGTGCTCCTGCACGGCGCCTCAGCCAATGCATCGGACCCGATGGAGGGGATCGGCCGTCGCCTCGCCGCCCGGGGATTCCGGGTCATCGCCTTTGACCGTCCGGGCTTCGGCTGGAGCGACCGGATCGCCGGCGCCGGGGCCGCCGCACCCGCCGTGCAGGCGCGCCTGATCGCGGAGGCGCTGGCCAATATGGGTGTCGGTCCGGCCATCGTGTTCGGCCATTCCTGGGCGGGTTCACTGGCTCTCGCGCTCGCCCTCGATCATCCCGAGCGGGTCTCGGCGCTCGTCCTGGCGGCGCCCGTCGCCATGCCGATGGCGGACCGGTTGCCCGATCTGCCCTGGTACTGGCGGCTTGCCGTTCAGCCGCCGGTGGCATGGCTGCTCAGCCGCACGGTCGGGCCGCCCCTGGCGCAGCGTTTCCTGCCGGAAGCGGCCCGCCGGGTCTTCACGCCTCAGCCGGAGAGCCCGGATTACCCGGAACGCTCCCGGGCGGCGCTCGTCCTGCGGCCTGAAACGTTGCTCGCCAATGTGCAGGATCTGCTCGGCCTGACGAAGGCGTTGGCCGCCCAGGCCCCGCGCTACGGCGAGATCCGGATGCCCACCCTGGTCATCGCGGGCGAGGCCGACCCGATCGTGCGCAGCGCCGAGCAGGCGGTGCCGCTCGCGCGGGCGCTCCCGGGGGCTCGGCTTATCCTGCTGCCGGGGATCGGCCACATGCTCCAGTACGTGGCCTCTGAGCGCGTAGCGGAGGAGATTGCCAAGCTGTCGACCGGCGCGGCGACTGCAACTCCCGCGGCCCACTGAGGCGCTGTGATCCGAGCCAGCTCCTCAGGGACGCAGGTTCGGGCCGGACGTTCTTGATGAAGCGCGACGCGTCCCCTCTCCCCTCCGCGGGGAAAGGGGGATCTCCGGCCATACGAAGTGTTCAGCGCGTTCGTTGAGCCCTCACGCCTTCTCGGCGTGCTCGCGGGTGATGAAGGTGAGCCGTACGAGGTTCGTCGCCCCGGGCGTGCCAAAGGGCAGGCCGGCCACCACGATCACCCGATCCCCTACGGCCGCAAAGCGCTCGCGGACCGCGAACTTGGCGGCGCGGAACGACATGTCGTCGACGTCGCTGGCGTCCTTGGTCACGATCGGATGGGTGCCCCAAGCCAGCGCCAGACGGCGCGCCGTCTCGCGCCGGGGCGTCAGGGCGATCACCGTGGCGTTCGGGCGCTCGCGCGACAAACGCAGGGCCGTCGAGCCGGAACTCGTCCAGGCCATGATGGCGTCGAGGTCCAACGCATCGACCATCTGGTGTGCCGCCGCCGCGATCGCGTCGTTGGCTGTGTGGTCCGGCGTCGCGCTCTGGGCCCGGATGATCGACCAGTAGAGCGCGTCCCGCTCCACCTGCTCCGCGATCCGGCTCATGGTCTCCACCGCGCCGAGCGGATGCGCCCCCGAGGCGCTTTCGGCCGACAGCATCACGGCATCCGCGCCCTCGTAGACCGCGGTTGCGACATCCGAGACCTCGGCGCGGGTGGGGACCGGCGCCGTGATCATCGATTCGAGCATCTGGGTCGCGACCACGACCGGCTTGCCGAAGCGCCGGGCGCTGCGGGTGATGCGCTTCTGCACGCCCGGCACCTGTTCCAGCGGCATTTCCACGCCGAGATCGCCGCGGGCGACCATCAGGCCGTCAGAGATCTCGATAATCTCGTCGAGCCGGGTCAGCGCCTGCGGCTTCTCGATCTTGGCCATCACCAGGGCGCGCCCGGCGCAGACCTTCTTGACCTCCGCCACATCCTCGGGCCGCTGGACGAACGACACGGCGATCCAGTCGGCACCGGCATTGAGGCCAGCGTCGAGATCCGCCCGATCCTTCTCGGTCATGGCCGGCACCGGGATCACCGTATGCGGCAGCGACACGCCCTTGCGATTGGAGATCCGCCCGCCGACCTCCACCCGGGTCACCGCCCGGTTCTCCGATGTCTCGACCACCGAGAGCCGCAGCTTGCCGTCATCGAGCAGGATCGCGTGGCCGGGCTCCAGGGCCTGGAGGATCTCCGGATGCGGCAGGTGGCAGCGCGCAGAATCGCCGGGCGTCGGATCGCCGTCGAGCACGAAGGTCGCGCCGGCCTCGATCATCGCGGCCCCCTCCGCGAAGGTGCCGAGCCGCAGCTTCGGCCCCTGCAGATCCACCAGGATCCCGATCGGATGCCTCGCCTCGCGCTCGATGGTGCGGATCGCCTCGACCTTCTCGGGCAGCTTCTCCCGGGGGAGATGGCTCATGTTGAGCCGGAATACGTCCACGCCCGCGCGGAACAGCCGCTCGATCATCTCCGGCGAGTCGGAGGCCGGACCCAGGGTGGCGACGATCTTCGTGCGGCGTGAGCGTTTCAAGCGTCTTCCTCCGGTGTTGCGACCGCGCGCCTTACGGCGTCGACGGGTATCGTCATGGGCTGGGCGGCGCCTACGGTTTGGCCGGGGCGTCCGCGCGATTTGGATCGGTCAGCTGGATCGTCCAGCTCTTCTGCTCGCCCGTATCGACCTCGAAGAAGCCGTTCCGGTCGTAGCCCCGTGCCAAGCAATCCTCGATGCCGCGGATCGTGAACTCGGAGTCGCGGGTGCACATGAGCGAGCGCCCGCTCCACTCGCCGCCGCGTGAGTAGTCCACGGCGAAGACGTAGTAGAACCGCGCCGCCAGCGCGCCCTTCAGCAGCGTTTCGCAGGCCTTTGGCGCGAGATCCCACCAGCCCTCCGTGACCCAGCCCTGCGGGTCGCGGTAGCCCAGGGAGATACCGACCTTGCTGCCGGTCTGGTTGCACAGGCGCAGGTCGGCTTTCGCGGGGCTCGCGCCGAGGATCGCGAACCCGAGGGCCGTGAGGACGGGTAAAAGCCTGGCCGCCGGGACACGAACCTTAGTTGACGAGGATGATGCGGCAATCGTTGACATTGGTACAGGTCGGGCCGGGGTTCACGAGGTCGCCGAGGGCCGCGAAGAACGCGGTGGAGTCGTTCTGGTCCAGCATCGCGGCCGGGTCGAGGCCGGCGGCGCGGGCGCGCTCCAGGGTCGTGGGATCGATGATGCCGCCCGCCGGATCGGTGGCGTGCCCGCGGCCGCCATCGGTGCCGTCGGTGTCGGCGCTGATGCCGGAGATGCCCGGCGCCCCCGCGAGCGCCACCGCGAGGGCCATGGCGTATTCCTGATTCGGGCCGCCATTGCCCTCACCCCGAATGGTCACGGTGAGCTCGCCACCGGAGATCAGCGCGACGCGCCGGCCGGACTCCTTGTAGCGCTTGGCCGCGATGGCGTGCTCGGCCGCGACTTCGCGGGCCTCGCCCTCAAGGTCGGCGCCCAGCATCACCGGCTCGTAGCCGGCCACGCGGGCCCCCTCCGCCGCCGCGTTCAAGGCGTCGATCGGGCGGGCGATAATGCGGTATTCCGCCCGGTCGAAGGCCGGATCGCCCGTCTTCGGCGTCTCGTTGTTGGGATCGTTGAGCAGCCGGACTGCCTCTTCCGGCAGCGGGATGCCGCGGCGTTCGCAGATGGCGCGGGCGTCGGCCAGGGTAGACGGGTCGGGCACGGTCGGCCCCGAGGCGATCACCGCCGGATCGTCGAACGGCACGTCCGAGATCGCCAGCGTCAGGATCCGCCGCGCGTTGCGGGCGGCCAGCGCCAGGCGCCCACCCTTGATCCGGGAGATGTGCTTGCGCACCGTGTTGATCTCGCCGATCGGGGCGCCGGAGCGCAGCATCGCGCGGGTGATAGCCTGCTTCTCGGTAAGGGTCAGGTCGCCGGCCGGGGCGATCCAGTTGGCCGAGCCGCCGCCGGAGAGCAGCACCAGAACCTCATCGTCCGGGCCGGCCTCGGTGGCGAGCCGCAGCGCCTCCTTGGTCGCGGCGATGCCGGCCTCGTCCGGGACGGGATGACCCGCTTCGACCATGTGGATCCCCGGCGCGTCCTGGCCGTAGCCGTGGCGTGCCACCGCGAGCCCCAGGATGCGATCGTCGCCGAGCCCGTGCTGCTGCCGGTAGAAGCGGCTCGCCACAGCGCTCATGCTGCCCGCGGCCTTGCCGGCAGCCAGGATGATCAGCCGGCCCGGGCTGGGCGCGGGCAGGTGCGGCGGCAGGGCGAGATCGGGATGGGCCGCCCGAATCGCCGCCGTCAGGAGGCTGTCGAGGAGGGCGCGTTGCGCCCGGATGGCGGGATCGACGGCGGGCGGGGCGGTCTCGGTCATGGCGTCGAACGGGCTCCTCTCTTGACCCGATCGCACGATCCCCGCCCGTTTCTTGCCTGGGCGGCGGGCCCGTTTCTTGCCGTGAGCGCACGATCCTTGGTAGGTGATCTGCCCGAGCCTTCGCCCCACGGCAAGCGCCATCGGCGCCCCCGCACAGATTGGAAGACCTCGGAGCCCCGTGACCTGTCCGGAGATTGAAGCCGCCACCGCTCCGCATCCCTGCGAGATCATACCGGGCAATCCCGGCTGTGGCCTCGTCATCGCCTGCGACCATGCGTCGAACCACGTCCCGCCCGATATCGAACTCGGGCTTCCAGCCTCCGAATTCGCTCGGCACATCGCCTACGATATCGGCGCTGCGGCGGTGACCCGGAGCCTCGCGGCCCAGCTCGGCGCCCCCGCGATCCTCACGAATTTCTCCCGCCTGATCATCGATCCGAATCGCGGCCGCGCCGACCCGACGCTGGTGATGCGCCTCTCCGACGGCGCCGTGGTTCCGGGCAACGCAAAAATCGACGAGGCCGGCAAGCAGGCGCGGATCGCCCGCTTCTACGCGCCGTTCGATGCCGCCATCGACGCGGCGATCACTGCCGCCGAGGCCGTTGGCCGCCCGCCCGCGATCCTGACCATGCACAGTTTCACGCCGTATTGGCGCGGCATCCCAAGACCCTGGCAGGTCGGCATCCTGTACGACCGGGACGAACGCTTCGCCCGCCCGCTGATCACGGCGCTGGAGGTCGATCCGGCCGGGCTGAATGTCGGCGACAACCAGCCCTATGGCGGCGGTTTGCCGGGTGACACGATCGACCGCCACGCCACGGCGCGGGGCCTGCCCAACGCGCTCGTCGAGATTCGCCAGGATCTGATCGCCAGCGAGGCGGGCCAGGATGAGTGGGCCGCGCGTTTCGCCCGCATCCTCCGGCCGCTGATCGCGGCTTGATCCCGGCGCACCCGATTCCGAAATCCTGGGCGTTGTCCCAATCGGAAAGTTATGCACCCAATGAGCGAGATCGACGCCCGCACCCAGACCGAACTCGAAGCCGCCGTGTTTCGCCGGCTCGTGGCGCATCTGCGCACGCGGACCGACGTTCAGAATATCGATCTGATGAATCTGGCGGGCTTCTGCCGGAACTGCCTGTCCAACTGGCTGAAGGACGCTGCCGATGAAACCGGCGTGTCACTGACCAAGGACGCGAGCCGGGAGGCGGTCTACGGTATGCCTTACAGCGAGTGGAAGGCCAAGTATCAGACCGAGGCCAGTGCCGATCAGCAGGCGGGCTTCGCGACCAATCAGGCTCAGGGGCATTGAGACGCCGCGAATCGGTTCAGCTTCCGGTAAGTTCGGCCCGTTAACCACGGGTCAGGGCGCAACTGCGCCGTGTAGTCCGGAGAGCCCCATGAACGCCCATTCGATGCCCACCGCCGCGCAGCGGCCCGGCGGCGACGTCTCGTCGGCCGAGGGCGTGGCCGCCGACGAGCTGAAGCAGTTCATCGAGCGGCTGGAGCGGCTGGAGGAAGAAAAGGCCGGCATCATGGGCGACATCAAGGAGGTGTTCGCCGAGTTGAAGGGCCGGGGCTTCGACGCCAAGGCGGTGCGCACCATCCTGCGGATCCGCAAGCAGGATCACAGCGAGCGCCAGGAGCAGGAGGCCATCCTCGAGCTGTACATGCAGGCCCTCGGCATGGCGTAGGTCGCTTCGCCCGTGCCGGATCTCGCACCCGGCACGGGCGAGCGGCGTCCCGGGGGCCGTCAGTGTGCCCCGGCCGATGCCGGAGGGGATTCGTCGATCAAACCCAGCGTCCGTCCCGGATACCCGGCGCCATCGAAGTAGCGGGTCTCGCCGACCGTCTGATAGCGCAGGACCGTCGCTAGGCCCGTCGCGTCCGGCTGCGAGCGCAGGACGTGCGTGTCCGCCTTGGGCGTCGCGCCATTCGCCAAAGCTTCCGTCAGCACCCGCCCGACCAGCTTGCCCTTGGCGGGGATTGTCAGATCGAGGAGGCGTGCGAGGGTCTGGCCGAGATCGGCATTGCTCGCCGGCACCGGGCTCTCGAGACCGGCGCGGAAGCTCGGTCCGGCGGCACCCATCACGTTGCGCGTGTCGGCCCGCGAGAAGCTGCCGTGCATGCCCTGGCCCTGCTGCAGCGCCGTATCGGAGACCTCGACGCCGCAGGTGGTCGGATCTGCGCACCCGGTCGAGAAACTCCGGAAGTTGACAACGATGGCGGGCATCGGCGTCAGGGCCGAGCCGTCCAGCGCGATGGAGGAAAGGGGCAGCGTCCCCGGGATCGGTCCCAGCGCCGCACTCACGAACAGGCCGCTGACGTAGTCCTGCTTGGACAAGGCGTCGACGACGCGCTGCGCCAGGGACCGGTTGCCATTCGGGATGTAGACGAGATCCGAGCCGCCATTGGCCGCCACCACGACGTCGGGCTTGGCCGGATCCGTGCCGATCAGACCGTTCGCCCGGCTCGGGAAGCTGTCTGCCCCGAGCTTGGCGCCTTTGGCGTCCGGATCGAACAGGGTCAGGCCCAGGGCGTGCGCGATGTCGATGGCGACGAAACCGGGGGGGAGCTGACGGCTCGGCACGCCCTTGTAGCTCTGGGTCGCCGCGAAGCTCGTCGCGCTTTCCTTGGAGATGGTCGAGAAGCCGTGATCCGAGGTCAGGATCACGTCCGTCGTCTCGGCAAGCCCCTGGTCCTTCAGGGCCGCCAGCAGGGTGGCGAGGTTGGTGTCGGCGTTGCGGATGGCCGCGAGGCTGGTCGGGCCGTTGATGCCCGGAACCAGCCGCCCGAGACTGTCGCCCTGGTTGTGCTGGGTTCCGTCCGGATCGCGCGACCAGAAGACCATCACGAAGGGGGTCTTGCGATCCTTGAACAGCGGCAGCACCGCCTTGGTGGCCACATCGGCGAAATAGGCCTGCTGGTCGACGTTGGCGGAGAGCGTCCCCGGCGTCTCGGCATTGCCGGCGGGGCCATTGGCGCCGCGGGTCGGCGCCTGCGCCGGAAGACCGACGGCACCCAGGCGGGCCTTGAACTCGTCGCTCAGGGGAATGCCGCCCGCGCGGCCGGTGCTGTCATCGATCAGGATCGTGTCCCGGCCCGAACGGGCCGTGTGATCGAAGACGAGGGACGGTCCGAGTTTGCCGATGCTCGCGGTCGACAGGCCCTTGGCGTGCGCCGCCCGCAGGATCGTCTCCTCGTTCAGGTAATTGCCGGCGAAATGCTCGTCGACATCGCCGAGGACCGGGTCGTTCTCCAGGAAGGGGGTCAGGCTCTCGCCAGCGCCCGGCACCGGAAAGGCGGTGTAGATCGTGTTCCCGTACTGGCCGGTATCGCCGAGCATGTGCCCCGTCGCCATCGCGGTGGCGTTCGGCATGGTGAAGGTCGGGAACAGGGAGTGGGTGTTGGTGAAGCGCACACCGGACTTCATCAGCCGGTCCATGGTCGGCGCGTTGGCGGCGTTGACCATGCCGTAGCGCAGGCCGTCGGCGATGAAGAGCACGACGTTACGGGGCTCGGCCTGCGCGTTGGTCGCAGCCAGGAATCCGAATCCGATCAGGCAGGAAGTGAGCGCGCGCCGCACGACGAATCTCCGAGTGTTCCGGCGAGCGGCGTGATCTGAGATCGTGACAGGCGCGTGACAGGAGTGCTTGGGGCCGAAGAGTCCCACCTGTCCCCTCCCCCTCGTGGGAGGGGCGGGGGTGGTTGCAGAAGGCACCGCAGCGCTCGATCCTGAGCCACCCCAGCTCCAACTCCTCCCCACAAGGGGGAGGAGAGAGCGCAGCGGGGCGATCGCTGCCCTCAGGCCGCGCGCTTGGCGCGGTTGAGCAGCTTCCGGTTCACCAGCACCTCGGCGATCTGAACAGTGTTCAGCGCCGCGCCCTTGCGCAGGTTGTCCGAGACGCACCAGAAGTTCAGGCCGTTCTCGATGGTCGCGTCCTCGCGGATGCGCGAGATATAGGTCGCATCCTCGCCGGCCGCCTCGTGGGGGGTCATGTAGCCGCCGTTCTCGCGCTTATCGATCACCAGCACGCCGGGGGCGGCGCGCAGGATCTCGGTGGCCTTCTCGGGCGAGAGGGGTCGCTCGAATTCGACGTTCACCGCCTCGGCATGCCCGATGAAGACCGGGACGCGGACGGCGGTCGCCGTCAGCTTGATCTTCGGGTCGAGCATCTTCTTGGTCTCGGCGACCATCTTCCACTCTTCCTTCGTGTAGCCATCCTCCATGAACACATCGATGTGGGGAATGACGTTGAAGGCGATGCGCTTGGTGAACTTGCCGCCTTCCTTGATCTCGCCGGCGGTGAAAACGGCGCGGGTCTGGTTGAACAGCTCGTCCATCGCCTCCTTGCCGGCGCCGGAGACCGACTGGTAGGTCGAGACCACGACGCGCCTGATCGTCGCCGCCTCGTGCAGGGGCTTGAGCGCGACGACCAGCTGCGCGGTCGAGCAGTTCGGATTGGCGATGATGTTGCGCTTGGTGAAGCCCACGATGGCGTCGGCGTTCACTTCGGGCACGATCAGCGGCACGTCGGCGTCGTAGCGGAACGCCGAGGAGTTATCGATCACCACGCAGCCCTGCTGGCCGATCCGGGGCGACCATTCCTTCGAGGTCTCGCCGCCCGCCGACATCAGGCAGATGTCGGTGTCGGAGAAGTCGTAGGAATCGAGCGTTTTGACCTTGAGCGTCTTGTCGCCGAAGGAGACTTCCTGACCCTGGCTGCGGCGCGAGGCCAAAGCCACGACCTCGTCGGCGGGGAAAGCCCGCTCGGCCAGGATATCGAGCATCTCGCGGCCCACGTTACCCGTGGCGCCGACGATGGCGACCTTGTAACCCATCTCTCGTCTCCGCGCGGAAAACCCCGACCGATCCGGGCGCCGCGCCCCCGCCAGACATATCGGCCGAAGGATCGTTCGTGCCGGACAGCGCCCGCCAAACGGGCGCGGCCGCAGACCCCGTCCTCATCCGAGGTGGGATCGACGGCCTCTTCGAGCAAGGCGCGCATGAACGAGCGCTGTCAAGATAAAGAGCCGCGCAACGATCGATTCACCCTGACCCGGGGAATCCGGTGACGATGTCGAGATCGCCAGGGGAATTCAATCCTTCCGTCTGACGATGGCGGACGAACCAGGAGGTTCGCTGTCCGTGGGGTATCAGGGTGGCTGGATCGGGCGAGGCATTGGACGGGGATGATCCCGCCTGGGGCGTGGCGAGTCTCCCGGGTCGGGTGACACTGTCATCCGGCGCCCTCGCCATGCGTCTCGTTCTCGCCTCGGCCGTGATCGCCCTGTTGTGCGTCTGCGCGTGGCGTCCGGGCCCCGGACCGGGTTCGCCCAAGCAGCAGCCACCCGCGGCGCTCGCATTGAAGCCCGGGTTCCGACCGACGATACCGGATGCGGCGGCTCCGCCTCCGGTGCCCGTCGCTCTGTTCGACCTTGCGGAACCGGGCATCGGTCCGACCCGCGTCACCGCTGGGATCGACCCGCGCAAGGGCCTGCGCGAAGACGTGTTGAGCCGCGGCGATGTCGCCGCCATCGAGGCCCCGGCGTTCCGGGTGACCCTGACACGTGGTAAAGATGCGGGCGCGGCGCCGACGCTCTTCGTCCTGATGGCCCGGCGTGCTGCGTCCGGTCCTGCCCTCGACCGGCCAGCCCTCGCGGTGGTCCGGACCGGATCGCGCGGCCGGATCCAGACCAAGTTCGGCCCGGTCGATACCCTGGAGGTGACCTTCGGCAGTCCGGTGCCGCGGACCTGTCTGGGCTTCGTCACGCGCGAGGCCGGGTTCCGGCTCGACGGATGGTCCTGCGCGCCGCTCGGCCATCCGCCCGACGCGCAGGCGCTGGCCTGTACGCTCGACGCGTTGAGTCTGGTCGACCTCGCCGACCCAGAGACGATGGCCGCCTTCTCGACGGCGGCCCCCGCCTCCCGTTCCTGTCCCCTGACAAAGGTCGCGGACGTTTCCGGCCGGATCGGGTCGGCCGCGCAACGATCGCGAAATAAAAAATGAGGCGTGAGTGTGGCAAATCGCACAAGCTCAGCCATAAGGGCGGAACAACAGCTTCGCCCAAGCGTCTTATCGTGAAAGGCGTCGAACTGTTAAGCTTCGGTCGCCATACTGGTGGCACTCAAACGCAAGGTTAGCCATGCGCTCGCTTAGGATCGCACTTCTCGGCGTCATCGCCGCCGCCGGTTTCGGCGCCGCTGCGCCGGCCCAGGCGCAGGATGGTTTCGTGCCAGGCCCGATCTATCGGGTCAGCCGTCCGCTTCCGATCCGGGTGCGTCCGCGCAGCTGGCTCGACGCCGGCAACGTGCCGCTGACCTCCAACGTTCCAGGCGCGGGCGGTTCGCGCAACCCGGCCCTGAACCCCTACCTGATCGCCGCCAGCAATTCGCTGCTCCCGCCCTACGGCCCGTCTGATCGCTACGGCCGTGGGATCCTGCCGGATCCGATCACCAATGGACCGTTCATTGGCGCCCGTTCGTCGGCCATCCGCAATGTCGACCTGTCCTTTGTCGATCGACTGGACCCGACGTCGCCGCTCTACGGCCGGCCCTACTAAGCCGATCGATCCGAACCAGGTGACGTTCAAGAGCGCGGGCCATCAGGCCCGCGTTTTTTCGTTTGCGGTCATGCCGTTTCGGGCCTTCATCGGCCTCGGTTATCCTGTATGCCAAGCGGCGCAGGGGCCGAGAGGCTGCCGAGGCGGGGTCTGAGCCATGAAGCCGTTCGACTGGGCGACCGGGTATCCGTCGCTGCGCATGCCGATTTTCGGACGCAACTGCGTGGCGACCTCGCACGCGCTCGCCGCGCAGGCCGGGATGCAGATGCTGCAGGCCGGCGGCAATGCCGTGGATGCCGCCATCGCGACCGCCGCCGCCAAAACCGTGACCGAGCCGTGCAGCAACGGGTTGGGCTCCGACGCCTTCTGCATCCTCTGGGACGGGAAGCAGCTGCACGGCCTCAACGCCTCGGGCGGCGCGCCGGCAGCTTGGACACGGGACTACTTCCTCAAGAAATACGGGCCGGCCGAGCGGCCGCCGATGCGCGGCTGGGATTCCGTAACCGTGCCGGGCGCGGTCGCCGCCTGGGTCGCGCTGAGCGAGCGCTTCGGCCGCCTGCCCTTCGCCGACCTGATGCAGCCGGCGATCCGCATCGCCGAGCGGGGCTACCTCGCCCCCGTTGTCGTACAGCAGAAATGGGCGGCCGCGGCCGGGGTCGAGGCGATCACCCGTCAGCCGGGTTTCTCCGAGTTCTTCCTGCCGAAGGGCCGGGCACCGGAGGTCGGCGAACTGGTGACCTTTCCCGGCGCCGAGAAGACCCTGCGTCTGATCGGTGAAACCAAGGGCGAGGCCTTCTACCGAGGTGAGATCGCCGAGGCGATCGCCGCCCATGCGCGCGCCAATGGCGGCGCCATGACCGTCGCCGACCTCGCCGCTTACAAACCCGAATGGGTGACGCCCACCGCGCAGGACTATCGCGGCTACACCCTCCACGAGATCCCGCCGAACGGCCAGGGTATTGCGGCGCAGATCGCGCTCGGAATTCTGCAGCATTTCGACCTCGCCGACCTGCCCGTCGATGGGCCGGAGGCGCAGCACCTTCAGATTGAGGCGATGAAGCTCGCCTTCAACGACACCTACCGCTACGTCGCCGACCCGCGCGGGATGGAGGTGACGCCTGAGGCGATGCTCGATCCCGCCTATCTGGCAAGCCGCGCTCAGCTGATCGACCGCAACCGCGCTCAAGTGTTCGGCCCCGGCAAGCCGCCTTCCGGCGGCACGATCTATCTCACCGCGGCTGACGAATCCGGCATGATGGTGAGCTTCATCCAGTCGAACTACATGGGCTTCGGCTCCGGCGTGGTGGTGCCGGGCTGGGGAATCTCGCTCCAGAATCGGGGCTACGGCTTCGTGCTCGACCCGAAGAGCCCCAACGTCGTCGAACCCGGCAAGCGGCCGTTCCACACGATCATCCCGGGCTTCCTCACGCAGGACGGCACGCCGGTGATGAGTTTCGGCGTGATGGGCGGCAACATGCAGCCGCAGGGCCACGTCCAGACCCTCGTCCGGATGATCGATCACGGCCAGAATCCGCAGGCCGCCTGCGATGCGCCGCGCTGGCGTGTGAGCGACGGGCTCGACATCAACGTCGAGGCGGCGATGCCGGCCGTGACCGTCGATCGGCTGAAGGCCCTGGGCCACCGGCTGGAGGTGATCGAGGACAGCTACCAGGATTTCGGCGCCGGCCAGTTCATCTGGCGGATGGGCGATCCAGCCGTCGAGGGCTACGTGGCGGCGAGCGACCCGCGCCGCGACGGGCAGGCCGCGGTCTGGTGAGGCGCTACTTCATCTGCACGCTGTCGATCAGCTCCCGGAACTTGGCGAGGACGCCGGTCCGCTGATCCTCGCGGACGACGCCCAGCGCGCGCAGATAGCCATCCGGGTTGAACCGGATGGTCTGCGAAACCACCACCGGCTGATTGGTGGGCTGATCCGTCGCGCGGGCCACGATTTCGTGCCAATCGACGCCGTTTGAGCGGTAGCTCTGTGCCCGCTCGATCACGAAGTCCTTCAGCGTCTGATTGGAGGCCAGCGCGGCGCGGGCGAAGCCGTCGCGCTGCTCGGCGGTCGGCGGCTGCTGCACGGCCTGCGCCAGGACCAGGATCGGCTGCTCGAGATTCTGCATCTGGTCCTTGGGACCCTGCGTGAGCAGGACCGAATTCCCGGCCAGCACCCGAACGGGGCGGAACCCCGCCATGTCGCCGATCCGGAACGGCAGCGCGTCGACTTGCTGGGTCAGCGTGAGCGCGGGGCGCAGGGTGACGCCGGTCACCATCTTGCGCATCGTCTCCTCGGTCTCGGCGTCGGGCAGGGCCTGCGCGATGACGAGGCCCGTCACGCTCGGCGCGCCGATCACGAGGATCCACTTGCGGATCGCCGGGGTGGACGCGTTGGAATCGGCGGGCTGCTCGCCGGTGTAGAGCATCCCTTCGTTGTCGCCGACCTTGACCTCCTCCCGCTTCTCGACCGCGAAGCCCTGGCTCAGGAGGTTCGCATCGGTGAAGCCGCTGACCATCTCGGCGAAGGCGTTCGGCGGCAGTTCCACCACCGAGACGGTGGCGCCGCCCTCCTTGCGCTCGAACCCCGTGAAGCGCCGCGACAGCGTCATGTCGGCGGGCGGCTCGAAGCCGAAGCGGGAACCCGGCGGGAAGACCGGCTCCCCGGCCCGCGCCGCGGTGCCGAAGACCAGACTCGCGAGGACGAGGGTCCACCCGAAACGCAGCGTCAGGTTCCGCACCAGCATCGACCTTTGTGTCTCCCGGGCTGGTCCCACGGACTTCGCCTCCCGCGATGCGTCGGATGCCGCGCTGCCGCTGTCAAGCACCTGGGAGATCAGGAAATTGGGAGACTGGGTTCCACCCCTCTGCCGGTCCAGGCGCTCACCCGGCGCAGCGTCAGGTTGCAGCGCCCCCCGGCCGGCAGAACACCTGGAAGCCGGTCCTCGGCCAGCAGGTCGGTAGCCTGGTAGAGCCGGTCGACCCCGTGGAAGATCAGCCGCGAGGCACCTCCGATCACGATCGCATCCCCGGCAAGCAGGCGGATCGAGCGGGTCGGGTCGGCGCGCCGCAGGCCGCCAAACCGGAACAGGGCGGGTGCTCCGAGCGACAGGGAGACGACTGGGGCCGAGAAATCCGCCTCGTCGCGATCCTGATGCAGGCCCATGCGGGCGGCCGGATCGTAGAGATTGATCAGGCAGGCTTCCGGAGGCGCAGGATATCCCGCCAGCGTGGTCCAGGCCGCCAGTGCGGTGGGCGGGATCGCGGGCCAGGGCCGCCCGGTCTCGGGATGCATCGTCTGATAGCGATAGCCGTTCCGGTCCGAGACCCAGCCCAGCGGCCCGGCATTCGACATCCGCACGGAGAAGGGTTTTCCGGTGCGCGGCATCCGCGGGACGAAGGGTGGCGCTGCGTCGAGCCCTGCGGCCACCTCGTCGGCGAGGCGCTGACGGGCTGCCGGATCCAAGAAACCCGGATGGTGGATCAGGCCCGGCGCGAGTTCCGTCGCCACTCAGCCGCCCGCCTCGTCCGGAGGAAGCACGCTCTTCTCCGTGACCGTCGTGTCGGCGGCGAGCCGGTAGACCAACGGCACGCCGGTCCTGATCTCGAGATCGGCGACCGCCTCGCTGTCGAGGCGATCGAGCACCATCACGAGGGCGCGCAGCGAATTGCCGTGTGCCGCCACCAGCACCCGTTCGCCGCGCATCACCCGCGGCAGGATCGCCGCGATGTAGAAGGGCAGCACCCGCGCGGCCGTATCCTTCAGGCTCTCGCCGCCGGGCGGGCGCACGTCGTAGGATCGGCGCCACTGATGGACCTGCGCGTCCCCCCACCGCATGCGCGCCTCGTCCTTGTCGAGGCCGGCGAGGTCGCCGTAATCGCGCTCGTTCAGCGCCACGTCTCGCACCACCGGGATGGTGGCGAGACCCATCACGTCGAGCATCAGCGCGCAGGTATGCTGCGCCCGCACCAGCTCGGACGTGAACGCGACGTCGAACGACAAACCCGCCCGCTTCAGCTGGCGGCCTGCGGCCTGAGCCTCCGCAACGCCGCGTGCGGTCAGTTCAGGGTCGCGCCAACCCGTGAACAGGTTCTTGCTGTTGAACGCGCTCTGGCCATGGCGGGTGAGAACCAGAAGGCGTTTCATGGGAGCTCCGTCAGAGGCCGAGCACGTCCGCCATGGAATAGAGGCCGGGCGGCTTCGGATGGGCCCAGAGCGCGGCCTTGACGGCGCCCGTGGCGAAGAGACCGCGGTCGGCGGCGTGGTGACTGATCGTCAGGCTCTCGCCCGCACCGGCGAACATCACGCTGTGATCTCCGACGACCGTGCCGCCCCGCAGGGTCGCGAAGCCGATATCGCCGGGCTTGCGCGCGCCGGTATGGCCATCCCGCGTGGAAACGCGGACAGTCTTCAGATCCACCCCACGACCCTCCGCTGCGGCCTCGCCTAGCATCAGCGCCGTCCCCGAGGGGGCGTCCACTTTCATGCGGTGGTGCATCTCGCAGATCTCGATATCGAACTCGGCGCCGAGGGATTGCGCCACGCGTCGCACGAGTTCGGCCATCAGGTTGATGCCGAGGGACATGTTGCCGGACTGGACGATCCGCGCGTGATACGAGGCCGCCTTCAGCTGCTCGCGATCCGCGTCTGACAGGCCGGTGGTCCCGACGATGTGGACGATGCGGGCCTGGGCGGCCAGTTCGGCAAAGTGAATGGTGGCGGCGGGCGTCGTGAAATCGAGCACGCCATCGGCGGCCGCGAAGGCCGCGAGCGGATCATCGGTAACGGCCACATTCAGGGGCGAAAGGCCAGCCAGCGTTCCCGCATCCTGGCCCAGGGTGGGTGAACCCGGGCGTTCGATCGCCGCGGAGAGCGTGCAGCCCTCCGCTTCCGCCACCGCCCGTACCAGCATCCGTCCCATGCGCCCATCGGCGCCAACCACAACGAGCCGCATCCGGTCTTTGCCCTCGTATCTCGACGGAGGGGGAGCCAGCTCGGCCCCCTCCCCTGTGCCTAGCGGATTCCAACGTGCCGGTCTCACACCGAGGGCCTGAGATGCATGCGCATTGCCCCTCCCCGCAAGGGGGAGGAGAGAGCCAAGCAGCCCGCGATTTGTCAGAATCGAAGTCGCCTGGCCCCTGCCGAACTCCGGCGATGCCGGAGCTGGATCAATCCTTCTCCGGCGCGATCGCCTCAAGCCCGCCGAGGTGGCGCTGCGCGTAGAGCGGCAGGCCGATCTGCTTGATGAGATCCAGCTGTGTCTCGAGGAAGTCGATATGACCCTCTTCGTCTTCGGCCAGCTCCTCGAATAGGCGCATGGACACGCGATCATTGAAGGAGTCGCAGTACTGAGCGGCTTCGAGGTAGAGGCTGCGCGCGCCGTGCTCGGCCGCGAGATCGCATTCGATGACCTCTTGGACGTTCTGGCCGATCCGAAGGGGCTCCAGCTCCTGCAGGTTCGGGAAACCGTCGAGGAACAGGATCCGATCGATGAACCGATCGGCGTGATTCATCTCCTCGATCGACTCCTTGCGCCAGAACTTGGCGAGGTCGATGTAACCCCAGTTGTTCAGCATGCGGAAATGCAGCCAGTACTGGCTGACCGCCGTCAACTCGCTGCGCAGGCCACGGTTGAGATACTCAATGACCTTGGTGTCGCCATTCATGGCCCCCGAACTCCTTGACGTCTTCTTAGGCGGGGGCAGTCACGTCAGGCGGCGACTCCCTCATCCGCAGTTTGGAATAAAACCAAACTGCAAGCCTGAGCGCAAGCCGGCGAGCAGGCATGGCCGCTGCGCGGTTCCTCGTCCTGATGACCGAGCGTGCTGCGCATGATGGACCGGATGGTCTGGGCGCAACGCCCGCATTTCGGGCTGCACCCCAGGCAGGCATAGACCTGTGCGGGTGTGCGCGGACAGCCTGGGCCTGGCGCCAGACAGGACCGGATTGCGCCATCGGAAATGACATTACAAGAACAGACGATCATGCGCGCCGCAGATCCCGCTGTTTCCCAGCACGACCCGCGCGAACGGGCCGGGCCACTCCAGTTCCACCAGTTTAGAAAAGTTGAAAAGTAACGCCTTTTCAATATCTTACCGGTCTCGCTCCGAGATGGCACTCAGCAGCCGCCCGGTCAAGGGACGGGATTTGCCGGGTGCAGACGTCCCTGGGCGCACGCGGTCGGGCGGGGTTTGGTCAGCGGGCGAGTTCCCGCAAACCAAAGCGAATCAGCACCCTTGCCTCGGCGTCGGGACCAGCCTCTTTCAGGGCGGCGGCGATCGCGGTTGCGGCCTGGACCTGCGGGTAGCCAAGATTGACCAGGGCTGACACGGCATCGCCCACGGGACCGGAGGTGGTACCCGACTCGACGGCGCCGGTCAGGGCGACCAGGGCCGGATCGATCGGTGCGAAGGCGGGCGCCTTGTCCTTCAGCTCGGCGGCCAGCCGGGCGGCGAGCCGCGGGCCAACGCCGGGCGCGCGGCTGATCGCGCCCTTGTCGCCCGTCGCGATGGCGCCGGCGAGCGCCTCGGGCTCCAGCACCGAGAGCACACCCAGCGCCACCCGGGCACCGACACCCTGCACAGTCTGGAGCAGGCGGAACCATTCCCGCTCGGCGTCGGACCGAAAGCCGTACAGGCGGATCATGTCCTCGCGGACATGGGTCTCGATCGAGAGGTCCGCCGGTTCGCCGACCTTCGGCATTCGCTGGAGGGTCCGCGCCGAGCAATGCACCACGTACCCGACGCCCGAGACATCGAGGATCACGAAATCCTCGCCGAACGAATCCACGATGCCCTTGAGTTTTCCGATCATTTTTACGCCTGCCCGCTGGAGCAGATTGCCTACAGAAGCGCGCGCGGGTCCGCCAGACGCGCTTGAGCCCGTCCGGACTTCGTGAAATCAGGGGCGCCCCGCCGACCGAGCTTGGCCGACCATCTGCGGGATAACGCTGGGGGGACGACCATGCGCGCGCCACTATTCGCCCTGCTGGGCCTGCTGTCTCTCGCTCCGGCCCGGGCGGCGGACGATCCTGTTCCCGTGGCGCCGAGCGCCGACCCGACCCAGGTACGGCCGGGGGCCTACGTGCTCGATCCGGACCACGGCAAGATCACGTGGTCGGTCTCGCATCTCGGCTATTCGACCTATTACGGTCAGTTCGCCGGCCTCACCGGCACCCTCACCCTGGATCCGAAGGCCCCGGAAAAGAGCCAGCTCACCGTCAGCGTGCCGCTCGGCGGCGTGATCACCGGCAGCCCCCATCTGAACGAGCGCCTCGCGACGCCGGACTTCTTCGACACGGCCAAGTTCCCGGCTGCCAGCTTCACCGCCACCAAGGTGGAGCCGACCAGCCCGACCACGGCGCGCATCACCGGCGACCTGAACCTGCGCGGCACCGTTCGGCCGTTCGCGATCGACGCGACCTTCAACCAAGCTGGCATCCACCCGGTCGACCAGCGCTACACGGTGGGGTTCGACGGGCGGGCGGTGATCAAGCGTTCGGAGTTCGGCATCAACGCTTACCTGCCGCAGCTCGGCGACGAGGTGTCGTTGCGGATCGAGGGCGAGTTCAAGGCGGCGCCGTAGCGGAGCAGACCCATCGGCCGAACGGTTGGCGACGGCCCAGGGACAGGTGTAGGCCACCGCCGTCGCAGCACAGCCAGGAGGTGGCCGGACATGACACAGCGCAGTGTCGCGAGGGGGCGAACGCCGGCCACACATGCGGGCCGCCCTGGCATCGCCATGGTCGTCCTGGTGCTCGCGGGCCCGGCTTTCGCCCAGGCGCCGACCTCGCCGCTCGACAATTACGCCGACGCCGCAACGACGACGATCATCGCAGAGCAATCCTGCCCCGGCGTGCAGATGAAGGCCGGTCAGCTCACGAACCTCCGGCTGGCGGCCCGGGTCAATACCGGACAGGAACCGGCGCTGCAGGAGAAGCTTCGGACGCGGGCGACACAGGTCCGCCAACAGCTCGCCGAGGTCGGTCGGGACGCCTGGTGCGCGAACGCGCTGGCAGCCTTCGGCCCGGAAGGCACCGTCGCCAGGGGCGTCCTCGTGCCGAACCGGTTCGTCCGCTGAGGATTGACACGCGGCCGGCCTGCCCCTACTGACCCCGCATGGCGCGCGGCCTCTCAAGGGGTCCGCGCGTTTCGCGTTGTCCGGGCTCAAGCCCGTTCAATGACTTCAAACAAGAAGCCGGTCCAGGGGCGGCCGCCCCGGAGGCCGTTCGAGAACACGAGAGAACGATGTTCGCAGTCATCAAGACGGGCGGTAAGCAGTACCGCGTCGCCAACAACGACACCATTACCATCGCGTCGCTCGCGGGCGAAGCCGGCGAGGCTGTGACCTTCGGCGAGGTCCTCCTGTTCGCCGACGGCGCCGGCGCCACGCAGGTCGGCGCCCCGACCCTGTCGGGCATCAGCGTCACCGGCGAGATCGTGCGCCATGGCCGCGACAAGAAGGTGATCGCCTTCAAGAAGCGCCGCCGGCAGAACTCGCGCCGCAAGCGCGGCCACCGGCAGGACCACACGGTGGTTCGCATCACCGGCATCTCGGCCTAAAGCCGGCTCAAAGCTGGGCGCGTAACGGTCCCGAGGGATCCCATTCGCGACCGCACCCCGACAGATCAGAATTCGGAGCTCATCCCATGGCACACAAGAAGGCTGGCGGCTCATCCCGCAATGGTCGCGACTCGGAAGGCCGGCGCCTCGGCGTCAAGAAGTTCGGCTCGGAGGCCGTCATTCCGGGCAACATCATCGTGCGTCAGCGCGGCACCAAATGGCATCCCGGCGCGAATGTCGGCATGGGCAAGGACCACACGATCTTCGCGCTGGTACCGGGCCATGTCCGCTTCGAGACGCGCCGCGGGCGCGCCTTCGTCGGTGTTACCCCGCTGGCCGAGGCCGCGGAATAAAAGGCGGGCGCCCGAGTGGCGAAGCTGGCGTCCCGCCCGGTGGCCCACACCGGACCGGAGACGTCGTAGCCGAGCCCCTGAGTGGCCGGATCGGACGGAACACCGGGGAGGATGGGACGCCATCCTCCCCTTCGTCGTCTTGAGGCGATGCCCCGGAGCCGGGCGCATCGCCCTGCGAGGGCACGATGTTCCCCGATCTGACCCGTGACGATGTCTTCCGGATCGAGACGCGGCGGCTTTGGCTGCGCTGGCCGAACGCCAAGGATGTGTCGGCTATCGTGACGCTGGCCGGCGAGCGCGAGGTGGCCGAGATGACGGCCCACATCCCGTACCCGCTCGACCGCCGCACGGTCGACGAGTTCCTCATCCAGGCCCGGGGTGCCAACAGCGGTGGAACGGGCCTGACCCTCGCCCTCGCCCGCCGGGAGGCACCGGGCAGCCTGATCGGGCTGATCGGGATTGCAGGGGCCGAGGGCACGCCGCATCTCGGCTACTGGCTCGGCCGGCCCTGGTGGGAAAACGGGTTGATGAGCGAGGCTGCGGCGGGCCTTGTCCATGCATTCTTCGCCTATGCCGGCGGTGAGCGACTGACGGCCACCACGTCGCCGGAGAATCGCGCCTCGCAACGGGTGATCGCAAAGACGGGGTTCCGCTGGGCGGAACGCCGTTCGACCCCGTGCCCGGCGCGGGGCGGACCGCGGCAGCTGGACTGGTTCGGCCTGGACCGCGCCGAATGGGCCGAGCGCAAGGCGACAAGGGCACCGGCTCCCGATCTGGCGCTGGCCTCCTGAGCGACTGGATCGGCACAGGGCTGTGCCGCATCTTATATCGAGCGCGGGACCGCTTCCGAGCGGCCCGCAGGCATGAGAGACGACCCGTGAAATTCCTCGACGAAGCCAAGGTCTATGTCCGCTCCGGTGACGGCGGTCCCGGCTGCGTCTCGTTCCGGCGGGAGAAGTTCATCGAGTTCGGCGGCCCGAACGGCGGCGATGGCGGTCGCGGCGGCGATGTCTGGGTGGAGTGCGTCGAGGGGCTCAACACCCTCATCGACTACCGCTACCAGCAGCACTTCAAGGCCAAGAAGGGCGAGCACGGCATGGGCTCGAACTGCCACGGCGCCAACGGGTCCGACACGGTCCTGAAGGTCCCGGCCGGCACGCAGATTTTTTCGGAGGACGGAGAGACCCTTCTCGCCGACCTGACCGAGGTCGGCCAGCGGATCCGGCTGGCCAAGGGCGGCAATGGCGGCTTCGGCAACGCCTACTTCACCACCTCGACCAACCGCGCGCCGAAGCACGCCAATCCGGGCCTGGAAGGTCAGGAGATGTGGATCTGGCTGCGGCTGAAGCTGATTGCCGATGCCGGTCTCGTCGGCCTGCCCAATGCCGGCAAGTCGACCTTCCTGGCGAGCGTGACGGCGGCGAAGCCGAAGATCGCCGATTACCCGTTCACCACGCTGCATCCCGGCCTCGGCGTCGTCCGCTCGGATGGGCGCGAATTCGTGCTGGCCGACATTCCCGGCCTGATCGAGGGGGCGCATGAGGGCGTCGGGCTGGGCGACCGGTTCCTGGCCCATGTCGAGCGCTGCCGGGTGCTGCTGCACCTCGTCGACGGCACCACCGAACATGCCGGCAAGACCTACAAGCTCGTCCGCGGCGAGATCGAGGCCTACGGCAACGGGCTCGCCGAGAAGCCCGAGATCGTGGCGCTTTCCAAAGCCGACGCCCTCGACGCCGAGACGCTCAAAAGCCAGGTTGCCAAGCTGAAGCGCGCCGCTGGCCGCGCGCCGCTGGTCCTGTCCTCCGCGAGCCGGAGGGGCGTGCCGGAGGCGCTGCGGGCACTCCAAGCCGAGATCGACGCCAGCGCCGAGGCGGACAGGGCGCCTGTGGCGGCTTGGCAGCCGTGATCAGCCTGCAAGCCCGAACGTCCGGCGGGGCTTCGGACACGTAGCCCCGCCGGATCGCACGTGGCTCGGGCCGATCAGCCCTGCTTCAGCTTGGTGAGTGTCTCAGCCGGCACCCCGGCGAAGTTGTTGGCCAGAAGATAGTTCGGGCTGGCCTTGATCCAGGCGTCGAGGTCGATCTCCTCGAACTTGCCGTTGTCCCAGGTCTGGATGATCTCAAGATCCTCGTCGCCGACGTTCTTGATCGCGTGCCCGAAGCCCATCGGGATGTAGGCCACGTCGCCGGGCGAAAACTCCGCCACCTTGCCGCGGCCGCCCGAGCCGAACAACGCCACCTGACCCTTGCCCTTCAGGTAGAAGTGCCACTCGTTGGCATTCACGTTCCAATGGAATTTGCGCATCTGGCCGGGCCGGATCGTCATCACGCCGCCCGACATCGACTTCGAGACCGGCCATTCGTCCACCGTCGCCAGCCGGAACGTGCCACCGTCGAAGTCGCGCACCGCCCGCGGATCCTTGAGCAGCCGGAACTTGTGTGTGGATTCCTTGGGCCAGGGTGCGTCGAGCGCCTGCGCGATCGGGATCACGGGGCCGGCCTGGATGTAGGCTTCGCCCTTGGGGAAGGCGTTGAGGGCGTCCTTCGGCAGGCCGAAATCGAGCGCCAGCATATCCTTCGGTGACACGTCGACCCAATCGGTGATCGAGAAGGTGCCGTGCTCGGAGAAGGCGCCGTTATCGAACGACAGGATGAAGTGGCAGGGCTTGTCGCCGATCGTCTGGATCGAGTGGCCGTGGCCCTTCGGGAAGAACCAGAGGTCGCCCGGCTCGTAGTTGTTGATCTCGCTCGCCCCGGACGGGTCGAGCACCACGGTCTGGCAGCGCCCGTCGATCACGTAGGCCCATTCCGCCGCGATCGCGTGCCAGTGCAGCTCGCGCGACGCGCCGGGATCGAGGAACATATGGACGCCCGCGATCCCCTTGCTGATGGGGAACTGATGGACGGTGGCCTCCTTGGCCCAGCCGCCCGACGTGATTTTCGGAACGTTGCCGTCGAGGGAGAAGCGGAAGTCGGGCATGGCGCCGACATCCTTCGGGTCGTGGTAAGCGACCTCTGCCCCCGGGGGCAGCTGCTGGACGTCGCGGCCGAAGCCGCCGGCCCCCGGCGCCCCGTGGTCGGTCGCCGCCGCGGCGGCTTGCTGCGTGAGAGCGACGAGACCGCTCGCTCCGAGAGCGGCGGTCCCGAGAAACGCGCGTCGATTCGCGTCCATCGTATCTGTGTCCTGTCTGTCGGCGGAACGGGAAGCGAAATACCGCCCGGGTCACGCACCGCCGCGCATCCGGCGGCACGCTTCTGCGCCGCAATATAGATATTTGGCATGCCACATACTCACTAGATCGTGAGGGATGGACTATGCGCCTGGGACGTACCGAACCGGCGGCGATCGAGATCCGGACCTGTCTCGGGTTCGGCGGCACGCAGCACCGTGTTGCGCATGAGGGCGGCTGTTCAACGGTTTCGTCTTCGTTCAAACCGCGTCCCTGCCTCCGTGTTCGCCCGAATCATGATCCCTGCCCTCGAAGATTTCCGCCGCATCGTCATCAAGGTCGGATCGGCGCTCCTGGTCGATCGCAATGCCGGCCGCCTGCGGCATGCCTGGCTCGCAGCCCTGGCCGAGGACATCGCCGAGTTGCACGCCCGTGGTGTCGACGTGCTGGTCGTGTCCTCCGGCAGCATCGCGCTGGGGCGCACGGTGCTGGGCCTGCCGCCCGGTCCCCTGCGGTTGGAGGAGAGCCAAGGTGCGGCCTCGGTGGGGCAGATCACCCTGGCCCGGCACTGGGCGGAGGCGCTCGGCCATCACGGCATCGTGGCCGGCCAGATCCTGGTGACGCCACAGGACACGGAGGAGCGCCGCCGCTACCTCAACGCCCGGGCAACCGTGCTGAAGCTCCTGGAGATGCGCGCCGTGCCGGTGGTCAACGAGAACGACACGGTGGCGACCTCGGAGATCCGCTACGGCGACAACGACCGCCTCGCCGCCCGGGTCGCCACGATGATCGACGCCGACGTGCTGGTCCTGTTCTCGGACATCGACGGCCTCTACACCGCGCCGCCGAATAGCGACCCGAATGCGCGCCATCTCGCGGTCGTCGAGCGGATCACCCCGGAAATCGAGGCGATGGCGGGCGGACCGGCTTCCGAGCTGTCGCGGGGTGGCATGCGCACCAAGGTCGAGGCGGCCAAGATCGCCGTGTCCGGGGGCACGCATCTGGTGATCGCAGACGGGCGGGCTAAGAACCCGCTGAAGGCGGTGCGTGAGGGAGCGCGGTGCACGTGGTTCCTGTCCGGGTCCACGCCGACGGCGGCGCGTAAGACTTGGATCGCCGGGTCCCTCGAACCGCGAGGGGCGCTCACGATTGATTCCGGTGCGTTGAAGGCCCTGCGGGGCGGCGCCAGCCTGCTTCCGGTCGGCGTCCGGGCCATCGAGGGCAGCTTCTCCCGCGGCGATGCCGTGGAGATCCGCGACCCGGAGGGCCGGGCCCTGGGTCGCGGCCTCGTCGCCTACGACAATGCCGAGGCCGCGCTGATCATCGGTTATCCGAGCGCCCGGATCCCGGACGTGCTCAATTATCCCGGTCGCGCCTGGATGGTGCATCGCGATGACTTGGCATTATTCTAAGACTGCTATGACCGACCTGCATTCGTTTCAATCGCCCGGCGTCAATTAGTGTTGTCTTCGGTGCTGCGGCACACTTGTCGATGCGCCGCACGATGTGCGAATACGCCCGTCTGCCCTGTCGTGCCGATGAGCGGCCGTCGCGAAACGAGGACGCCAGCGTGCCCGTCCTGAACCTGAGATCGGACTTCGCCGAGGCCGACGCTTTGCCGGAGCAGATGGCGGCGATCGGCCGCCGCGCCCGGGCCGCCGCCCGCCGGATGGCGCTGGCCTCGGCGCAAACCAAGGATCTCGCCCTCAAGGCGATCGCCTCACGGCTGCGGGCCAACGGGGATGAGGTCCTGGCCGAGAACGCCCGGGATGTGGCGGCCGCGCAGAAGGCCGGCCAGAGCGCCGCGCTGATCGACCGGCTCACCTTGGATCCCGGCCGCCTCGCCGCCATGGCGGACGCGGTGGAGAAAATCGGTTCGCTGGCCGATCCGGTCGGACGCCAGCTCGCTGCCCTGGAACGGCCGAACGGCCTGCTGATCGAGCGCATTGCGGTGCCGCTCGGGGTCATCGGCGTGATCTTCGAGAGCCGGCCCAACGTCACGGCGGATGCCGGAGCGCTCTGCCTCAAGGCCGGCAATGCCGCGATCCTGCGGGCGGGCTCGGACAGTCATCGCAGCGCCATGGCGATCGCCCGGGCGATGAGCCTTGGACTGGCCGATGCCGGTCTGCCCGCTGACGCGATCCAGCTTGTGCCGACCCGCGACCGGACGGCGGTAGGTCTGATGCTGTCAGGCCTTGACGGCTGTGTCGACGTGATCGTGCCCCGGGGTGGTCGCGGCCTTGTGGCCCGCGTCCAGCAGGAGGCGCGTGTACCGGTCTTCGCCCATCTCGACGGGATCAACCACGTCTACGTCGCGGCCGGGGCCGACCTCGACATGGCGCGGACCGTGCTGCTCAACAGCAAGATGCGCCGCACCAGCGTCTGCGGGGCCGCCGAGACCCTGCTGGTCGACCGCGCCTGCGCGGGCACGCATCTCGCGGCGCTCGTAACCGCACTGCTCGAGGCAGGCTGTGCCGTGCGCGGCGATGCCGCCGTGCAGGCGGTCGATCCCCGGGTGACGGCGGCCACCGAAGAGGACTGGCACACCGAGTACCTCGATGCGGTCATCGCGGTCCGCGTGGTCGACGGGATCGGTGCGGCGATCGAGCATATCGAGACCTACGGCTCGCACCACACCGACGCGATCATCACGCAGGATGACGTCGAGGCGACCCGCTTCCTGGCGGAGGTCGATTCGGCGATCGTCACCCACAATGCCTCGACGCAATTCGCCGATGGCGGCGAGTTCGGGTTTGGCGCCGAGATCGGCATCGCCACCGGGCGGATGCATGCCCGCGGCCCGGTGGGCGTCGAGCAGCTCACGACCTTCAAGTATCGGGTCCACGGCAGCGGCCAGATCCGTCCGTGACGGCGGCGCAAGGCCCGGCGTGCGGCTGAACCTGCCGCCGACCGCCCCCGGCATGCGGATCGGCCTCTACGGCGGATCCTTCAACCCCGCCCATCTCGGTCACCGCCACGTGACCCTGATGGCGCTGCGACGGCTTGAGCTGGATCGCGTCTGGTGGCTGGTGAGCCCGGGCAACCCTTTGAAGAGCCGCAACGCGCTTCCGACCGTTGCGGAGCGTTGCGCCCAAGCGCAGCGGATCGCCCGGCATCCACGCATTGCGGTGACCGGCGTGGAGGCGGCGCTCGGCGTGCGCTTTACCGTTCAGACGTTGCGCTTTCTCAAGCGGCGCTGCCCCGGAATTCACTTCGTGTGGCTCATGGGCGCCGACTCGCTGGGCACATTTCACCGATGGAAAGGCTTTTCGGACATTGCGCGCCTGATGCCGATCGCGGTCATCGACCGGCCCGGCTCGACCATGACGCCGCTCAGCGCCCGGGCCGCGAAGCGCCTCGCCGAGGCGCGCATTCCTGAGACGGCCGCGTCGACGCTCGCGCTCCGTCGGCCGCCCGCCTGGACCTTCCTGCACGGGCCGCGATCGAGCCTATCCTCGACAGAGATCCGTAACGGTATGCGGGGACGCGGCCGGGACGCGGCGCCAGCGCGGTTGCAATCGCCGCCCGATACCGCCAATTCCAGGGAATCCTGCGGGGCGTGACACCGCTGCGCGGCACCACGAGGAACTAGGACGCTGCCCGAAACCAACCACACGGAGTCGATCCGCCCCCCCGTTCCTGCCCCGGGTGAACCCGGTCAGGCGCGCTCTGACGACCTCAGGGCCCTCGCGCTCGAATGCCTCGACGAGATGAAGGCTGAGGAGACGATCGCGATCGACTTGGCCGGGAAGACGTCGCTGGCCGACACGATGATCATCACCTCGGGCCGGTCGCAGCGGCACGTTGGCTCGATCGCCGACAAATTCATCCAGGAGATGAAGAATCGCGGATACGGCAACGCTCGGGTCGAGGGCATGCCGGCCTGCGACTGGGTGCTGATCGATGCGGGCGACGTGCTGGTGCACATCTTCCGCCCCGAGGTGCGCGGCTTCTACAACCTCGAGAAGATGTGGGGTGCAGATCGGCCGGTCGGCCTCGCGGTCGGTTAGGCCGGCTTTTGCGCCTCCTGCTGGCGGCGGTCGGGCGGCTGAAAGCCGGCCCTGAGCGCGAGTTGGCGTCACGATATCGCGAGCGCGCCGCGCAGGTAGGCCGCGGGCTCGGCTTCCCTGCCTGTGACACCGTCGAGATCCCGGAATCCCGCGCGCGCCGCGCCGCCGACCGCTGCGCCGAGGAGGCGGCGGCCCTGGGCGTCCTGCTCCCGCCCGGCGGCGTCCTGATCGCCTATGACGAGCGCGGACGGGCCGACCTCCCGAGCGAAGCCCTGGCGGAGCGTGTTGCCGGTTGGCGGGACGCGTCGCGACCGGCGCTGATGGTGGCGATCGGTGGCCCGGACGGTCTCGACGCCTCAATTCGGACGAAGGCGGAGCTGATTCTGTCGTTCGGGGCGGCGACCTTGCCCCATGGACTCGTGCGCGTGCTCGCCCTCGAACAGATCTACCGCAGCCTGACCATCCTGGCCGGTCACCCCTATCACCGGGGCGAGGCGGGCTGACCGGCGTGGCGCGGATTCATGTCGACACCGATTGGGCAGGGCGGGCGCGGGACGCTGCACGCCGTCTTCGCACCGACAATCCCACCCATCCCCCGCATCCTGAGGCACCCGGGTCAACGGGCCTCGAAGGAGGCTCCCAGGCGTGGCAAAGCCATCTGGTGGTCCCCTTCGGGGCCCGCGCTCCGCGCCGATTCCTCAGGATGAGGGGGATCGATGGGAGGAGCCTGCGCCGAGGCCTGCCCGTTCTCTTCCTGGTGGCCACCTGCCTCGCTGCGCCGCTGCACGCCGAGCCCCCCGCCCCCTCAGATGCCGAGGCGGCGCAAAAAGCCAACGAAGAACGCGACCGCCGCGCCGAGAATCTGAAGCGCGTGCAGGATGCCCTCGCGGCCAGCACCAGCCAGCGCACCCAGTTCGAGGCGGAAATCGCCGCGATCGGTTCGGACCGATCCAAGCTCGATTCGGCGTTGCTCGATGCCGGGCGGCAAGCGCAGGCGACCGAGGAGCGGCTGAGCCGCCTGGAAGAGCGCCTGAAAGCCATGAGTGAGAGCGAGGCCGCTATCCGGCGTTCGCTGCAGGCACGGCGCAGCGTCGTCGCCGAGATCTTGGCGGCGCTCCAGCGCATGGGCCGGCGTCCGCCGCCCGCGGTTCTCGTGAGCCCCGAGGACATGCTGGCTGCCATCCGGACCTCGATGCTGCTCGGGGCCGTGGTGCCCGAGCTGCGCGGCGAGGTCGACACGTTGGCCGCTGATCTCGCCGAAATGATCCGCCTGCGTGGCCTGATCGCCCAGGACAAGGAAGGCCTGGCCAACGACCTTGCCGGCTGGGCTCGGGAGAAGCAGCGCCTCGAAGCCCTCGTGGCAGCGCGGCGCGCCCGTCAGGCCGAGGTCGAAAGCGGTCTCAATGCCGAGCGCCGCCGCGTGGCCGAACTTGGCGCCCAGGCCAAGAGTCTCAAAGATTTGATGGATCGGACCGAGGCCGCGGACGCTGCGGCCAAGCGCTCGGCCGAGGAGGCCAAGGCCGCCGCCGAGCGCGAGGTGAAGGCGACGCAGGAGCGATTTGCCGCGGCCGGTTTCCGCGACCCGGCGCGGCTGGCACCGAAGGTGCATTTCGCCGAGGCGCGGGGCGAAGTGCCGCGGCCGGTGAGCGGAAAGTTGGCGCGCGGCTTCAACCAGCCCGATGGCAATGGTGGAACCTCCCGCGGCGTGTCATTCTCGACCCGTCCGAAGGCGACTGTCTCCTCCCCGGCCGACGGTTGGGTGCAGTTTGCGGGTCCGTTTCGGTCCTATGGCCAACTCTTGATCATCAACGCGGGCGACGGCTACTATCTTCTGCTCGCGGGGATGGAACAGATCAGCGTCGAGGTCGGCCAGTTTGTGCTCGCGGGCGAGCCGGTCGGCAGCATGGGCGAGAAGGGCGCGGGCTCCAGCGGGTCCGAAAGCGATCCCACCCTGTACGTCGAGTTCAAGAAGGACGGCGGCTCCATCGACCCGGAGCCGTGGTGGGCGAAGAGCCCGAATAATACGGTACTTGGCGAGAAGGTTCGCGGCTGATGCGCAAGACTTCCCTGATCATGCTGGGCGCCTTTCTGGGTGCCGGCACCTCCATGGTGGCGACCCAGACCGACTTCCTGTCGGGCCCGCGCGCCATCGCTGCCTCGGCCGAGACCTATCGCCAGCTCAGCCTGTTCGGCGACGTGTTCGAGAAGGTCCGGACCGACTACGTCGAGAAGCCCGACGAGTCGAAGATGATCGAGGCGGCCGTCAACGGCATGCTCTCCTCGCTCGATCCGCATTCGAGCTACATGGACGCCAAGGCGTTCCGCGACATGCAGACGACGACCCGCGGCGAGTTCGGCGGGCTCGGCATCGAGGTCACCATGGAGGACGGCCTGATCAAGGTCGTCACGCCGATCGACGATACCCCGGCCGCCAAGGCGGGACTGCTCGCCAACGACGTGATCACGCAGATCGACGACGATCAGGTTCAGGGCCTCACCCTGAACCAGGCGGTCGACAAGATGCGCGGCCCGGTGAACTCCAGCGTCAAGCTCAAGATCAGCCGCAAGGAGTCCAAGGAGCCGATCGACGTCACGCTCACCCGCGACGTGATCAAGATCAAGCCGGTGCGTTCCAAGGTCGAGGGCGGCGACGTCGCCTATATCCGCCTGACGCAGTTCAACGAGCAGACCTTTGACGGCATGCGCGCCGCGATCGATAAGCTCACGAGCGAAATCGGGGCCGACAAGATCAAGGGCTACGTGATCGACCTGCGCAACAACCCGGGCGGCCTGCTCGATCAGGCCGTGATGGTGTCGGACGCGTTCCTCGATCGCGGCGAGATCGTCTCGACCCGCGGACGCAACCCGGACGAGACGCAGCGCTTCTCGGCCAAGGCCGGCGACCTGACCAAGGGTAAGCCCGTGGTCGTGCTGGTGAACGGCGGCTCGGCCTCGGCCTCCGAGATCGTGGCCGGCGCTCTGCAGGATCACAAGCGCGCGACCATCCTGGGCACGCGCTCCTTCGGCAAGGGCTCGGTGCAGTCAATCATCCCGCTCGGCGGCTCCGGCGCCCTGCGGCTCACCACGGCGCGCTACTACACGCCGTCGGGCCGCTCGATCCAGGCGAAGGGCATCGAGCCCGATGTCGAGGTGACGCAGGACGTGCCGGACGAGCTGAAGGGCAAGGACGAGACCAAGGGCGAGGCCGGCCTGAAGGGTCACCTGAAGCAGAAGGATACCGACGAGCGGGGCGGTTCCTCCGCCTACGTCCCGCCGGATCCCGCCAAGGACAAGCAGCTGATCTCGGCCGTCGACTTCCTGCACGGCATCCAGAAGGGCGCCGCCAACGGCACGCCGAGCGCGCAGCAGCCGCAGAAGCCGATGCCGAACTGATCTCCAGAGCCAGGAACGGCGTATCGCGAGCCCGTCCGGATTGACTTCCGGGCGGGTTTTTCATGTCCGGACGTGAAACTTAGCGGATCGTTAACCATACCCGACCGCAATGGTGGGCAGGATCCGCGTCGTCCCGGCGCGATAGGAATCGCGATTCCGCATCGAGCGCCGCTTGACCGAATCCACCGACGATATCCTTACGCGCCCCCTCGGGGTGCCGAAGGCGAAGGCCCCGGAGCAGCCCGGCGGGCGGTTCGCGCGGGCCAGCGCGGCCTTGCGCCGGCCGAAGGTCGCCGCAGGCGCAATTGCCGCAGCCCTCGCTGTCTCGATCGGCCTCGTCCTCGCGCTCGGCGATCCCCAGGGCGGCGAGCCCCGTGCGGAGGCGAAGATCGTCATCCGCGAGGCTACGGCGCGGCCCGTCGCACCGGTCGCTGCTGCGGAGCCGCAGGTCGCCACCACAGCGTCGGGGCAAGGACAACTTCAGCGCAGCGCGGAAGAGATCGAGACGGCATCGGGCGTCACCGTGGTGCGTCCGCTCGGCTCCGGCCCCACCGACGCTGTGGTCATTCGTGTTCCGCCGCCGAGCGCACCGCGTCTGGCCGCCGCCCCGGATCCCCGAATCAGCGAGCCCGGTCGGCACGGTGTCATGCCGAAGCTCGGCGAGGGTCGGGTGCGAGCGCTCGATGTCTATGCCCGCTCCGAGGAACCCGGAACGGGCCCCCGCATCGCCATCGTGGTGACCGGCCTCGGCGTCGGACAGGCCGCGACGGCCGGCGCTACGGCCCGTCTGCCGGCTGCCGTCAGCCTTGCCTTCCTGCCCTACGGCGGCGAGGCCGAGCGTGCCGCCGCCCGGGCCCGCGATGCCGGGCACGAGGTCTTCCTCCAGTTGCCGATGGAGCCGTTCGACTATCCGGACAGCGATCCCGGCCCGCAGAGCTTGCTCACGACCCTGAAGGGTCCCGAGAACGCCGACCGCCTCGCCTGGGCGCTCGCCCGCTTCCCGGGCTATGTCGGCATCGTGAACTTCATGGGATCGAAGCTGATGGCCGATTCCGCCTTCGAGCCGATCCTGCGCGAGATCGGCGCAAGGGGCCTCGGCTTCCTCGATGACGGGACAGGCCCCAAGCCGGCAACCGTCCCCGTCAACAAGAACCGGACGCCCCTCGCCCGCGCCGAGATCGTCCTCGATGCGACCCCCCGGGCCGATGCGATCGATGCGGCCCTGGCGCAGGCTGAAGCGCGCGCGCGCGCCAACGGCTTCGCCCTCGTCTCGGCCAGCGGCGCCGCGCTCACCGTCGATCGAATCGCGCGCTGGGCACGGGACCTCGATACCCGCGCGGTAAGGCTGGTGCCGGCCAGCGTGGCGTTGCGCGGTGCCCGCGACAAACGCGTTTCCACGGCCGATTGAGTGCGAGCTTACGCGAATCCCGCCGAGATAGATTTCGCAGCGGCGCCGCGATCCCGAGACCACGGTGGCGTTGCCGCGGCCGGCGCCGCTGACCTATGGTCCGGCCCATGACGACTGATCAAAATCCGGGCACCCTGGCCTACCGTCCCTGCGTGGGCGTCGCGCTGATCGCGCGATCGGGCGGCGTGTTCATCGGTCGCCGGAGCAAGGATGCGGGACCCGAGCACGTCGCCGGACCGCATATGTGGCAGATGCCGCAGGGCGGAGTCGATCCGGGCGAAGATCCGGAGGCAGCGGCCCGCCGGGAACTCTACGAAGAGACCAACGTCCCGCCGGACGCGATCCGCAAGCTCGCGGAGATCCCGGATTGGCTCCCCTACGATCTTCCGCCCGATGTCGCTCAACAGGCGTGGAAGGGGCGCTATCGCGGGCAGACCCAGAAATGGTTCGCGTTCGGCTTCGAGGGCCAGGAGGACCTGATCGACGTGCTCCAACCGGGCGGGGGAGCCCACAAGGCGGAGTTCGACGCGTGGCGGTGGGCGCGATTCGCCGAGTTGCCGGAGTTGATCATTCCCTTCAAGCGCCCGGTCTACGAGCGCGTCGTGGCGGCTTTCTCGAGCCTCGAACATTGGGCGGACGCGCGGTGACGCGTCGGCCGGGGGGCTGAGCGATGCGTTGGCTCGCGATCCTGCTCGGGCTCGCCCTTGCGTGGCTCGCCTACACCATGAGCCCGCTCTGGTCGCTCTACGATTTCGCCCAGGCGGTGCGCCGGCATGACACCGCGTATATCGAGAGCCACGTCAACTTCCGGACGCTCCGCTTGTCCCTCGTGCGCCAGATCACGGCGGCAATGCGGACCGCATCGGAGGGCGATCCGGACCTTGAGCCCCGCGACCGCCAGCGCCTCGGTGATGCGGCATACGGGCTCGCTCTCGCCCTGTCGGAGACGATGATCACCCCCGATACGGTGATCGACCTGCTCGCCAACGGCTGGCCAGACAAGCTCGATCTCGAGCGACCGGCTGGAACGCGTCCGGAGGGGCTGACGATCCGCAGCTTCGGGCGCCTGTTTCCCTATTTCACCGCGATGGAGATGCGTGGCTTTCGCGCGGTGGTGATGCCGATCCCCCCGGAGGCGCCCCGCGGTGAGCGTACGCGCATCCGGTTGCGGCTGCGCGGGCTCACGTGGCGCTTGGTCGACATCGAGATGGCCGACACGCTGCGCGATCAGATCGCCGCCAAGCTCGGCAAGGCGCTCGCCCGGGCGAAGATCGGGGCGAATGCCGGGGAGGAGCGCTGAGGGCCGAACGCCGCGGTGCAGGATGCTGGGTGGCGTGCTTCACCGCTTCGCGACGCAAGCCCCGATCGTCGCGCATTCGCGTCGGCCCAGCGTCGGTCGCGGGTCGCTACCCCGTGCGTGAGGAGTCAGCTTTCGCAGAAGGCCGGGTGCGTGAGCGGGTCCATCCGGATGCGGCGCACGCATTCAGCGCAGCGACGGCACGCTTTGTCCTGAGCGATCTCGTCCCTCACCCAACCCTTTCCCGCACGGGAGAGGGGGCAGGCCGCTCTGCCGCGGGCCTCTCAGTCGGACCCAGAAGGGTGGACATTCTAGCCCGCACGGGGGAGAGCCCCCCGCCTCACTCGGCCTATGGCCCGATCGTCGTGTGCGATCGCGTCGCAAACGCGCACGGCGCCACGCGCCGTCACTTCACCTTCGGAGCGCCGGCATCCTTCGGCTCGCGCGCCTCGCTCAGGCTCTCGGCCTTGTCCTCGTCGGTGTCACCGCCCTGCTCGATGGTCTTGGCGGGATCGGCCAAGAGCGACTTGGCGACACCGAGGAGCACCTCGCACTCGCCGGGGAATTTGTACGTGTCCAGTACGATCGCGGCATCGCGCAGCGTGCGCAGATCCCGGACCAGCTGCGCATTGGCGTCCGACTTCAGCTCGCTCTTGGCCGCGATGGCCTCCTCGATCTGAGCCCCCTTCACGTCGCAAGCCGCTTGGGCCGGACCGGCCGAGAGCGCCAGGGCGAAACCGAGTGCGGGAAGAGAGCGCCACATGGCGGGGGTCCTCGGAGATCCAGTCAGGCGTGAAGGAGGGCGGCGTTCAGCACGTCGCGGGTGAGCGCCACGATCTGGCTCGGGCGATAGGGTTTCGGCACGAAGACCGCGCCGGGGACGGCGTCGCGGGCCGACAGGCCATCCCGGCCACCGGAGGTGTAGATCACCGGAAGGTCCGGGCAGAGGTCGCGGGCGCGGCGTGCGAGGGCGAGGCCGTCCGTGTTGCGGGCCAGATCGATATCGGTGAAGAGCATGTCGACGCTCTCATTGGCCAGAATCGCCTCGGCCTGCCACGCATCCGCGGCCGTCAGGACGCGATAGCCGGCGTCGAGCAGCGTTTCGGCGGCCAGCTCGCAGACGTTCGGCTCATCCTCGACGACCAGGATCGTTGTGGCGGACTGGTCCGGCACGGGCATGGACAGGCAGGCAAACGCGGCAGCGAACGGAACCATGACGCAACTCCCACTCACCCGGCGGGGGCGCGGTATCCCCCGACCAGATCGCAGGGGCAACGGCCCCTCCCGACACGGTGTTCACCCTGTTTCGATCGAATTGCACGGGTTTGGTGAGCGGGGCGTTAACCGCCCTCCAATGCCCCTAAACGAAGCGATCCAAGTGGTTAACAAGACGTTACCGGCGTCGAACCCTGAGGCGAGATCGTGAACCGGACCTACCAGCTCGGGCTCGGACTTCTCCTGACCGGGCTCGCCGGATACGTGGACGCCCTCGGCTTCGTGCGGCTCGGCGGCCTCTACACCTCGTTCATGAGTGGGAACACCACACAGCTCGCCGTCTTTGGGGCGGAGGCCGAGCTCCATCGGATGGTGCTGCCCGCCACCCTCCTGTGCGCCTTCCTCGCGGGTTCCGTCCTCGGCAGCGGGCTCGCGATCCTCGTGCCGTCCCCCTGGACCACGCCCGCGGTGCTTGCCTATGAATCGCTCCTGATCCTCGGCGGCCTCGGGCTCGGCCTGGAATCGCCGGAACTCGGCCTTGCCGCCTTCTTCGTCGCGGTGGCGATGGGTTCGCAGAACGCGGTGCTGGCGCAGGTGAAGGGGTTTCGCGCCGGCACGACCTTCGTCACGGGTGCCTTGTTCAGCCTGGGACAGAAGATCGCCCAAGCCCTGACCCGGACCGGAGATCCGCTGGGCTGGGTCGGCGATGGTCTCGTCTGGCTGTCCCTGCTGCTCGGCGCGTATCTCGGGGCGCACGCCTACGCGCTCTTCGCCCTCTACGCCCTCATCGCCCCGGCGACGCTCGCCGGCGGGTTGGCACTGGTGACTGCGATCCTGGTCTTGCGCACGAGGCCGGCTGCCGCGAAGGTCCCCGCACCATGACCAGTCCTGTCAGCAACCCCTCCCTCACCCAGCACGTCGCCGCGCTCGATCCCGGCGCCCACGTGATCGCCGCCCAGTTCCTGAAGGAGGTGCCGGCCCTGGCGCTTAACGACGGCGCGGTCGCGCTCGTGCGGGATGGGAGCCTCACGCGCATTTCGGCGCATCCCGATGCCGGGATCCTGGTCGCGGCCGGGAACGACGCGCGCCTGCTCACCGGCGGCGATGACGGTCGCGTCGTGGAGATCCGGTCGGACGGCACCGTTGAGCAACTCGGCGCCGCCAAGGGCGGGGCCTGGATCGACGCGCTCGCGCTTCATCCGGACGGCGCGGTCGCGTGGTCGGCCGGGCGCAACGTGGTGGCGCGGGATGCCAAGGGCCGCGAGCGTACGTTCCAGGCGCCCTCGACCGCGCGCGGCCTGGTCTTCGCGCCCAAGGGCTATCGGCTCGGCGTCGCTCACTACAACGGCGTCAGCCTCTGGTACCCGAACCTTGAAACACCCGCCGAGGTGATCGCCTGGAAGGGCTCGCATATCGACGTGACGTGGTCGCCGGACGGGCGCTTCGTCGTGACCACCATGCAGGAGAACGCCCTCCACGGATGGCGGCTTCAGCCCGACAAGGGTCACATGCGGATGTCGGGCTATCCCGGCAAGGTACGCTCGGTGGCATGGTCGTCGGATGGGCACTGGCTCGCCACCGGCGGCGCAGAGGCGGCGATCGTCTGGCCGTTCGATTCCAAGGAGGGCCCGACCGGCAAGCCCCCGCGGGAATGCGGCGTCCGCCCCGCCCGGGTGTCCCGGGTCGCGTTCCACCCGAAGGCGCCGGTGCTCGCCATGGGGTACGAGGACGGCTGTATCCTGCTGGTCCGGTTCACCGACGCCGCGGAATTGCTCGTACGGCCCGCCGTTCCCGGCAGCGGCGTCACGGCGCTCGCCTGGGACAGGCATGGCGGCCGGTTGCTGTTCGGCTGCGGCGACGGACAGGCC
The DNA here is from genome assembly GCF_022829725.1 of Methylobacterium sp. E-005. Taxonomy (GTDB): domain Bacteria; phylum Pseudomonadota; class Alphaproteobacteria; order Rhizobiales; family Beijerinckiaceae; genus Methylobacterium. Next base: position 330,729 of record NZ_JAKSYG010000256.1, on the reverse strand, counting down.
GGCCTGCTGACATTGCCGGCCTGAACATGGCTGGAATCGCCCAGGGCCGCGTGCTCTTTGTCCGTGGACCACTCCTCGCGCCGGAGGCCTGACGTGTTCCGCGTCTTCCGCACCCTAGGCCTCGCGCTCGGCCTCCTCGGCGGCGCGGTCGCCGCGCAGGCGCCCGAGTTCGCGCAGCAATATGCCCAGCGGCTCGGCGGCGCCGCCGACGAGCTGCGCCGGCAGGTGGCGGTGCTCGATTCCGACGCCCATGCCTCCGGCACGACCCGGGACGATGCCGTCGACCGTCTGCGCAGCAACCCCGATCAGCTCGTCGCCCGGCGCGGCGCGGCAGCGCAGGCGGACATAACCCGGCTCGCCCGGCTGAGCGCGCAGCAGCAGGCTCTGACCTCGGCGACGAGCCCGTTGGGCCGCGTCGTCGCGATGCTGCGCGATCCGGACGTGCCGGTCGCCGAGGCGGCGTATCGGGATTTCAGTCCGGCCATCCCCACCAGCGCCGACGGTCTGGCGGCCGGCCTGATCGGTTTCTTCATCGCCTGGGGCGGCTGGCGGGTCGTTTCGGATGTCGGCCGGCGGGCGCTGCGGCGACGCCCGCGCGAGGCCGCCAGGGCGGCGTGACGGGGGCACGCTGGCGCGAGGTGTGGCGCCGCGTCTACAGCGGCTTGCGCGAGCCTTGCGTATCGAGCACAGAACCGGCCGTTCCGGCCCGGTGGAAGGCGCAGGATGCCGCGCGCATCAAACTCGACCCCAGCCGATCCGGCGCTCGACGCCGCGGCCCTCCTGCGACGCATCGGCTTCTTCGGCCTGTTCGTCGTGCTGCCCGTTTTGGCGCAGGTCGCCCGCCGCGCATCGGTCATCCTCGCGCCGATCGCGGTCATCCTGCTGATCATCGCCAGCGTTATCGACCGGCGGCAGCGCCCGGTGCGTTCGTCCGCTGGACGCCTCCTCACCGCGCCGGCCTTCCTGGCCGGCATGCTGGTGGTGTTCTGGTCAGCCCTGTCGCTGACCTGGACGCCGTTCCTCGGACCAGCGGTGGAGCGGCTCGTCAATCTCGCGGCTACGATCGGGCTCGCCCTGCTGGGCTACCTCGCCCTGCCCGACCGGATGCGCTCGGCCAACCTCTACCTGCTGCCGCTTGGCGTGGTGGCTGGCGCGATCGTGGCGATCGTGCTGGGTCTGTTCGGCGCTCATATGGCGCCCCCTGGAACCGAGGACGATGGCGCCCTGGATCGCGGCCTCGTTCTACTGATCCTGCTGCTCTGGCCGGCTTTGGCCTGGCTGCGGTCCCGGCGCCGCGACCGGGAGGCCCTGGCGCTGGCGCTTCTGGTTGCCCTCGCACTCACCGTCCAGCCGGATGGAACGCAGATCGCGGCCCTGGCGGTCGGGGCCGTCGCCTTCGCGGTGACGAGTTATCGGCAGAGGCTCGGCGTCCAGCTCACCGCGATCCTGTCGGCGACCCTGCTCGCCGTGGCGCCGCTGCTGCCATTCCTCGCGCGGCCGATCGGAGCCGCGGTTCTGGGACCGCTCGCGCCGACGGTGCTGTCGCTCAAGAGCTGGCAGAAGGTGGTGACCACCGATCCGGTGCGGCTGATCACCGGCCACGGCTTCGAGACCGCCCTGCGCGGGCGTCTGGTCGGGATGCTCCCGCTGAACGCGCCGACCACCGCTCTGTTCGAATTCTGGTACGAGCTTGGGATCGTCGGGGCGTTGGCCGCCGCCTTCGCACTCTACGCGTCGATCCACCGGGCCGGGCGCGACGGCCCCGCTCTGGTGCCCGGTGCCATGGGCTGCTTCGCGGCGGCCTTCACGGTGGCGTGCCTCAGCGTCGGGCTGACCGCCATCTGGTGGTTGACGACCCTCGCCATCGCCAGCGTGGTGTTCGTGTCGGTGGAGCGGGGCCAGTTCCGCACCAGCCGCCCCAAGGTCGCCAAACTGCACCGCGTGATCGCCAGCGGCGGCTGACGCGTCAGCGCTGCAAAAAGCCGTGGAGGCGGATCCAGGCCAGGAACAACCCGGGCCAGGCCGCCGCGGGGGTGCCCGGGACACCCAGCCCGAATCCGTGACCGCCGCGCTCGAACAGGTGCAGTTCGGCCGGGACCCGGGCCTTCCGCAGCGCCGCGAACATCAGCAACGGATGGTCCGCGACCGCGATCGGATCGTCGATTGCCTGGGTGAGAAAGGTCGGCGGCGTCTCCGGCCCGACCTGAAGATCGACCGAATAGGTCTTCATTTCGAGCGCCGTCACGTCGTCGCCGACGAGAATCCGTCGGGTATGGGTCCGGTCGAACGGCTTGCGCATGGTGATGACCGGATAGATCAACCCGGCGAGCGTCGGCCGTACGGGCTGTGCGTCGACGGCGTCCTCGGCGGGGTAGAGATCGTGCGCGCTGCCGACCGCGGTCTCGCCCATCAGGTGGCCGCCGGCCGAGAAGCCGAGGACACCGACGCGGGCCGGGTCGATGCCGAACTCCGTACCCCGCGACCGGATCAGACGGAGGGCGCGCTGGGCGTCCTGGCGGGGCGCGTCGGGACCGGAGCCCCAGCCCTCGGCGGGCAGGCGATAGATAAGCAGGAAGACCGTGATGCCGGCGGCATTGAGCACACGGCCGACCGGGACGCCCTCGTTGCCGATCGCGATGAACTCATAGCCGCCCCCGGCCGCCACGATCATCGCGGCGCCGTTGGGATTGGCCGGTCGCATGACCAGCAGGCAGGGTCGCGCCACGCGGGTGATGTCACCCACCGCCCCCTCGACGTAGCGATAGCCGTCCGCATCGGGTCCGGCGCCGCCACCCGGCGGCTCGCCGGGCCAGAGGTCGATCACCTGGAGGTCCGCTCCGGGCAGCGTGCGCGGCAGGGCCTTGATCGCCTCGTGCGGCGCAGGCTCCGGCGGCCCGTCCGTGGCGGCCGCCACGGGCCGCAGGCCGACGAGGCTTCCGAGACCAGCGAGCAGGAGGCGGCGGTCCAGGCGCAAGGGCAACTCCTGGGGAAGGGATCGAGCCCGGTTCCAACGCTGCCGGAGGCGTTGGGGTCCCGGAAGCGCCCGCTTCAGGTGTTCCGGGCGATCACCGCGACGTAGAAGCCGTCCGTGCCGGTGCGGTGCGGGCTCATCTGGATGCCGTGGGACGTCATCCGCACCGCCTCGCGCAGCGAGGCCGGGCCAGCCGCGAGCACGTCGGAGACCGCATCCACGACGAACCGCCCGCGCCAGCGCGACAGCAGGCCGGACACCGCCGCGTCGTTCTCGGCGGAGAGGAGCGAGCAGGTGACGTAGACGATGCGGCCACCCGGTCGGACCAGCCGGGCCGCCCGGTCGAGAACCTGAGCCTGCTCGGCCGTCCGCAGCGCGAGGCTGCCAGGGCGCAGCCGCCATTTGGCATCGGGATTGCGCCGCCACGTCCCGGATCCGGTGCAGGGGGCATCGACCAGAACCCGATCGACGGTGCCGTCGAGATCCTCCAGCACGTCGGCGCGCGCCCGGCCGCTCCGGGGTGTCCTGACATCTGCCACAGCGCCCGATCGGCGCAGGCGTTCGTGGATCGGTGCGAGGCGACGCGGATCGCCGTCGGTGGCGATCAGGCGGGCGTCGTTCCGCGTCTCGGCCGCGAGCGCGAGGGTCTTGCCGCCGCCGCCGGCACAGAGATCGACGATGGTCTCGCCGGGCCGCGGGGCGGCGAGCAAGGCAGCAAGCTGCGAGCCCTCGTCCTGGATCTCGTACCAGCCCTCCAGGAACTCGGCCTCCACATGGAGCGCGGGGCCGCGACCGTCCGCCCCGATCGGGACCCGCAGGCCCTGGGGGGCGTGCGGCGTCGGCTCCGCGCCATACGCCGCGAGCGCCGGCAGGATATCCTCGCGCCGGCCGCGCAGGGCGTTGACGCGGATGTCGAGGGGTGCGCGGCGGGCAAGCGCCTTCAGCTCCGGAATCAGGTCGTCGCCGAGCGTTTTCGCGAGGTCCGGCAGAACGAAGGACGGCGCGTCGCCGGCGACCTCGGGCGGAGCGCCCTCAAGCGTCCCCGTTTCGAGCCGCGCACGCTCGTCGTCGGTCAGCGGCTCCGGTGCGAAGCGCTCGCCGGAAAAAAGTGCCGCCACCGATGCCGCAGCAAGACCCTGCTGGAGCCGCAAGGCCCCGATCAGAACCGCCCGCGGGGCTTCGGAACCCATGATCCAGGCCGCCGAGGACCGGCGTCGCAGGGCATCGTAGACGAGACTGGCGATGCCGGCCCGGTCGCCGGAACCGGCGAACCGATGGGCGAGGCCCCAATCCTTCAGGGCATCGGCCGCTGGCCGACGGCGCTCGGCGATGTCGGTCAGCACCTCGATGGCGGCGGAGCAGCGGGCTGCGGGTGTCAGGGGTCTGGTCCTTTGGAATGGGTCAACGCCGTCGCGAAACGGCCACGCATGTCCCGCGATGCCGCCATGTTACGGCCGAGCTTCCGGCGCGATCCCGGCTGAGATTGCGCCAAGGGCGGCCCGCTGAGTGGGCCGCCGCGTGTCGTATGGCATCTATCGGCAGCGGGCCAGGGCGGTTCGATGCCGGTTGCGTTCCGGGAGGCCTCCAGACCATGCCGTTGCCTGTCACATCCGCCGTTCGTATCGCCCTCGCAGCCCTGGTAGCCGGTTCTCTGGCGGCGTGTGCCAGCGCTCCCGCCGCCCAGCCCGACTTCTCGCCGCCGCCGCGCCGGCCGGTCGATGCCAAGACGCAGCTCGAATACGGCAACCCGCCTGCGCCACCGCCCGGCCGCTACTGAGCGGAGGCGGCTCCGGCCGTTTCCCGCGCTCGCCGCGCCTCGTAGGCCTTCAGGCCGGTATAGACGAGCGTGAGCAGCGGGAAGCCTGCCTCCGGCGCGAGCCGGCGGCCGCGGGCGATCAGGTCACCGATCACGTGATCGGCCTCGATCCGTCCGCCATTCTCGATGTCCCGCAGCATCGAAGCCGTGAAGGTCGAGCCGGCGGCCGTAAGCTGCCCCCGCGCCCGCTCGGCCACCACGCCCCGCGGCGTGTAACCACTGGCCGCAGCGATCGCCGTGCATTCGGCGTGCAGCGCTGCCATCAGCTCCGCGCCGCCGGGCGCCGCCACGATGTCGCCGATTGCGGCGCGCATCAGAGTGGTGGCCCCCGCGAGCGTCGCGAGGAAGACCCATTTCTCCCACATCTCCAGCAGGATCGACTCGCTCAGCCGCGGCTGGAACTTCAGCCCGCGCATCAGGGCGTCGACCGCTTCGATCCGGGCCGAGCGCGACCCGTCCCGCTCACCGTAGGTGATGCTGCACAATTCGCTCATGTGGCGGATCGTGCCGTCCGGCGCGAGCGTCGCCGCGATGGCACAGGACCCGCCGAGGATATGCCCGGCGCCGAACCGGGCATCGAGCGCGTCGAGATGGGCGAGGCCGTTTAGCACGGGCAGGATCGCCGTCTCCGCGCCGACCGCCGGGGCGAGATCCGCGATGGCGCTGTCGAGGTCGTAGGCCTTGCAGGACAGGAGGATCAGCCCGAACCGGCCCGCTTCGGCCAGCCGGTCGGCCGTGACGGTCGGCGGGTTCGCGATGTGCAGGTCGCCGAGCGGCGAGCGGACATTCAGCCCGTCCGCGGCGAGCTTCGCCGCCCGCGCCGGCCGGACCAGAAACGTCACGTCGGCGCCGGCCTCGGCCAGGCGCGCGCCGTAATAGCCGCCGGTCGCGCCGGCTCCGACGATCAGCGTGCGCATCAGATCCTCAGGTCCGCGACGGGTAGTTGGGGCTTTCCCGCGTGATCGTCACGTCGTGGACGTGGCTCTCCCGCAGGCCGGCATTGGTAATGCGGATGAAGCGCGCGCGCTCCTGAAAATCCGGGATCGTCGCGCCGCCGACATAGCCCATGGCGGCCCGCAGGCCGCCGGCGAGCTGGTGCAGGACGTTGCCCACCGGGCCCTTGTAGGGCACCTGGCCCTCGATGCCCTCCGGCACGAGCTTGTGGGTGTCGCTGACCTCGGCCTGGAAGTAGCGGTCCGCCGAGCCGCGGGCCATCGCGCCCACCGAGCCCATGCCCCGGTACGATTTGTACGAGCGACCCTGATAGAGGAACACCTCGCCCGGCGCCTCGTCGGTGCCGGCCAGCAGCGAGCCGAGCATCGCCACCGAGGCGCCGGCTGCGATCGCCTTGGCGAGATCGCCGGAATACTTGATGCCGCCGTCGGCGATCACCGGAATGTCGGCGTCGGCGGCGGCCTCGACTGCCTCCATGAGCGCGGTGAGCTGCGGCACGCCCACGCCCGCCACGATCCGCGTCGTGCAGATCGAGCCCGGGCCGATGCCCACCTTGATGGCGTCCGCACCGGCATCGATCAGCGCCTGAGCGCCCTCGCGGGTGGCGACGTTGCCGGCAACCACCTGCACGGCGTTCGAGAGCTGCTTCACCCGGGCGACGGCGTCGAGCACCTTAATCGAGTGGCCATGCGCGGTGTCGACCACGATCACGTCGCAGCCGGCATCGATCAGGCGCTCGGCCCGCTCGAAGCCGCTGTCGCCCGTGGTGGTGGCAGCCGCGACCCGCAGGCGACCCTGCTCGTCCTTCACGGCGAAGGGGTAGGTAACGCGCTTCTCGATGTCCTTGACGGTGATCAGGCCGATGCAGCGGTAATGATCGTCGACGACCAGCAGCTTCTCGATCCGGAATTGGTGCAGCAGGCGCTTGGCCTCGTCCTGGGTCACGCCCTCCCGGACCGTGATCAGGCGGTCCCGGGTCATCAGTTCGGCGACCGGCTGGGCGGAGTTGGTGGCGAAGCGCACGTCCCGGTTGGTCAGGATGCCGACGAGCTTGCCCCGCGAGCCGTTCGGCCCGCGCTCCACCACCGGTATGCCGGAGATCCGGTTGCGCTTCATCACCTCGAAGGCGTCGGCCAGGGTCTCGTCCGGATGGATGGTGATCGGGTTCATCACCATGCCGGACTCGTACTTCTTGACGAGGCGGACCTGCTCGGCCTGCTCCGGCGGCTCGAGGTTGCGATGGATGACGCCCATGCCGCCATTGGCCGCCATGGCGATCGCCATCGGCGCCTCGGTCACCGTGTCCATCGCGGAGGCGAGGATCGGCAGGTTGAGCGGGATCGTGCGGGTCAGGCGGGAGGCGACGCTGACCTCGGTCGGCATCACCGAGGAGGCGGCTGGCCGCAGGAGCACGTCGTCGAAGGTCAGGCCCTCGATGATCGATGCGGTTTCTACTCGGGCCATCTGCCAACTTTCCTCGGACGGCGGCGCGTTTGGGGGGGCGCGCAGCGGGATCGGGTTGGCAAGTGCCAGTATCACGGTGACCACGACCGCGCCAATGCGCGCTTGCCGCGGCGCAACGCGAAAACACGCATGGCTCACGGGTTTTTCGTGCCGCGCCGCCGGTTTGCCGCCTCAGCGTAGCGCCGGCGCCCCAGGCCCCTTGTCGGTGTATTCGGGTGGCAGGCCGATATAATCGCCGAGAATGCCATCGATCCCCGGCGCCCGGCCGAACGCCTCGCAATCCGGGTCGAGGGGCGCCTCGCCGAGGGTAGTGATGCGGATGCGGTCCCAGGTCGGCAGGGTGTTGGGCGCGGTGAACGGGTCGTCGCCCGTGGCAAGCATGTAACCGAAATCCTGGCCGAACTCGCCCGCGAGGTCGTAGGCGTCGCTCGCCCGGGAGAAGCGCGGCTGGCTGGTAAAGGAATTCGCCGCGCCACCCCACACCATGGCGGCGCGCTGCTCGCGGCGGCGATCGAGGGCCTCGGCCTCCACGGTCAGGCTGCCGAGCCCGATCGGGATGCGCGGAATCGGGATGCGCCCAACGCCCTCGGCGGCGCTCAACCCGAATTGCGAGGCGACCGTGACGCCGGCCGATCCCGCGATGGTCGCGCCGGCCCCGAGCAGATCCGTCGGATCCACACGGGTCACCTGCGCCCGAACTGTGAGATCTGCGTCGCGACCGGACACGATGTCGTATTTCAGCGATAGGTCGTAGCAGAGCGCCCTATCGGCCGCGTTGGCGATCAAGCGCCGCTCGGCCGGGGTGAGCGGTCCCGCCCCCGCCACGTCGGCGTGGAACGCCGTCGGGATGATACGCACCGTATGGGCCTTGGCGAGCGCCGGCCGGTCGACATAGATCCGCGACGCGGAGGCGACTTGATCGCTCGCCTTCAGCCGGTCGTAGCGCGTCAGGGAGCCGCGGTCATTGAGCAGGACGGTGCCGCAGGCTGTCACCATCGAAAACAGGGCGATGCCGGCGGCGATCCGCGGCAGAAAACGGGCCTTGCTGGGGCTGGACGGCATCGAACTCCTCATGGTCCGCCCCATGGGTGGACCCTTCCAACAGACCGAACTTACGGCCGCGTGAAGCAAACGTAGCCATTGCGCACCCCCTACAAAAGGTGCCGCCGCTTAGCGACACAACTTCTGTGACAAGATAGATACATTCGCGAAACACGCGGGTGCGAGTCCGCCCCAACGCCGTGCAACCGACACGGCGCCACACGCGTCTGCACCGTGATGCCCTCCCCCGCCCAAAGACCGTTCTGGATCGTCCCGCTGACGGTCGCCACCGCTCTGTTCATGGAGAACACCGATTCCACGGTGATCGCCACGGCGCTGCCGAGCATCGCCGCAAGCCTCAGCGAGGATCCGATCGCCCTGAAGCTCGCCCTGACCTCCTACCTGGTCAGCCTCGCGATCTTCATCCCGGTCAGCGGCTGGATGGCGGACCGCTACGGCGCCCGCAATGTCTTCCGGGTGGCGCTCGTGGTGTTCATGGCGGGCTCGCTCGCCTGCGCGGCCGCAAACGGGCTGGCTTGGTTCGTCGCCGCGCGATTCCTGCAGGGGATGGGCGGCGCCATGATGGTGCCGGTCGGGCGGCTCGTCGTGCTGCGCAGCGTGCCGAAATCGCAGCTCGTGACGGCGCTCGCCTATCTGACCTTCCCGGCCCTCGTCGGTCCGGTGCTCGGGCCGCCGGTCGGGGGCCTGATCACGACTTGGTTCGACTGGCGCTGGATCTTCTTCATCAACCTGCCGATCGGATGCGCCGGGATCGTGCTGGCGACCCTGTACTTCGAGGATGTCCGCGAGGCGGAACGGCCGCCCCTCGACATCATGGGCTTCCTGCTGCTTGGGACTGGGCTCGCCGCCCTGATGCTCGGCTTGGCCTCGCTGGGGCGCCACCTGCTGCCGGCTTCGGTCTCCTGGGGCTGCCTCGCCGGCGGCGCGATCCTCTTGCCGCTGTACTGGGCGCACGCGAGGCGAGTCGCCCACCCGATCGTCCGGCTCGATCTGATGGAGCGGCCGACCTTCCGGGTCGCGGTGCTCGGCGGGAGCCTGTTCCGGATTGGCACCGGGGCGATCCCGTTCCTGCTGCCGCTGATGCTGCAGGTCGGGTTCGGGCTCGATGCGCTGCATTCGGGGCTGATCACCTTCGCGGCGGCCGCCGGCGCGATGTTCGTGAAGACCCTGGCGCCGAAGATCCTGCGCCGGACGGGATTCCGCACGCTGATGACGTGGAATGCGCTGCTGGCCTCGGCCTTCCTGGCGGTGAACGGTTTTTATACGGCGCAGACGTCCCACTGGGTCATGGTGGCCCTGCTGTTCGTCGGTGGCTGCTCGCGCTCGATCCAGTTCACCTGCGTCAACGCCATTGCGTATGCCGACCTCGAATCCCGCGAGATGAGCGCGGCCACGAGCTTCGCCAGCGTCTGCCAGCAGCTTTCGCTCAGCCTCGGCGTGACGCTCGGCGCGTTGGCGCTTGAGGGGACCGCCGGCCTACATGGCCGGACGCAAATCGAGGCGGGCGATTTCGGGCCGGCCTTCTTCGCCGTGGCGGTGATCTCGGCGGCCTCCGTGCTGGCATTCCGCGACCTGTCGCCGGATGCCGGAGCCGAGATCTCCGGGCGCCAGATGGTCGCCCAGACGCCGCCGACCGCCCCCGAAATGCGGCCGCGGCACGGATAGAAGGACGCTCCGGCGATCAGGCCGCGGCGCGGGCGGGGGACCGGCCGGCGGACCGCTTGCCGCCCCGCGCCGCCGGGGCCTTAATCGGGGCTTTTCCGGCGGCGGGCTTGGCCTTCGGCACGTCCGCCACCGCTCCGGCGCGCCAGCCCTGCCAGCTCCAGGCGCCGGGGCCCGTCAGGGCGTACATCAGAAAGCCCCCGGCGAGGCCGAGATCGGCCAGCAGGAGCGTGCGTTCAGCGATGGCCGCCGGGCCGACATAGTGCCAGAACGTGTGGAGCACGAAGGCCGTCAGCGTCGCGAAGGCGGCGAGCGCCAGTCCGGTGAGCCGCGGCAACACGCCGAGGATCAGCGCCAGCGGCCCGAAGACCTGGACGACGACCGCCCCCGTGGCCACGGCATTCGGGAACGGCACGCCACCGCCCGCGAGCGTCAGCGCGAAGCCCGAGACATTGAGAGCCCGCGCGATCCCCGTGGGCAGGAGCGCAGCGGCGAGCAGCAGCCGCGCGGCGAGAAGCGTTCCGTTCTGGGCGCGGTCGATCATCGGGGGTCCGGTCGGCTGGGAGAACGACCGGAGCTTGGCCGTCGCCGCTGAAGACCCGGTTAAGCTGAGCGCTCAGCCGGCAACGCCGCCCCGGAACAGCCGCCCGCGCTCGGTCCAGGCGACCACGATCAGGGCGAGGCCGCCGAGGGCCGCGTAGCCGATCCCGACCGGCAGCACCGTTCCATCGAAGGCTTGGCCGATCACGAAGCCGCAGAAGGCGCCGAGGATCGTGGTGTAGAAGCCGAGAAACGAGGAGGCCGTGCCAGCGATGGCGCCGAGCGGCTCCAGCGCCAGGGCATTGAAGTTGGGCATCGCGAAGCTGATCAGAAACTGGTTCAGCGCCAGGATCGCCAGGAACAAAGCCAGCGGCGGATGCCCATCGTAAGCCAGCCCGACGGCGACCTGCAGGAGCCCGACCAGCGTAAACGCGATGACGCCGCCATGCGACATCGCCCGCATCCCGAGCCGCCGCACCACCCGGGCGTTGATCAGCGTCGCCGTGCCCATTGCGCCCGCCACGAGCCCGAAGGCCAGGGGGAAGAGCGGGCCGAGATGGTACAGGCCGGTGTCGAAGACCTGCTGGGCCGAGCCGACATAGCCCATGATGCAGCCGGTCAGCAGCCCGAGCGCGGTCGTGTAGCCGATGGCCACGCGGGTCCTGAGCGTCAGGCGGATCGCCGCCCAGGTCGCGGCCGGCGAGAGCGGGCGCCGGTATTCCGGATGCATGGTCTCCGGCATCCGCCAGGAGAACCAGACGGCCAGCCAGAACGCCAGGACCAGCATGGAGACGAAGACATAGACCCAGGAGCCCAGCGCCAGCATCATGCCGCCGATCGCCGGGGCGATCATCGGGACGATCAGGAAGACCATCATGGTAAGCGACATCACGCTCGCCATCTCGCGGCCGGAGAAGCGGTCGCGCACGATCGCCACGGAGAGCACCCGGCCGCCGGCCGCGCCGATCCCCTGAATGATCCGGGCGGCGAGCAGCCAGAAGAAGCTCGGCGCCACCATGGCGAGGCCGCAGCCGATGACGTAGATCGCGAGGCTTCCCAGCAGCACCGGCCGGCGCCCGACCGTGTCGGAGATTGGCCCGTAGACGATCTGCGCGACACCGAAGCCGATCATGTAGACGTAGACGAGGAGCTGCAGTCGGTTCGGGTCCGCGACCGCGAAGCGCGCCTCGATCGCCGGGAAGGCCGGCAGCAGGTTGTCGATGGAGATCGCCGTCACCGCCATCATCAGCGCGATGATGGCGACGAACTCGGCGAAGCCCGGGCCCGACCAGGGGCGCGGGGCGCGGATCTCCTGGGCCGGCGGGACGGGCCGGACGGCGATGGTCAAGGCGGGCCTCGGCTTGCGCGGGAACGAGCCGTTCAGGGCGCTCCCATCACGGCACGCTTAAGGCAACCATGCCCGTCCGCTGCAGTTCAGGCCGGCAGCGGACGCAGGGCCGGCTCCCGCGGGCTGCGACCCACGAAGGTCGCCATCAGCGCCGCGACGAGGCACAGCAGACCCGCCGAGACGAACGCGCCGAAATAGGTGCCGGTGTCGGTCCGCACCATGCCGGCGAGCCAGGCCGCCGACGCCGCGCCGATCTGGTGCGCGGCCGCGATCCAGCCGAACATCAGCGCCGCGTTCTCCTCGCCAAAGGATTTTCCCGCGAGCTGGACGGTCGGCGGCACGGTGGCGATCCAGTCGAGTCCGTAGAACACGGCAAACAGCGACAGACCGTAGAAGCTGAGATCGAACGAATAGGGCAGAAAGATCAGCGAGAGGCCGCGCAGCCCGTAATACCACACCAGGAGCTTGCGCGAATCGAACCGATCCGTGAGCCAGCCCGACGCCGTTGTCCCGACGAGGTCGCAGATGCCCATCAACGCCAGCAGACCCGCGGCGGTGACCTCCGGAATCCCATGGTCGATACAGGCGGGGATCAGATGGGTGCCGACCAGCCCGTTGGTCGAGGCGCCGCAGATGAAGAACGTGCCGGCGAGCAGCCAGAAATCCTTGGAGCGCAGGCCCGTCCGCAGGCCGCGCAGGGCTCGAACCGCCGGGTTCTCGGTCAGGACCGGCGTCGGCGTCACCGTCGCTTCGCCGTAGCGGGGCAGGCCCAGATCGGCCGGCCGGTCGCGCAGAAGCAGGGCGACGAGTGGGATCAGAGCCAGCGTCGCGACGGCGACAACCAGGGAAACCGAGCGCCAGCCCTGTCCGACCGCCAGGGAGGCGAGCATCGGCAGGAAGACGAGCTGTCCGGTGGCGCTGCTCGCGGTCAGCATGCCGAGCACCAGCCCGCGCCGCTTGGCGAACCAGCGCCCCGCGACCGTGGCGCCCAGCACGTTCGCAACCATGCCGGAGCCTGAGCCGACCACGATGCCCCAGAGCAGCACCATCTGCCACGGCGCGGTCATCAGGCTGGTGGACGCTGTACCGATGGCCAGGATCAGGAGCGCCGTGCAGACCGAGCGCCTCAGGCCGAACCGCTCGATGATCGCGACCGCGAAGGGGCCGATCATGCCGTACAGGAAGATGTTGAGCGCGATCCCAACGCCGATCGTCGCCGCGGTCCAGCCGAACTCGCGCTCCCAGGGCACGATCAACACGCTCGGCGTGGCGCGTACGCCCGCGCCGACGAGGAGGACCAGGAAGGTCACCGCGGCGATGATCCAGGCATAATGCAGGCGCGATCCGGGGCGCGTCTGGGAAATGGCGGACATGGACGGGCTCCGGGGCGGGATGGTCAGCGGGCGGATCGGTCAGGTCGCGGAGATCAGCGCCTCCGCCACGGCGGAGACGGTGGCGGGATCGATCCGGGCGTTGATGCGCGCCTGCGCATCCCGCCAATAGGGCGTCGCCGCCGCGAGCGCGCCGCGGCCGGCCTCCGTCATTGCGACGAGTCGTTCCCGCGGATCCAGGGCGCCCGGGGTGACCGTCACGAGACCGCGGCGCTTGAGCGGATCCAGGTTGCGGCCCATCGTGGTCCGCTCCAACGCCGCCTCTGCGGCGAGCCGCGAGACGGGGATAGGCCCGAGCCGGTCCAGATGGCGGAGGATCGCGAACTGCGTCACCCGCAGGCCGGCAGGCTTCAGCGCCGCGTCGTAGCACGCGGTCAGCGCCCGGGTGGCACGACGGAGCGCGGAGCAGGTGCAGGGCTCGTTTGGCGACTCGCTCATGGCATAGGTGTATATGCACCTATGCCCGCTGCGGCAAGCCAACCCTGACGGTTCACGTCGATCGACACGGGTTGATCGGCAAACCGAGGCCGCGTGTCATCGACACGGCCGGTCGTGCTGCTATCGGTTGGGTCGACTCACCCGGTTCGGGAGCAGCGCGATGACACTCGAAACCGCGACGGCGTTGTCATCCTCGGAGCAGAAGACCGCCCGCACGGGCTTGATCGAGGCCGCCGCCGAGATCGTCGGGCGCCAGGGCGGACCGGGCGGCTTCGTGCGCGATCTGTTCGGGCGCGTCACCCCAGAGGATCTGGCCCCCTATTCAGCCGATGCCCTGGCCGACCTCGCCGCCCGGGCCCGGGCGTTTCTGGCCGAGCCGCGCCGGCCGGGCGACCCCGCCCGGATGCGCCTGAGCGAAGCCGAACTCGTTCGCGATGGACGCCGCCGCGAAGTCACCATCCTCGAAGTCATCAATGACAACCGCCCGTTCCTGCTCGATTCCACGCTGGCTGAACTCACCGAGCGGGGCCTGTCGCCCGATCTCGTCGCGCACCCGATCCTGGGCGTCGAGCGTGATCCCGAGGGAACGCTGATTCGCGTGGTCGGCGAGACCACCGCGGATGCCCATGGGAGTCTCGCGCGCGAGAGCTTCCTCCATATCCATTTCGACCGCACCGAGGCCGAGGCCGGCGCGCGTCTGCTGGAAGCCCTGGCTGCGGTGTATGGCGACGTCGCTCTGGCAGGGAACGATCACGACGCCATGCTGGCGCGCCTGACCGATCTCGCGGCGCAGCTCGGGCATTCTCCCGGCCCGATGCCGGAGGGCGAGACCGAGGAGGCGCGTGCCTTCCTGGAATGGCTGATCGATGGCCAGTTCCTGCTGCTCGGGATGCAGGAGCACGGGATCGACGGGGAGGCCCACCCCCTCGTGGGAGGATCGAGCCTCGGCGTCCTGCGCGATCCCGGAGCCACGCCGCTGCGCCGGGGCCGGACGCCGGTGGATTACACGCCTGAGATCTTGGCCTTCCTGGAGGAGCCGCAGCCGCTCATCATCACCAAGGCGAGCGTGAAGTCCCGCGTCCACCGCGCCGCCTATCTCGATTATGTCGGCGTCAAGTTATTCTCCGGGACGGGCAAGCTCTCAGGCGAGGTGCGGATCGTTGGCCTGTTCACCGCCTCCGCCTACACCAGCCCCGCCCGCGAGGTGCCGGTCCTGCGCCGGAAGGTCGATGCCGTCGTCGCCCGCGCCGGGCTCGATCCGACCAGCCACGCCGGGCGCAGCCTCCTGGCGGTGCTGGAGAGCTACCCGCGCGACGAGCTGTTCCAGATCGACGGCGAGCGGCTCTACCGGTTCACCCTGGCCATCGCCAACCTCGCCGACCGACCGCGGATCCGGGTTCTGTCGCGGCCGGACCGCTTCGGACGCTTCGTTTCGCTCCTCGTCTACGTGCCGAAGGACCGCTACGACTCGACGGTCCGCGCGCGGATCGGTGCCTACCTCGCCGAAGCCTATGGTGGACGGCTCAGCGCCGCCTATCCGGACTTTCCGGAGGGCCCCCTCGCCCGTACCCACTACATCGTCGGCCTGCCCGATCAGGGGGCGCCGGAGATCGATCCGGCGAGCCTCGAAGCCGGTATCGGCACCCTGATCCGGACCTGGGGCGATGCCCTGCGGGCCGCCCTCGCGCAGCGACAGGGTGGCGAGCGGGCGCGGCTCCTCGCCGGCCGGTACGCGGAGGCGTTTTCAGCTGCCTACCGGGACAACTTCCAGCCGGAGGTCGCCGTCGACGACGTCGCGATCCTGGAGGGTCTCAGCGCGGTGCAGCCGCGCGCCGTACATCTCGGCCGCCGTGGATCGGATGCCACCGCGCAGGTACGCCTGAAGGTCTTCTCGCGCGGGACCGCGATCGCCCTCTCGGACCGGGTGCCGGTTCTCGAACATCTCGGCTTCCGGGTTATCAACGAACGGACCTACCGGATCGCGCCAGCGGGTGCCGCCGAGGCGGACCGGGTCTGGATGCACGATATGCTGCTCGAAGGCGCCAGTGGTGCTCCGATCGATCTGGCTGCGCTGGAGCAACCCCTCGAAGTCGCGCTGCTCGCCATCGCGGAGGGCTCGGCGGAGTCCGACGGCTACAACCGCCTGATCCTGGAAGCGGCCCTCGACTGGCGGGAGGCCGCGCTGCTGCGGGCCTTCGGGCGCTACCTGCGCCAGCTACGCATCCGCTACGGCCAGGACTACCTCGCCGGCACCCTCAGCCGGCATCCCGGCATCGCCCGGGCGCTCGTGAATCTGTTCCGGGTCCGGTTCGACCCCGCCGTCGAGGGCGACCGTGCGGCACGGTCGGCGGAACTGCGCGCCGGCATCGAGGATGCGCTCGCCGACGTCACCAGTCTCGACGACGACCGGATCCTGCGCCGCTTCGTCAACCTCGTCGAGGCGGCCGTACGGACCAACTTCTTCCAGACCGGCGCGGACGGGAAGCCTCGGGAGACGATCAGCTTCAAATTCGCCTGCGCGAAGGTGGCGGGCATGCCGCTGCCACGGCCGCTCTTCGAGATCTTCGTCTATGCCCCACGGGTGGAGGGCGTGCATCTGCGCTTCGGTTACGTCGCCCGCGGCGGCCTGCGCTGGTCCGACCGGCCGGAGGATTTCCGCACCGAAATTCTGGGCCTCGTGAAGGCCCAGCAGGTGAAGAACGCCGTGATCGTGCCGGTGGGTGCCAAAGGCGGCTTCTTCCCCAAGCGTCTGCCACCGCCCACCGACCGCGCCGCCTGGATGCGGGAAGGCACCGAGAGTTACCGGATCTTCATCCGCACGCTCCTCGAACTCACCGACAACATCGTCGACAATGCCATCGTGCCGCCGTCCGACACGGTACGGCACGATCCGGACGACGCCTACCTCGTGGTCGCCGCCGACAAGGGCACCGCGACCTTCTCGGACATCGCCAACGCCCTCTCTCTGGAGAAGGGCCATTGGCTCGGGGACGCCTTCGCGTCCGGCGGCAGCCAGGGTTACGACCACAAGGGCATGGGCATCACGGCCCGGGGCGCCTGGGAGGCCGTGCGGCGCCATTTCCGCGAGATCGACGTCGATGTGCAGACCGACCCAATCACGGTGGTCGGCGTTGGCGACATGTCGGGCGACGTGTTCGGCAACGGCATGCTGCTGTCGCAAAGCATCCGGCTCATCGCCGCCTTTGATCATCGCGACATTTTCCTCGATCCGAACCCCGACGCGCCGGCGGGTTTTGTCGAGCGGCGACGTCTGTTCGATCTCGGCCGCTCGTCCTGGGCGGATTACGACCGGGGCGTGATCTCGCAAGGCGGGGGGGTGTTTTCCCGCAGCCTGAAGACCATCCCACTCTCCGAACAGGTCCGGGTGGCCCTCGGCTTCGACCAGGCCGAGGCCACCCCGACCGAATTGATGCAAGCGATTCTGAAGGCGCCGGTCGACCTGTTGTGGTTCGGCGGCATCGGCACCTATGTCCGCGCCACCACCGAGACCGACGAAGACGCCGGCGACCGCGCCAACGACGCCGTGCGCATCACCGGGCCAGACTTGCGGGTAAAAGTGATCGGCGAGGGCGCCAATCTCGGCCTGACCCAGCGTGGTCGTATCGAAGCGGCACGGGCGGGCGTCCGGCTTAACACCGACGCGATCGACAATTCGGCCGGCGTCAACACCTCGGACGTCGAGGTGAACATCAAGATCGCCCTGATGACGCCCGAGCGCGACGGACGCCTCAACTACGAGGCCCGCAACGTCCTGCTGGCGACCATGACCGAGGAGGTCGGCCACCTCGTCCTGCGCAACAACGAATTACAGACACTCGCCCTGTCGCTGGCCCAGCGGGGCGGCCTCGGCGAGACCGGCTTCGCCATACGGACCATGCAGGCCCTGGAGGCTGAGGGACGCCTCGACCGGGCGGTCGAGTTCCTGCCGAGCGATGCTACGCTTGCCGAGCGCCTGCGCCGCAACGAGGGGCTGACCCGGCCGGAATACGCGGTGCTGCTTGCCTACGCGAAATTGTCGCTGCACGACGCGATTCTCGACAGCGCGGTCCCGAATGACCCGTATTTCGAGCGCGAATTGCAGCGCTATTTCCCGAAGGCCCTGCGCGAACAATTCCCGGATGTCGTGAAGGGCCATCGGCTGCGCCGTGAGATTATCTCGACCGCGCTTGCCAACATCATCGTCAACCGCGGCGGCCCCTCCCTGGTGACCCGCCTCGTCGACGGGACCGGCGCGGACGCCGCCACCATCGCCAAGGCCTACGCGGTGACGCGGGACGCTTTCGGTCTCATGGAACTCAACCTCGCCATCGACGGCTTGGCGGGCCGGATCTCCGGCCAGGGCCAGCTCAACCTGTATGCGGAGGTTCAGGAACTGCTGATGAATCGGATCGTCTGGTTCATCCGCAACCTCGATCTCACCGGCGGCCTTGCGCCGGTGGTTGCGCGCTATCGGGATGGCATCGCGGCGGTCGAGGCGGCCCTGCCGAAGGCCCTCGACGAAGCGGCACGCGCGGCAATCGATATCCGTGCCGCGGAACTCAGCGGTCTGGGTATGGCCCCTGCCCTCGCCCGGCGGCTTGCCTCCCTCACCGCCCTGACCTCGGCACCCGACATCGTACGTGTCGCCGAGTTGAGCGGCCGGCCTGTGGAAGAAGTCGGGGCGACACATTTCGCATTGGAGCATGCCTTCCGCCTCGACGATCTTGCGGCTGCGGCACGGGATGTCCCGGTGGCCGACACGTTCGATCGGGTCGCCCTGGAGCGCGCCGTGGCCGGCATCGCCGCCGCCCATCGCAAGCTGACCGCCGAGGTCGTGGCCGATCTGGGGGCCGGACCCGGCGCGGTCGAGGCCTGGGCCAAGGCCCGGGGGGCGCCGCTCGCGCGGATCCGTGACGCGGTGGACGCGATCCGCGCCTCCGGCCTCACGGTCTCCAAGGCAACGGTCGCGGCGAGCCTGCTCGGCGACCTCGTACGCGCAGAGTAAGTCGCTTTCCGAACCCAAGCCGCAAGACAAATGCGCGCTCGCCATGGAGGCGTGTCGACCACACCGGGATCTGATGTCATGCTACGCAGCTGAAAACCAGACTTGTCCTGTGAGTCGACTCGGCTGCAACCAACATGGCACGCATGATCGCTCTGGTTCTGCTTCTGGTTTCGCTGGGTCTGCTCGGATGGTCGATCACAGACCATATCGACAGCTGCGTTTCTGAGACAGACCGACCCGGCGATCCATTCAAGTGCTGAGCGCAGCGGGCATCGCTGATACGGCCATCGAGGATGGGAGGCGCGCGCAGCGCGTCTCCGGCCCGTTATCGGCCCGGCCGGTCGCATGCCGAGCTTGAGAACACGACGCCGCAATCAGGCGGATGGTTGAGACCGGGCGAGCAGCCGCGCCGAACGGCCGACCGCCGTCAGGGTCAGGCCCAGGGCGACCAGCGAGACGGTGGCTGCGATCAGAGGCAATTCGCCGTAGCCGGCCCCCAACGTCAGAGCTAAGCCGCCGATCCAGGCGCCGGTGGCGTTGCCGAGGTTGAACGCCCCCTGATTGAGCGTCGAGGCGAGATTCGGCGCATCGCTCGCGGCCTCGACCACCCAGATCTGCAGCGGAGAGACCAGCGCGAAGGCCAGCCCCGACCACAGGACCAGCACCGCGACCGTCATGACCGGATGGTGCGCCACCAGAGCCAAGGTCAGGAGCACCGCCACGATACCGAGGATGCTGCTGATGATCGTCGCCATCTGGCCTCGGTCGGCGAAATGCCCACCCGCGAGGTTTCCGAGGGTCAGACCTACCCCGGCGGCGAACAGCACGCCGGTCACACCGTGGGGCGTGAACCCGGTGACGTTGGTCAGGAACGGCGTGATGTAGGTGAATACCGTGAAGAAGCTGACCGACGACAGGGTCGAGATCAGCATGGGCCGCAGCACCGGCCAGCGGCCGAGGGCCCGGAACTCGCTGAGCAGGCGTCCCCGCGTGCCAGGCAGCCCAGCGGGCACGCAGATCTGGATCGCCACGCCCGCGGCAATGCCGATCGCCACCACGGCCCAGAAGGTCGAACGCCACCCGGCGACTTGCCCGAGGGCAGTGCCGAGGGGAACACCCAGCACGTTGGCGAGGGTGAGGCCGGCGAACATGAGCGAGACGGCTTGGGTACGCCGCTCGCGCGGCACGAGATCCCGCGCCACGACGGCCCCGATCCCGAAAAAGGCGCCGTGCGCGAAGGCGGTGAGCACGCGCGCCGCCATCAGCAACGTGTAGCTCGGCGCCAAAGCGCAGCCGAGGTTGCCGAGCAGAAAGACGCCCATCAAAGCCAGGAGAGCGGTCTTGCGCGGGAGGCGGGCCGTCGCGATCGCCACGATCGGGGCGCCCACGACCACCCCCATGGCGTAGCCCGAGACGAGGTACCCGGCCTGCGGGATGGTGACGCCGAAGCTCCGGGCGACCTCCGGCAGCAGCCCCATGATGACGAATTCCGTGGTGCCGATGCCGAAGGAGGCAACGGCCAGGGCAAGGATCGGCAGTGGCGGCACGGCGAGGCTCTCCGGAGCGGTACGCATTCGATTGTGCGACGCAGCATGCGGAGGATGACAGCGTTCGGGCCACTGCCTAGTCGTGCGGACGCGGCGCACGGTTGCGCGTCGCGCAAACGGCTCCCACCCGGTCAATCTGGATGTGTTCAGCGCACGTGGCCCAGGCACCGACGCGGCGTATTCGCGCGACGATCGAACCTCTTGGCCGAATTACAGTGCGCGACTTTTATCGTTCGCGAAGAGTGGCGCTACTCGGCGGACGCCTTCTTACAAGTCCGCGACTTCGACGATGCGGCCGGAGGTTCTTTCGGAGCTGCCGACGTAGCGCCGTTGTAGTTCCGGCGCTGTTGCCCGAGTCCGAGGGCGCGCGCCAGCTCCGACCGCTGGGCGGAGTAGCTGGCTGCCGTCATCGGATAGTCCACCGGTAAGCCCCATTTCGTGCGGTAGGCCTCGGGCGACAGCCCACGCAGCGTCAGATGTCGGCGCAGCGTCTTGTAGGGCTTCCCGTCCTCGAAGCTGACGATATGATCTTGGGAGACCGACTTCCGGATTTGGGCCGGCGATAGCTTCTCGACCGGTCCCCGCGAAACGCCCGGTGCTGAGGTCAGCTGGTTCAACGCCCCGTGGACGATGTCGATCAGGCCCGGAAGATCGGTCGAGGGCAACGAGTTGTTCGACACATAGGCCGCGACGATATCGACGGCCAGCTCGATGCTGCTCGCCTGCTCAAACTCTACGTTATCGCTCATGGCTAGGCCCCGACAATCCAATTATCTGGGTCGATCAA
This sequence comes from Methylobacterium sp. E-005, assembly GCF_022829725.1. Taxonomy (GTDB): domain Bacteria; phylum Pseudomonadota; class Alphaproteobacteria; order Rhizobiales; family Beijerinckiaceae; genus Methylobacterium. The sequence continues at coordinate 309,744 of NZ_JAKSYG010000256.1, read as the reverse complement.
TCCCTATTGGGCGCAATCGAAATCTATCTCATCTTAGCGGATCATGCCGCAAATCTCAATCGGATGTTCCGTGCAGCAAAGACAGGTGCGCGCCGGTTTCCATTGCTGCCTCAGGCCCCCGTTGACGCCACATTAACCACGCTGCGCTAGCCTGCGTTAACCATGCCGATGACGTTGAACGTCCCAGTACGGTGAGTAAATCCCCGCATTCGATGCGCGGGATACTTGTGGAGACCAGGATCAAGTGCGGACGGCGCGGGCTGATCGACGGGAACGGCACGAAAAGCGGCTCGCTTACGCGGCCGTTGCCCTGGTGGTCGCGGCATCGCCGACCGCGGCGCAGCGCTTCGATGCGATCAGCCCCGTCGCCGGGCAGCCGGACAATCCAGGCGTTGGCCTCGACACAGCCCCGAACGGGCTCCCGGCGCTTCGGCGGCGGTTCCCCGACGGCCTGTCGCGCGACGATGGTCGCGGCTCGCCGGGCGGTGACGCCACGAGCGGCGATCAGACCGGGGGCGACAGCCTTCGGTCACTGCTCGCGCCGGCGATCCCGGCGCAGGGGCAGACGCAGCCTGGCACCTCGCAACTCGACACCCGCGCGACGGGCGGCGGTCAGCGCACCGGCGGAAGCTCCACGGCACCGAGCAACCTTGCCCCTTCAGCCCTGCTGCGGTCGCGCGCCGCGCCGCCGCGGCGCCTCGGAACGGCGACCCGCAGGATCACCCAGGAGGTCACGCAGGTTCCCAGCCCGTCGCTCAGGCTCACGCCGATCATTCAGCAGCCAGTGGTCGGCGTCCCGCTGCCACCGGCATCGACGCAGGTGCGGCCGATCCTGCCGCTGCTCGCCAATACCCCCGCTTTGGGCCTTCTGACGCCGGGTTTCATCCTCGGGACGGATCTCGCACGGCCGATCCCCACCGACCCGGCCTACGCGCCGATCGGCTACCAGATCGGCGGCGTTACATTTCTGCCGAGCTTCGCCCAGAGCCTCGGCTACGATTCGAATCCCGACCAGACCAGCCGGCAATACGCGCGTGGTTCCGTGGCTCTGCGCACCGATGCGGCGGTCGACTTCCAAAGCAACTGGGCATCGAGTTCGCTGCAGGGCTCGTTGCGCGGCGCGTATCTGGAGACGCCCCAGAACGAGGCGGCGAGCCGCCCGGCCGCCGACGGCGTCGTCCGGTGGCGCCTCGACGCCAATCGCGATCTGCATATCGACGCGGAGGGCCGCTTCCTCGTCGACACGCAGCGCACAGGGAACCCCAACCTTCAGGTTGCGACCGGGAATCTGCAGGCCGCTGCGTCCACCAGCCGGCCGTTGCTCGCCGTCTACGGCGCATCGCTCGGCGCGACCGAGACGTTCAACCGTCTGTCCGTCACGTTGCGCGGCTCGATCGACCGCTCGGAATTCGACAATGCCCGACTCTCGGACGGGACCATCATCAATCAGACCGACCGCAACCTGAATCAGTACAGTCTTCAGCTGCGAACTGCCTATGAAGTCAATCCGGATTTCAGTCCGTTCATTGACCTCTTGGGCGACACGCGGGTCTACGACCTGCGACAGGACCTGAACGGGATCCGGCGCGATTCGGACGGCGTCTCGGTGCTGGTCGGGGCGAGCTTCGGCCTGCTGCGCACGCTCACCGGCGAGATCTCGGCGGGCATCCAGCACCGCGAATACGTCGACCCGACCCTGCGCGCCATCGATGCGCCGCTGGTCAACGCCGCCCTCGTCTGGTCGATGAGCCCGCTGACGACGGTTCGTCTCACGGCCGCCACCGGCATCACCGAGACGACGATCCCAGGTTCAAGCGGTATCCTCACGGATGTCGCGACGCTCGAAGTCCAGCACGACCTGTTCCGTAACCTGTCGATCGTGCTCGGGGGCTCGTTCCTGAAGAACACCTACCAAGGCAGCACGATCCGCGAGAACGGCGTCTCGGCGACGGCGCGGCTCGACTATCACCTGACCCGGTGGCTCACCCTGCGGGGGACCTACATCTACCAGCAGATCAACAGCACGGTCGCCGGTTCGAGCTTCAGCGACAACACCGTCCTGGTCGGCCTGCGGGTGAACCCTTAGAGGGTCCCGATCGCCGGCCCCACGCATCAGAGGCGCCGCGACCCGAAGAAATCGCGCAGGAGCGCCGCAGCCTCCTGCTCGCGGAAGCCGCTATAGACTTCCGGCGCGTGGTGGCAGGTCGCCTGGTTGAACACGCGTGGCCCGTGCTCGACGCCGCCACCCTTCGGGTCCGAAGCCCCGTAATAGAGCCGCCGGATCCGCGCGAACGAGATCGCACCAGCGCACATCGGGCATGGTTCGAGGGTCACGTAGAGATCGCAGCCGGTCAGCCGCTCGTCGCCGATCGCGGCGCAGGCCTGCCGGATGGCCAGGATCTCCGCATGGGCGGTCGGATCCCGCAGGGCGCGGGGCCGGTTATGGGCAACGGCCAGCACGGTTCCATCCCGAACAACGACGGCGCCCACCGGAACCTCGCCGGCCGCCGCCCCCTGCCGGGCCGCCGCGAAGGCGCGATCGAGAGCATCAGTCGTCACAGTGCAGGCGTCCTCGACATGATGAGCAATCGAACGATGCCGGCGTATTGATCCAGAGCAATGTGAAGGCCTGGAACATTCGCCCGACCGTGACCGTTCTTAGCGTCTCGTGCGGCGTCGCCGCAGGACGACAAGAGGATAACGCCATGAGCAGCACCACGGACAAGATCAAGGGCGCCGCCAACGAGGCTCTCGGCAAGGCCAAGCAGGGTCTCGGCGACGTGACCGGCAATGACAAGATGAAGGCCGAGGGTGCGGCTCAGGAGCTCAAGGGCAAGACCCAGAGCACGGTCGGCGATGCCAAGGACACCGTGAAGTCGGCCACCGACAAGCTCTGATCGCCGCGGGGTGATCGGAACGGGACCCGCCGGTGGCGGGTTCCCGCCACGGATCGGCTCGAACAACACGAGGATGCTATGATCGGTTGGGCTGTCACGTTTCTCGTTGTCGCCATCGTTGCGGCCCTGCTCGGGTTCGGCGGCATCGCCGGTACCGCTATGGCCGCCGCTAAGATCGTCTTTTTCGTTGCGATCGCGCTGTTCCTGGTTTCCGCCGTGTTCGGCGTGATGCGCGGCCGCTCGCCGAGACTCTGACGCACCGACGACTCGCGGCGGGCGGTCATAACCGGGCTTCTCGTCGCTGCGATCCGTAAGGGGCGTTCCTCCGGGAACGCCCCTTCGCGTATCGACCTTTCCGAAACGGTCTGAAAGACCTGTCTCGCCTGTCGGTATCGGCTCTGGTAAGGCCCGGGCATGAGCGACACGCCGAACGACGATACACCGGGGGGCTCCGACCGCCCGGATTCCGAGAATGGACCAGCGCGGGCCTGGAGCCCGGCGACGGACGCCGATCGCACCCGCGATCCGGCGGAGGCGCCGCTGAAGACCGGCCGGACCAAGCAGCGCCCCGAACAGACCGCAGCGGTTCCCGAAGAACCGCCCGCCGTTCCGACCCCTGAGCCGACGCCGCCCGGTGAGCGCATCGCCAAGGCAATGGCGCGGGCCGGGATCGCGTCGCGGCGCGAGGCGGAGACGATGATCCTGGCCGGCCGGGTGAGCGTCAACGGCGAGACGCTGACCTCGCCGGCGCGCAACGTCACGGACGACGATCAGATCCTCATCGACGGCGAGCCCATGCCGTTGCGGGAGCGCAGCCGCCTGTGGATCTTCCATAAGCCGCGCGGCCTCGTCACAACGGCCCGTGATCCGGAGGGGCGGCAGACGGTCTTCGACGTCCTGCCCGAGGATCTGCCACGGGTCGTCGCGGTCGGTCGCCTCGACATCAACACCGAGGGCTTGCTGCTCCTCACCAACGACGGCGGCCTCGCCAAGGTCATCGCCCATCCCGAGACCGGATGGCTTCGCCGCTACCGTGTCCGGGCCCACGGCGACGTCGATCAGGCGCAGCTCGACCGATTGTCGAAGGGCGTCACCATCGACGACATGGAATACGGCCCCGTGGAAGCCACGCTCGACCGCGTGCAGGGCGACAACGTATGGCTGACGCTGGGGCTGCGCGAAGGCAAAAACCGCGAGGTCAAGCGCATCCTCGAACATCTCGGTCTCTCGGTGAACCGGCTGATCCGGCTGTCCTTCGGGCCGTTCCAGCTCGGCGATCTGGAGGTCGGCCTCGTCGAAGAGGTCCGGACCCGAGTCCTGAAGGACCAGCTCGGCAAATCGCTGGCCGAACAGGCGGGTGTGGATTTCGACAGTCCGGTGCGCGAGCCGATCACGCCCTTCGGCGGGTCCAAGGCCGCGGATCGGGGTGCGAAGGGGGACCAGGGGGGTGCAGGGCCCAAGCGCAACGCGGCGCGTCCCGCGCCCGCACCGCGCGTCGCGACGGGTGGTTCCGGGTCGGGCCCGCGCAACGCGGCATGGCGCGATGAGGACCCCGGCAAGCCGCGGGGTACGCGCGTACCCCGCCGCGGCGCCGATCCGCGTGTCGCGCAGGCCGCAGCGGCCGAGCGCGGGCGGGAGCGGGTCGGCTCGATCCGGACCGGGGACCGCCGCGTGGTCGTGGAGCGCCTCGCGGCCAGCCCCGTCGCGGTCGAAGCGCCAGTGAAGGCGCGCCGCCGTTACGCCGATGACGGCCCGCCGGGCGGCCAGCGCGGAGGTAGCGCCGGCTCCGGCCGCGCCGGCGGCTTCCGGACCGAGGGCGCAGCCGCACCGCGCGGCGAACGCCCGCAGAGATCCCGCGGTCAGGATGCGCAGGATGAGCGGCCGCGCCGGCCCGCAGCCCGCAGCGCCGAGGGGGGATGGGGCGACGCGAGTCGGGATACGCGACCGCAGGGCAGGACGGCTCCGCGACGGGATCGGCCATCCGACGGCGCTCCGGCTCAAGGCGCGCCGCGCGGCAAGGCCGGCTTCGGGGGCCAGGATCGTCGGCCGGCCGGCGGCAAGCCCGCCTTCGGGGGGGCGAAGGCGGGCGGCGCGCGGCCCGGCGGCAAAGCCGGCGGTTTCGGCGGCAGGGGCCCCGACCGGAATGGTGCCGGCGGAAATGGTCGGCCCGGGGGGCGGCCTGGCGGCAAGCCCGGCGGCGATAAGCCCGGCGGCGGCAAGCCCGGCGGTGGGCGCCCGCACCGCGGTACCCGATGAGGATCGTCGGCGGCGCCTGGCGCGGCCGCCGGCTCTCAGCCCCACGCACCGATGCTATCCGGCCGACCTCGGATCGCCTCCGGGAGTCGCTCTTCAACGTGCTGACGCATGCCTATGACGAGGCGCTGCCGGGGGCCCGGGTCCTCGATCTGTTCGCCGGTACGGGAGCGCTGGGTTTCGAGGCCCTGTCGCGGGGCGCGGCCTACGCGCTGCTGGTCGACGACGGGACCGAGGCCCGAGGCGTGATCCGATCGAACATCGAGGCCCTTGGTGCCGAGGGTGTGACCCGGCTGTTCCGGCGCGACGCGACCCGGCTCGGCCCCGCCGGGACGGCGGGGCAATTCTCGCTCTTGTTCTGCGATCCCCCCTACGGCCGTGATCTCGCGCCCCGCGCCCTGTCCAGCGCGGTGGCCGGCGCATGGCTTGCCCCCGGCGCCCTCGCGGTGGTGGAAGAGGCCGAAACGGTGCAACTGACTTGGCCCGCGGGCTTCACCGAGCTGGAGCGGCGCAGCTACGGGGAGACAGCCATCACCCTTGCGCGGTTCACGGGCTGACGGCTTCCGATCCCGCGTCAGAACCGCCGACCTCGGGACCGTAGTGAATGGCGAGCCACACGGTGGGCGAGTCAGTCCACTCGACGCGATGGCGTCGGTGGGGTGCGATCAGAACGGCATCGCCAGCGGTCAAGCGCCGCGGTTCCGGTTCGTCCGCGAAACGCAGATCGGCCGAACCCGCCAGCACCGCGACCCATTCGGTATGCGGTTGATCATAGTGGAACCCGGCTGGGCTCGCCTGACCGGTGGAAACGATGCGCTCCACCCGCAGGCCCGGTGCCGCGAGCAGGATTGTGACGACCTCCTCCGTGCCGCTGGACGGCAAGTCGGCGAGCAGATGAACGATGTCCGTCGTATCCATCCTGGGTCGCCTCACCGATGACGCACCGCGTCAGAACGCTGCCGGGGCCCGGTGAAACACCCGACAGGCAATCGCCGGCGCCGAGTGGGATCGGTTTCGCCGCGGGGCACGCCTCGAACGCCCCGTCCCGACGAGGCCGGCGACGCTGCATCGACGCCCCGTTTTTGGCGAGCGCTCCGACCTCAGTTGCCCGGGGTTGCGGCGTCAGCCGTTCCCGGATCGACGGTCGCCCCGGCAGCCCGATGCTGGCCGACGCGCGCGGCGGACTTCACGAGGCTGAGGACATCACGACGCATCTGATCGTCGGCAATCTGGTTGTAGGCGCGCAGAAGCTCGACGGCACCGCTCACGCGGAGCAGCGACGGGCCATTCTCGGTCGCGCTCTCGGGCTCCGGCTCGAAGAAGCTCGACACCGGTACGCCGAGCCGTTCGGCAATCGCCTGAAGGCGGCCGGCTCCAACGCGGTTCTTGCCGGTTTCGTACTTCTGGACTTGCTGGAAGCTGACGCCCAGAGCGCTGGCCAGGGCCGATTGGCTCAACCCGTTCGCCGCGCGCAGGAACGCAATGCGGCTGCCAACGCCGTGATCGATCGCCGTCGTCTGCTTCGGCTTGGGGCTGGGCTTGGCCATCTCTGTAGGTCCGAACGTCGTCTCTGTTGGCGGGCATGCGCAGTCGCAACCCGAGCCGCCGACTACAACACAGTGCTGCTAGATCGTGCGGCACAGATTCTAGCCTGCACTCGGTAGATGCCACAGCCAAGCCCGCTGTGCAACGAAAGGTCACGTGCGCCAGATCTAAGATACCAAAAATGGTCAATCGACCTGACAGGCCGCAGCGCGGAATCCGGTCAGGCGGGATTGCCGGACTTATTTCCCTCCGCGCAGGCTACGCAGAACTCAGGCCCGTAATATTTACGCCCGTCAGGGGAATGCGCCATCGTCGAAGCCGCATCGCGGGAATGCATTGGCAATCCCTCGAGGGTTGCAGCGCGACCGGATCAACCCTTCGACGCGATCTCAGGGCGGCGGGCCGAGCCAGTCGGTCACGATCGCGAGTTGCTGATCGTCCAGGAGCGCGGGGGCGTGACCGCAATCCGGTATCTCGACCCGCTTCGTGGGTGGGCCTCGCCGTGTCATCTCGTCGGCGGTCGAGGCGAGGAGCAGTTCTGAATGCTCCCCGCGCAGGAGCAGGACAGGACAGGTGATCGCGTCCCAATCGCGCCACATGCTGACGCTGTAGACCCTGCCCGGTCGGAACGCGTCGCCGATTCCGGGATCGTAGTGGGGCCGCCAGCCGCCGTTCGGCTCCGGGAAGAAGCTGTGCTTGGCGATGTGCCGCCATTGCTCGTCAGTCAGGGAACCGAACGAACCGAGCACCGTGCGCAGGCGCGACTCGCCGGAAGCCAGGTTGTGATGCAGGCGAGGTGCGTCCCGCAGGCGCGAACCGATGTGGCGGATCGGCGCCCAGGGCAGGAACGGACCGATATCGTTGATCACCATCCGGCGGATGGGCGTGTTGGCCGCGGCGGCCAGAACCATGCCGGTCAGGCCGCCCAGCGAGGTGCCGACCCAGTCGATCTTCCCGGGCACCCGCAGATGCCCGATCAAAGCGGCCATGTCGGCGGCGTATTGCGGCAGGCCGTAGAGTTCCGGATCCTTGAGCCATCCACTCGCGCCGCGTCCCGGCAGGTCCGGACAGACGACCCGGTAGCCCATCTTGGCCAGGAGATAGCCCAGCGGATCGAAGTCCCGGCCCTGACGGCTCAACCCGTGGACGCAGACGACCACGTGCGGGGAGGCCGGGTCACCCCATTCGACATAGGCGATGCGGTGGAAATCGTGGGGCGCGTAGGCCAGGACATGGCCGGTCCGGAACGGAACGTCGGCGCGGCTGAGATCGTCGAGCCGCGGCATCGTTTTCGCCGCTGCCGCCGTGTCGCGCGTCACGGCGTTTCGGTGCGCGCGACGGCTTCGCGGGCGAGCCGGCTGGTCGTCTGGTGCAGATCGACCATCTGGTCGGTGAGTCGGCGCGCCTGCTCTTGCAGGTATGCGACGTTGAGGGCAGCCACCTCCCGGGCATCGGCCGCCTTCGCCACGCGTTCGGCAAAATCGAGGTTGGCGCGGATGTTCGTATCGGACGCCACGAGCATGCGGTGCCCAATCTCGCGCATAGCCGCCATGGTGTGACCGGCGTTGTCCTCGAACGCGTTGTAGAGCCGTGCCCCGGCGGCCTCCCACTGCTCGCGCATCCTGCGAGCGCCGGCAACAAGGCTCTCGCTCAACTGGTGGGCGGTCTCGCGGCTGGAACCCATCACCGAGCGCCAGCCCTCAAAGGTCTGGGCCATCGATGTCTCGAAGGCGTTGAGCGCCATCTCGCCGGCTTCGGCAAAGCGCTCATAGGTCTCGCGCGCCCGAGCCACGCCGCTCTCGGCCAAGGCTCGCCCCGCCTGCGAGGGCACCATCGGCAGGTTGTCGTTCCCCACGGCCACCGTTCCCCCAACCGTCGGCCCCGACCGGCCGAGCCCGGATTATGGGCATCCGTCACGGTTGCCGCGCCGTCAACACCGCGGCGTGACAGAAGCCGATCGGGACACCGCCCTTGGGCATGCTGGCGATTGACAGCCGGACCGCGCGCGAAATCATCCGCAGGCGGAGCGAACGCCACGCCCGCCGCCCGATCAGAAGGCAGACCGATGACGGAGATCGATCCGCAGCACCCCGCGCCGTCCCCCGGGGCCGCTCGCCACCCCTTCGCGCGCGATCTTGATCGAACATCGGCCAATTACGTCCCGCTGACCCCGGTGAGCCTCCTGGCGCGCGCCGCCTCGGCTGCCGGTGGACGGATTGCGGTCATCGATGGCGACCGGCATCTCAGCTACGCCGATCTGTACGCCCGCTGCCGCCGACTCGCCTCCGGCCTCGCGGCGCACGGGATCGGCACCCTCGACACCGTGGCGATCCTGGCGCCCAACGTTCCCGAGATGATCGAGGCCCACTTCGCCGTGCCGATGCTCGGCGCCGTCCTCAACCCGCTGAACACGCGCCTCGATCCGGCGACGATCGCGTTCTCGCTGGCGCATGGCGGCGCCCGCGCGCTGATCGTCGAGTCCGAATATGCGCCGCTGGCCGCAAGGGCGCTCGCGGAGCTCGAGCGCCCGCTGCTGGTGGTGGCGATCGGCGAGGCCGACGTCGCCGATGCGATCTCCTACGAAAATCTCCTTGCATCCGGCGATCCCGACCACGCTTGGACCGGTCCCACGGACGAGTGGCAATCGCTCTGCCTGCTCTACACCTCCGGCACCACCGGCGATCCGAAGGGCGCGGTCTACAGCCACCGCGGTGCGTATCTTCAGGCGCTCGGCAACGCCGTCACCTTCGGGCTGACCGCCGAAAGCGTGTATCTCTGGACCCTGCCGATGTTCCATTGCAGCGGCTGGTCGTACCCCTGGGCCAGCGTCGCCGCCTGCGCGACCCAGATCTGCCTGCGCAAGGTCGAGCCGGCGGCGATCTTCCGGTTGATCGCGGAGCACGGGGTGACGCATCTCTGCGGCGCGCCGATCGTGCTCTCGATGATCGCGCACGCACCGGAATCCGATCGCGTCGCCTTTCCGCAGCGGGTACGCTGCGCGGTCGGGGGTGCGGCACCGTCCTCGACGATCATCCGCACCATGGAGGAACTGGGCTTCCAGGTCCTGCACCTCTACGGCGCCACCGAGAGCTATGGGCCCGCCACTGTCTGCCTCGCCCAGCCGGACTGGACGGAACTCAGCGACGCCGACCGCTACGCCCGCATGGCGCGGCAGGGTGTGCCGCTCGCGACCCTCGAGGCCACCGGGGTGGTGGATCCTGAAACCGACCGGCCGGTGCCGCAGGACGGCGCGACGGTCGGGGAGATCCGGCTTCGCGGGAATACCGTGATGAAGGGCTATCTGGGCAATCCCGACGCCACCGCGCGGGCACTCGCCGGGGGCTGGTACCGGACCGGCGACCTCGCGGTCTGGCATCCCGACGGATCGGTCGAGATCAAGGACCGGGCGAAGGACATCATCATCTCGGGCGGCGAGAACATCTCCAGTCTGGAGGTGGAGGAGGTGCTGATGCGCCATCCCGCCATCATGCTGGCGGCCGTGGTGGCGCGGCCCGACCCGACCTGGGGCGAGAGCCCCTGTGCGTTTCTCGAGGTGAAGCCGGGCGCCGAGCCGCCGACCGATCACGATGTGATCGCCTTCTGTCGCGAGCGGATGGCGCGCTTCAAGGTGCCGAAGACCGTGGTGTTCGGTCCGCTGCCGAAGACCTCGACCGGGAAGATCCAGAAGTTCGTGTTACGGGATCGCGCCCGGGGGCTGTGAAAAAGTCCTTGGGAATCCGTGCCGCCGGGGAGGCTTAGCCGCCGGGAGGAGCCGGCTTCCACACCTGCGCGGCCACCATCGCAGCCGCTTCCAGGGCTTCGTGGAGGTTCGGGTCGGCATCGCGCCCCCCGGCCCGGATCGCGGCGACCAGGGCCGCGACGGGTTCGCCCGCCAGGACATCCGCGCCGGCCGCAGATAACCGATCGGCCTCGGCGATCTCCCGGGCAGCGATGCCGATCGCGTTCGCGACCATCAGCGCGACGTAGCGCGGACGGCCGGTGAGACCGGGCACCACCTCTTCGGTCAGGGCCCGGCGCGCGGCGTCGAGGAGGGCGGCGCCGGAGGGTTCATCCTGCATGCTCAGCTCCACGCCGCGGGGGACGTCGCCCGCAGGATCGCCCGTTCGAGGTCCGGCACCATCCGGCCGGTGAGCGCCAGTTCGAGGGAAAATTCGCGGCCGGAAACGTGTCGCGCGCCCTGCTCCAGGGCGATCACCGCCCAGCGCAGATGCGCCAGCACCTCCCAGTAGGCGACGCTTTCCGGATCGATGGGGCGGCCACCGGCTTCCCGGTAACCCCGATAGAAGGCCGCGCGGGAACCGATGCCGCCGGCCTCCAGCTCGGACCGGCCGAAGCGCCAGCAGGCGGCGCAGAACCAGCCGAGATCCTGCGCGGGATCGCCCCAGCCGGCGAATTCCCAATCGAGCACGGCCGTGAGACCGTTTGCGTCGACCATGTAGTTGCCGGTGCGGAAATCCCGGTGGACGAGGGTCGGAGTTGGGCATGCGGGTGCGCGAAGCTCGCCCCAGCGCAAGCCCCACTCGATGGCCGGGCGCAAGACGCCGATTCCATCGAGGCTGGCACGCAGCCGCGCGATTTCGGCCCGCGCCGGGTCTGGTGCCGGCTCGCCCAGGAAGGCCAGCGCCGCGGGAGGCGTTGCTGGGTCGAAAGCCGTGTGGATCTTGGCGAGTTCGCGGCCCAGGGCGGTCGTCAGATGCTCGCGGTCGCCGCCGAGGCTCAGATCCTTGGCGATGCGCGGCCCCAGCCCGACACCCTCGACGAGGCCCATCAGCGCGAAGGGTGCGCCGATCACCGCCGGATCGTCGCAGAAGCCCACGGGCTCAGGCACGCGCACGCCGGCTTTCCAGACGGCCTCCAGGATGCGGAACTCCTCGGCGCGGGACCGGCTCGACGCGATCGTGGCGGAGGCGTCCATGCGCAGCACGAAGTCGCGCGATTCGCCTGCGATCTGGCAGCGGACGAGGCGGTTCTCCTGGATCGAGCCGCCGCCGAGCGGACGGATCTCTGCGATGTTGAGATCCGCGCGGCCGAGATGCGCGACGATCCAGGCGCGCAGCCGTTCCTGGTCCATCCGCTACAGGCCCGAGACGAGGTGACCGCCGTCGACCGCGACGACGCTGCCGGTCATGTAGGCGCCGGCCCTGGAGGCGAGGAGCAGGAGCGGCCCATCGAGCTCGGCTGCCTCGCCGAGCCGGCGCTGCGGCACGCGCTTGATCAGCGCCTTCCCGGGTTCGGACTCGAAGAACGCATCGTTGAGTTCGGTCTTGATGTAGCCCGGCGCCAGAGCGTTGACCCGGATCCCGTGGCGCGCCCATTCCAGCGCAAGGCTCTTGGTGAGCTGGACGACCCCGGCCTTCGAGGCGGCGTAGGGCGCAAGCCCGCCGGTGACGCGCAAGCCCAAGATCGACGCGATGTTGACGATGCTGCCACCCGCGCCGTGCTGGACCATGCGCTTTCCGGTCGCCTGAGCCACCAGCCAGACGCCCTTGAGATTGGTGTCGAGCACGGCGTCCCAATCCGCCTCCTCGAGATCGAGGGCGGGCTTGGTGGCGGTCACGCCGGCATTGTTGATGAGGACCTGAACGGGCCCGAACCGCGCCTCCGCCACATCCAGCGCCCGCGCGATGCTGCCGGACCCGGTCACGTCCATCACGACGGCGTGGGCCTGCCCGCCTGCCGCGGTGACGCTGGCGACGGTCTCGGCGAGGGCGTCGGCCCGGCGCGCGCACAGGGTCAGCCGTGCCCCGGCCCGGGCCAGCGTCCCGGCGAAGTGGCGCCCGAGCCCGCTGGAGGCGCCGGTCACCAGCACGTGCTGACCGGTGAGGTCGAACAGATCCGCCATCTCAGTGCAGCCGCTCGAAGGCGACCGCGATGCCCTGTCCACCGCCGATGCACATGGTCGCCAGACCATAGCGGCCGTTGATGCGGGCCAGCTCGTAAAGCGTCTTCACCGCGATGATCGCCCCCGAGGCGCCGATCGGATGCCCGAGGGCGATGGCACCGCCGTTCGGGTTCACCCGGGCGGGGTCGAGGTCGAGTTCGCGGGAGACCGCGCAGGCCTGGGCCGCGAAGGCTTCGTTCGACTCGATCACGTCGAAATCTCCGGCGCGCAGGCCGGTGCGCTCCAGCAGACGGCGCACGGCGGGCACCGGACCCATGCCCATCTCGGACGGGTCGACGCCCGCATGGGCGTAGCCGACGATCCGGGCGAGGGGCTTCGCCCCCGAACGCTCGGCTTGCGCCGCGCTTGAGAGGACGAGGGCGGCGGCGCCATCGTTCAGGCCCGAGGCGTTGCCGGCGGTGACGCTGCCGGTCTTGGAGAAGGCCGGGCGGAGTTTCGCCAAATCCTCGACGCTGGTCGCCTTCGGATGCTCGTCGGTGTCGAACGCCACCGTCTCGCGCTTGCGCTGGACGGCGACGGGCAGGATCTGGTCACGGAAAAAGCCCTCGCGGATTGCCCGGGCGGCGCGCGCCTGACTCTCGGCCGCGAAGGCGTCCTGCGCGTCGCGGGAGACGCCGTAGCGCTCGGCGATATTCTCCGCGGTGACGCCCATATGGCCGTTGCCGAACGGGTCGCTCAGCACGCCGATCATGTAATCGACGAGGATGGTATCGCCCATGCGCTGGCCGGTGCGGCCGGTCGTGAGCATATGCGGTGACCGGCTCATGTTCTCGGCGCCGCCCGCCAGCGCGATTTCGGCATCGCCGAGCAGGATGGACTGCGCCGCCGAGACGATCGCCTGCAATCCGCTGCCGCAGAGCCGGTTGACGGTCATCGCCGGCACCTCCTTGGGCACCCCGCCCTTCATGGCGGCGACGCGGGCGATGTAGGCGTCCCGCGGCTCGGTCGGGATCACGTGGCCGAACACCACGTGGCCGACGCGCTCCGGCGCCGTGCCGGCGCGCTTCAGCGCCTCCGCGACGCAGAGCGCCCCCAATTCGGAGGGCGGCGTCCCGGCCAGCGCGCCGCCGAAGGTGCCGATCGCAGTCCGCACCGCGCCTGTGATCACGACATCGGTCATCGTCATACGCTCCGATTCACGCGCCCACCGGCCAGGACCAGAAGGCGTCGCCCTCGGCCTCCAGGTTGCGGTTGAGCACCATCTTGTGGACCTCGTCGGCCCCGTCGACCAGCCGCGCCTGCCTTGCGTAGCGGTAGATCCATTCGAGCGGCGTATCGGTGGAATAGCCCCGGGCGCCGTTGATCTGAATCGCCACGTCGGCGGCCGCGTGGAGCAGGTTGGCCACATGGACCTTGGCCATCGAGACCTCCTTGCGGGCGAAGCTCCCCTGATCGAGCGCCCAGGCGGCCTTCATCACCAGCAGGCGGCCGATCTCGATCTTCATGGCGAGATCGCCCAGCATAAGCTGGATGCTCTCGCGGTCGGCCAGGCGGATGCCGAAGCCGTGGCGCTCCGCCGCGTAGGCGCGGGCGATCTCGACGCAGCGCTTCGACAGGCCGAGCCAGCGCATGCAATGGGTCAGCCGCGCCGGGCCGAGGCGGATCTGCGTGAGCTTCAGGCCGTCGCCCTCGTTCATCAGCACGTTCTCGGCCGGGATCTCGAGACCATCGAACAGAAGCTCGCAATGGCCGCCATGCTCCTCCGGCCCCATGATCGGGATGCGCCGCAGGATCTCCCAGCCGGGCTGGTCCTTGTGGAACAGGAAGGCGGTGAGGCCCTTGCGCACGTCGTCGGAGGTGCGGGCCATCAGGATGAAGTGCGCGGCCTCCTCGGCGCCGGTGATGTACCATTTGCGGCCGGTGACCACGTAGCTGTCCCCGCGGCGCTCGGCCCGGGTCTGGATCATGCCGGGATCGGAGCCGCCGCCGGGATGGGGCTCGGTCATGGCGAAGGCCGAGCGGACCTCACCGCGCACGATCGGATCGAGCCAGCGCTCCTTCTGGGCCGGGGTGGCGACCTTCTCCAGCACCATCATGTTGCCGTCGTCGGGCGCGGCCGAGTTGATTACGACCGGCCCGAAGATCGAGCGGTTCATCGCCTCGTAGCAGACCGCCATGCCGACCTTGTCGAGCCCGGCCCCACCGGTCTCCGGCTTGAGTTGGAGACACCAGAGCCCCTGCTCCCGGGCGAGGCCGCGCAGCCGGGCGAGCTCCGGTAGGCCGATGTTGCCGTGGCCGTCATAGGCCGCCGGGTCGGATTCGAGCGGAATGACATGCGCCTCGACGAAGGCCGCGATCCGCGCGCGATACTCCTCGACGCGGGGCGAGATGGTGAAATCCATGGATCGCGGGCTCCGGCGAAGGCCTGTGTTCGGTCAGGATAAGTCTGCGCGCCTGTTCTCTCCACGATCTAGGCCCGTGGGGGCAATCGCAAGGCGAAACGAAGTGCGGCGGCTGTTCGGCGCGCCCGGCCGCCGCAGCGCGCTTATCACCGCCGGCCGAACAGCCGCTCGATGTCGGAGAGCTTCAGCTCGATCGAGGTCGGGCGGCCGTGGTTGCACTGGCCGGAATTCGGGGTCGCCTCCATCTCGCGCAGGAGGGCGTTCATCTCCTCGGGCCGCAGGCGGCGGCCGGCGCGAACCGAGCCGTGGCAGCTCATACGCGACAGCACGGCATCGAGGCGCCGGCCCAGCGGACCGCCCTCGGCGGCCGGGGCACCGCCTTCCTCGTCGCCGCTGGATTCCAGGGCGTCGAGGATGTCGGTCACGAGATCGCGGATCGATGCCTTGATCAGCGCGGCCGGGACCTCGCGCACCAGCACGGCCCCGGATCCGAACGCCTCGATGGTGAGACCAAGCCGGTCGAGGTCCGGCGCGGCGGCGACCAGACGGTCGGCCTCCTCGGGGCTCATCTCGACCACGTCGGGGATCAGGAGTCCCTGCCGGGCGATGCCGCCCGCCGCCCGCTCCGCCTTCATCCGTTCGTAGACGAGGCGCTCGTGGGCGGCGTGCTGATCGACAATCACAAGGCCATCGCGGGTCTGGGCGAGGATGTAGGTCTCGTGGATCTGGGCGCGCGCCGCGCCGAGGGGATGGTCGATCGCCTCCGGGGCGTCGGCGAGGTGCCGGACATCCGCCTGGGGCGGGGCCGCAACGTCCCCGACGAAGGCCGCCTGGGATGCCTCCGCGAAGCCGCTGTGCTCCGCTAGGACGTAAGCCGGCTCCGCGGGGCGCGGCATCGGGGCCGGCCGCCAGGTCGGTGAACTCCGGTAGCCCGCAGGCGCCGCCACCGAGGGCGCGCCGGATGGGAACGGGCCGGGCCGTGTGGGCTGGAACAGGCTCGGTGCAGCCACCCCGGTATGGAGCGCAAGGGCCGGGCCGGCCGGGCGCAAGGCGTCGAGGGTCCGGGCGGCGCCGGTCGTGGCCGAGCGGGCGCCGCTGCGGCGCAGGGCATCGTGGATGGCGCTGACGATCAGCGCCCGGACCAGACCCGGCTCGCGGAAGCGCACTTCGGTCTTGGCCGGGTGGACATTCACGTCGACCCGTTCGGGATCGCACGTGATTGTCAGTCCCAGCACCGGGTGGCGGTCAGAGGCCAGGGTGTCGGCATAGGCGCCGCGCACCGCCCCGAGGAGCAGCCGGTCGCGCACCGGGCGGCCGTTGACGGCGAGATGGATGTGAGTCGCCGCGCCCCGGTGATAGGTCGGCAGGCCGACATGGCCGGTCACCGCGAACCCCTCCCGGGCGAGCGAGACCGGCAGGGCGTTGGCGGTGAAATCCGGCCCCAGCACCGCGGTGAGCCGGCGCAGATCCGCCTCCGACCCGCTCTCGGCCGGCAACACCAGGGGCTGGCCGGCATCGGCGCGCAGGGTGAAGCGGATCCCGGACTGCGTGACGGCGAGCCGGCGCAGGGTCTCCGCGATGGCGGCGTTCTCGGCCCGGTCGGATTTCAGGAACTTGAGCCGGGCCGGCGTCGCGGCGAACAGCTCGGTCACCTCGATCCGGGTGCCGCGTTGGGCCGGGGCCGGACGGACCGGACCCTTCAGGCCCGCCTCCACAATCAGGCTCGCCCCAGCCTCGGCCTCCGGCGTGCGCGTGACGACGGCGAGCCGCGACACCGCCCCGATCGAGGGCAATGCCTCGCCGCGGAATCCCAGCGTGTCGATCGCCGTCAGGTCGCCCCCGGGGAGCTTGGAGGTGGCGTGACGCTCGACGGCGAGGTCGAGGTCCTCGGGCGTCATCCCGCGCCCGTCATCGACCACACGGATCAGCCGCCGGCCGCCCGCCTCGACGGTGACTTCAATGGACCGGGCCCCGGCGTCGATGGCGTTCTCGACGAGTTCCTTCACGGCCGAGGCCGGGCGCTCCACCACCTCGCCCGCGGCGATGCGGTCGACGAGGATGGGGTCGAGGCGGCGGACGGCGGGTGCGAGGGTGGACATTGGCCGCGACGATAGACCCTCGCAGCTCGCGATCCAATTGCTGCACAGCCCCGTTCAGGCGCGCCGCTGGGACCCGCCGAGGGAGATGCGGTTCGCGCTGGTCCGTGTTCCGTGGCTCGGCGCCGCGTAGGGGCGACGGGACAGGTCGTACAGGACGTTGCCGACGACTCCGGCCGCCCGGCGCAGGGTCGTGCCGTCGCAGGTCGCCGCGACCCGGACGCCGATCTCGTGCGTATGGCTGCGGCCGTAGAGCCAGACCGCGAGACGCGCCCGGGTCGCCTCCGGGATCCCGTCCAGGAGGTAGGCGGCGCCCTCCGGATCGGCCTTGATCAGACGGCCGACCGTCTCCGGTGGGACCGGGCAGTCGACCGCGGGGTCGTCGATGCTGAGCGAACCGGCGTTCATCATGGCGAACCTGAAGTCTGTGGAACCCCAGGTTGAGACGGTTTGGTTAACGGCGCCTTACCATCACTTGTCTGCGATCCAATGCGTGGCCGTTTTCACAACGGCCGGCGCACCACCCGTGCGACGAGCCCGACGATCCCCTCCCGGAACAGCAGCACGCAGAGCACGAAGACGCAGCCCTGGATGATCGTCACCCAGGCGCCGAACTGCGCGAGGTAGGTCTCCATGGTGACGATCACGAGGGCGCCGACGATCGGCCCGAACACGGTCCCCATGCCGCCGACCAGCGTCATCAGGACCACCTCGCCCGACATCGACCAGTGGATGTCGGTGAGCGAGGCGAGCTGGAACACGATCGCCTTGGTGGAACCCGCGAGCCCCGCCAGCGTCGCCGAAAGCACGAAGACCGCAAGCTTGTACTGGCTCGCCCGGTAACCCAGCGAGATCGCCCGCGGCTCGTTGTCCCGGATCGCCTTCAGCACCTGCCCGAAGGGCGAGTGGATGATCCGGTAGATCAGCAGCATCCCGGCCATGAAGATCACGCAGACGAGGCCGTACATCGCCCGGTCGTCCGCGAGGCTGATCACCCCGAACAGGTTGCCGCGGGGCACCGCCTGGATGCCGTCCTCGCCGCCGGTGAACTTCGCCTGCAGCGAGAAGAAGAACGCCATCTGGGCGAGCGCCAGGGTGATCATCGAGAAGTAGATGCCCTGCCGGCGGATCGCCAGCGCGCCGAAAACGAGGCCCAGCAGCGCCGCGGTGCCGGTGCCGGCGAGGATCGCGAGTTCCGGCGTGAAGCCGAGCTGCTTGGCCGTGTAGGCGCAGAGGTAGCTCGCCATGCCGAAATAGGCGGCGTGACCGAAGGAGAGCAGGCCGCCGTAGCCGAGCAGCAGGTTGAAGGCGAGCGCGAACAGCGCGAAGCACAAAACCTTCATCAGATAGACGGGGTAGAGCACCAGCGGCGCCACGATCAGCAGCACGGCGATGCCGACGAAGATCAGGCGGTGGAGCGCCTTGTCGTCCCGGCCGGTCGCCGGGGCGGCAGCGATCGGGGCGGCGTCGATGGTTGCGGTGTCGGCCATGGGTGTCGAGCCTCAGTTCGCGGTCAGGCCGTGCGCCCGAACAGGCCAGCGGGTTTGACGAGCAGCACCAGCACCATGATCACGAAGATCACGGTCGCGGACGCCTCCGGATAGAACACCTTGGTCAGCCCCTCGACGAGGCCGAGGGCGAAGCCCGTGATCACCGAGCCGATGATCGAGCCCATGCCGCCGATCACCACCACGGCGAAGACCACGATGATGATGTCGGCGCCCATATTGGGATTCACCGAGTAGATCGGCGCGGCCAGCACCCCGGCGAAGCCCGCGAGCGCGACGCCGAACCCATAGGTCAGGGTCAGGAACAGCGGCACGTTGACCCCGAAGGCCTGGACGAGGGTCGGGTTCTCGGTGGCGGCGCGCAGATAGGCGCCGAGCTTGGTCTTCTCGATCACGAGCCACGTGGCGATGCAGACGGTGAGCGAGGCGACCACCACCCAGGCCCGGTAGTTCGGCAGAAACATGAAGGGCAGGCGCTGGCCGCCCGACAGCTCGGGCGGGATCGCGTAGGGGAGCCCAGAGACGCCGTACTGGTTGCGGAACATGCCCTGGATGATCAGCGCCAGCCCGAAGGTCAGGAGCAGGCCGTAGAGGTGGTCGAGCTTGTAGAGCCGGGCGATCAGCAGCCGCTCCAGCACGATGCCGAAGGCGCCGACCACGAGCGGCGCCAGCCCCAGCGCCCACCAGTAGCCGAGGCCCACGTAGGTGAGCAGCATCCAGGCCACGAACGCGCCCATCATGTAGAGCGCGCCGTGGGCGAAGTTGATGATGTTGAGGAGCCCGAAGATGATCGCGAGCCCCAGCGACAGGATCGCGTAGAATGAACCGTTGATCAGGCCGAGCAGCAATTGCCCGAACAGGGCCTGCATCGGCACACCGAAGATCGTGGTCATGGCCGGTCTCCGCGCCCCGCACCCATGCTCAGCCCTTCACGAGGGGGCATTTGCCCTCGTTGAGCGGGCGGAAGACCTGATCGCCCGGGATCGTCTCGAGCTGCTTGTAGAGGTCCCACTCGCCCTTCGACTCGGCGGGCTTCTTGACCTCGAACAGGTACATGTCGTGGATCTTGCGCCCGTCCGCGCGGATCACGCCCTTTCCGAACAGCGGATCGTCGGTCGGCATCGCCTTCATCTTGGCGACGGTCGCGGCGCCGTCCGCCGTGGATTTCAGCTCCGCCACCGCCTTCAGGTAGTGGAGCACGTCCGAGTAGACGCCCGCATGATTGGCGGTCGGCTTCGAGTTGCCCTTCATCTGCTTGGCGAAACGGTCCGAGAAGGCGCGGGTCTGGTCGTTCAAGTCCCAGTAGAACGGCTCGGTGAGCACCAGCCCCTGGGCGACCTTGGTGCCGAGGGAATGCACGTCCGAGGAGAAGACCAGGAGGCCGGCCAAAGCCTGCCCGCCCTCGGTGATGCCGAACTCACCGGCCTGCTTGATGGAATTGATCGTGTCGGTGCCGGCATTGGCGAGCCCGATCACCTTGGCGCCCGAGCCCTGCGCCTGGAGCAGGAAGGACGAGAAGTCCGAGGTCGGGAACGGCGTCTTGACCGAGCCCACGACCTTGCCGCCGTTCTTGGTGATGACCGCGCTGGTGTCGCGCTGCAGCGTCTGGCCGAACACGTAATCGGCGGTAAGGAAGAACCACGTCGTGCCGCCGCGCTTCACCATCGCGCCGCCGGTGCCGTTGGCCAGCGCCACCGTGTCGTAGACCCAGTGGATCGTGTTGGGCGTACATTGCGGCCCGGTGAGGTCGGCGGTGCCGGCGCCGGTATCGATGAAGACCTTGTTCTTCTCCTTGGTGACCTGGCTGATGGCGAGCGCCACCGATGAGGTCACCCCGTCGGTGATCATGTCGACACTGTCACGGTCGTACCATTGCCGGGCGATGGCCGCGCCGACATCGGGCTTGTTCTGGTGGTCGGCCGAGACGATCTCGACCTTGAGCCCGTGCTGCTCCGGCTTGAAATCCTCGACCGCCAGCTTGGCGGCGACCACCGAGCCCTCGCCGCTGATGTCCGAATAGGCGCCCGAGCGGTCGCCGAGGATGCCGATCTTGACGTTGGTCTGCGCCGCGGCGGTGCCCATCATCAGGGCGCCCGCGAGGGCGGCGAGGGTCACGGGCCGGGCGATACGTCCGAACATACGCGTTTCCATCCACTGGCGGCACGGCGTTCTTCCGCCGGCCGGAACTCGGGACGCCGATTTGGGCGCTTCGACAGTATTCTTGGACAGGCTCTAGACGCCGAGATAGGCGTGAAGCTTGTCGATATTGGCGTCTAGCTCGGCATTGGGGATCATGTCGACCACCCTGCCCTGTTCGATCACGAAGTGCCGGTCCGCCAGGGTCTGGGCGAAGCGGAAGTTCTGTTCCACCAGGATGATGGTGTATCCCTGAGCCTTCAACTGCTGGATGGTCCGGCCGATCTGCTGAACGATGACCGGCGCGAGACCTTCAGTCGGCTCATCGAGCAGGATCAGCTTGGCGCCGGTGCGCAGGATCCGGCCGATGGCCAACATCTGCTGCTCGCCGCCCGAGAGCTTGGTGCCCTGGCTGCTTGCCCGCTCCTTCAGGTTCGGGAACAGCGTGTGGATTTCGGCCACCGACATGCCGCCGGGCTTCACCCGCGGCGGCAGCATCAGGTTCTCGTGGACCGTGAGGCTCGCGAAGATCCCGCGCTCCTCCGGCACGTAGCCGATGCCGAGCCGGGCGATGTTGCGCGAGGCCATCCGCACGGTCTCGACACCGTCGTAGACGATCGAGCCCGCACGCTTGCCGAGGATGCCGATGATCGCCCGGAGCGTCGTGGTCTTGCCGGCGCCGTTGCGGCCCAGCAGCGTGATCACCTCGCCGGTCCGGACATCGATGTCGATGCCGTGCAGCACGTGGCTCTCGCCGTACCAGCCCTCCAGCCCGCGGACGGTGAGGAGCGAGCCGGTCGCCGGAGCGGGCGTGAAGGTCTTCACCGCGGCCTCAGGCATGTCCAGCCCCGATATACGCTTCGACCACACGCGGATCCTTCGAGACGGTGGCGTAATCGCCCTCGGCCAGCACCTGCCCCCGCGCCAGCACGGTGATGCGGTCCGACAGGGACGCCACCACCGACAGGTTGTGCTCCACCATCAGGATGGTCCGGCTTTTGGAGACCCTGCGGATGAGCTGCGCCGTGCGCTCGACATCCTCGTGGCCCATTCCGGCCATCGGCTCGTCGAGGAGCAGCATCTCGGGATCGAGGGCGAGGGTCGTGGCGATCTCCAGCGCGCGTTTGCGGCCATAGGAGAGTTCCACCGCCGGCACGTCGGCGAACTCGGACAGGCCGACATCCTCGACCAGCGCCAGCGCCTCGCCGTTCAGCGCCCGCAACACCCGCTCGGCGCGCCAGAAATCAAAGGAGTCGCCGCGTCGCCGCCGCTGCAGGGCGATACGGACATTCTCCATCACAGTCAGATGCGGGAAGACCGCTGAGATCTGGAAGGAGCGCACGAGGCCGAGCCGGGCGACGTCGGCCGCTTTCAGACCGGTGATGTCGCGGTCCTTGTAGCGGATCGTCCCCGCCGTCGGGATCAGGAACTTGGTCAGCAGGTTGAAGCAGGTGGTCTTGCCGGCTCCATTGGGCCCGATGAGCACGTGGATCGTGCCGCGCTCGACCTGCAGCGCCACGCCGTTCACGGCGCGGAACCCACGGAATTCCATCGTCAGGCCGTCGGTCGCCAGGATCACGTCCCGTGCCAAGCACTGTCCTCCCAAGTTTTGATTCTTGTTTTGAATCTTGCCGCCATATCGCCGAACCGCGCCCGGTCCGTCCATCGCAAACGCGCGACGCGGTGCGACAATCCCCGGCTGGTATATCCGCCTCGTCCGGCCACTGCGGACCGTACGAAGCTTGACCATCACTGCCGTGCCCATTAACTCAGACAAATAGAACGCGCACGTGGGAGCAGAGGGCATGGTCGGTCGCGCAGCCTACATCGCGGTCGACTGGGGGACGACAAACCGGCGAGCCTACGCGGTCGCCTCCGACGGGACAGTGCTCGAGACCTTGCGGGATGAACGCGGCGTATTGAGTCTCGCGCCGGACGCGTACCCGGCCGAGATCTCAGCCCTGCGCGCGCGCTTCGGCGTGGACCCGGTCATCGCGGTCGGGATGGTGGGCTCCAGCCGGGGCTGGTGCGAGGCGCCCTACGTCGATGCGCCCGCCACGCTGGAACGCTTGGCCGCATCCTGCCGCGAAGCCGCGCCCCATGTGCGCATCGTGCCCGGCGTGGCGCTGCGGGACGGCCGGCGGCCCGACGTGATGCGTGGGGAGGAGATCCAGATACTGGGCGCGATCCATGCCGGAACGGCGCCCGCGACCGCCCTGTTCTGCCAGCCCGGCACACACAACAAATGGGTCGAGACCGTCGATGGGGCGATCACGACCTTCACCACGGTGATGACCGGCGAACTCTTCGCTCTGCTGCGCGCCCATGGCATCCTGGCTGGGATGCTCGACGGGGTGGTTTCGGACGGGGCCCCGTTCCGCCGCGGGCTTCGCCGGGGGATTGCGTCCGGCAACCTCGCCGCGACGCTGTTCGAGGTCCGGGCCGGGCTTCTGCTCGATCGGCTCGAACCGTCCGAGGCCGCCGCCTATGCGAGCGGTGTCCTGATCGGGGCGGATGTCGCAACGCGGGAGGATCTCAGCCGCCGGCCCGTCTATCTGCTGGGCGGAGGAGACCTCAACGTCCTCTACGCCGCCGCGGTGAGCGAGTTGGGTGGGACTCCCATCACCGTGCCGGATGGAGCGACCACGGCCGGCATCCATGCCATCTGGAGCCTCAGCGCATGACGATCCTTGAGCGTTTCGAAGCCGCCTTCGCCACTTGCCCGCTGGTCGCGATCCTGCGCGGCCTGACGCCCGAAGAGGCACCCGCGGTGGGCGACGCCCTCGTGGATGCCGGCTTCACGCTGATCGAGGTGCCGCTCAATTCCCCCGATCCGTTGCGCAGCATCGCACGCCTCGCAGATCGCCTGGCCGGGCGCGCGCTAGTGGGGGCCGGCACGGTCCTCGAACCCGCGCAGGTCGCAGCGGTCGGGGACGCGGGCGGCAGCCTGATCGTTTCCCCCAACACGGATGCGGCGGTGATCGGCGCGACCTGTTCGCGCGGCCTCGTCTCCCTGCCCGGCTACCAGACGCCGACCGAAGCGTTCACGGCGCTCGCGGCCGGGGCAACCGCGCTCAAGCTGTTTCCAGCCGATGTCGCCTCGCCGGCGGCTCTCCGGGCCCATCGCGCGGTGCTGCCATCCGGAACGCGGGTGCTCGCCGTGGGCGGTGTGACCCCCGAGGGGATCGCCGCGTGGCGCGCCGCGAGCGCCGACGGGTTCGGCCTGGGCTCCAACCTCTACCGCCCCGGTAAACCAGCGGCCGATGTCGCCCGCGATGCGGCAGCCTTCGTGGAAGCCGTGCGGCGTTCCACCTGAACGCCCGTCGCCCGATCCGGTATCGGCGTTCGGCGCATCTTGTCCCGGTGCGTCTTATCCCAGTGCGTCTTGTCCCGGTGCGTCTTGGACCGTCCCCGGCAAACGCCTATCAGACAACCATCCCTGGACAGACGGGAGCGGCGTGATGGCGGATGAGATCTCGATATCGACCGAGGGCGACGGGCTCGACGTGATCGAAACGCCCTGCCTCCTGCTCGACGCCGACCGCGTGACGGCCAACGTCGCCGCCATGCGGGCCCGGCTCGACAGGCTCGGCGTGGTGCTGCGCCCGCACCTCAAGACCGCGAAATCCCGCGACGTCGCCCGGATCGCCATGGCGAGCGCGGCCGGGCCGGCGACCGTTTCCACCCTGCGCGAGGCCGAGTACTTCGCCGAGGGCGGGGTCCGCGACATGATCTACGCGGTGGGGATCGCGCCGCAGAAGCTCGAACGGGTCGGCTGGATCCGGCGGCATTGCCAGGCGGATCTCGCGATCATTCTGGATTCCGTGGAGCAGGCCGAGGCCGTGGCGGCCTGGAGCCGCCGGCACGATGATCGGTTGCCGGTGCTGATCGAAGTCGACGCGGATGGCCACCGCTCCGGCGTAAAGCCGCAGGATGCGGAACAGCTTGTCGCCATCGGCCGCATCCTCGACAGGGAAGCCGATTTGCGCGGGATCCTCCTCCATGCCGGCGACAGCTACGGGCTGAGCGAGCCGGATGCGCTCCGCGCGGCCGCCGAGGCCGAGCGCGTCGCAGCCGTGACGGCGGCGGCGTCACTTCGGGATGCCGGCCTGCCCTGCCCGGTGGTCAGCGTCGGCTCCACCCCGACCGCGCGCTATGCGGCGAATCTGGATGGCATCACCGAGGTCCGCGCCGGCGTCTTCATGATCGGCGACCTGTTTCAGGCCGGCGTTGGCTCCTGCACGGTGGAAGACATTGCGCTGACCGTCCTGGCTACGGTGATCGGCCACCAGCGGGAGAAGGGCTGGATCATCACCGATGCTGGCTGGATGGCGCTCTCGCGGGACCGGGGCACGGCCCGGCAGGCCGTCGACCAGGGCTACGGCCTCGCCTGCGACCGGACAGGCCGGCCCTATCGTGATCTGATCGTCGCCGATGCCAACCAGGAGCACGGCATCCTGGCCCTGCGAAAGGGTTCGACGGCGGCCCTGCCCGAACTTCCGGTCGGGGCGCGCCTGCGCATCCTGCCGAACCATGCCTGCGCCACGGGAGCGCAGCATGATCGCTATCACGTCATCGCCGACGGGCATCTCACGGGTGCCGTATGGCCGCGCATCAACGGCTGGTGAGCCAGCGACCCGGAGCTTCCTGATAAAGCGAGCGCTGCTCAGCGGCGCGCAGCCGGCGCGATGGCGCCGGTGATGACGGGCTCGCTCGCGACGACGCCGATAGCCGGCTGCGCCCGCTGCCGGTCGAGCTTATCGGCCGACACGAGGGCGGCGGCGATCAGGGCTGCAACCGCGAGCGTCGGCTTCAGCACGTTCCAGACCCGCGCGAGCATGGATCAAACCTCAACGGCGACGGACTGAGACCTGCGGGCGCGTCGCGAACGACATCCGCAATCCTCGCAACCTGTGCCCTCAGGCTTGCTCAAACCTTACCAGGTCACTGTGTCGGGCGCCGAGGCCGGACACTGATGCGGCACTGCATCATCATCGGTCTGCGTTGAGTCTGCTTACGGTGCCGACGCGTCCGCAGCCTCGGCGGCCAACGCCTCGAACACCAGGGCGTGACGCCGGGCCAGAGCGTTCACATCCGTGGAATAGCCCCCGCCAATGACCGCCACGAGCGGGATGCCGCGCGCCCGGGCCTGCGCCACGACGTAGCGATCCCGCGCCAGCAGGCCCTCATCCGTGAGACAGAGCCGGCCCAGGCGGTCGTCGCGGTGCGGATCGACGCCGGCGTTGTAGAAGACCAGATCCGGGACGAGCGCATCGAGCAGTTGCGGCAGGCGGTCGCGCAGTACGGCGAGGTAGTCGTCGTCGCCCAGTCGATCGGGCAGGCCGATATCCAGATCGCTGGCGATCTTCACGGACGGGTAGTTGTTCTCGCAATGCACCGACCATGTGAACAGGTCGGGACATCGCGCGAGGCAATCTGCGGTCCCGTCCCCCTGATGGACGTCGAGGTCGACGACGAGCGCGCGTCGCACCTGACCTTCGACCTGGAGCGTCCGCGCTGCCACCGCCACATCGTTGAGCACGCAGAAACCTGCGCCTTGCTGCCGCCGGGCATGATGGCTGCCGCCGGCCGCGCTGCCCGCGAGTCCCTCCGCGAGGGCGAGACGCGCCGCCAGCAGCGTCCCGCCGACGGAACTGCGTGAGCGCCGCACGACCGCTTGATCGACCGGAAGGCCGATCGCCCGCTCGATGTCCCGGGACACGGTACCGGTGAGGACCGCCTCCACGTAGGCTGGGTCGTGGGCGCGGACGAGCATGTCTGCGGTCGCCAGCTCGGGCGTGACGAAGCCCAGCGGTGCGAGGCCCTTCGCGATGAGCGTCTCGGCGAGCAACCCGTATTTGCGCATCGGAAAGCGGTGACCGGCGGGCAGGCTCGCTTCATAGGCGGGATGGAAGGCGATCGGCGGGATCATGGCCCGCCACCGAGATTAGCCAGGATGGCTCCGGCCAGCGCCGAGCCGCTGTCGTAGGCAGCCTCGATGCGCGCGCCCAGGCACCAGTCGCCGGCGGCGCCGAGCCGCAGGGCCGGATCGTAGACCGCTGATCGGTCCAGGGGCCGATCGACCTGCGCATAGCGCCAGCGATGGGCCTCCGCGTAGGTCGGGCGCAGAGCGACGCCGAGATGGCGCTCGGCAACGGGAAGGAGCGCCGCGATGATCGCCTCGCGCGGCTCTTCGAGATGATCGCGCGACCAATCCGCCGTCGCGTGGATCGTCAGCCGGGTGCCCGGGGGACGGCCCGGCTTCGATCCGTCGAGGGCGATGAGGCCGATCGGACCCGCACCCGGCTTGACCAGCGCCCCGGTCGCCGCCCCTTCGGCCGCGACCAGCACGGACCAGCACGGGGCATACGTGGCGCGCTCGACGCCGGGAAGCGCATAACCGGACGCGTCGAGCAGGGCCGTCACCTGCGGGGCGGGAAACGTGATCACCACGGTATCGAAGGGGCCGTGGACCCCGTCCGCGGCGTCGAGATGCCAGCCAAGGTCGATCCGCCGGATGCGCGCCACCGTGATGCCGGACGTGACGGGAAGTCCGGCCAGGAGATCGCGGACCGGCGCGGTCATATCGGGTACGCCGACCCGACGCCCTTCACCCGCCCAGGCGGCTGCGATGCCGCGCCGCTCCCACTCCAGCAGCTGCGCCGCGAAGGCGTCGCCATGCGCCCGCATGAATTGGGCGCCATGATCGAACCGCATCGTTCCGTGCCGTCGGGTCGCCATACGCCCGCCGACGCTGCGACCCTTGTCGAAGACGCTGACCAACGATCCGGCATCGGCCAGCCTGCGTGCCGCCGCGGCGCCAGCCATACCGGCCCCCAGGATCGCCACCCTCAGACGGTCGCTCACAGCCTCGCCCTGTCCCTGGAGCGGCTCATCGCGCCGCGTATCGGCCAAGATAGGGCGGAATTAGCCGGCGACAGCGCGACGCTCTGCCCGCGCCACGGCCGCTTCTAGGCCAGCGCCGCGTGCCGCGACGGTTTGAAGAAAGAATCGGGGGCCGATCGCTGTGGTGCGGGTAGAGGGAATCGAACCCCCACGCCTTGCGGCTGGCGATTTTGAGTCGCCCGCGTCTACCAGTTCCGCCATACCCGCCTGCCCGGCGCTCTTCGCACAGGTCGACCGCACCGGCCAAGCGTATTTTTCGCCGGCTTCGGCGATCTGGCCAAGGCGCAGCACCTGTGCTCAAAGAGCGCCCGATTATCCAATCTGGGAGATCGAATGCTCCGCCGGCTCTATGCGTGGATCCTCGCCCTCAGCGGCAGGCCGTCCGCGCCCTACGCGCTCGGCGCCGTGGCTTTCGCCGAGAGCTCGTTCTTTCCCGTGCCGCCCGACGCGATGCTGGTCCCGATGGCGGTGAGCCGTCCGGACCGGGTCTGGCTCTACGCGACGATCGCGACGATTTCATCGGTGCTGGGCGGCCTTGTCGGCTATGCCATCGGCGCCCTGCTGTTCGACTCCCTCGGGGAGTGGCTGATCCGCCTCTACGGTCTGCAGAACTCGGCGACCACCTTCCAGGATTCCTACGCCCGGTACGGGCACTGGGTGATCCTGCTGAAGGGTCTGACGCCGATCCCCTACAAGCTCGTCACGATCACATCGGGCTTCGCCCATTACAGCTTGTTCTGGTTCACCGTTCTGTCGATCGTCACCCGCGGCGCCCGGTTCTTCATCCTGGCCGGGTTGCTCGGTCGATACGGCGTCCAGATCCGGGGCGTCCTTGATCGGCATCTCAACGCCGTGGCGGCGATTTCGGTGGCGATGATCGTCCTCGGCTTCCTGCTCTTCAAGGTGATCCTGTAGCGATGCAGATGGCGGCCGCGCTTCGTCTCAAAACCGCCGGCTTGTGGCTGGCGATCCTGTCCGCCGCCACCCTCGGTGCCGTGCTGGTGATGCAGTACGGATACGGCTATGCGCCCTGCAAGCTATGCCTGACGGAGCGTCTCCCCTACTACGCGGCCGTGCCGCTGGGACTGATCGCGCTGTTCGCCCCGGAGCGCCTCGGCCGGATCGCCCTCGGTCTTGCGGCGTTGGGCCTGCTCTATGGGGCCGGCGTCGGCGTCTATCACGCCGGGGCCGAATGGGGCTTCTGGCCGGGACCGAGCGATTGCGGCGGCGGGACGGGCACGAATCCGGGCCAGATCGGCGATTTCCTCAACACCCTGCAATCGACCAAAGTGGTGGATTGCTCGGTTGCGGCGCTGCGGGTGCTCGGGGTGTCGCTCGCGGGCTGGAACGCCCTCGTGTCGTTCGTGCTGGCGTCTCTGGCGGGAACCGCAGCGGTGCGGCGCTGACAGGCCGCAGCTCTGCCGTCCACACGTGGCGGATGCTCTAGTTGCGGTCGTCCGGCAGGATCGGGATAGCCGCAACCTCGATCCCCTCTTCAACCAGAGCGCGTGCCTCCGCCGGGCTAGCCTCACCGTAGATTGAGCGGCCCTCCGCCTCTCCGTAGTGAATCTTGCGCGCTTCTTCGGGGAAGCGGGTGCCGACATGCTCGGCATTTGCCACCACGTGCTCGCGCAGAGCCTTGAGCATCGCCCGGACTTGTCGCTCGGGCTCAGCGATCAAGGCGACCGGGGCCTCGGTCTGAACCGGCGGCGCAGCCGGGATTCGCCCGCGATCGGTGCGCGCGATGCTCGGCACCATCAGAGCCTTGCTGACCGAGGTGCTGTCACAGACCGGGCATGCCACGAGGCCGCGCGCCGCCTGCGTGTCGAAGGACTCGGAGGACGGGAACCAGCTCTCGAAGCCGTGCCCGGCCTCGCAGACGAGACTGTACCGGATCATTGATCTGTTTTGGGTGTCTATTGTGCCGGCTCGACCTGCCGGCCGACCCGCTGGACCGTAAAAGCGCGTCCATGGTTCAAAGACGGGATCCGTGCCCGGGCATCCATGACCTGGGCCAAGTCGATCTCTGCCATGACGATCCCGGGTTCGTCCCCGCCGGCATCGGCGAGCACGCGACCCCAGGGATCGACGATCAGCGAATGTCCGAATGTCTCGCGGCCGTCCTCATGGACGCCGCCCTGCGCCGCCGAGATCACGAAGGCGCCGGTCTCGATCGCGCGCGCCCGCTGCAGGACGTGCCAGTGCGCAGCCCCCGTCTGGCGGGTGAAGCAGGCCGGCGCGGTCAGCACATCGGCGCCCGCCTCCGCCAGGGCGCGGTACAGGCCAGGAAAGCGGACGTCATAGCAGATCGTCAGGCCGATCGTGGCCAGGTGCGTGTCGGCGACGACCGCGCAGGCCCCGCCGGTATAGGTCGCCGATTCGCGCCAACGCTCGCCGCTCGGCAGGTCGACGTCGAACAGGTGCAGCTTGTCATAGGATGCGATGATCGCGCCCCCGGCATCGATCAGGTAGGCACGGTTGGCGATCTTGTCGCCGGATCGAACCGCAATGGAGCCGACCTGCACCACCGTACCGGTTTCCCGCGCGGCCTCGCGCAGGGCTGCGAGCGTCGGATCCCGCTCTTCGGTGGTTACGTGGGCGAACAGGCGCTCGCGGTTCCGCTCGACCAGGGAGGTAATCTCCGGCGTCTGCACGTAGGCCGCGCCCCGGGCCGCCGCCTCGCGTACCCCCGCCACGGCCGCGTCGCGATTCGCGCCCGGATCTCGGCCCGAGCGCATCTGCACGCAGGCAGCCGTGAACCGGGACTCAGGCATCCGCGGTGTCTTTCAGGAGGGGATCGAGCTTGCCGGCCCGATCGAGGGCGTAGAGATCGTCGCACCCGCCGACATGCCGGCCACCGACGAAGATCTGGGGCACGCTGGTGCGGCCGCCGGCCTTCTCGACCATGGTGGCACGGGCACCCTGCACGCGCTCGACGTCAACTTCCTGGAAGGCGGCGCCCTTCTCCTTCAGCAGGCTCTTCGCCGCCGAGCAATAGGGGCACCACGCCGTGGTGTAGATGGTGACCGGCTGCATGGCGTTCGATGTCCCGCGCGTAACCACCCGACATATAGGTGCGCGCAGGGCGAATTGCCTATGTCCGCGTGGCCACAGCCTTAACGTGGCTCCACCGGCACCACGGCCGAGCCCGGCGCCCTTAGGCGGCGAGCAGCTTCTCGACCTCGTTGACGAGGTCGCGCAGATGGAACGGCTTGGACAGGACCTTCGCGTCCTTCGGCGCCTTGGAATCGGGGTTCAACGCCACGGCCGCGAAGCCGGTGATGAACATGACCTTGATGTCGGGGTCGAGCTCGGTGGCGCGGCGCGCCAGCTCGATCCCGTCCATCTCGGGCATCACGATATCGGTCAGCAGCAGTTCGAACGGTTCCTCGCGCAGGCGATTATACGCCGAGAGGCCGTTGTCGAAGGATAGGACGTCGTAGCCCGCGTTCTGCAGCGCCTTGGCCAGAAACCGGCGCATGTCGTTGTCGTCTTCCGCCAGCAGGATTTTCATCGGCCGGATCCGAGCCTTCGTATCGTGGTGTTGATCCCATAAAGGGACGGGATGGTAAACAAGGTGTTAGGATCGTTGGCCGAGCGCAGGCCGCCTGTGTCGCCCATGGCACGATTGCCCGACGCCACGGAGTGGACAGGCGGACGAACCCGCACCACAGTGCAGGTCTGCCGTGCTCCTTCCATCGCCGGGTTGTCCACGCATCGATGAGCGCTCCCGAATCGGTCAAGCCAGACGCCTTCGGATTCGCACCACCCTATGCAGTGGACGAACCCGCGGCGCATACCCTGCCGTTCGTCTTCAATACCGGCCATTCCGGGGCCGTCTACCCCCCGTATTTCATCGCGGCATCGCGCCTCGATGCCCTGGCCCTGCGGCGGTCCGAGGATGCCCATGTCGAGCGCCTGTTCGCGCCCGTCGTGGAACTCGGCGCGCCGCTGCTGCGCGCCAACTTCCCGCGTGCTTTCCTGGATGTGAATCGCGAGCCCTTCGAGCTCGACCCGCGGATGTTCGACGGACGGCTTCCGCCGTTTGCAAACACCCGCTCGATGCGGGTCGCGGGTGGACTCGGGACGATCCCACGCGTCGTCGCTGACGGCCAGGAGATCTACGCCAAGCGGCTGCCGGTCGAGGAAGCGACCGCACGGATCGAAGGACTCTATCGGCCGTATCACCGGATGTTGCGGGATCTGATCCAGCGCACCGCCAGGTTCCACGGGCATTGCGCGCTCGTCGACTGCCATTCGATGCCCTCGTCGAGCCTTGGGCGCGACGCAGAGTTGAAGGCCGACATCGTGCTCGGAGACCGGTTCGGCACCGCCTGTGCACCGACGTTGATCGATGGATTCGAGGCGGCCTTCCGCGCCCGCGGTTTCCGCGTGGTGCGCAACAAGCCCTACGCGGGGGGCTTCATCACGGAACATTATGGTGAGCCGAACCTGGGACGTCACGCGCTCCAGATCGAGGTCAACCGTGCGCTCTACATGAACGAGAGCAGCCTCGCGACGCATGCCGGATTTCCGGCCCTGGTGGCTGCATTGCGCGCCGTCATCACAGAGGTCGCATCCGACCTGAGTGATCTGTCGCCGCGCCGGATGGCGGCCGAGTGATGAAGACCACCCGCTGAGCGCGACGGCCGGAAACAAAAAAGGCCACTCCCGAAGGAGCGGCCCGAAGTCTAGGGAGGAAACGCCCAAGAAGGGCTGCGTGACCGCGACGCCATCGCGATCTCGCAACGCACAAAATAAAGTGCGCCGCACAAGACGCAAGGATTAAATCGCCGCTGGTGCCGCATCAGGCGCATGGCTGCGTCGCGTCCGGGTCGTTCGCTCAGCCGTGCTCCTTAAGGAGTCGGGCGATCTCGGCCTTCAGCGGACCTGCGAGATCGGCGCGCTCCAGGGCGTAGGCGAGGTTTGCCACCAGGAAGCCGAGCTTCGATCCGGTGTCGTAGGTCCGGCCCTCGTAGCGCATGCCGAAGAAATCCTGCGTCCCCATGAGCTCAATCATGGCGTCGGTGAGCTGGATTTCGCCGCCCGCGCCCTTCTTGCCGTGCTCCAGGATCCCGAAAATCTCCGGTTGCAGAATGTAGCGCCCGGAGATGATGAAATTCGATGGCGCGGTACCCTGCTTGGGCTTCTCGACCATGCCGGTGATCTGAAAGGACTGACCGAAGGTCTCGCCGACGCTGACGATCCCGTACTGATGGGTCTCCTCAGGGGCCACCTCCTCGACCGCGATGACGTTGCCGCCATGCCGCTCGTAGGTCGCCAGCATCTGCTCCATGCAGCCCCGGCTCAGCATGTCGGGGAGCAGGACCGCGAAGGGCTCGTCGCCGATGATCTCACGGGCACACCACACCGCGTGGCCGAGCCCGAGGGGCGCCTGCTGGCGGGTGAAGCTCGTCTGCCCGGCCTTCGGCAGATCCCTCTGGAGTTCCTCATAGGCGGCCGTCTTGCCGCGCTCCTGGAGCGTGCGGTCGAGTTCGTACGCGATGTCGAAATGATCTTCGATCACCGCCTTGCCGCGTCCGGTGACGAAGATGAAATGCTCGATGCCGGCTTCCCGGGCCTCGTCGACCACGTGCTGCACGACCGGCCGGTCGACAACAGTCAGCATCTCCTTCGGAACTGCCTTGGTGGCAGGCAGGAAGCGCGTGCCCAGGCCCGCGACGGGCAGGACGGCCTTGCGGATCGGTTTCATCGATCGGTAACCCCGAAGACTGAAAGAACAACGTGCGCGAGGATTGAAACGATTGGCTCGACACATTCCGGGTCGGAGCCGGACCTGCACCGTGGACAGCGCCGCAGTCAGACAGGGTAACGCGGTGCGTCGCAAGAGCCTGTTGTGGATAGTATGGGGGCAGTGTGCCGTAAATATAGCGTCTACAACCACGTAAGCAGGCGTAAAGCGCTCCTCTGCGCAGACGTGGCCGCTGGTCCCGGGCAGCAGAGCGCGTAGAGGTGGGCAAGGGCCGGGCCTGATGGCAACGTGGGCGTGACCGGCTTCCGCGACGAAGGCTTCTAGGGGAATGACATGGCGGTCCTAGTAACGGGCGGAGCCGGGTATATCGGCAGCCACATGGTTTTGGCGCTGCTCGACGCCGGCCATGAGGAGATCGTGGTTCTGGACGATCTCTCGACCGGCTTCGATTGGGCCGTCCCGGAGGGCGTGAAGCTCGTTGTCGGCGACGTGGCGGATCAGGCCCTCGTCACCCAGACGATCCTACAGCACCGGATCGACGCGCTCGCACATTTCGCGGCCAAGATCGTGGTTCCCGAATCCGTCTCGGACCCCCTCGGCTACTATCTCGCCAATACGGTTAAGACCCGCGCGCTGATTGAGGCCGCGGTCCGGGCCGGTGTACGGCACGTAATCTTCTCGTCGACGGCGGCCGTTTACGGCGAGCCTGAGATCGTGCCGGTCCCCGAGGATCTGCCGCTCAAGCCGATCAATCCTTACGGTCGCTCCAAGCTCATGAGCGAGTGGATGATCGCCGATGCGGCGGCGGCTCACGACTTCACCTATGTCGTCCTGCGCTATTTCAACGTCGCCGGCGCCGATCCGCAGGGCCGTTCCGGCCAATCGACACCCAACGCCACCCACCTGATCAAGGTCGCGACGCAGGCGGCTCTCGGCCAGCGCGAACGCCTCGACGTCTACGGCACCGACTATGCGACGCCGGACGGCTCGTGCCTGCGCGACTACATCCAGGTCTCGGATCTGGCCGAGGCGCACCGGGTCGCCCTCGATCATCTGCGGGCGGGCGGCGAGAGCCTGACGCTGAATTGCGGCTATGGGCGCGGCTACTCGGTCCTCGAGGTGATCGAGGTCGTCAAGCGGATCGCCGGGCGCGACTTCCAGGTTCGGCTCTGTCCCCGGCGCCCCGGGGACCCGGCGCAGATCGTGGCCGAGGCGGCACGCATCCGGGAGCGGCTGGGCTGGCAGCCCCGGCACGACGATCTCGACGTCATCGTGGGCCAAGCGCTCGCCTGGGAAGATCGCCTCGCCAAGCGAAATCGGATCTGAACGGGTGCTGTCGCGGCGAACGGTCCTGGCGGCTGGCCTGTGCCTTCCCGGCGCGGCACGTGCGAAGGAGAAGGCGCGCGCCGACAGCGCCTTTCGTGGGTTCATCGAAGCCCTGCGCCCCGACGCGGCCGCTCGGGGCGTGACGCCGCAGACCTTCGACGCCGCTTTCCGGGGCATCGACGCTCCGGATGCCGCCGTCCTGGCGCGGACGCGCCGCCAAAGCGAGTTCGTCCGGCCGGTCTGGGACTATCTGGTCGGGGCGGTATCTGGTGGCCGGCTCGCCCGGGGGCTGGCGCGCGCGGCCGCTTTGGCCCCAACGCTGCGGGCGATCGAGGGCCGATACGGCGTGCCAGGCCCGGTGATCCTGGCGATCTGGGGCGTCGAATCCGATTTCGGCGCCAGCGCTGGCGATGTCTCGACCATTCGCGCGCTGGCGACCCTGGCGGCGGCCGGCCACCGGGGCGCCCTGTTTCGCGACGAGCTGCTCGCGGCGCTGACGATCCTGCAGCGGGGGGATGTTACCCCTAAGCAGATGCGTGGAAGCTGGGCGGGTGCGATGGGGCAGGTCCAGTTCCTGCCCTCCACCTATCTGGCGCACGCCGTCGACTTCGACGACGACGGCCATCGCGATATCTGGACCAGCCCAGCTGATTCACTTGGTTCCATCGCGGCTTATCTGAAGGATCTCGGCTGGGATCCGGCTCTGTCGTGGGGATACGAAGTGCGCCTGCCCGAGGGATTCGATCTGACGCGCTACGGCGGTGATCTCTCGGCTTTCACCGAACGCGGCGTCCGACGGGCGGATGGCGGTCCGCTGCCGCCGCGGGGGCGCGCCAGCCTGTTCCTGCCGGGCGGAGTCGGCGCGCCGGCCTTCCTGATCACCGACAACTTCGAGGTGATCCGAGGCTACAACACCTCAGATTCCTACGCGTTGGCGGTCGGCCATCTCGCTGACCGGCTCGGGGGCGGGTCAACCCTTGCCGCGCCCTGGCCGACGGCCCCAGGCCTCGACCCTTCGAGCTTGCGAAAGCTCCAGGTCGGGCTGGCATCGGCGGGCTTCTATGATGGGCCGACGGATGGCCGCGCCGGCCCCAAACTGCGCGAGGCCGTGCGACGCTACCAGATCAGCACGGGCCTGCCGGCCGACGGCTACGCGACGCCGGGGCTTCTCGCTCATGTCGAAAGCCGGCCCACGCCCAGGCCGTGAGACGACTTTCGCCTTTAGACCTCTGAGAAACTTCACCCTATAGTGCCGCGGGGTCAGGGGCACCGTTCCACGTGAAGAGTGCGGGATGCGCATGAAAGTCGCTGGTCGGCGCGGCCTCAATCGGGCGGTGCATGCGGGTGCGGCCGCCGCGCTCTGGCTCGTCGGCCTCCCGCTGCTCGGCGGCGCGCCTGCCTTCGCGCAATGGGGCGACGGCTACCAGCAGCCGGGGAACGGGACCTACTACGAAGCGCCGCCGCGGCGGCGGCCCCGGGATGCCTATTACCGGGATGACGGGAGTTACGGGCGCCAGCCCCGCTACGCGCCGCCTCAGGAGGCGCCGCGCCAGTTCTACTGGCCCTGGGAGGATCGGCCGCAGCCCGTCGCGCCCCCACCCGAACGGACCTACCGGGCGCCGCGCCCCCGGAACACCTACAGCCCGACCGAGGCGCAGCGGCCGGCTCCCGCGATCAAGCGCCGGGTACGTCCCGCCCGGGCTCCGACGCCGCCGAAGCCCGCAATCGCCAAGACCGAGCCGCATGTGCAAATCGCCGTGTTCGGCGATTCGCTCGCAGATCACCTCGCCAAGGGCCTCGACGATGTGTTCGAGGACAATGCCGACGTCGCGGTGATCGACCGTGCCAAGGGCGACAGCGGGCTGGTGCGCAAGGACGTCGTCGATTGGCCGAAGGCGGCGCAGGATTACCTGCAGGCGAACCCGAAGGTTCGCTATGCCCTGGTCATGCTGGGCGCCAACGACCGGCAGCCGATTCGCGACGGCGACGAGACCGTCGAGCCCCTGACCGATCGCTGGCGCGTCCTGTATCGGGCGCGCATCGACGCGCTCATCAAGGTGTTCACCGACCGAAAGCTGCCGCTGGTCTGGGTGGGGCTGCCCCCCGTGCAGAGCGAGTCCCTGAGCCGGGACCTTGCCGCGATCAACGACATCGTGCGCGACAGCGTTACCAAGGCTGGGGCGACCTATGTCGATATCTGGCCGGGCTTCGTCGATGACCGGGACCGCTACGCGGCGTCGGGACCGGATCCGGAGGGGCAGATCGCCAAGCTGCGCACCGCGGACGGCATCCATTTCACCAAGGCGGGTGACCGGAAGCTGGCGCATTTCGCCGATGTCGAGCTCAAGCGCCTGATGGGTACGGCGCCGGCGCAGGCCGATCAGCCTTCGGCCGCCGTGACGCCGAGCGGGGCGCCTGCGACAGCTGCCCCGAGCCTCGACGGAGCGGGTGAGCCGACCGACACGGCGGCGATCGATCGTCAGATCACCGCCATGCTGCCGAGCCTGCCCGAACCCCCGGGTATCCCGGCCTTGCCGGTGAAACCGGCAGCCGGTCCTGTCGTGCCGCTGAGCCGGACAGAGGTTTCGCCCGGCGGCGCGTTGCTCAATGGGCGTCCCCGGGACGGGGATAACCTCGGAACTGTGGAGCGGACGCTGCTGCGCGGGAACGCGCCGATGCCGCAACCCGGACGGGCCGACGATTTCCGCTGGCCCCCCGGCTGACGCCAGGGGGCCTCGGAGAGCTCGTCGTATCGGAGTTCTATCGCGGCAGGACGCTTGAGCCCATCAGCGTCTCGTCGATGGCGCGGGCGGCCTGGCGGCCCTCGCGGATCGCCCAGACCACCAGCGACTGCCCCCGGCGCATGTCGCCGGCCGCCCAGATCTTCGCGTCTGAGGTGCGGTAATCCTCCTCGTTCGCCTCGACATTGCCGCGCTTGCTCACGCCGATCCCGGACTGCTCCAGCAACCCCTTCTGCACCGAACCCGCGAAGCCGATTGCCATGAAGACGAGGTCGGCTGGCATCACGAACTCGCTGCCGGGGATCGGCTGACGCTTGGCGTCAACCCGGGCGCAGACGACGCCCGTGAGCTGACCCTTCTTGTTGCCTTCGAGGCGGAGGGTGGCGGCCTGGAACTCGCGCTCGGCGCCCTCGGCCTGGCTGGAGGAGGTGCGCATCTTCGTCGGCCAGTAGGGCCATACGGTGAGCTTGTCCTCCCGTTCCGGCGGCCGCGGGCGGATGTCGAGCTGCGTCACCGACAGGGCGCCCTGGCGGAAGGCGGTGCCGACGCAATCGGAGGCCGTGTCGCCGCCCCCGATCACCACCACGTTCTTGCCCGAAGCCAGAATCGGCTGCTCGCCGTTTCCACGCATCGGCTCGTTGTTCACCCGCCGGTTGGATTGGACGAGGTAGGGCATCGCGTAGTGGACGCCTTCCAGATCCTGGCCAGGGAGCTGCGGGTTGCGCGGATCCTCGGCGCCGCCGCAGAACATCACGGCGTCGAACTCAGCCTTCAGTTCATCGACCGGCTTCGTGACGCCGATGTTCTGGTTGTAGTGGAAGACGACGCCCTCGGCTTCCATCTGGCGGACGCGCCGGTCGATATGGCGCTTCTCCATCTTGAAGTCCGGGATGCCGTAGCGCAGCAGGCCGCCGGCCTTGGGCTCGCGCTCAAACACGTGGACGTCGTGCCCGACGCGGGCGAGCTGCTGGGCGGCCGCCATGCCGGCAGGGCCTGACCCAACGATCGCAACGCGCTTGCCCGTGCGCATCTGCGCCGGCTCGGGCTTGACCCAGCCCATGTTCCAGGCGCGGTCGGCGATCGCCTGCTCGATCGTCTTGATGGCGACCGGCTGGTTCTCGAGGTTCAGCGTGCAGGCCTCCTCGCAGGGTGCGGGGCAGATCCGGCCGGTAAACTCGGGGAAGTTGTTGGTGGAGTGGAGGTTGCGCGAGGCCTCCTCCCAATCCGACTGGAACACGAGGTCGTTCCAGTCCGGGATCTGGTTGTGGACCGGGCAGCCGGTCGGCCCATGGCAGAACGGGATGCCGCAATCCATACAGCGGGCCGCCTGTTTGGTCAGGTCGTGCTCGTCGAGCGGCAGCGTGAACTCACGGAAATGCCGGACCCGGTCGGCGGCGAGCTGATACTTCTGCTCCTGCCGGTCGAATTCGAGGAAGCCTGTGATCTTGCCCATCGTGCTCGTCTCTTCATGCCCCTGTCGCGACGGGACCAGTCACCACCAGGACGAGCCGGACATCCGCTCGTCGCAACACCACTCACACCCGTTCCGGGTGCTCTGCCAGCCATTCCCGGAGCGCCGCTTCGATCCGGATCTGCCAGTCGGCGCCTTGGATGCGAAACGACTCGACCAGCGCCGACGGAAGGACGACAGTTTCGGTTTCGCCCGCCCGTCGCCCGCGACGGATGAGCGTGCCACGGGAACGGACATCCGCCTCGGCGAACCAGCGCTCGTCCAGCTCGGGAGCGTCGTCCGGATCCCAGCCGATCTCATCGGGGGAGCTGGGCCGACCTGAGTCGTGCGCCGAAGCGCGCTTGCTCTCGCTCATTGGCTTTCCTCAAGCTGATGATCCGCCGATCACCGTCCCGCTCCGTCCAAACCGTCACGACAAGACGGTCATCGAGATAACCAACCGTTATCCAACGCGTCTCACCGTAGTCGCCCCGCGTATCCTGGCCGGTCACCTCCGTCCCATCGAAGATCTCTGCACACCGCTCGAAATCAAGGCCGCGCTCGCGGAGTGTGCGAGCGCGTTTCTCGGCATCGTACGTGATGCGCATGAAAGCCCGAAAGTCCGGACTCCCCTACTCCGCCGCCACTGGCATGCGCGCCATCTCCATCTCGCGCAGCGCCCGGCGGTACTCCACCGGCATCACCTTCACGAACTTGGTGCGGTAGCTGCCCCAGTCGTCGAGGATCGCCTTCGCCCGCGGACTGCCCGTGTACTTGAGGTGGTTGGTGATGAGCTGCGTCAGCCGCTCCTCGTCGTGCCCGGACATGTCGGCCAGGATGTCGACCCGCCCCTTGGTCTCCAGGTCGCCGTCCTGGTGGAAGCGACGCATCAGGTCGTCCTCCTCCTCGACCGGCTCCAGATCGACCATCGACAGGTTGCAACGCGCCGAGAACG
Organism: Methylobacterium sp. E-005; assembly: GCF_022829725.1. Classification (GTDB taxonomy): domain Bacteria; phylum Pseudomonadota; class Alphaproteobacteria; order Rhizobiales; family Beijerinckiaceae; genus Methylobacterium. The sequence goes on along the minus strand of NZ_JAKSYG010000256.1, from coordinate 269,953 downwards.
AGCCGTCCTCATCGAGCACGTAGGCGATGCCGCCCGACATGCCGGCCGCGAAGTTGCGCCCGGTCTCGCCGATCGACACGACCACGCCGCCGGTCATGTACTCGCAGCCATGGTCGCCCATGCCCTCGACCACCGTGATGGCGCCGGAGTTGCGCACCGCGAAGCGCTCGCCCGCGGAGCCGCGGATGTAGCATTCGCCCGCGATGGCCCCGTACAGCACGGTGTTGCCGACCATGATGGTCCGGTCCGGGGGCGACTTCAGCGCGTCGCTCGGCCGGATGATCAGCTTGCCGCCCGACAGGCCCTTGCCGACATAGTCGTTGCCGTGGCCGGTCAGCTCGAGGGTCACGCCCGCCGCCGCCCAGGCGCCGAAGCTCTGGCCCGCCGTGCCGGCGAGCTTCACCACGATGGTGTCGTCGGGCAGGCCCTCATGGCCATGGGCCTTGGCGACCATGCCGGAGAGCATCGCGCCCGCGGCCCGGTCCGAGTTCCGGATCGTCTCGGTGATGACCACCGGTTCGCCGGTCTCGATAGCGGGCTGTGCCTTCTCGATCAGGCGCCGGTCGAGGACCGTGTCGATCGGGTGATGCTGCACGTCCACGTGGCGGATCGCCGTGCCCTCGGCCACCTTCGGCCGATAGAACAGCTTGGTGAAGTCGAGCCCGCGCGCCTTCCAGTGGGCGATGGCCTCGACCTTGTCGAGCACGTCCGAGCGGCCGACCGCCTCCTCCAGCTTGGTGAAGCCGAGCGAGGCCAGGATCTCCCGCACCTCCTCGGCCACGAAGAAGAAGTAGTTCACCACGTGCTCGGGCGTGCCCTTGAAGCGCTTGCGCAGCACCGGATCCTGGGTGGCGACGCCGACCGGGCAGGTGTTCAGGTGGCACTTGCGCATCATGATGCAGCCGGCCGCGATCAGCGGGGCCGTCGAGAAGCCCATCTGGTCGGCGCCGAGCAGCGCCGCGATGATCACGTCGCGACCCGTGCGGATGCCGCCATCGGCCTGCAGGGCGACGCGGCCGCGCAGGTTGTTGAGCACCAGCGTCTGCTGCGTCTCGGCCAGCCCGGTCTCCCAGGGGCCGCCCGCGTGCTTCAGCGAGGTCAGCGGCGCCGCGCCGGTGCCGCCGTCATAGCCGGAGATCGTGATGTGGTCGGCCCGCGCCTTGGCGACGCCGGCCGCGACGGTACCGACACCGACCTCGGAGACGAGCTTCACCGACACGTCCGCCGACGGGTTCACGTTCTTCAGGTCGAAGATCAGCTGAGCCAGATCCTCGATCGAGTAGATGTCGTGGTGCGGCGGCGGCGAGATCAGGCCGACGCCCGGGGTCGCGTAGCGGACCTTGGCGATCTTGGCGTCGACCTTGTGACCGGGCAGCTGGCCGCCCTCGCCGGGCTTGGCGCCCTGGGCGACCTTGATCTGCATCATGTCGGAATTGACGAGGTATTCCGTCGTGACGCCGAATCGGCCCGAGGCCACCTGCTTGATCGCGGACCGGCGCGAGCGCCCGTCCGGCAGCGGCTTGAACCGCTCGACCTCCTCGCCGCCCTCGCCCGAGTTCGAGCGACCGCCGAAGGAGTTCAGCGCGATGGCGAGCGTCTCGTGCGCCTCCTTGGAGATGGAGCCGTACGACATGGCGCCCGTGGCGAAGCGCTTCACGATCTCGGAGGCCGGCTCGACCGATTCGAGCGGCACCGGTGCGCGGCCGATTTCGGAGGCCGCCTTGATCCGGAACAGCCCGCGTAGGGTCTTGAGCTGGTTCTCCTGCCGGTTCACCAGCTGCGCGTATTCCCGGTAGCGCTCGGGCACGTTGAGGCGCACCGCGTGCTGCAGCGTCGCCACCGTGTCGGGCGTCCAGGTGTGGGTCTCGCCGCGGAGCCGATAGGCGTACTCGCCGCCGACATCGAGGGCGTTCCGGTAGACCGGCGCATCGCCGAAGGCGTCGCAGTGACGGCGGACCGTCTCCTCGGCGACCTCGGCCATGCCGACGCCCTCGATGGTCGTGGCCGTGCCGAAGAAGTCCCGGCCCACAAAGGTCGAGTTCAGGCCGACCGCATCGAAGATCTGGGCGCCGCAATAGGACTGGTAGGTGGAGATGCCCATCTTGGACATCACCTTCAGCAGGCCCTTATCGATCGCCTTGATGTAGCGGTAGATGATCTCGTCGTCGGTGAGATCCGGCGGGAACTCGTCCTTCATTTCGAGCAGCGTCTCGAAGGCGAGGTACGGATTGATCGCCTCGGCACCGTAGCCGGCGAGGCACGCGAAGTGATGCACCTCGCGCGGCTCGCCCGATTCGACCACGAGGCCGACCGAGGTCCGCAGGCCCTTGCGGATCAGGTAGTTGTGCACGGCGGCCGTGGCGAGCAGAGCCGGGATCGGGATCCGATCCGGCCCGACCGCCCGGTCGGTCAGCACGATGATGTTGTAGCCGCCGCGCACCGCCGCCTCGGCCCGGTCGCACAGGCGGTCGAGCGCCCCGTCCATGGCCGCCGCGCCCATCTCGGCCGGGTAAGTCATGTCGAGGGTCTTGGTGTCGAACCGGTCCTCGAAATGGCCGATCGAGCGGATCTTCTCGAGATCCGCGTTGGTGAGGATCGGCTGGCGGACCTCCAGGCGCTTGCGCCGGGACGCGCCCTCCATGTCGAGCAGGTTCGGCCGCGGCCCGATGAACGAGACGAGGCTCATCACGGCCTCCTCGCGGATCGGATCGATCGGCGGGTTCGTCACCTGCGCGAAGTTCTGCTTGAAGTAGGTGTAGAGCAGCTTCGACTTCTCGGAGAGGGCCGAGAGCGGCGTGTCCGTGCCCATGGAGCCGACCGCCTCCTGGCCGGTGACGGCCATGGGCTGCATCAGCAGCTTGAGGTCTTCCTGGGTGTAGCCGAAGGCCTGCTGGCGATCGAGCAGGCTGACATCGCCGCGGGACTCGCGCGGCTGCACCGGGCGCAGGTCCTCCAGCACGATCTGGGTGTTCTTCACCCAGTCGGCATAGGGATGCGCGGCGGCGAGCTCGCCCTTGATCTCCTCGTCGGAGACGATGCGGCCCTTCTGCAGGTCGATCAGCAGCATGCGGCCCGGCTGGAGGCGCCAGGACTGCACGATCTTCTCGTCCGGGATCGGCAGGGTGCCCATCTCGGAGGCCAGCACCACGAGCCCGTCGTCGGTGACGATGTAGCGGGCAGGGCGCAGGCCGTTGCGGTCCAGGGTCGCGCCGATCTGGCGACCGTCCGTGAACGCCACGGCGGCGGGGCCGTCCCACGGCTCCATCAGGGCGGCGTGGTACTCGTAGAAGGCGCGCCGCTCCTCGCTCATCAGCGGATTGCCGGCCCAGGCCTCCGGAATGAGCATCATCATCGCGTGGGCGAGCGGGTAGCCGCCCTGCACGAGGAATTCGAGGGCGTTGTCGAAGCAGGCGGTGTCGGACTGGCCCTCGTAGGAGATCGGCCAGAGCTTCGAGATGTCGTTGCCGAACAGATCGGAATCGACGCTGGCCTGACGGGCGGCCATCCAGTTGACGTTGCCGCGCAGCGTGTTGATCTCGCCGTTATGCGCGACCATCCGGTACGGGTGCGACAGGCGCCACGTCGGGAAGGTGTTGGTGGCGAAGCGCTGGTGGACGAGGGCGATCGCCGAGACGAAGCGCTCGTCCTTCAGGTCGAGGAAATAACCACCGAGCTGCGTGACCAGCACCATCCCCTTGTAGACGATGGTCCGGGTCGACACGGAGACCGGGTAGAATTCCTTCACCCGCGGGTCGTCGAGGGCGTAGACCTTGTTGGAGATCACCTTGCGGGCGACGTAGACCCGACGCTCGAACGTATCCTGATCGGTCACCGAGGCCGGCCGGCCGATGAAGACCTGACGGTGATGCGGCTCCGTCGCCTTCACGGCGGCGCCCAGATCCTCCGGATCGACCGGGATGTCGCGCCAACCGAGCAAGGGCAGCCCCTCGGACGCGAGGACCGATTCCACGATCTCCTGGATGATCGCCCGGGGCTCCTCGGCCTTGGGCATGAACAGCTGACCGATCGCGTAGGCGCCGGCCGGCGGCAGCTCGAAGCCCAGCCGCGAGCATTCCTCGGCAAAGAAGCCGTGCGGGATCTGCGTGAGGATGCCGCAGCCGTCTCCCATCTTCGGGTCGGCACCGACGGCACCCCGGTGGTCGAGATTCTCCAGGATCTTCAAACCCTGCTCGACGATGGCGTGGGTACGGCGGTCGTGCATGTCGGCGATGAAGCCGACGCCGCAGGCATCCCGCTCCTGGGCCGGATCGTAGGCGCCCTGCGGTTTCGGCAGCGCCGGATCACGGACGATGAGCGGCATCGCGCCGCCGCGGGGGGCGGCAGCCTGAATCGTGGAAGCGGCAAACGCGTCGGCGGGTCTGCGCTGTGACATGCTTCGATTCGTCCTTCCCTCGACACCGTCCGTCCATGAGCGCCCCGCCCATGAACTTGCGAGCATGTTTCGTGCCCGCGAGCCGTCGGCGCCAGCCATTCCGACCTCATGTCGCAGGCCATCCGGCCGGTCCGCGGGGACACGTCCTTCAGCTGGCGTTCGTCGAGGACCCGGACCGCTTTGGGAGCGGTGTGCTGGCGCGCCCGTATCCGTCTGCCGGAACCCTCGCCCGCGCGCGAGACGGCGACGGCCGGTGCACGGCCGATGGGACAGTTGTGCTGTCCTAAGTCGCGAAATTGCCAGATTGAAATGCTTTCAGCAAGTGACCGCCGCCCTGACCCTTTGTGCCGCTCGGGTCGCCGGTCGAACCGTTGCAAAAAGTGTCCGTATTCTCGCCCGAATCAGGCGGTCTACCCCGAGGGCCGAGCACAAGCGGCATGCGGGGCAACGACCCTGCCGGCATGGTCAAGGTCCGGGTTCTACCGGCCCGGACCATGCCGGGACCGGATACTCTGCCAGGTCTCCAAAACGGGAACGCACCAGAGTGATGATCACGAGCAGGACAGCCGCGCGCCTCCGGACCACGACGACCCGGGCACTCTGCGCTGCGCTGCTGTCCGGCGGTACCCTTATGGGGCTTTGCCGGAGCGCCAGCGCGCAATTCGCCTTCGAGGAAGAGGTGGTGCCCCCGCGTGTAGTGGCCTGGCGTCTCGCCGATCAGGGCTTCACCGGCCTGAGCCGTCCGCGCTTCAACGGACGTGTCTACGTGGTCGAGGCGGTGAGCCCGGCGGGCATGCCGATGCGACTATTCGTCGATCCCGCATCCGGTGGAATCATCGGTCGCCAGCGTCTCGGCGCGCCCGACACCTATGCCCGCCTGGAGCGGCCCGCCCCGGGTTTCGGCTGGACGGAGGAGGATGCCGGCCCCCGACGCGTCCTGCGACCTATCCCGGGAGCAGACGCACCAGCCTTGCGGCTCGATCGACGGCCGGCCGGCACGGCCGCACGGCCTGAGGGCAATCTCGACGGCGTCAATCCCGACAGCGTCGGGCGGGCCGCCTCCCCGCGGAAGGTTGCCCGCACAGCGCCGATGCGGAACCCCGAGCTGCGCGCACCGCATCGGACCTCTCCCGAGGCGCCGGCCCCGAAGATCGCCCCGGCCGAGGCGGCGAAGCCCGAACAGAAGGCCGATTCCGCACCAGAGACCAAATCTGCGGCGATCGAGACGGCACCGTCCACCAATCCCGCCCCGCGGCCCGACGACACGGCCAAGCCTGCCGCCCCAGCGGTCGCGGATGCGGCGAAGCCGGCCGCCAAGGATTGGAAGGACCCGCCGACTGAGCGGAAGCCCGTTCGGGTGATCGGCGGCGCGACCATCGTCCCCGGCCCGTCCGAGAAGGAGCCGGCAGCGGCCCAATAGCGGCCTAGGCCGTTGCGAGCCGCTCCGGACCTGTGAACACCGTCACCGAATCGGCGCGCGCGATGGCGCAGAGCGTGATCCCGTGCGCCCGGGCACGGTCCAGCGCCAGGGAAGTCGGAGCGGAGATCGCCACGATCACGGCCGCACCGAGCCGCGCCGCCTTCTCGACCATCTCGAACGAGCAGCGACTGGTGATCACCAGAAAGCCCTGATCAGACGCGGTCCCGGTGCGCATCATGGCACCGATCAGCTTGTCGAGGGCGTTGTGGCGCCCGACATCCTCCCGCACGGCCGAGAGTTCGCCGTCGAGCCTCGCCCAGGCCGCGGCATGAACCGCCCGGGTCTCAACCCCCAAGCGCTGAGCTGCGTCGAGGCCGGTGAGCGCTCGGGCGATCGCCGGCAGCGGGATCCGCAGATCCGGGACCGCGCGCATCTCCGCCCGCGGCAGCTCCGTCAGATCCTCGATGCCGCAGACGCCACATCCGGTGCGTCCGCTGATCGCGCGCTTGCGGGCGAGGTGCTCGCGCAGCCGCCCCGGGGCCAGGTCCACGTGCAACCGGATGCCGTCCGGGGTGGCCTCGATCCGGGTCTCGCGAATCTCCGCGGCCTCCTCGATGATGCCTTCGGTAAGGCTGAAGCCGTAGGCGAAATCCTCCAGATCGGCCGGCGTCGCCATCATCACCGCATGCGGCACAGAGCCATAGACGAGGTTGATCGGGCTCTCGACCGCGAGCGCCCTTTCCCCAGGCCGCACCGCGTCACTCGTGTAGGCTACGACCTGCATCGGGACCGTCAGCGAGCAGGGCGGTAGAGCCATGGGTTGAGTCCCGGCGTCCTTCGACATTCAGCGCTCCGATGGTGTGGCTTCTCCGTATCGGTCGCGTGGCATGACGCATAGGTGCCGCGCCAGACCTACGCGTGGCCGCAGTTGGATGCTCACAAATACCCGGAAACCGCGCGATGCGACGCTTGTGCGGTTGCGCCTTTGCGGCCCTTGTGGTCTGAAGCCCCGGTCGGATAATGCCGGGTGACACAACCGGTACTCCGTCACGTCGGCACAATCTCACCTCCAAGTTATGGTGAGGGCCGATGGGAGACTAGCAGCCAGGGGAGCCACGAGAGGCAGATGCGGACGGTGCGGACGATCAACCGATCACTCTGGAGCCTCGCCACGTTCGGCGCCCTGCTCTTTCCGACAGTCCAAGCCCAGGCCGGCGGCTTGGGCCAGCCGATCCCATGGGAGATGAGCCGGCAGATCCCGGTCACCGAGAACGCCCGGGACATCCTGAGCTTCGAGATCGGTCTGCATTGGCTGTCGCTCGCCATCTCGGTCTTCGTGCTGGGCCTGATCCTGTGGTGCATTTTCCGCTTCGGCGAGAAGCGGAACCCGACGCCCTCGCGCACCACCCACAACACCGCGATCGAGATTGCCTGGACGATCGTGCCGGTGCTGATCCTGGTCGCCGTGGCGATTCCCTCGTTCCGCCTGCTGCGCACACAGCTTTCGGACCCGAAGGCCGACATGATCGTCAAGGTCATCGGCCACGCCTGGTACTGGTCCTACGAGTATCCGCAGACCGAGGCTGGTGGCGGCTTCACCTTCGACGCCAACATCGACGAGGACAAGCAGCCGCGCCTGCTCCAGACCGACAACGAGATGGTCGTCCCGGTCGGCAAGATCGTGAAGATCCAGGTCACCGCCGCGGATGTGCTGCATTCCTGGGCGATGCCGTCCTTCGGCTTCAAGATCGACGCCGTCCCCGGCCGCCTGAACCAGATGTGGTTCAAGGCCGACAAGGAAGGCACCTTCCACGGCCAGTGCTCCGAGCTGTGTGGCCAGCGCCACGCCTACATGCCGATCGTGGTCCGCGTGGTCAGCGAGCAGGCCTATGCGGATTGGCTGAAGGAAGCGAAGACCAAGTACGCCAGCATCGACAACGGCACGAGCTTCGCCGAGGCCCGCTGAGCCCCGGCTGACCGAACCGCACCCATCCGATTCACAAGGCACCCGAATCCATGGCTACAGCCGCAGCCCATGCCGAGGCCCACGAGGTCCACGACCACAAGCCCTCGTTCTTCGCCCGGTGGTTCCTGTCGACGAACCACAAAGATATCGGCACCCTCTACCTGCTCTTCGCCTTCTGCGCCGGCATGATCGGCGCCTTCCTCTCCTTCGGCATCCGGATGGAGATGGAGCAGCCTGGCCTGCAGTATTTCTCGAACCCCGCGACCTACAACGTGTTCGTCACGGGCCACGGCCTCATCATGGTGTTCTTCATGGTGATGCCGGCGCTGATCGGCGGCTTCGGCAACTGGTTCGTGCCCCTCATGATCGGCGCGCCCGACATGGCGTTCCCGCGCATGAACAACATCTCGTTCTGGCTGACGGTGGCGGGCTTCTGCTCCCTGCTGTGCTCGCTGTTCGTCGAAGGCGCGCCCGGCGCGTCCGGCGCCGGCACGGGCTGGACCGTCTACCCGCCGCTCTCGACCGCCGGCCATCCCGGCCCGGCCGTCGACTTCGCGATCTTCGCCCTGCACCTCTCGGGCGCGGGCTCGATCCTGGGCGCGATCAACTTCATCACCACCATCCTGAACATGCGCGCCCCCGGCATGACGCTGCACAAGATGCCGCTCTTCGCCTGGGCCGAGCTGGTCACCGCCTTCCTGCTGCTGCTCTCGCTGCCGGTTCTGGCGGGCGCCATCACGATGCTGCTGACCGACCGCAACTTCGGCACGACCTTCTTCGACCCGGCCGGCGGCGGTGACCCGATCCTGTACCAGCACCTGTTCTGGTTCTTCGGTCACCCCGAAGTGTACATCATGATCCTGCCGGCCTTCGGCATCGTGTCGCACATCATCGCCACGTTCTCGCGGAAGCCCGTGTTCGGCTACCTCGCGATGGCCTACGCCATGGTGGCGATCGGCGTCGTCGGCTTCGTGGTGTGGGCGCACCACATGTACACGGTCGGCTTGTCGCTCCAGACGCAGTCCTACTTCGTGTTCGCCACGATGGTGATCGCGGTCCCGACCGGCGTGAAGATCTTCTCGTGGATCGCCACGATGTGGGGCGGCTCCATCCGCTTCACCGCTGCGATGCACTGGGCGGTGGGCTTCATCTTCCTGTTCACGGTCGGCGGCGTGACCGGCGTCGTGCTCGCCAACTCGGCGGTCGATAAGTACCTGCACGACACCTACTACGTCGTCGCGCACTTCCACTACGTCCTGTCGCTCGGTGCGGTGTTCATCATCTTCGCCGGTGTCTACTACTGGTTCCCGAAGATGACCGGCCGGATCATCCCGGAATGGGCCGGCAAGCTGCACTTCTGGCTGGCCTTCATCGGCGCGAACGTCCTGTTCTTCCCGATGCACTTCCTGGGTCTCGCCGGCATGCCGCGTCGCTATGCCGACTATCCGGACGCCTTCGCGGGCTGGCACAAGGTCTCGACCTACGGCGGTCACATCTTCGGCCTCGGCATGTTCGTCTTCGTGATCGGCGTCGTCCTGGCCTTCCGTTCCAAGGAGCGGGCTGCCGACAATCCGTGGGGCGAAGGCGCCACCACCCTCGAGTGGACGCTGCCCTCCCCGCCGCCCTTCCACCAGTTCGAGACGCTGCCCCGCATCGTCGACGAGCCCGGCGCGCACTGATAGACACCCCGCGAGGGCCGCATCAGCGGCCCTCGCCCTTCCCCGGAGGCCGGTTCACCCGACCTCCCGGCAAGGGCGAGCGTCGAGGGCGATCCGCACGGGCCAAGGGAGCATTCCCGGGCCCCGCTCACGCCGGCACTTGGAACACGTCGAATTCGAAACACGACTCGGCCGTGACGCGCGTGGCCGGGCGCCGGCACAGCAGCGGCAGACGCGATGACGAGCCTGACGAACAGCATCGGACGCGAAGGTCCGGCCCCCGCCCTCTCGGCGGCCGGCGGCGACGTCCCGGACTATTTCGCGCTCCTCAAGCCGCGGGTGATGGTCCTCGTGATCTTCACAGCGCTTGTCGGCATGGTCGTGTCGCAGGGCCACGTGCAGCCGATGATCGGCGCGATCTCGCTGCTCGCCATCGCGGTGGGTGCGGGCGCCTCCGGCTGCCTCAACATGTGGTGGGATGCCGACATCGACGCCGTGATGAGCCGCACCGCCACCCGGCCGATCCCCTCGGGCCGGATCACCTCTGAGGAAGCTCTCGGCTTCGGCCTGTTCCTCTCGGTGGCCTCCGTGGTGGTGCTCGGCCTCGCCGCCAATGTCCTCGCCGCGGCGCTGCTTGCCTTCACCATCGTGTTCTACGCGGTGGTCTATTCGATGTGGCTGAAGCGGGCGACCGCGCAGAACATCGTCATCGGCGGTGCCGCCGGTGCCCTGCCCCCGGTGATCGGCCAGGCTGTGGTCACCGGATCGGTCGGGATCGAGTCGCTGATCCTGTTTGCGATCATCTTCATCTGGACCCCGCCGCATTTCTGGGCGCTGGCCCTGATCAAGGCTGACGACTACGCCCGCGCCGGCATCCCGATGATGCCGAACGTCGCCGGCCCCGCCTCCACCCGCCGCCAGATCGTCTGGTACTCCCTGCTCCTCGCCCCCCTCGGGCTGGCGCCCGTGGCCCTGGGCTTCGGCGGCCTGCTCTACGCGGTGATCGGCGTCGTCGGCGGCCTCGGCATGGTGGCGTTCAGCATCCGCGTCCTGCGCAACCGCGAGGGCGAGGCGGAGCGGCGCGCGGCGATGGGCATGTTCGGCTTCTCGATCCTCTATCTGTCCGCACTGTTCTCCGCACTGTTGGCCGAGCAGAGCTTCGGCCTGTTCCGGCCGGTCCTGGGCTGAGCACCATGCCGGAGCCCGAGATCCAATATCGTCCCCTCACACCCGAGCAGGAAGCCCGGCGCCGGAAGCGTTCGATCGCGATCGCCCTGGCGCTCGGGGCCTGGGTGCTGCTGTTCTTCGTGCTGACGATCGTCAAGCTCGGGCCGCAGATCCTGAGCCGGCCGCTCTAGGGAGACCCGCCATGGCCTCACCCCAACCGAGTCCGGGCCGCGGCGCCAATCGCACCGCCCTGGCCTGCGCGGGTCTCGCGGTCGGCATGGTCGGCTTGGCCTTCGCGTCGGTCCCGCTCTACGACGCCTTCTGCAAGGCGACCGGCTACGACGGCACGCCGCGCCAGGGCCCGGCGCTCGCAGCCTCCGCGGCGCGCGCCAACGACAGCATGGTGGTCCATTTCGACACCAACGTCGCGCCCGGCCTGCCCTGGAAGTTCGCCCCCGAGACCAACAGCGTCGAGGCCAAGCTGGGCGAGACCAAGACGGTCTTCTTCCGGGTTCAGAACACCGGGACGAAGCCTTCGACGGGAGTCGCCACCTTCAACGTCCAGCCCGGGCTGATGGGCGGCTACTTCGTGAAGATCGCCTGCTTCTGCTTCAACGCGCAGACCTTGCAGCCGGGCGAGACCCTCGACGTGCCGGTGGTGTTCTATGTCGACCCGGCCGTGCGCGACGATTCGAACACGGCCCATCTCTCCGAGATGACCCTGTCCTACACCTACTTCGCCAGCAAGAACGGCGAACCGGTCACGGCCGCCGCGGCCAACACGGCGACCGTCGGGCAGAAGCGGGAATTCTGATCGCGGGCGCGTGACAATACGGGCCCGCACGGACTACACGTGCAGACAAGCTTGGGCGTGGTCTGTGCCACGCCCGGCCAAGAGCAAACAGCCAGCAGCGTCAGGCCGGATGCCGGGTACGGCACAGGGCGGCGGGTGAGGAGCGACGGGACGATGGCCGAGGCGCACGCCAAGAATCACGACTTTCACATCCTGAACCCAAGTCCGTGGCCGCTGATCGGCGCCTTCTCGGGCTTCTTGATGGCGTTCGGCGCCGTCTTCTGGATGAAGAGCCTGCAGATCGGCACCCTGTCGCCGGGCCCCTACATCTTCGGCGCCGGCGCGATCGGCGTCCTCTACACGATGTTCTCGTGGTGGAGAGACGTGGCGCACGAGGCGAATTCCGGCGACCACACCCGGGTCGTCCAGCTCCACCACCGCTACGGCATGATGATGTTCATCGCCTCGGAGGTGATGTTCTTCGTCGCTTGGTTCTGGGCCTATTTCGAGGCCGCCCTCTACACGGCCGATCCGATCCAGATCTCCCGGGTTGAGTTCACCGGCGGCGTCTGGCCGCCGAAGGGCATCGAGGCGTTCGACCCCTGGCATCTGCCGCTCCTCAACACCCTGATCCTGTTGACCTCGGGCACCACCGTCACCTGGGCACACCACGCGTTGCTCGAAGGCGATCGCAAGGGCCTGAAATACGGCCTGTGGCTGACCATCATCCTCGGCGTTCTGTTCACCGCCTGTCAGGCCTACGAATACAGCCACGCCGAGTTCGGCTTCTCGGGCAGCATCTACTCGTCGACCTTCTTCATGGCGACGGGCTTCCACGGCGCCCACGTGATCATCGGCACGATCTTCCTGGCCGTGTGCCTGTTCCGGACTTATGCGGGCCAATTCACCCCGCGCCAGCATCTCGGCTTCGAGTTCGCTGCCTGGTACTGGCACTTCGTCGACGTCGTGTGGCTGTTCCTGTTTGCCGCGATCTACGTGTGGGGCTCGGGCGTCTTTCACGGCGGCGCCCACTGAGATCCATCCCGCCTCTGCATGGCGGGCCTGCGAAGGGCGGCTCCGGCCGCCCTTTTTCGTGTGCGGGATCTGCGAATCCCCATATCGAGTGGGATGAGCCGGAGGCGGCGCGGTCGCGTCAGCCTTGGATCGGTCTGGAGTGTACCCGTGGACCAACGCACCTTCTCGCCGCCGCCCCCGATCCCGACAGGTCTGCGAGGCCGTTGCCCGCGCTGCGGCGAGGGTCATCTGTTCAAGGGTTTCCTGGCCCTCCGCCCGTCCTGCGAAGCCTGCAACCTCGACTATTCGCATTTTGATTCGGCTGACGGCCCGGCCTTCTTCGTGATGTCCATCGTTGGCCTGATCGTGGTCGGCCTCGCCCTCTGGCTCGAGATCACCTACGAGCCGCCGATCTGGGTCCATGCCCTCGTGGCGACGACGCTGTCGGTCGGCCTCAGCTTGATGCTCGTTCGGCCGTTGAAGGGCATGCTGATCGCGCTCCAATACAGCAACAAGGCCGAGCAGGGACGCCTCGAATCGTGAGCGCAGCGACCGCCCGGGCTGCGTGGCGCGATCTCGTCGCGCCGGGATTGGCCACGCTAATGGCGCTTGCGATCCTCCTCGGCCTTGGGACGTGGCAGGTGGAGCGCAGGGCCTGGAAAGAGGATCTGATCGACCGCCTCATCCGGCAGACGAGGGCGGAGCCGGTCGCTCCACCGACCGCCGCGGATTGGGATGCTGCCCGGGACGAGTTCCGCCATGTGCGCGTCTCCGGTCGCTTCCTCAACGACAAAGAGACCCTCGTGCATGGGCTCGCCCCCGGCGAGACGCCGGGCCGGGCCCTTCAGGGCTTCTACGTGCTCACGCCTCTTGTGCGCGACGATGGCAACGTGGTGCTGGTCAATCGCGGCTTCGTGCCGACCGAGCTCAAGGCCCAATCCGATCGGCGGGACGGCCTGGTCGACGGATCGACCACGGTCACCGGCATCCTGCGCGCCAGCGAACCCCGTGGGTTGTTCGTCCCGGAGCCGGATCCGGCCCGCGGCGAATGGTTCAACCGGGACATCGCCGGCATCGCGTCCGCCCGCGGGTTGTCGGACGTGGCGCCCTACATGATCGAAGCCGATGCGATCCCCGGTCAGACCTCGTGGCCCCAAGGTGGTCAGTTGCGGGTTGATCTGCCCAATAACCACCTGCAATACGCATTCACGTGGTTCGGCCTCGCCGGCTGCCTCATTGCGGTCTTTTCCGTCTTCGCATGGCGCCGCCTGCACGAGACGGATACGCCCCACACCGCCTAGCAGAAATTGGCTGCCGCGGAGCCGGCAAGAAGAATAAGCCCATTCAAGACGGGTTGAAAAAAGCAACGCGTTCCTTTGACGGATCGCCTCCCTCCCAGAATACTTCCGTTCGTCTTGAGTGATTGTCCGCCTTCTGGATCATGTATTCAGTTTGCGGCGATCCGTAGAGGGAACGCGGCGCCGCGCGCCGTGCAGTGCAGGGAGCGCCGGATGAGCAGCCATCACATCGCAGAATCGGACCGGGCGCCGATCCGCTTCGCCTATTGGGTGCCCAATGTCTCGGGCGGGCTTGTGATCAGCAAGATACCCCAGCGGACGAGTTGGGACGCCGCGTACAATCGCAAACTGGCGCGGATCGCCGAGGAGGCGGGCTTCGACTACGCGCTGACGCAGATCCGCTTCACCGCCGGCTACGGCGCCGAATATCAGCACGAATCGGTGGCGTTCAGCCACGCCCTGCTGGCCGCCACCACCAAGCTCAAGGTGATCGCCGCGATCCTGCCGGGACCCTGGAACCCGACGCTCGCCGCAAAGCAGATCGCCACGATCGCGCAGCTCACCGAGAACCGCGTCGCGGTCAACATCGTGTCGGGCTGGTTCTCGGGTGAGTTCCGGGCCATTGGCGAGCCCTGGCTCGACCATGACGAGCGCTACCGCCGCTCGGAGGAATTCATCCGCAGCCTGCGGGGGATCTGGACCCAGGACAACTTCACCTTCCGAGGCGATTTCTACCGCTACAGCGACTACACGTTGAAGCCGAAGCCGGGGCAGCCGCTGCCTGAGATCCTCCAGGGCGGATCGTCCCGGGCGGCGCGCGACATGGCGGCCCGGGTATCCGATTGGTACTTCACCAACGGCAATACGCCCGAGAACATACGCACTCAGGTCGCCGATATTCGCGCCAAGGCGGCCCAGAGCGGCAACAACCCGCGCATCGGCGTCAACGCCTTCGTGATCGCCCGGGATACCGAGCAGGAGGCCCGCGCCGTTCTGCAGGAGATCATCGATCACGCCGATACCGATGCCGTGAAGGCCTTCGGCCATGAGGTGAAGAATGCCGGCACGGCCTCCCCCGAGGGCGAAGGCAACTGGGCTAAATCCACCTTCGACGATCTGGTCCAGTACAATGACGGGTTCCGGAGCAACCTGATCGGAACGCCCGATCAGGTCGCCGAACGGATTCTGGACCTCAAGGAGGCGGGCGCAGATCTCGCCCTGCTGGCCTTCCTTCATTTTCAGGAGGAGGTCGCGTATTTCGGCACGCACGTGATCCCGCGGGTGCGCGCCCTCGAGGCCGCCCGCGCCCGGCGCGCCGAAGCGGCCTGACTGTCTCGCTCCTCCGTTTCTGACGGATCCTGGCGCAGGTCATGGCCATCATCGTGGCGGCGGACACCGCCGTCGCACAGAACCATCTCGGCATCGTCGCGGCGATCCGCAGGGTGTCGGGCAACGCGCCGAGGCCTCTGCTGTGCGGAGAGATTCTGCGCAGCCTTCGATCCCGCAACGACGTCCCGGGTCACGGCACCCAGCGGGCAGCCGGTCATCCCCACACGATCCAGGCGATCGGCGACCTGTCCATCCGCCAGCACGCTGCCGAGGCGCGGCTTGAGCGCGCCGAGCTCGTCCTCGACGAGGCCGTGGCCCGTCCGGATGCCGGGAGGGTAGCGGCCGCGCAAATCGCCGTGGCGAAGGCGACGGGGCTGACCACCGCGGTCGCCCCAGCGGCCTCCAACAAGCTTTTCGAGCTCTCAGTCACCTGCTCGACCCTGGCCGCCGGGAACCTCCACCGGTACTGGCGCAACGCCCGGCCCCATACGCGGCACGACCCGGTCCAGTGGAACTTCGCCATCATCGGCATCCAAGCATGGAACGGCGTCGGTTCGCCGTCCCGCGCCTGGAGCCGACGCCTGGAGCTGATCGCCGGATCAGAGCACCGGCACGCCGCGGGCCTTGGCGAGTTCGCCGGGCTCGACATGGATTGTCACCACGGCCCCGGGAATGGTCGTCTCCAGGGCGTTCTCCAGCCGGTCACAGATCGCGTGAGATTCCTCGACGGTCATGACGCCGGGGACGACGAGGTGAAAATCAATAAAGGTCGCCTGCCCGGCCGCCCGGGTGCGCACGTCGTGGGCCTCCAAGGCGCCCTCGCCGTGCTCCGAGATCAGGGATCGGATCTGGGCCACCATCTCGTGCGGGGCGGCCCGGTCCATCAGGCCGTCGACCGATTCGCGCACCATGCGGAAGCCGGACCAGAGGATGTTGAGCGCCACCAGCCCAGCCACGATCGGATCCAGAATCGGGTAGCCAGTCGCCAGTACGGCCCCGACGCCGACCAGCACGCCGCAGGACGTGACGACATCGGCGAAGATGTGCCGCGCGTCGGCGATCAGGGCCGGCGACCGCCACCGCTGCCCCCATCGAATCAGGGCGATCGCCCAGGCGGCATTGATGATACCGGCGACGACATTGATCGCTACGCCGAGGGCGGGGGCATCGAGTGGCCTGGGGGCGAGCACGCCGTAGTACGATTCGCGCAGGATCAGGAGTGCCGCCACGATGATCAGCGCACCTTCGATCACCGCTGAGAAGAACTCGGCCTTGTGATGCCCGTATGGGTGGTCGTCGTCGGCGGGCCGCGCGGCAACGCGCAGCGCCACGAAGGCGCCGATCGCGGCCACCACGTTGATGATGCTTTCCAGGGCGTCCGAATAGAGCGCGAGGCTGCCGGTTAGCCAGGCGGCATAGAATTTGAGGGCCGTGACGGCGAGTCCGATCGCGGCGCTGAAGAGGGCGGCTTTCTGTGTGCGGTCCATGGGGGGCGCCGAATGAGAGTCGGCGCGGCCTTACGGCATGAACCTTACCCCAGGCCACGGCAAAGGTTCGAGGCTCCCGAAAAGGTCATAGCCGCAGCTATGTGCGCTCCGACCCGGCATCGTTCCCGCGCGCGGCCTCGCGCTGACGGCTGGCTTCGGCCTTGGCATGGGCCGCCTCGGCTTTCCGCAGATAGCGGCGCCGCTGCCATGCGAAGCGCGTGCTCGCGGCCAGGGATTCCAGGCGGGCGGCCTCGCGCTCCCAGTAGCCGAGCAACTGACCATCCAGAGTCACGCGCCGGGGCCGGCCGAGGGTCGCCACGGCGCGTTACGTCCGGTCGGCGGGCGGCTCGCCCGTCTCGTTCACGACCAGCGCGTCGGCATCGCCGCGGAAGCTGCCGAGCCCCGCATCCGGCACCGGCACCGCCGGGCTTCCGAAGGGCTGGCTCGGATAGGCCGCCTCGAATTTCGCCCGGGCTTCTTCGGGAGTCCCGGCCTTCAGCACAATTTCGGGCTTCCCCGGCAGAGGCCACCGCGGATCGGCTTCATCGCGTGGACGGACGGCGTACCAGGGCATCGTTGAAGGTTCTCGCGTCTCGGTGACGCGGAAACGGGTAGGCCTCCCGCGGGTTCCGCGGTTGAAACCGGTTGCGGTTCCGTGCAGGCAGCCGGCGATGCGCGTGGATCTGTTCGATTTCGACCTGCCCGAAGCCAGCATTGCCCTGCGTCCGGCCGAGCCGCGGGATGCCGGGCGGCTGCTCGTGGTGCAGCCGGGCGCGGCTTTGTCCGACCGGACCGTGCGCGACCTGCCCGGCGCCCTGCGGGCCGGCGACGCCCTGGTGTTCAACGACACGCGGGTCATCCCGGCGCGGCTTCACGGCGTGCGGACGCGGCCGGGGGCGCCCGGGCAGCGCACCGAGGCGATGCTGCATCTGCGCGAGGGACCGGCGCGGTGGCGTGCCTTCGGCCGCCCGGCCAAGCGGCTTGCCCCCGGCGACACGCTGCGCTTCGGGGATCTGACCGCCACCGTGTTCGAGAAGGGCGAGGCCGGCGAGATCGTCCTCGACTTTGACCGTTCGGGTCCGGACCTCGATGCCGCCATCGCGGCCGAGGGTGTGCTGCCCCTGCCCCCCTATATCGCCGGCAAGCGCGCCGCCGACACGCGGGATATCACCGACTACCAGACGATCTATGCCCGCAACCCGGGCGCCGTCGCGGCCCCCACGGCGGGCCTGCATTTCTCCGAAAGCCTCCTCGCGGATCTCGATGCGGCCGGACTGCGGCGCCACCACGTCACTCTGCATGTCGGAGCTGGCACCTTCCTGCCCGTGAAGGCCGAGGATACGCAGGGCCACCGGATGCACGCGGAGGTAGGCATCCTGGACGCGGCCACCGCCGACGCGCTCAACGCGACCCGCGCCGCGGGGGGCCGGATCATCGCGGTCGGAACGACGGCCCTGCGCCTCCTCGAAAGCGCCGCGCGCCCGGACGGAACACTCGCGGCCTTCTCGGGCCCCACCGACATCTTCATCACGCCGGGCTATCACTTCCGGGCGGTCGACGCATTGGTGACGAATTTCCACCTGCCGCGCTCGACGCTGTTCATGCTGGTCTCGGCGTTCTCGGGCCTCGACACGATGCGCGCCGCCTACGCACACGCGATCCAGGCCGGCTACCGGTTCTACTCCTACGGCGACGCCAGCCTGCTCTTCCCGGGCCCCGGCGCGGACCTGTCATGACCGATCCCCTCCCCTTCGGCTTCACCCTATCGGCGCAGGACGGCGCGGCACGAACCGGCGCAATCACGACGCATCGCGGCGCGATCCGAACGCCGGCCTTCATGCCAGTCGGCACCGCCGCAACCGTCAAGGCGATGTACCCGCAGCAGGTCCGTGACCTCGGCGCCGATGTTGTGCTGGGCAACACCTACCACCTGATGCTGCGCCCGGGCCCCGAGCGGATGGCCCGCCTCGGCGGCCTGCACCGCTTCATGAACTGGGACCGGCCGATCCTGACCGATTCCGGCGGCTTCCAGGTGATGTCGCTCTCAGCGCTCCGGAAAATCGACGAGCAGGGGGTCACCTTCCGCTCGCATATCGACGGGACGGCGCACCACATGAGCCCGGAGCGCTCGATCGAGATCCAGGGGCTGCTGGGCTCCGATATCCAGATGCAGCTCGACGAATGCGTGCGCCTGCCGGCCGACCATGCGGCGGTCGAGAAGGCGATGCACCTGTCCCTGCGCTGGGCCGAGCGCTGCCGGGTCGCCTTCGGTGAGCAGCCCGAGCGGGCGCTGTTCGGCATCGTGCAGGGGGGCGACGTCCCGGCTCTGCGGATCGAGAGCGCCCGCGCCCTGACCGATCTCGACCTCAAGGGCTACGCGATCGGCGGCCTCGCGGTGGGCGAGCCGCAAGCGGTGATGTTTGCGATGATCGAGACGGTGGAGCCGCATCTGCCCGCCGCCAAGCCCCGCTACCTGATGGGCGTCGGCACGCCGGACGACATCCTCGGCGCGGTGGCCCGCGGCATCGACATGTTCGACTGCGTGATGCCAACCCGCGCCGGCCGCCACGGCCTCGCCTATACACGCCACGGCCGGGTCAACCTGCGCAACGCCCGCCATGCCGAGGACACGGCGCCCCTCGACGAGGCTTCGACCTGCCCGGCAACGCGGGATTATTCCCGCGCCTACCTGCATCACCTCGTTCGATCGAACGAGATCCTCGGGATGATGCTGCTGACTTGGAACAACCTCGCCTACTACCAGGACCTGATGGCCGGCGCCCGGGCGGCGATCCGCGATGGGCGATACGCCGACTATTGCAGCGAAACCCGGGCGGGTTGGGCACGGGCCGAGCGCGCCGCCGCATGAGGCGGCGTCAAGGGTGCGCCAGCACCCGATAGGTGCCGGCTGGATCGTCCGTACCGGTCGACACCGCTTCCTTCAGGTCCGCGACGATTCGAGCCGCCACGGGCAGGCGGTAATGCAGCGCGTCCCAGTAATTCGCGTCCCGCGTCGTGAGCATCGACGCGATGCGGAAATCCACCACCGTGGCGCGGTGGCGAACGCCGATCGCGGCCACGCGGCGCTTGCAGGCTGCCTCGCGCCGGCCCGCCGCCGTGCCGGGCGCGCCTTGCGCGGCCGCGTGGATCGGCGTGAACACGAGGAGCTTCACCGCATCGGCGGGCATGCGGCTCAAGAGACCGTCGAGGCGGACAAGCGCCGGCATGGGCGCGTCCTCCGGGTCGGATGCTGCGGCCGGATCGGCGGCGCCCGCCCTGATATGGACGCGCGCGCGCTCGGGATCGTAGCGATCCTCCGGCGGGGTGAAGACCGCGTAGCCGTCCTGCCGGATCCGGGGCCGAGCCAGACCCAACCGCCCAAGCCCGACCTGTGCCGCCACCGTGAGGGCGCGCAGGTTCACCTGCCGTAGCACGCCCCAGGGCGTGCCCTCTGCGTAGAGCCAGTCCGGGAAGGCATTGGCCGTGCGGGCGGGGGGCTTGGCCGAACACCACGTTCCGTCGAGCCCGAACAGGATTGCACGCACTGGATGATTTGCGATGAAC
This sequence comes from Methylobacterium sp. E-005, assembly GCF_022829725.1. GTDB lineage: Bacteria > Pseudomonadota > Alphaproteobacteria > Rhizobiales > Beijerinckiaceae > Methylobacterium. The sequence goes on along the minus strand of NZ_JAKSYG010000256.1, from coordinate 249,864 downwards.
AGCTCGGCCAGGCGGATCTGCTCGTCCGGTGTCGCGGCATTAACGGCGAGGTTCGCGAACCGGGCGCCGAAGGCTTCATCCAGCGCATCCGGATCAAGGAGCCGCGCGGTGGAGGTGCCGAACACCGCCGCGTCGAACGACCCGCCCCGGGCAATCTGGGGATAAGACAGGCGCTGATTGGCGTCCATGATCGGCCCCGGGGGATGACCGGGGGCAGCCCGCAGGCCGTATGGATCGAGCAGAGCCACGAAGGCGATAACGGAGATGCTGATGAGCAACGCGGCGGCGATGAGGCTGCGGGCGAAGCTGCGCCACGGTGAGGACGCCTGCGCTTCGTGAGAGGGCCGTTCCGGCAATCGCGATGCCATGGACGGCGCGCTCGCTCCTCCGGTCGACAATCCTGCCTGACGCGGCACGCCTCGACGACGCGATTGCGGTCCAGGCGTCCCAGGCAGAACTAGGCAGGATCTCGGGAAATACTGGTCGGAGTGGCAGGATTTGAACCTGCGACCCCCACGTCCCGAACGTGGTGCGCTACCAGACTGCGCTACACTCCGAAGGCCGGCCCGCATCGCTGCCAGGGCCGGTGAGCGGGCTTATAGCCGTGCCTTGGCCGGGCCGCAAGCGCGGTTTCGCGGCTTTCAGGTGAGTCGATCGGGCCAGCCCGGCGGAAGCGTGTGATGCCGGATCGCGGCGGCGTCGGTCCGAACGGCCACGGTGGCGGCATAACCGGCTCCGGCTTCGATCGCAGCAAGGGTCCATCCGGTGCAATCGCGCAGCAGGCGCGGGGCCGCCGGTGGCAGGGTCACGCTGAAGCGGTCGAGCGGCAGGGATAGGCCGGTGCCCAGCGCCTTCACCACCGCCTCCTTGCGGGTCCAAAGCCCGAAGAAGGTCGCCTCGATCGCGTCGGGCGATAGCTTCGCCAGGGCGGCGGCCTCGTCGGGCGCGAAATGCATCCTTGCGATCCGCACCGCATCCGGGATTGGCCGGATCTGCTCGATATCGACGCCGATGGTGGCTGAACCCGCAAGGCCGATGAGGGCGCGGGCTGCGGAGTGCGACAGATTGAATTCCAGAGGGCTTCCGGTTGGCTCGGAGAGCTGCGGCTTGCCGGCGGCCTGCGTGCTCAGGCGGATCTCGGACGAGGTGCAGCCGCGTGCTTCCGCAAGCACCAACCGGAGCGCGGCGTGACTGGCGATGAAACGCGCGCGATCCACGGGCCGCAGGAACCGGTCGGCGCGCTCGCGCTCCGCGCGGTCGAGCACCTGCGCACAGTGATCGAGCTGGTCGAGCGACAGGGAAAGGTCGACCAGCCACACATCCACCGCGCTCAAGCGACGCCTCGCGGCCGTCTGACGCAGCGGTTAAGGTCGTTCGATGGTGGGGGCACAGGGTGCATCCGGTGACGACGGCATGAGGAGCATCGCGCCCCAGCGTGCGATGGGCAAGGTGCGGCGCGCTTGAGCGATCCCGCCGTGCTTCCCGTCCGCATATCCCTGGGTGGGCCGCTGAGCCTCGCCAATCGCCGCACCCGCTACGGGGTGTTCTTCGCCACCTACCTCTATCAGGGCCTGATCGCCGGATTCTCGCTCACCGCGCTGGCGAATCATCTCACGGCCCAGGGCGTGTCGGCGGCGGAGATGGGCTTTCATTTCGCCCTCGCGGGCCTGCCCTGGACGCTCCAACCGATCCTGTGGGGGCCGGTCGTCGATCGGGCCGGCGATTTCCGCATGGGGCGACGCCGGGCCTTCGCGGTCGCGGCGGTTCTGGGGTGTCACGCCGCGCTCGCGCTTCTGCTGTGGGGCGCAGAGGACCATGTCGGCTGGCTCGGCCTGATCTTTCTGGCACACAGCCTGTGCGCGTCGCTCCTCGACACGGCCTGCGACCGGATGATCATGGACCACGTTCCGGCCACCGAACTCGGCCGGGTGAGCGGCTGCACGCGCGCGGGCTTCGTCGCCGGCAGCAGCGTCGGCGCGGCCGCTTTCGGATGGATGCTCACGGCTTACGGCTTTGCCATCAGCGCGCGCTGGCTCCTCGCAGCCGCAATACTGGCGAGCCTGCCGATCCTGCTGATCCGCGAGGCGTCGACGGATGCGCTTGTCACCCTGGCGCGACGCGGCTCGGCGCCGCGGCGCATGCCCTTCCGCCGCTTCCTGCGCCGCTTGGTTTTGAGCCTGCGCCGGCCACGGGCGCTCCGGCTTCTCGCCCTGTGCTTCGGCCTGGATGGCGCGCTCGGCCTGTTCGAACTGCCCTTCTCGGTGGATCTCCTGCAGCGGCAGGCGTGGGATCCGGCCGACCTGTCCCGGCTCCAGGCCGGTCTGGCGCTCGCGAGCGGCACGGCCGGTGCGCTGGCGGTCGGATTCTGGTCCGATCGGGCTAGTCCGGTGCGGCCGCTGCGTATCCTCCTGATCGCCAGCGCGGGCACCTTTTTGTTGGCGGGTGGCCTGATCGCGTTCGAGCTCGTCGGCGCGGCTGGCCCGGCGATCCTGGCGCTGACCAACATGCTGCCCGGCCTGCTCATCGTCGCGCTGATGCCGGCTCTGCTCCAGGCCAGCCAGGGGCGTGCAGGCGCCGCGACGCAGTTCGAGGTCTACATGGCGGCGATGAATCTCGGGTCCGTAGCCGGCACCGCTGTGGCCGGCTGGCTGGCACCGATCCTGCCGCTGGCGGCCGTGGCCGTGTTCGTGGCCGCAGTCTTCCTGGGTGCTTTCCGGATTGCCGGCCGCGGCGATCTGCTGAGCCCCCGCGGGTGAGGGAAAACGGCGACTCCCGCCGGGCCGCCGATGCGCTAGAACCCCGCCATGGCCGCCGCGAAAACCGACACGCCCGATCTCGACCTGACCGCCGAGGAGGCCCGCTCCGAGCACGCGCGCGTCTCGGAGGCGATCCTCGAAGCCGATCGGCTCTACTATCAGGAGGACGCGCCCGAGATCTCGGACGCGGAATACGACCGCCTGCGCCGAAGCCTGGAGCGTCTGGAGACCCGCTTTCCGGAGCTTGCCGGGACGGGCGCGGCCAGCACATCGGTCGGTGCGAAACCGTCGGAGAAATTCGCCAAGGTGCGGCACGCCGTGCCGATGCTGTCGCTCGGCAACGCCTTCGACGATGCGGAGGTGGCCGAGTTCGTTGCCCGGGTCCGCCGCTTCCTCGGCTGGCCGGAGGACGCGCCGCTCGCCTTCACGGCTGAGCCGAAGATCGACGGCCTGTCCCTGTCGCTCCGCTATGTGAACGGGCGCCTGGACACCGCGGCCACCCGCGGCGACGGCGAGGTCGGCGAGAACGTCACCGCCAATGCCCGGACCTTACAGGACATTCCGGAGACGCTTGAGGGCTCCGGATGGCCGGAGATCTGCGAGGTGCGCGGCGAGGTCTACCTGTCGCACGCCGATTTCGCCGCCATCAACGCCCGGCAGGAGGCGGCGGGCAAGCCGCTCTTCGCCAACCCGCGCAACGCCGCGGCCGGCAGCCTACGCCAGCTCGATCCGGCGATCACCGCGTCCCGGCCGCTCCGGTTCTTCGCCTATGCCTGGGGTGAGCTCTCGACGCCGATCGCCGAGACGCAGACCGGCGCCCTGCGGCTTTTCGCGGAGTGGGGCCTGCCGGTGAACCCGCTGACTGAGACCTTCACCGATGTCGAGGCGATGCTCGCCCATTACCGGCGGATCGAAGCGGACCGGGCCGGGCTCGGCTACGACATCGACGGCGTCGTCTACAAGGTCGACGACCTCGCCCTGCAGAAGCGGCTCGGCTTCGTCTCGCGCTCGCCGCGCTGGGCCCTCGCTCACAAGTTCGCTGCTCAGGAGGCGACGACGGTGGTTGAGGACATCGTCATCAATGTCGGCCGCACCGGCTCGCTGAATCCGCTGGCGAAGCTCAGACCGGTGACGGTCGGCGGCGTGGTGGTGTCGAACGCGACCCTGCACAACGAAGGTTACGTGAAGGGGATCGGCGCCGACGGCGAGCCGATCCGCGACGGTCGCGATATCCGCGTGGGCGACACGGTGACGGTGGTGCGGGCCGGCGACGTCATCCCCAAGGTGATGGATGTCGATCTCACCAAGCGCCCAGCGGATTCGCAGCCCTACGCCTTCCCGGAGACCTGCCCGGCCTGCGGCAGCCGCGCGGTCCGCGCGATCAACCCACGCACCGGCCGTCCCGACGCGATCCGCCGGTGCACCGGCGGCCTGATCTGTCCGGCGCAAGGCGTGGAGCGGCTGAAGCACTTCGTGTCACGCAACGGCTTCGACATCGAGGGGTTCGGCGAGACGTATATCGAGGTGCTGTTCGAGGCGGGCCTCGTGCGCCAGCCCGCCGACCTGTTCCGGCTCGACTTCGACAAGCTGAAGGCCGCCATCGTGGCCCGGCGCGAGGCGCTCTCGGCCGAGCGGCGCGCCGAATCCGGCGCGACGGAACCACCAAAGAAAATCGCCAAGAAGAAGGGTGAGGACGAGGACAAGGCAATCAAGAACCTGCTCGCCGGTGTCGAGGCGCGGCGCCAGGTGCCGATGAACCGTCTCCTCTTCGCCCTCGGGATCCCGCAGATCGGCGAATCGACCGCCAAGGCACTGGCGAAGCGGTTTTCCGACATGCCGTCGCTCATCGCGGCGATCCACGAGGCCGCCGCGGCCCAGCCGGGACCTGATTGGGTCGAGCTTACGGCCGTGCCACGAATCGGCGGGACGACCCGAGATCGTCTGCTCGATCTCGGCCTTCCGGACGACGAGGCGACACCGGGACAGGAGAAGGCGCGCCTGAGCGCGGTTCAGCGCGAGAATCTGATCGCGCATTACGGCGACACCGACGCGGTGCGTTCGGCGATTGCACGGGCTGCGGCGCAGCGCCCCGGGGATGCCTACCGCCTGTTCGCCGATGACGGCGAGATCGGGCCGGTGGCGACCGATGCGCTCATCCTGTTCTTCTCCGAACCCCACAACGCCAAAGCGGTGTCGGCCCTGCTCGACGCGGTCGCGGTCGAGCCGATGGAGCAAGCGGCGTCGGCCTCGGCCTTCGCGGGCAAGACCGTGGTGTTCACCGGCACCCTGGAGAAGATGACGCGCAACGAGGCCAAGGCCGTGGCCGAACGCCTGGGCGCCAAGGTCTCGGGCTCCGTTTCGGCGAAGACCGATCTGGTGGTGGCCGGCCCCGGGGCGGGCTCCAAGCTGAAGGATGCCCAGAAGCACGGCGTCAAGGTCGTCTCGGAAGACGATTGGCTCGGGATGGTGACACAGGGTTGAAGCCCGAGTCCGGGAGGCCTAGACCCCGTGGGGAACACCCCGCGAACTCCCACCCGGCAGGTCGATCCCCGATGACGGTCCTGGCCCTCGACTTCGAGACGGCCAACGAGCGGCGCGACAGCGCCTGCGCGGTGGGTCTCGCCTGGATCGCGGATGGACGGGTGATCCGCCGGGAAAGCCATCTGATCCGCCCGCCGGAGATGCGCTTCTCACCCGGCAACATCCGAGTTCACGGTATTCTGCCGGCCAACGTCGCAGACGCACCGGATTTCGCCACCGCGATGGCGCCGTATCTGGGCGATCTGAGGCGCGGGCTGATCCTGGCGCACAACGCGAGCTTCGATATCGGCGTCCTGCGCGCCGGGCTGGTACGGGCCGGCCTGCCGGTCCCGGATTTCTCCTACCTCTGCACCGTCCAGATCGCGCGCCGGGTGTTTCCGGCGCCGGAGGGCTGCGGGCTGGGCAAGGTGGCGCGGCGCCTCGGCATCCGCTTCGAGCACCACGATGCCGGCGAGGACGCCTATGCCTGCGCGGAGATCGCGCTGGCGGCGATGCGCGAGCGGGAGGCCGCCGACGTTCACGCCCTGGCCGCCGCGCTCGGCCTGCCGATCACGCGGGCAACCGGCGGCCCTGCTGTGCCTCGACGCGCTCCGGGGGCGATCAGCGGGCGCGCGATGGCCGCCTTCCCTCAGACGCCCGCGGCCCTCCGCTTCGCCATGCGGGGGTCCACCGGCAACCGGTACGACGTAAGCTTCGAGGAGCGGCCCGGCGGCCCGCAGCTGCGCTGCACCTGCACGGCGGGCCGCTTCGGCGTGCGCTGCCGCCACGTGAAGGCGTTGGAGGTCGGCGACATCACCGACCTGCTCTCCGACAATGCCGCCGACGTGCTGCTCCTCGCCCGCATGCTCGGCGCGAAGGCGCACGTCGCCGGAGCGGCCTGAGACCGGTCAGGCCGCGTCGAGGCAGGTCCGGAAGACGGCAACGGCGCGCTCGATGTCGGCGGCCGTAATGTGCCGATGCGTCACGAGGCGCAGCCGCTTCGGACCCAGCGGACGGGTGCGGATACCGGCCGCGTCGAGATCCGCGACCCAGCGGCCGCTGTCGCGGCCCGTCTGCGCCAGATCGACCTGCACGATATTGGTCTGCGGCACGTTCGCTGAGAGACGCGGCCCGAGCGCGTTCAGCCCATCGCTGAGCTGCCGGGCCCGGTGGTGGTCCTCGGCCAGCCGCGTGCCCATGGCGGTGATCGCTTCAAGCCCTGCCGCCGCGACGACGCCCACCTGCCGCTGCGTGCCACCGATCATCTTGCGCAGTCGCCGGGCCGTCGCGATCACGGGGGCGTCGCCGGCCAGCACCGCACCCATCGGCGCGCTCAGGCCCTTCGACAGGCAGAGCGAGACCGTGTCGACATGCGCAGTGAGTTCGGCTGGCCGGACACCGAGCTGCGTCGCGGCGTTGAAAAGGCGGGCCCCATCCAGATGGATTGGGATGCCCCGCGCCCGGGCGATGCCTGCCACCGCCGCCATATGGTCGATCGGCAGCACGGTGCCGCCGGCGGCGTTGTGCGAGGTCTCCAGCGCAATCATCGCGGTGCGGAGCGGGCTCGCGGAGGGATGCAGCGCCGCCTCCAGCGTGTCGAGATCCATGGCGCCATCCGTGCCTGGGATCCCGAACAGGAACGCCCCCGTGAGGGTGGCGGCCCCGCGCTCGGTGTTGAGCATGTGCGCCTGGGTTTCGAGCAGCACCTGCTCGCTGCGCTGGACCTGGGCCAGGATCGACAGAAGATTGCCCATCGTGCAGCTCGGCACGAACAGGCCGGCGGCCTTGCCGAGCATCGCAGCCGCCGTCTCCTCCAGCGCGCGGGCAGTCGGGTCGGCGTCGAGCCCGTCGTCGCCGAGCGGGGCGGACCGCATCCGCGCGTACATGGCCTCGGTCGGCCGGGTGACCGTGTCGCTGCGCAGGTCCACCATGCCGGGGGCTTCGGCGATGTCCGTCATATCGCTCTGCATCTCGAACGCACCGGCCGCCCTAGCGGTAGGCCGCTTCATCGCCGGAATCGGTTGGGTTCGCCAGGGCGCGCTTGAGCACGTCGCTCATCGGCAGGTCGAGATTGATGCCCTTCGGCGGGATCGGCTGTTCGAAGTAGCGGCTGTAGAGCCGCGCCACGGTGCCGTCCTGGATCAGTTCGACCACGGCCTTGTCGACGGCCGCCTTGAAGGCCGGGTCGTCCTTCGGCTCCAGAATGCCGTAGGGCGCGAATTCGAGCCCCTTCGTGCCGATCTTGTAATCGCCCGGCCGCTTGGCGCCCGCCACGGTGGCGTGTGCCAGGGCATCGTCGTTGATCGTCCCCGCGGCGCGGCCGGTTTCCAACAGGAGAAAGACCTCCGCCGTGTCCTTGGCGGGCATCACCTGAAGGTCGAGCTTGTCGCGGACGTTGATCCGCGTGGCGACCCGCTGGGTCTCACCGCCCGCCTGGGCCGAGAGCGCCTTGCCGCGGAACGAGGCGATGTCGTTCACGTCGACCGGCGAGTCCTTCTTGGCCGTCAGCACCACCTGCGCCACGAAGGTGGTCGGCGCGAAGGAAATCAGCTTGTGCCGCTCCGGCAGGTTGCTGGCGGTGCCGCATTCGAGATCGATCGTGCCGTTGTTAATCAGCGGGATCCGCGTCGCGGACATCACCGGCACGTGGCGGATGTCGAGCTTGGGCAGGCCGAGCGCGGTCTTGAGCTTCTCGGCGACGTGCTCGCATATCTCGACCGAATAGCCCACTGGCTTGGCGTTCTGGTCGAGGAAGCCGAAGGGCGGCGACGCGTCTGGAAAACCGAGGCTGATCTGGCCGCTCGAGCGGATCTTGTCGAGACGCCCCTGCGCCGCCGACGGTGCGGCGAGCCCGGCCCAGCATAAGGAAGCCACGATGAGTGAAAGCGTCCTCGACACGATCAGAACCCCCTGGTTATGCCAGACCCTGCGTCCCAAGCTTAGCCGGCTGATCCTAGAAGCGACCGCGCGTCGACGTCCAATGCCGAATCCTGGCCCGAGCATACGGATCTGATATGGCTGCTCGGCGCATGACCTTCCGGCACATCGAGGCCTTCCGAGCTGTTGTCGCCACGGGCTCGATGACCGAGGCGAGTCGGCAACTCCATACATCGCAACCACAGGTGAGCCGTCTGATTGCGCAGCTCGAGGCGATCACGGGCCTGCCACTGTTTGACCGCAGCGGCAGCCGGGTCGTGCCCTCCCTCGACGGCACCCGCTTCCACGCCGAGGTGGAGCGGGCCTTCGTCGGCCTCACCAGCCTGGAGGCGGCGGCTACGCGGATCCGCGCCTTTGGCGCCGAGCGGCTGCGAGTCGCTGCGATGCCCAGGCTGGCCGGGGGGCTCCTGGCACGGGCGGTCGTGCGCTTCCGGGCCGCACATCCGGACGTGATCGTGGCGATCCATTCCGGTGACGACGAGACCGTGAACCACTGGATCGCCACCGGTTCCTGCGATGCCGCGTTGACGATGCTCTATGGCGACCTCCCGGACGCCAAGCTCGACCATGTCGAGACGCGGGCCTGCGTGGCCGTGCTGCCGCAGGACCACCCGTTGGCGGCGCGCACAGCGCTCAGCCCAGAGGATTTTCGCGACGTGCCGTTCATTGCGGCCTCGCTCGGCAGCGCTCTGCGCGATCGGACCGAGGCCATCTTCGCGACGGCGGGCGTTGCGCTGGCCATCACCGCCGAGGCTGGGCTCGGGGCCTCGATCTGCACCCTCGTCTCGGCCGGGCTCGGGGTCAGCGTGATGAACCCACTGGCCGCCCATGAGGAAGCGAAGGTCTCACCGATCGCGATCCGGCCCTTCGCCCCTGCCCTGCCCGTGCATTTCGCGCTGCTGTTCCCGCCCGACCATGCCCGCGGTCGGCTGATGCGGGCCTTCGGCGCCTGCGCCCGAGCGGTGCTGCTGGAGGAACTCGCCGCCTTGCCGGACGCCGCAAACGGGCGCTCGGCGGGCTGAGGTCAGGCGGCGCGCTTCTGGGCCTCGCCGTAGAAGGTGCCGCCATGCTCGGCCATGGTCGAGAGGACGTCAGGCACGGCGAACCGCGGTCCGTGCTTGGCTTCGAGCCTCCGGGCCAGATCGACAAAGGCCGCCGCACCCATGAAGTCGATGTAGGACAAGGCCCCCCCGGTGAACGGCGCGAAGCCGAAGCCGAGGATCGAGCCGACATCCGCCTCGCGGGGGTCGGTCACCACGCCTTCGCCCACCGTGCGGGCGGCCTCCAACGCCTGCACGACCAAGAGCCGCTGCTTCAGCTCGTTGAAATCCACCGCATCGGGATCGAGTCGGTTCGGCTGAAGATCCGTCAGCCCGGGCCAGAGGCGCTTCGGCGCGCCCTCGGGGTAATCGTAAAAGCCCTTGCGGTTCTTCCGGCCCAGCCGGCCCTGCTTCTCCACCAGTTCGGACAGGATTGCCTTCTGCGCCGGATCGACGGCCCCCGCTCCCACTTGCGCCTCGGTGGCCTTGGCGATCTTGAGCACGAGATCGAGGGCGACCTCGTCGTTGAGGGAGAGCGGCCCGACCGGCATCCCGGCCTGGCGGCCGGCGCTCTCGATCATGGCCGGCGGCACGCCCTCGGCCAGCATCTTGTGGCCCTCGAGGATGTAGGCGCCGACACAACGGTTGGCGAAGAAGCCGCGGACGTCGTTGACGACGATCGGAGTCTTCTTGATCATCCGCACGTAGTCGAGGGCCGTGGCCAAAGCCGCATCGCCGGTGGCCTCACCCTTGATGATCTCGACCAGCATCATCTTCTCGACGGGGGAGAAGAAGTGGATGCCGACGAACTGGTCAGGCCGCTGCGAACTCATGGCGAGGCCGGTGATCGGCAGGGTCGAGGTGTTGGAGGCGAAGATCGCGTCCGGGCGGATCACCGCCTCGACCTTCCGGATCACCTCCGCTTTCACCTTCGGATCCTCGAACACCGCCTCGATCACGAGGTCGCACTCGGCCAGCGTGGCATAGTCGGAGGTGGCCTGGATGCGGCCGAGCAGCGCGTCCCGGTCGGCGGTCTTGGCGCGGCCCTTGTTGATCTGGCCGGTGATGAGCGTGTGGGCGTAGGCCTTGCCCTTCTCGGCGGCCTCGGCCGACTGATCGACCAGCACCACCTCGATCCCGGCCTGCGCGGTGACGTAGGCCACGCCCGCGCCCATGAAGCCGGCGCCGATCACGCCAACCTTGCGCAGATTGCTGGGCGGCGCGTCCTTCGGACGGCGCGCGCCCTTGTTCAGCTCACCCATCGAGATGAACAGCGTGCGGATCATCGCCGCCGCTTCCTTGCTGCGCAGGATATGCGCGAAGTACCGGCTCTCGACCCGCAGGGCGAGGTCCATCGGCAATTGCAGGCCCTCGTACACGGAGGCCAGGATCGCCTTGGCGGCGGGGTAATTGTCATGGGTCTCGCGCCGGTAGATCGCGTTGGCCGGCGGCCAGATCATCATGCCGGCGGGCGAGTAGACCTTGCCGGAGGGCGCCTTGAACTTCGGAACGTCCCAGGGCGCCACCGCCGAGCCGCCGTCACGGATCCAGGCCTTGGCGCGCTCCACAATCTCGGCCTGTGGCGCCACTGCGTGGATCAGCCCCATGCCCTTGGCCATCGGCGCGCGGATCTGCTCGCCCTTGAACAGCATCTGGAGGGCGTCGCCAGTCTGCATCAGCCGGGCGACCCGCTGCGTGCCGCCGCCGCCCGGGAACAGGCCGACCTTGATCTCCGGCAGGCCGACCCGGGTCTTCGCATCGTCGGAGGCAACCCGGAAATGGCACGACAGGGCCAGTTCGAAGGCGCCGCCGAGGCATAGGCCCTGGATCGCCGCCGCGAAGGGCTTGCCGCTGGTCTCCAGCCGCCGGAACAGCAGCGACAGGCGCCGGGACGCCTCGAAGAAGTGGCGCATCGCCACCTCTTCGCCCTGCTCGGCTCTCAGCTTCTCGTAGGCGAGGCCGAGGCCCTGCAGCATGGTGAGGTCGGCGCCGCCGGAGAAGTTGTCCTTGCCGGTGGCGATGACGCAGCCCTTGATGGCGGCATCCGAGGTGACCTGCCCGATGATCTGCTCGAGCTGATCCATCACGCTTTCCGTGATGACGTTCATCGAGCGGCCGGGCATGTCCCAGGTCGCCAGGGCGATACCGTCGGGGTCGGTCTCGAACCGGAAATCGGTCAACGTCATGGTGCCGTCCTCCCAGGAAAGCGTCGGAAAGATACCAAAGCGGTCACGTTAAGGTTGTGTAGAGCTCGGTCAGGCACATACCGCCGGTCGGGGGGCACCGACGGAAGCCAGCCATGACGAAGGAAACCGGGTGCCGCGCCTGCCGCGCGGGTACCACCCTCGACTTCGATTTTTCGATGGCCTTCCAGCCGATCGTGGATGTCGGCACGGGCACGGTCTGGGCCTATGAGGCCCTGGTGCGCGGCCCGAATGGGGAGCCGGCCCCGACGATCCTCGGCCGGGTGACGGACGAGAACCGCTACCAGTTCGATCAGGCTGCCCGCGTCCGGGCGATCGAGCTCGCCGGCCGGCTCTTTCCGCGGGACAGCGGCACGCGGCTCTCGATCAACTTCATGCCGAATGCCGTCTACGAGCCGATCGCCTGCATCCGCGCATCCCTGGAGGCGGCCCGGCGCGTCGATTTCGCCCATCAGCGGCTGATGTTCGAGTTCACCGAGCAGGAGCGCTTCCGCGACATCGCGCATGTGCAGCGCATCGTCGCCGCCTATCGCAAGCAGGGCTTCCTCACGGCGCTCGATGATTTCGGCGCCGGCTTCGCGGGCTTGAGTCTGCTGGCGAATTTTCGTCCCGACCTGATCAAGATCGATATGGACCTGGTCCGAGGCATCGACACCGATGCCGGGCGCCACGTCATCGTGTCGGGTGTCGTCACCATCGCCCAGGCGCTCGGCGTGACGGTTCTGGCCGAGGGCATCGAGACCGCGGCGGAACGCGAGGCGCTGCGTGCCCTCGGGATCGACCTGATGCAGGGCTACCACTTCGCGAAGCCGATGCTGGAGGCGCTGCCCCCGGTGACCGGCTTCGCGCCCATGGCCGCCGCGCGCGCGGCCTGAGGCCAATCGGGGGCGCGCGGCGAGCATCCGCTTAATTCGGAGCCGGGGCGGGCGCCGCGGCCGGCGGCATCGGCGCCGCGCCGGCCTTGGGCGTGTTGTCGGTCGCCGAGGCTACCGCCAGCATGTTGAGCAGCTTGGTGACCGAGTTCTGCGAGATCGCCGTCACAGCCGAATTCGGATCGGCGTTCATCGTCTGGAACTTGAGGTAGGTCGGATCGGAATAGATCTCGTCGAGATGCTTCAGCTCCGCGAGGCTGAACTTCTCAGCATATTCCTTCGACAGCCCCTCGACCATGATCTTGCGCTGCTTCTCGAACTCGTCGGTGAGTTCCTTGCGCACGGCCTCGGCGCGAGCCTCCGGCATCGGCGTGACGGTCTTCTCCAGCGCGGCGTTGAAGCCGGTCTGCAGGTTCTTGATCAGGGTCTTGTTCACGAGGGTCGTGGCCGTGGCGACGCGGTCCGCCGCCTCGTCGGCGTGGGCGGCGAGCGGCAGGCTCAGAGTGACGCCGAGGCAGAGCGTCGCGATCAGGCGGTTCAAGGGCTTGTCTCCCATGGTCTTATCGTCCGGCCCGGGTTCGGGCCGGTCGTCGCCCGCGCCTCTAGCAGCGTTCCCGCGCTTTGGGGAGCGGCGGCACGTCGCTCCCCAAAGCGGGCTTGGTCAGACCCGCTCGATGATTGTCGCCGTGCCCATGCCGGCGCCGATGCACAGGGTGATCAGCGCGCGCTCCTTGCCGGTCCGCTCCAGCTCGTCGAGGACCGTGCCGAGGATCATCGCGCCGGTCGCGCCGAGCGGATGGCCGAGCGCGATCGCCCCGCCGTTGACGTTCACGGCCTCCGGATCAAGGTCGAAGGCCTGGCAGAAGCGCAGGACCACCGCCGCGAAGGCCTCGTTCACCTCGAACAGGTCGATGTCCGACACACTCATGCCAGCCTTGGCCAGGACCTTCCGGGTGACATCGACCGGGCCGGTGAGCATCAGGGCCGGGTCGGAGCCGATATTGGCGAAGGCCCGGATCCGCGCGCGCGGACGCAGGCCCGCGGCCTCGCCGGCCGCCTTGGAACCGACCAGCACGGCGGCCGCGCCGTCCACGATGCCGGAGGAATTACCGGCGTGGTGGACGTGATCCACCACCTCGACATCGGGATGCGCGTCGGTCGCCACGGCGTCGAAGCCACCCATCTGGCCCATCTGCACGAAGGAGGCCTTCAGCGCGGCGAGCGACTGCATGTCGGTGCCGGGGCGCATGTGCTCGTCGCGATCCAGCAGGGTGATGCCGTTCACATCGCGCACCGGGACCACGGAGCCGTTGAACAGCCCCTCCCCCCAGGACTTCGCCGCGCGCTCCTGTGAGCGGACCGCGTAGGCGTCGCACTCGTCCCGGGTGAAGCCGTACTTGGTGGCGATCAGGTCGGCCGAGACGCCCTGCGGCATGAAGTAGGATTTGATGGCGATCGCGGGATCGACCGGCCACGCGCCGCCCGAGGCGCCGATACCGATGCGGCTCATCGATTCGACGCCGCCGCCCACGGCCATCTCGTGCTGGCCGCTCATGACCTGCGCCGCCGCGAAATTCACCGCATCGAGTCCAGAGGCGCAAAATCGGTTGATCTGCACGCCGGGCACATGGACCCCGTAATCGGCCACGAGGGCCGCCGCCCGGGCGATGTCGCCGCCCGCCTCGCCCACCGGATCGACACAGCCCAGAATCACGTCGTCCACGAGGCCAGTATCGAGCCCGGTGCGATCCTTGAGAGCGCGGAGCGCCGTCTCGGCGAGGCGCAAAGCCGTGACCTCGTGCAGGGAGCCATCCGCCTTGCCGCGCCCGCGGGGCGTGCGCACGTGGTCGTAGATGAAGGCATCCGTCATCAGCACTCCCCGGGGTGTCGGTCCTCGCCTCACGGCGACGCGGCCTTACAGGGCCGTCTCGGTTCGCGCTACTGTGCCACGGCGCGCGCGCCCTCGGCCAGTCCCAATTGCATGGTGCCGGCGGAGAGCGCGTGACAGTACAGAGGATTTGGCAGCGCTTGTTCCCAAGGCCGCACCGGGCCCCGGCCAGACAAAGTCCGGCCGGAACTTATGCGTCGGCTAGTCCTGAAGCATCCGCTTCAGGAGCTCGACTTCATCGCCGAGCACCGAATCTTCGCCGATCTGCTTCTCGATCTTGCGGACGGCGTGCAGCACCGTGGTGTGATCGCGCCCACCGAAGCGTCGGCCGATCTCGGGCAATGAGCGCAGCGTCAGCACCTTCGACAGATACATGGCGATCTGGCGCGGCTTGACCACGGCGGCGGTCCGGCGCTCCGACAGGATGTCCGAGCGCGAGACGTTGTAGCGCGAGGCCACCAGTTTCTGGATGTCCTCGATCTTGATGCGCTTCGGCTCGCGGTTCTTGACGAGATCGCGGATCGCGGCCTCGGCGGTCTCCATCGTCACCGCGGTGCCGGTGAGCGTGGCGTGCGCCAGCAGGCGGTTCACGGCGCCTTCAAGGTCGCGGCCGTTGGCTGTGATCGCCCGGGCCACGTAGGACGCCACCTGGGGCGAGACGTCGAAGCCCGGATGCGAGGCCCGCACCGCGGCGAGCCGCGCCGACAGGATCGAGATCCGCAGGGCCTCGTCGAGGGCGGTGATCTCGACCACAAGGCCGCCGCCGAGGCGCGACCGGACCCGCTCGTCCAGTGCCTCCAGCTCGGTCGGCGGGCGGTCGGAGGCGACCACGACCTGCCGGCCGGCATCGATCAGGGCGTTGATCGTATGGCCGAACTCGGCCTGGATCGACTTGCCCTGGATGAACTGGACATCGTCGAGGATCAGGAGGTCGATACCGCGCAGCCGCTCCTTGTAGGCCAGCGCCGACTGCGTCTTCAGGGCGTTGACGAAGCCGTACATGAACCGATCGGCCGTCAGGTAGATCACCCGGCGCCCCGCCTCCCGGGCGGCGTGGCCGATCCCGTGCAGCAGGTGCGTCTTGCCGAGGCCGACGCCGGCATGGAGGTAGAGCGGGTTGTAGAGCGCCCCCTCCCCCTGATGGGCGGCGACCCGCTCGGCGGCGGCATGCGCGAGGGCGTTGGAGCGGCCGATCACGAAGCTCGCGAAGGTCAGCCGCATATCGAGCGGCGTGCCGCTGAGATCGCCGCCAGCCTCCGTGGCGGGGCGTGGCTCCGGAGCCACCGCGGCAACCGGAACCGGATTGCCGGCCGCGTGCAGACGGGCGAGCGGACCGCTGGCGGGGCCGGCCTTGGGCGCCCCCGTCGCGACCGTGCGGACCGGGGCGCCGGAGCCGCGCACACCGACCTCGATGCGCGCGATCTCCTCGACTTCCGCCTTGAAGGTGTTGAGGACGCGATCGAGGTAGTGGGACTCGATCCAGCTCTTGAGGAAGCGGGTCGGCACCGTGAGGCGGGCCGTGCCGCCCGCGACCGCCTCCAGCTCAAGGCGGGCGAACCAGCTCGCGAAGACATCCTCACCGAGTTCAGCGCGGAGCCGGCGCTTCACACGCGCCCAGGCGGATCCGTAATCCATGGTGCCACCGCCGTTGCGGCCGCCCTCATCGTCGCTCGCCACCGTTCCGTCGACACGCATCATTGGCTCTCCCGACGCTGCCCCGGTGTCCCGCAGGCCGCGCCTACGCACGATTTACGCCTTCAGAGTCCCGCACGAACGGGCGGGACAGAGTCCCCCGAACAGAGTCAAGCCCGTTGCGAGGAACTTTTGCCGATTGAGAGAGCCTATCAACAATTACCTACGGTTCCTTTAACAGTGGGACTTGTGGGGATGGCGCAGATTCCCATCCGAAAGTCTTTCGGCCGACGCCGAACGATCCGGCTAGAGTCTTGGCGAATCGGAATGATTCGTCGGAATCCAGAACGCGCCGCGTTTTGCTTGATCGGTGTCAGTTTTTGTTAAGCTACATGGCGCGCCGAGACTCCGCAATGTCGCCGATTCTTGGATAGGGTTAATGGTTTCGAGTGGCGGCCTCGGTTACGGCGGCGCGCCGTGATGCGAGCCGGACAGCGGGCAAGAAAAAAGCCCGGCTCGTGGAGCCGGGCTTCAAACCGTCTGAAGGCTGTGGGTGGTTTAAGCGGCGAGGGCCTTAACCCGGGCGGCCAACCGCGAAACCTTCCGCGAGGCGTTGTTCTTGTGAACGATGCCGTGCTGGGCGGCACGCATCATCTCGGGCTCGGCGGCGCGGAGCGCAGCGAGCGCGTCCTGCTGGTTGCCGGTGGCGATGGCCTCCTCGACCTTGCGGACGAAGGTGCGCATGCGCGAACGGCGCGAGCGGTTGATCGCCGTGCGCTTGGCGATCTTGCGGGTCATCTTCTTGGCCGAAGCGGTGTTGGCCATGGAATCCTCGTTCTCTTCGTCGGGCGATGCCGACGGGCCAGGCTGGCCGGAGATCGGTCGTCGCGTCAGGTTGTGTGGCGATGGCCGAAACGCAGCGCGCGCGAAAGCGCGGCCCCTCGGCGAAGCCGTCTCTATAGTGAGCGGGGCGCGACGCGTCAACGCGGAACAGGCTGCCGGCAGTCGGTCGGGCAGCGAGTCCCAGATCTTGACATTTTTCCTATTGTTCCTCTTATGTTCTCGCCGTCGCAACACGGCGGCGGGCGGGGCGGGGCTACCATGCGTCACGAGTCTCAAGCGCACAGCGAAGCAATCGTTTTGCGCGACGTTCTGGCCGGCCTCACGCTGGAGACCAAGCTGATCCGTTTGCAGCGGGAGTTTCAGGCCAAAAATTGGGAGACGCAGCCGCGGGCACCGGCGGGACAGTCGAACGGCGGCGAGTGGGTGCCGGCTCCCATCGGTGCACAGTGGGCCTCGCTCCAAGAGGATCGACCGAACGGGCCGTCCCCCCAGGATCCGCCACCGCTCACGGAGAGCGCGACATTGGAGGATGGGACGCGGGTCCTGTCGATTCGGATCCGGGCGGGGCGCAGACCCTTCGACGAACAGGATACAGTCACGGCGCCGGATGGTGAGAGCCGCGTCTTCGAGACCTCCGGGGAAACGCAGACGATTCGCGACGGCAAAACAGGCGAGGTCCTATCGCGGACCACCTTTACGCCGACCAGTCTCGTCTCTGAGCCGATCGTTCAACAGGCCTTCGCCCCCGCCCTACCGCTGATCGCCGCCTCCGTCATCGCAACCTTCGAGCTTGGGTTGCAGCTCCTGACGTACCTCTCCGCTCGTGAGGATGGGTATGGCACCGTTTTAGGGATGTCGGCGCAAGAATATAAATTTGGGGACGATCCGCAGATGGATATGCCGATGTGGATCGGCCGGCTCGACCAAGCTCAATTAGATGACGCCTGCCCAAGAGCTGGGGAAGTACAGGCCATTGTGGACGAAGCAACTGCGCGTGTGACAGCGCGTGGTGGGTATGCAAATGCGACCCAGCTGGGTACCATGATCCATGTTGAGATCGCGCGCATCATCAACAGGAAGGAAGATCCAAATTTTGTTGCAGAACTTATTTTAGCTAACCTGGACGATAAAGGAAAGATGATACTGCTAGGCAGCAAGAGATCCGACGTATTTGAACGGCCTCGGTTCGACACCGCCTGTATCTATGATCCAAAAACCGGACGGGAGGGATGGACGCCCAAACAGGCCGTCGCTTCCATCATGGCTGCAAAACGCAAATTTCCCGAAGTGGTACGATACGTCATGATACAAGTGAGGCCCAGGAAATGGCCCAATTAACTCGTACCTCAGCACAACAAATTCGAGCGTTGTCTGCTCCGTTGATCGATCGAAACCCCGATATTGCTTTTACGGGGGGCAAGTTTCTATGCCTCCAAGGCGTCGGGCATATTGCAAGGCAGATTCGAATCTATGATCGCCCCAGTCGCGGATACTTCACGCTGGAGTGGAGGCTTACGGAGCTATATATTCGCGGGGACAAATTCGATTTTGGAGGTTATGGGCGATCAATCGGTATGATCGGTCGGTCGCGTCAGTTCATGCCTGCTGGCGAGGACGGCGTTTGGGACTGGGACGACCCGACCATCGCTGGCAATTTCGTCGATCAAATTGAAACCAAGGTCCTTCCGCTTCTCAGATCCTTAGACACAATCGAAAAAATTTTAACATTTATTTTGTCCCAAGAAATGCTAGGTTATAGCTTCAGTAAAGATCATATCTGGATGTGCCTCACAAACGCAGCGCTCGGCGAACTTGCGATTGCCAGGAAACATTGGGATCTGATTACCCCGAGCTTCAGGGAGCGATACGAGAAGCAAAATGCGATCGCTGGCGAGCCGATATCGGATTATTTTCGGAGTTGGGTTGCGGTAGGGGATGCCTTGCAGGCCGGCGATCGCATGGCTTTGGCGAAGCTTCTTTGGGAGAACGAGCGCACTGAAGCAGACCGTTTCAAGCTCGGTCGCCACTGGCAGCCCACGGCCTTTCCATTTCAGAAGGCTGCCATTGCCCTTACGATCACCGGCGGACCGGACCAACAATAGTCAGCGCCCTTGTGAGGGCCCTCACCTCAGTTGCGTCGAGGGCTGCCAAAATCTGCATAGCCAGGGGACAAGCGCGATAGAGACGTCTGCAGCCGAACGGTCGCGATAAGCCAAGCGCGCCAAAGTCTCCGATGTCGCACACGCGCCAGCATCGCTTCGCGGACGAGCCAGAGCCTTGAAAAAATCATATAGTTTCCTGCCTGCAAATAAATTTGGAGCAGACAAAGACTTACTCCTCGCTTGCGCGGGATTGTCCTGAAACAATCAAAGTCGATGTGACGCAGTATGGGTTGCAACACGAAGAGGAATGCTTTGACGACAAAAATATCAGGGTACCGAAATTTCGAAACACCGGAGAAAACGACGCGTGCTACGACAATGTTTTAGAGATTTTATCCCGAAGTTCTATAAATTATCCTTCAGGACATTGATGTGACAATCTTCGGCCCGACTACGGTAGTACGGAGCGCTTGAAGGCCAGCCTCACTCCGGCCAGCGCAACGCGGCCGCCGCCGCCAGCGTCCCGACCACGGCGGCGATCAGCGTCAGCGCGGCCAGCACGGCCAGCGGCACGAGGAACGGCACCGTCCCCCCGCTCGCCGCCTGAGCGGCCGAGACGCCGAAGATCAGCGTCGGGATCATCAGCGGCAGCACCAGCACCGCCAGAATCAGCCCGCCCCGGCGAATCGAAGCCGTCAGCGCCGCGCCCACGGCGCCGATGAAGCTCAGCGCCGGTGTCCCGGCGAGCAACGTCAGGGCCGTGGCGCTCATGGCGGTGCCGTCGAGGGCGACGAGCAGGCCGAAGAGCGGCGCGGCCAGCGCGAGTGGCAGGCCGGTGGTCAGCCAATGCGCCGTCACCTTGCCGAGCACCACCAGTTCGAGCGGCACCGGCGCGGCGGTCATCAGGTCGAGGGAGCCGTCCTCCTCATCGGCCTGGAACAGGCGGTCGAGGCCGATCAGCGTCGCCAGCACCGCGGCAAGCCAGAGGATCGCCGGGCCGATCCGCGACAGCAGGTTCAGATCGGGTCCCAGGGCGAACGGCACCAGGGCGACAATCATCAGGAAGAACACCAGCGACAGCGCGCCGGACCCGCCGACGCGGCCGGACAGGCGCAGGTCGCGGGCGATGAGGGCGAGGACGGCGCGGATCACGCCCACTCCTCCAGGATATCCGCCATGGGGGCAGCGGCGGCGGCCTCGATGCGCAACTCCGCGGCGTCCGCGAGGCCGAGCGCCTGATGGGTCGCCGCGATCACGAGGCCGCCGCCCTCCCGGTGGCCCGCCATCAGCTCGGCGAGCACGGCCTGCGACGCCGTATCGAGTGCGGCTGTCGGTTCATCGAGCAGCCAGAGCGGCCGGGCGCAGACGAGGAGCCGCGCGAGCGCCACCCGCCGCCGCTGGCCGGCCGAGAGATACGCCACCGGCAGATCGTGGGCATGGCCGAGGCCGAGCCGTTCCAGCGCGTCGCGGGGGGCAAGGCGCGGCGCGCCGAGGATGCGCTGGGCGAACAGGAGGTTCTCGCCAGCCGTCAGGGAACTCTTCAGCCCGTCCCGGTGGCCCACCGCGTGCAGGCATTCCGGCAGGCTCGCCTCGCCGACCTCGGCGACGTCGATCCGCCCGGCATCCGGCCGCAATCGGCCGGACAGGATGGCCAGCAGGCTCGATTTGCCGGCGCCGTTGCGGCCGGTCACCGCCAGGGCGTCGCCCGGCCCGAGGGCGAAGGACAGGTTGGCAAAGATGCGGCGGCCGGAGCGGCGGCAGGCCAGATTGTCTACACTCAGCCGCACCCGATGCCCCGCCTATTCCCTGGCGCCCTCCATGCCCGAATGCGCGGCGGAACGGAACCGCACGGCCGAGCTGCGCTTTCGTTCCCAAACGGAGGCATATCCATGGCCAAAGCGAGCAACCCGAGCGAGGCGGAGGTCGCCACAACCACCGACGCGGTGGCGGGCCGCGCCAAGGTCGAGGCGCGCATGGCCGCCTGCACCGAAGAGGAGCAGGCGGCCTTCTGGGAGGCGGTCGGGCGCTGCTTCGGTGGGGGCAAGCCGCCGGAGATGGAAGCGGCGCCCTAGTCGTCAGACGCCCTTCCGGGTCAGCGCCCGCAGCGCGCCGCGGAAGGTGCGCACATCCTGCTCGGTCAGCTCCATGCGATGGAGCATGTCGCGCATGTTGCGGGCGATGATGTCGCGCTTCTCCGGCGGGTAAAAGCCGGCCGCGTCGAGGGCGGCCTCCAGGCTCCCGAACAGCGCGAGTAGAGCCTCGCGGGTCGCCGGTGGCGAAAGCAGCTCCCCCGAGAACGGCAGCTTGGCCCGGCCGCTCGCCTGACGCCACGCGTAGCCGACCAGCAGCACCGCCTGGGCGAGGTTGAGCGAGGGGAAATCCGGCGAGACCGGAAACGTCACGATGGCGTCGGCCAGCGACACCTCGTCATTAGTGAGCCCGACCCGCTCGCGGCCGAACATCACGGCAATGCGCTGCCCCTCCCGCGCGACGACTTCACCCATCGCCTCCTCGGGCGCGAAGACGCGCTTCATCTGCCCGCGCTCGCGCGCCGTGGTGGCCAGCACGTAGTGGCAATCGGCGATCGCCTCGGCGACGCTGCCGAAGAGCGTCGCCCGGTCGAGGACATGCGTCGCGCCGGAGGCCGCTTCGCGCACGCCCTTCTTGGGCCATCCGTTCTTCGGATTGACGAGGCGCAAGTCCGACAGGCCGAAATTCGCCATGGCGCGGGCCGTCATGCCGATATTCTCGGCGAGCTGTGGCTCCACGAGGATCACCGTGGGGGCGAGCCCCGGCGGGAGTTCGGTCACCTTTCTGGGGGCGTCGCCCTGTGTGTCTCGGCTCGTCATACAGGCCGTCTGGCATGGCCGGGCCGCGCCCGTCGAGGCCCGGGTGACGAAGCGGCCCGGATGACAGCCCGCGCCTTCCGTCGCCGGAAGGGCCGCGCTATGTCGCGGGGCGAATTTTCGTCCGACCCGTCCGGGCGGGCGACCGCACGGCCCTTGCATGCCGTGCGCGGGGACAACGCGGGAGGCAACTGTCCATGGCGAAGATCAAGGTAGCGAACCCCGTCGTCGAGCTCGACGGCGACGAGATGACCCGGATCATCTGGGCCGAGATCAAGAACAAACTGATCCATCCCTATCTCGACGTCGACCTCGACTATTACGACCTCGGCGTCGAGCACCGCGACGCCACCAACGACAAGGTGACGGTCGACGCCGCCGAGGCGATCAAGCGCCACGGCGTCGGCGTGAAATGCGCCACCATCACCCCCGACGAGCAGCGGGTCCAGGAATTCGGCCTCAAGGAGATGTGGCGCTCGCCCAACGGCACGA
The DNA here is from genome assembly GCF_022829725.1 of Methylobacterium sp. E-005. GTDB lineage: Bacteria > Pseudomonadota > Alphaproteobacteria > Rhizobiales > Beijerinckiaceae > Methylobacterium. The sequence goes on along the minus strand of NZ_JAKSYG010000256.1, from coordinate 227,732 downwards.
TCCGCAACATCCTGGGCGGCGTGATCTTCCGCGAGCCGATCATCTGCAAGAACGTCCCCCGGCTCGTCCCCGGCTGGACCCAGCCCTTCGTGATCGGTCGCCACGCCTACGGCGACCAGTACCGCGCCACGGACTTCAAGGTGCCCGGCAAGGGCCGCCTGACCATCAAGTTCGAGGGCGATGACGGCACGGTCATCGAGAAGGAGGTGTTCAAGTTCCCCGAGGCCGGCGTCGCCATGTCGATGTACAACCTCGACCAGTCGATCATCGACTTCGCCCGGGCGTCACTGAACTACGGGCTGGCCCGCAAGTACCCGGTCTACCTCTCGACCAAGAATACCATCCTCAAGGCCTATGACGGCCGGTTCAAGGACCTGTTCCAGAAGGTCTACGAGGAGGAGTTCGAGACGAAGTTCAAGCCGCTCGGCATCACCTACGAGCACCGCCTGATCGACGACATGGTGGCCTCGTGCCTCAAGTGGTCGGGCGGCTACGTCTGGGCCTGCAAGAACTACGACGGCGACGTGCAGTCGGATACCGCCGCGCAGGGCTTCGGCTCGCTCGGCCTGATGACCTCGGTTCTGATGACGCCGGACGGCCAGACCGTGGAGGCCGAGGCCGCCCACGGCACGGTCACCCGCCATTACCGCGAGCACCAGAAGGGCCGCGAAACCTCGACCAACTCGATCGCCTCGATCTTCGCCTGGACCCGCGGCCTGTCGCACCGCGCCAAGCTCGACGGCAACGACGATCTGGCGAAGTTCTCCGCCACCCTCGAGAAGGTCTGTGTCGACACCGTCGAGGCGGGCTTCATGACCAAGGATCTGGCGTTGCTCGTCGGGCCGGAGCAGAAGTGGCTCTCGACCACGGGCTTCCTCGACAAGGTCGATCAGAACCTGAAGACCGCCATGGGTGCGTGAGGCTTACACGCCTCGATCGAACAGGCGGCGGGCGTCCTCTGGGGCGCCCGCCGTTGTGTTGGGGGGGGGGCTTGTGCGCGGTGGGACGGGCCGCGGCCGCTTTTGGCGCAGGCAAACCACGCGCTCCCTGCGCGGACGTCCATGGGTCGAGCAGGCAAGCGGCTGGTCTCGACGCGACCCAGTCATTCATGAGCGGCTGGGCGGCTCTCGGTAGCGGATGCGTGTTCCGCCGGTCCTTTGACAGCGATGCGCCCCACCGCGGTCAGTCGAGACATTCCAGGCGTTCAACCAGCGCGGATATTCTGCGTGGCCCGCGGCCGTATCGCCCGCACGCTCAACGTGGCCTGAGACAAAGCACGAGACACATGACCGGACCGGGCATCGTCGGGAAACACCGGCGAAACCGCCCCAGTCGCCGCCGCCGTACAGGCCCGAGGTGACGTGCGGGCAATTGGTTCCATGGCACGGTCGTGTCGAAGAGGCGCACCGCCTCCCCTGCCGCGGGGCTGATAACCCCGGTCGCAGCGCTCGACACGAGCGCACATCCTTTTGACCTCCGCGGGCGTTATCGGGCCCGACCCAGTCGGATTATAAAAATGCCTACTGGTAGATTTTTCTTAGTGAAACGAGGGATCCCGTTTCCATATCTGCTCAATCCGCTTCGTAGTGGCAATGTTGCTCGTGCTCGAATTCTATCCCCATTCTGAGGTTGTGCTGGGCCGGTCGCCCTCTTGCTCGGCACGGCCGCGCGGCCGGGCGCCCGCACCACTCCCGGTGCGCGTCCGGCCCGTAGCCCTTCGTGATGTGACCTTCACCCAGGTCGTCACCAACCACCGTCGGTCGGATGCCGATGGCGCCGTTCCAGGCTTGGTGGACGTGCGGCGCAGGTCCGGGCTGCACCCGAACCAAAGTCCGATCCGGTTCGACGAGCCTGAATGCGGCACGATTTCAAGGCATCACGCCCGTACGTCAGTTTAGATGCGCCATCTGAGGGTCAGTTCAAGGCCATTTCGTGTCCGAGCCAAGCATTGAAACGTCCACACTGAGCGGATCCCATCCGAGCCATAGTGCGCATCATGCCGCGCGTCAAGTCATAAGGGCGGGCAAGGGGTTCGGCGAAATCGAATATCGTCAGGGGCCTTCGATAACCCTGCTCGTCCCGCAACAGCTCGGCGAACATGCCAACGCCCGCGTCGAGCGCACATGTCTTGAAGTGTCGGCTTCGAGCCGCACTGTAGAATTGAGTATACGAACTCAACTCAACTAGATTGCAATCTAAACTCTACTTCCACGAGAGACGATGATGGTCAATTTCCAGAACGCGACGCGTTCGTCCGCCTTGATCCTGGTCCTTGGTCTGGCTCCCACGCCGTCTATGGCGGCCGGGCGCTTTGACGGCGCTTGGTCGGTCGTTGCCACGACCGAAACGGGTTCGTGCACGGGGCCATACCGCTACCCGATCGTCATCCGCGATGGAAACGTGGACGATGCCGGAGAGAATAGCGTCGACGCCTCGGGTCGCACCGCAGCGGACGGACGGATCCGCGGCACGATCCGCAAAGGCCTCGCCAATGTTCAAGTCGTGGGTCGCCTGCGTGGGTCAGGCGGAAGCGGTCGGTGGTCACTGTCTGGTCTGACGTCGTGTTCGGGAAGCTGGACAGCCCGTCGTCAAAGCTAGGTTCGATCAGGCGGTTTCATCGCTGACGTCGCGAAGCCCCATCGGGAATGACCCGAACGGGTCAGAATCAGTTTGTCCGCTGGTCTGGCAGTTCCCCTCCGAAGCGGACGAGCACCGGGCGGCCGGCTTCAGCCAATCGCTGACCGTCCGCTGTCCTCAGTTCTGCACCCGAAACGGGAACAGCAGATATCCACCACCACAAACGACCGTGGGAACCGACTGCCGGGTTTCGGGATCCGACCCCCCTGGCCAAACGCAGTCCGCAAAGCCCGGCTTCAGGCCGCCACCAGCAGCGCCGCGCCGGCCACGCCCGACAGCACCAGCCGCAACCGCCCGAGCCAGAGCGGCGCCAGGCCCCGGCGGTGCAGGTCCTGATCGATGAGGCCCCAGGCGAGCACGAGAACGCCGAGGATGCGCAGATCCCACGGCGCCGGCGCCGCCATCGCGGCCCAGGCGACCAGGGAGGGGATGATCGCCACGAGGTAATCGGCATTGCCGGCATTGCGCGCCGCGGCGGCCCCCCAACGGATGCCGCCGAGGAACGAGGCGATCACCGCGCCATAGGCCGAGAGGATCGTCCGCGGCGCCAATCCAAGGCTGCTCAGGCCGCCATCACTGCCCGAGACCGCCAGGGCCGCGAAACCCAGGAACGGGATGAGCCCGGCCACACCGAGCACCAGGGCGCCGATCGGGATGGTGTTCCGGCGCGCCATCCATCCTCCGAGCAACGGCAAGGGCTGGCGACCTACGCGGCCCCACTTCGGTCCGACGCCACCCGGGCGGAGCGTTCCCGCATCGCGGGAGCGCGGTCAAGCTCGGATTGTCCGGCACCGCGCTCCGTTCAATCCCAGTTAGGACCGCTTCGGTCCGGTCGTGAAGGCGACGGGGCTCGGCGTGGGAGCGCCGATCAGCGACATCGGGGCCGGAGCACCGGCTTTGGCACTCGGCGGCTCGTTGACCGCCGCGTCAATCTTTCGCGGCTTGAACGAGGCTGCGAGGCTCTTCCCGCTGGCGAGTTCAGCAGTGCTGAGCTTGTTGGCCACGTCGTCCCGCTTCTTGGCCGCGTCCTCGTCGCCCTGGGCGGCGGCGGCGGCGAACCACGCGTAGGACTGCACCAGATCCTGTGTCAGACCCATGCCGCGGGCGTACAGCACGCCGAGGTTGTACTGGCTGTCGCGGACACCGTACTCCGCCCCTTGGCGGAACCAGGACGCCGCGGAGGCGAAGTCCGGCTTGCCATTGGCGGCCGGGTTCTCGGCGAAGATCACCGCGAGGTTGTGCATCGACCGGGCATGACCCTGATCGGCGGCGCGGCCGTACCAGAGCTTGGCCTTATCGAGGTCGCGGACAACGCCAGCACCCTTCTCGTACTGGCCGGCAAGCTTGTACTGCGCCGGAGCATAGCCCGCCGTCGCCAGCTTCTCGAACAGCTTGGCCGCGAGCGCGAGATCGCGCGGCATGCCGCGGCCATCGGCCTCCCGCGTGGCAAGATCCCAGACCGCCGTGCCGTCGCCCCCGAGCGCGGACGCCTTCGTTTTGGCAAGGCCCACCGGCACGCCACCGAGATCGGCCTGCAGGGTGTTCATCCCCGCGACCTGCGGAAGGGCGGCCTTCGCGGCGCTCGCATGCGCCTCGGCGGGAACAGGGTTCGGCAGGGCCTGGGTGGTGGTCGGATCGGTCACGGGCGGCTTTGCGCCCGGGGCATCCTTCCAGCCCTCCGCCCCGGCGACCTTGGCGGGCTCCTTCGCGGCATCTTTCGAAGCCTCCCTGGCAGCCTCACCGGTCTCGGACTTGGCGTCCGCCTTCGCGGTGTTACCTGGGGCCTCGCCGCCGACCGGTGCGGCCTGGCTCGCGGCGACCACCGGACGGGGCTCATCAGGTGCGCGCAGCTTGACCGCCTGCAGGGCGCCGAGCGCCAGGACGATCGCGGCCAGCCCGAGCAGCAGCGGCCGACGCCGGCGGTCGATCTCGCTCCGCAACCGGCCGAGCCGGCCCGGCTCGCCCGAAGCCTGCGGCATCGCCGGCTTCGTGGCACGGGTGTCCCGACGTTCGGCAGGCGCTTCCGCGGCCAGTTCCGCCTGGGCAGCCTGTGCGGCCCGGCGCGCCGCCGCGATGAAGCTCGTCTTGATATCGCTCTCGGGTCCGGAATCGACGCTGAGCCGAACGCGGACCGATTCGGCCTGCGGATCCTTGGCAGACCGGCGGCCTGCCGAATCACGCCCCCCGCGCGGCGCACGCGCAGGCCGCCCGCTCCCGGGTTCGAGGAGGTCGTCGGCGAGCAGCGGGGTTTCGCCCACGGACGACCGGCCGGCCGTTTCCCGATCCGCGGCGGCCAGCGTCACATCCGGGCTGGTGGACGACATCAGGCGTTCGCCCAGGGACGGAACCCGCGGTTCGCCAGCCTCCGCGGGACCAAGGCGGACGATCAGACGTTCGAGGGCGGTCTGAACCCCCTCCAGCGTGGCGCCGAGGCGTTCGTCCGAGGCGGCCTGCCGCGCCTGCATGTCGGCGAGGCTGGCGCGCAGCAGGCCGATCTCGCCCGATTCCGCGGCGATCCCGGATCCGCTCAGGGTGTGGGCGACCGCGTTGCGCGCGGCGCGCTCGACCACGGCCTCGCTCGGGGCGGCGTCCCGAAGGGCCGCGACCTGCGCGAGAAGATCGCCCATGGTGCGCTCGAGTCCGGCCAGGGCCGGATCGCCGCCATGGGGCGTGTCCAGCCGGTCGGCCAGGGTCATCACCTGCTTCTCGAGGGCGTCGAGGCCCTCGTGCTCGCCGGCTGCGTCCACCTTCTCGGCCAGCGTGTGAAGCATGGCTTGGATGGAGGCCATCTCGCCGGGCTGCGCGCGCTCCTCCTCGATGACGGGCTCAGCCCGATCCTGCAGCGCGCAGAGGTGATCGACCTTCTCGGCCAGCGTCTGGATCTGCTCGGCGAGCGCTGCGGGCGCGGCGACCTTCACGTCGCCGCGGACCTCATCCAGCAATGGGCGCAGGTCCGGCCCGGCTCCGATGCGCTGCAGCTGCACCACCTGGGCGCTGATCACCTGCAGGCTGTTCGCGAGGCTCTGGATCCGCTCCGGATCGGCCAGCGCAGTGATCAGCTGCCGGATCTCGGCGAGTTCCGTGAACAGCCCGGCCAGGGTCTGTCCCTCCGGATCCGCCGGGCCGGTCGCCGCGACATCGTCGAGGCGCTCGGACAGGCGGCGGACATCCTCGGCGACGCGGGCATGGACCTGCTCGGCCACCGCCTCGGCCAGGAGCTCGACCTGAAGCCGAATCGCCTCGATCGGCGCCGCGATGGCGGTGAGGTCGGTGCCGATCTGGGCGCGATCGAGACCGTTCGTGAGCGCGGTGACGGCCTGCTCCAGCGCGCCGATGTCGCGGCTCGTGGCCAGCTGGTCGATGGCCCGGCGCAGACGGACGGTCTCCACCTGGAGCTCGGACAGGGCCGCCGACGTCGCGGTGGCATCTTCGGTGCGCGCCTCCAGGCGGCGGGCGAGATCCAGACGCATGCTGGCGACCACGCCGCCATCGGCCGGCAGCGAGGCTGCGTCGCCGGTCACCTCCTGCGACAGCTCCCGCTGGCGCTGGCGGATATCCTGCACGGCGTTGCGGATGTCGGCGGCGGCCGGGCGGGCGCGCCGGCCGGGTTGACGCGTGGCGGCGACCTGCTCGCCGAGCTGCGACATACGGCGCTCGATATCCCCGAGCCGCTCGGTCACCTGCTGGACCGGAGCGGCCTTCAGGGCGCGTTCGATCCGGGCTTCGATCTCCGCGAGCCGATGTTCCTCGGCCATCTGCGCGTCACGCCGGTCCGCGTCCAGCGTTTGATTGAGGCCGTCGAGGCGGCTCATGAGGGCGGCGATGCCGTCCGTGTAGGTTTCGGCGACGGCAGCTGGCCGGGCGGGTGGGCGATCCTCGGCCGGGCGTTCCCACCGCCGTGATCCGATCGCGTCGATGCCGGCATCCGCACGCACCGGGGTCTCCGGCCGGCTCACCGGCCGGTCGAGCTGTTCGGCGCGAAGGCGGCGACGCTGCCGACGATTGCCCGCTGTGCCGGGCTGCTGCTGGGGAACGACCGAGGCGATCCAGGTCTCCAGCGGAACACCAGCCCTGGCGGCGACGTCACGGGCGGCGTCGAGCACCTCAGGATCGAAACTGTCGAGCTGCGGCATCGCGGTGTGGGTCATCGGGGGCCTATGGTCGGCAGCGTTCGTCGTCCGATCCGGTGCGCGGCGGCCCCCAACTGGGTATCCAATGAAGGCACCCCGGATCGTTCGAGAGCGATCCTTAACTTTCTTGGTAAACACGAGGTTAAGGGTCTACTGACCTGGTAATCAGCTTGGTGTTCAGTGCGCCGCATGGACAGCGGCATGTCGCCGTGCGGCCGAACCAAGCCGTTGCTACCCGGGCGGCCGGGCGGTTACATGCGCTGCTGAAGCGGATCGCTCCGAGAGATTCGCGCAGACGGGGGAAGCCTCACGATGCCGCAGTACCGCGCTCCGGTCGACGATACGGTGTTCCTGCTCGCGGACGTGCTGGGTTTCCACACGCGGGACAACCTGGCGGGCTTCTCCGACGCGTCGCCCGATGTGGTCGAGGCGGTCCTGCGCGAGGGTGCGAAGCTCGCCGAGGCGGTTCTGGCGCCGCTCAACCGGACTGGCGACCTCGAAGGCTGCCGCCGGGAGGCCGATGGCAGCGTGCGCACGCCGACCGGCTTCAAGGCTGCCTACGATACCTATGCGAGCGGTGGCTGGATGGGTCTGTCCGTCCCCGAGACGTATGGCGGCCAGGGCCTGCCGCACACGCTCAATACGGCGATCCAGGAATTCGCCTCGGGCGCGAATCTGGCCTTCGGCATGTATCCGGGCCTGACTCAGGGCGCCATGGCGGCCCTGCTGGTGCACGGCAGCGAGGAGCAGAAGGCGCTCTACCTGCCCCGGATGGTTGAGGGCGCCTGGACCGGCACCATGAACCTGACCGAGCCGCATTGCGGCACGGATCTGGGGCTGCTCAAGACCAAGGCGGTGCCGAACGGCGACGGCTCCTACAGCCTGACCGGCACCAAGATCTTCATCTCGGCCGGCGAGCACGACTTGGCGGAGAACATCATCCACCTCGTCATCGCGCGAATCGAGGGGGCGCCCGCCGGCACCAAAGGCATCTCGCTGTTCGTGGTGCCGAAGTTCCTCGTGAATGCCGACGGGTCGCTCGGCGCGCGCAATGGCGTGTCCTGCGGCTCGCTGGAGCACAAGATGGGCATCCACGGGAACGCCACCTGCGTGATGAACTACGACGGTGCGACCGGCTGGCTGGTCGGCCAGGAGAATCGCGGCCTCAACGCGATGTTCGTGATGATGAACGAGGCACGGCTTGCCGTGGGCGTGCAGGGCCTCGGGCAATCTGAGGTCGCCTACCAGAACGCCGCCGCCTACGCGCGGGACCGGCTCCAGGGACGCGCGCTGACCGGCGCCAAGGCGCCCGAGAAGGTCGCCGATCCGATCATCGTACATCCGGACGTGCGCCGGACCCTGCTGCATATCCGGGCCTTCAACGAGGCGGCCCGCGCCCTGATGCTCTGGACCGCGCTGCAGGCCGACATCCTGCACCGCTCGGAGGATGCCAAGGAGCGACAGGCGGCCGACGATTATCTCGGCCTCATGACCCCGGTGGTGAAGGGCGTCTTCACCGATCGCGGCTTCGCCAACGCGGTGGAGGCGCAGCAACTGCTGGGCGGGCACGGCTACATCGAGGAATGGGGCATGTCGCAGTTCGTGCGCGATGCCCGCATCGCGATGATCTACGAGGGTGCCAACGGCATCCAGGCGATGGACCTGATCGGCCGCAAGCTGCCGAAGGATGGCGGGCGGGCAATGATGGCCTTTCTGGGTGAGGTCCAGAGCTTCGTGAAGGATCACGGCGAGGATCCCGTCATGGCGCCCTTCGTCAAACCACTCCAGGCCGGGCTGAACGACCTCCAGGGTGCTGTGATGTGGCTGATGCAGAACGCGTTCGCCAAGCCCGACAATGCCGGCGCCGGCGCGACCGATTTCATGCATCTCTTCGGGCTGGTCGCATTGGGCTACATGTGGGGCCGGATCGCCAAGGCCGCGCTGATCAAGCAGGCCGAAGCCCCCTCCCCGCGCTGGGAATCGAAGCTCATGGGCGGCCGATTCTTCATGGAACGGATGCTGCCGGAGACGAGCCTGCGTCTGGCCCGGATCAAGGCCGGGGCCGAGAGCACCATGGCGCTGGAGGCGGAGGCGTTCTGAGGAGGCTGGTATGACGGGGAACCGTCGACGCTTTGTGCTGACGGCCGAGGGTATGGCGGCGATTCCCCAGCCGGAACCACAGGATATCCTGTCCACCGTAGACCTCCTGTGCCCTGCAGAGGGCCGTGGCTTCATGATTCTCGAAGAGGACAGCACGGACGGGTTGGGGGACTACGTCCAGGCCGCAGGTGGGCGTGATGGCAGCGCTGGCGTGAGCCGCGTGAGCGTCGAGCGACGACTCTATCCACGGCTTGAGCGCGGCGAGCCCGACCTGCGACAGCCTCACCAACACTTCGTCGCCGGACTTTGGACTGGAGATGTGACGCAGGTCACGCGCATCGCCACGAACGGCTATCACGTCACCGTTCGGGACAACGAGGTCCTTCACCCGCGGGATATCGTGCGCGTTATGGTGGCGTTTCTCGACAGTCGCACACTGCCGACAGCCTATCGCTGGCGCTCAATTCGTGAGGAGGTCGAGAGGATCATCCGGGAAAGCGGTGCCTCGTCGCCGATGCACGGATAACGGCCCGAGGTTTTGGATCTCGGCAGACGGCGCGGATGAGCTCGATCCGATCGACGAAGGATCGCTGCGCTGCTCAGCTCGTCAGCGCCCCATCCAGATCCTCGATCAGATCCGCCGGATCCTCCAGCCCGATCGACAGCCGTACCACGTCCGGCCCCGCCCCCGCGGCGGTCTTCTGCGCGTCGGTGAGCTGGCGGTGGGTCGTCGAGGCCGGGTGGATGATCAGCGAGCGCGTATCGCCGATATTGGCCAAGTGCGAGAACAGCTGGAGATTCGACACGAGCTTCACGCCGGCCTCGTACCCCCCCTTCAGGCCGAAGGTGAAGACCGCGCCGGCGCCGTTCGGCGTGTAGCGCTTGGCGAGCTGATGGTAGCGGTCAGTCTCCAGGCCGGGATAGCTCACCCAGGATACCGCCGGGTGCTGCGACAGGTGCTTGGCGACAACCAGCGCGTTGTCGGAATGGCGCTGCATCCGCAGCGGCAGGGTCTCGATGCCGTTGAGGATCAGGAAGGCGTTGAAGGGCGACAGCGCCGGCCCGAGGTCGCGCAGACCGAGCACCCGGCAGGCGATCGCGAAGCCGAAATTGCCAAACGTCTCGGCCAGCACCATCCCGGAATATTCCGGCCGCGGCTCGCTCATCATCGGGTAGCGGGCATCCCCCGCCCATTGGAACGTGCCGCCGTCGACGATCAGCCCGCCGATCGAATTGCCGTGACCGCCGAGGAACTTGGTCGCCGAATGCACCACGATGTCAGCGCCGTGCTCGAAGGGCCGAAGCAGGTACGGCGTCGCCATCGTGTTGTCGACGACGAGCGGGATGTTGTGCCGCTTGGCGATCTGCGCCAGAGCCGCGATGTCGGTGACGACGCCGCCCGGATTGGCGATCGATTCACAGAAAATCGCCTTGGTGCGCGGTGTGATCGCCGCCTCGAACGAGGCCGGGTCGTCATTCTCGGCCCAGGCCACCGACCAGCCGAAGTTCTTGTACGAGTGGTTGAACTGGTTGATCGAGCCGCCATAGAGCTTGTTCGAGGCCACGAACTCGTCGCCCGGCTGCATCAGGGCGTGCATGGTCAGGAACTCGGCCGCGTGGCCGGAGGCGACCGCCAGGGCCGCCGTGCCGCCTTCGAGTGCGGCAATGCGCTCCTCCAGCACGGCGTTGGTCGGGTTGGTGATCCGCGTGTAGATGTTGCCGAAGGCCTGCAGACCGAACAGCGAGGCGGCGTGGTCGACGTCGTCGAACACGAAGCTCGTCGTCTGGTAGATCGGCGTCGCCCGCGCGCCCGTGGCGGCGTCAGGTGCGGCGCCCGCGTGGATCGCCAGCGTGTTGAAGCCGGGCAGGCGGTCAGTCATCGTCGTGTCTCCTCCGGGCCCGCGAGCCTCTACGCTTGTGCTGGAGCCGGGCGCAAGGGACCGCACGATTTGGTATCGCGCGCTGAGCCCGGCATCCGATCGGCTACGCCTCCGGCCCCGGGCCGATATCCACGTGCGGCTGGCCGGCATCCACCAGAGCGCGGTCCACGGCCTCGATGGCCAGAAGGGTCCGGGTCAGGTCCTCGGACATGGAGATCGGCGCCACGTCGAGGCCGCCGATCCGGCGCGCGATGGCATTCCGCTGCCGCGCAAGCGCCGCACGGGCCCGATTCAGGTCATGGATCTCGTCGGCGGTCATCCGTGCTTCCTTTCCGGGCCGGTCAATTCCCGGGCATCCAGTCGATGTTCGGCCGCTGTGCCAGCATGCGCTCGAAATAGTCGGCCACCGCCTGAGCCCCGTCGGTGTGCATCATCGCGACAGGGTGCGCGAGATAGGCCCGGGCCAGATCCAGCGGAATTTCACCCGATTGAAGGGCCTTCAGGACCTCGTCGATGAAGGCGTCGTTGGCCTCGTTGAAGTCGTTCGACAGCTTCTTCCGGTCGTTCAAGGCCTTGATCGCCATACCACATCCTTGCTGATCGACGAGGGGCTCCGCTGACCCGCTCGACCACGCGAACGGATTACGGCATCGCGCGTTCCTGCGACAGGCCGCTGCTGGCGGCGGGCGCAACGCGGCGCGCTTCGGTAACCCTGCGCGCGAAGGTCCCGGAGCGAAAGCGTCCGCAGACACGTTTACCGGGTATGTCGATGCATTCCTTCCCCACCCACTTGGTCGAGATCGTCTCCTGCGAGGAGGGTTATCGCTGGATCATCCGGGCCCGCAGCGGCGTCGTGGTCGAATCCTCGCCCTACGCGTTCATGAGCTCGAACGGTGCTCGTATCTCCGGCGAGTGCTGGAAACGCGAGCATTTCACCGACTCGCAGGGCGACTAGCACGGCCACCGTCCGCGAGGGTGACGATTCGGCGGCGGGGCACGCATCACGAGGGCGGCTGAGAGCCGCATCTAAGTGCAAAGCAATCCGGTTGCGACATGAACCAGCTTTCCATGCCGCCCCGTTCGACGACGGGCGTTCGCTCATGCGGTGAACGGACCGCGTATCGAGAACCTTGCGATATTGCACAGCTCACTGACACGACGGCGCCGAAACAATGGGGCGCGCTACCGAGGCCGGTTCAACCGGCAGGACCGGTCGCTCATGGTTCGTGGCGCCGGTGATGCATCGCCAGGCAGCGAGACGCCCTGGCCAAACGATGACCCTTCAGCCGGAACAGCGGCACTGCATGCGGACCGTCGATGCAATCAGAGCGTGTGAGCTAACGGCAGATCTATACGTAGAGTGTAGGCTGGTCGACCGGAGCCTCATCGTGACCAGCCTCGGAATATCTTTGAGTATCGAAGTCTGACATGTATTGACAGAAGAAACGATTAATCATCGGGCATCCTGAACACCGGTCTTGTCGGATTTTTAATCTGAGGCCCCTACCGTCGCGGCATATTGGATTGGCAGCTTCGGAAACACGTGATGCTGGACGGTGACGGTATCGAGTTGAACGCATCGACCGCGGCGCGGATGGGTTCGGTGACGTCGATCGACGGCTCGAAGGTTCATCTCGAACTGGCCGGGCAGAACGGTCGGCCGAACGTGCGAGCGACGGTCGGCAATTTCGTGCGGATCGAGACCGGCGCGGCCCTCCTGATCGGGATCATCACGACGCTCACCTCGGGTGGCGATCGGTCGCGACAGCTGGGCGCCTATGCCAGCATCGACCTCCTGGGTGAAATCCAGTCGGAGGAGGGAATCAAGCGCTTCCGCCGGGGCGTGACCGGCTACCCCGCCATCGGAGACGCGGTCGAGTTGCTGCCCCGGGAGGATCTGCGCATCCTGTATCAGGTCTCCGCCGCGCACACGGCCGCGGTGGGTGCGCTGTATCAGGATCCCGACACGCCGGCCTGCATCAAGGTTGAGGATCTGCTGACGAAACACTTCGCCGTGCTGGGCACGACCGGCGTCGGCAAGTCCAGCGGCGTCGCGGTCATCCTGGATCAGGTGATGCGCGCGCAGCAGTCGGTGCGCATCTTCCTGCTCGACGTCCACAACGAGTATGCGGCCTGCTTCGGGGACCAGGCGAGCGTCATCAGCCCGCGCAATCTCAAGCTGCCCTTCTGGCTGTTCAACCTGGAGGAAATCGCGGACGTCATCTACGGCGGCCGCTCGCCCATCGACGAGGAGATCGAGATCCTCGCGGAAGTCATTCCCCTGGCGAAGAGCAAATACGCTCAGTACAAGGAAGCCAGCGACCGGCAGGTCGTCAAGCGCAGCATCGGCAAGAGCTCCGGTTACACGGTCGATACGCCGGTTCCCTACATGCTGCAGGACCTGATCGCGCTGATCGACGAGCGGATGGGCCGCCTCGAGAACCGCGTCGGGCGGATGCACTACCACCGCCTGATCACGCGCATCGAGGCGATCCGCAACGATCCGCGCTACGGCTTCATGTTCGAGAACGCCAATGTCGGCGGCGACATGATGGGCGAGATCCTGGGACACCTGTTCCGGCTCGATCCCGACGGGCGCCCGATGACGATCATGCAGCTCGCCGGGCTGCCGATGGAAGTCGTCGACGCCGTGGTCTGCGTCCTGTGCCGCCTCGCGTTCGAGTTCGGCATCTGGAGCGAGGGCGCGATCCCGCTGCTGTTCGTGTGCGAGGAGGCGCACCGCTACGCCTCGGCCGACCGCTCGATCGGCTTCACCCCGACCCGCCGGGCGTTGTCGCGGATCGCCCGCGAGGGTCGGAAGCACGGCGTCTATCTCGGCCTCGTCACGCAGCGGCCCGCGGAGCTCGATCCGACGATCATGTCGCAGTGCAGCACACTCTTCGCCATGCGGATGACCAACGATCGCGATCAGGCCTTCCTGGCCGCGGCGGTCTCCGACGCGGTGAACCTTCTGACCTTCGTGCCGTCACTCGGCACCGGGGAGGTCATCGCCTTCGGTGAGGGCGTTCCGATGCCGGTGCGAATGAAGTTCGCCGCCCTGCCCCCGGAGCGTCAGCCACGCAACGACATGAGCGGGCGTGCCTCCGATCACGGCGACACGATCCCGGGTGCCGCCTTTGTTGGGGCCGTCGTGGAGCGCTGGCGCGGGGCCACCATGAGCAAGCCCAACGGCCTCGACGCGGATTCGTCCGGAAGCGCCCGTCTGGCGCGGGAGCCGGGCACCGAGGGCGGCCACGGTGCCGCGCTCGACCAGGTGCACCGGCGCCTGCTCCGGCGCCCCCTGGAGGGCGGCGACGCCTCAGCGGAGGCCGGCCTGCGCGCCCCCAAGACGCTCTGGCAGCAGGGCTGACGTGAGCACGTCCGCGTCCAGACATCGTCAGGGCCTCCTCGAAGCCGCCATCCAGGCGATTCCGGTCGGCATCGTGGTGCACGACGAGCGGGGGCACTGCATCCTGGCCAACGCCTCGGCCAGGGCCCTTGGGCCGCGGGCGGTCGACGATCTCCCGGCCATCGCCTTCGACTGCCCGGATGCCGCGATCATCGAGCAGATCGGTGATCTCGTCGTCGAGGCCCAGGCATGCCCGGTCGCTACCCCGGAAGAAACCTTCACGCTCACGACCATCACGGATGTCACGCATCATCACGCGATCCAGCGCGACCTGATCGCGCGGGCCTATATCGACGCGCTGACGGGGCTCCCGAACCGGACGATGTTCGAGCACAGCATCGAGGATCTGATCGCCGGGGCCCGCCCCAGCGACCGCTTCGCGCTGGCCTTCATCGACCTCGATAATTTCAAGCACATCAACGACTATTACAGTCACGCAGCGGGCGACGCCCTGCTGCGCAAGGTGGCCGACCGAATCCGGGGCGCCCTGCGCCCGAGCGATATGCTCGCCCGGATCGGCGGCGACGAATTCGTGCTCCTGCTCAGTCCGGTGACCGATCAAGCCTCCACCCTGGCTTCGGTGCTCGACATCTCGGACCGCCTGAAGCAGCCCTTCTTCATCGACGATCACGAGATCTTCGCCTCGGCATCGATCGGCCTGAGCCTGTTCCCGGAGCACGGGACAACCTACGAGATTCTGCGCCGGCAGGCCGACAACGCCATGTACCGGGTGAAGGGCGACGTGAAGGGTGGCGTCAGCGTCTTCGAGGAGACGATGAGCCACGCTGCCACCGCCCGCATGGCGGTCGAGCAACGCCTGCGGCTCGCGATCCGCGACCGCTGCTTCTGCTGCGCCTTCCAGCCGAAGGTCGATATGCGCACGCACGCGGTATCGGGCGTCGAGGTTCTCCTGCGCTGGCGGGACGAACTGGGTATGATCCAGGCCCCCGGCGACTTTATCGGGTTGGCGATCGAGCTCGGCCTGATCAACGAGATCACCCTCCAGGTCCTGAACGAAACCGTGCGGACCATGCCGGACATCGACGAGGTGTTCGGGCCCGACGTCTCGGTGAGCCTCAACATCGCCGCCAAGCAGGCCTGCGACGTGCCGTTCATGTCGGCCTTCTGCGACGCCCTCGGCGCCACCGGGATGGCACGGCGCTTCGTGCTCGAGCTGACCGAGGAGGCCTTCTTCACGAAGGGCCGCTTCCAGCTCGAGGTCCTGCCGCGAATCCGCGCGATCGGCGCCCGGGTCTCGATCGACGATTTCGGGGTTGGCTACTCGTCGCTCGCGGCGCTGGCGGAGATCACCGCCGACGAACTGAAGATCGACCGCTCGTTCATCATGGATATCGACAAGCGGCCGCGCAGCCAGATCGTGCTGAAGGCGATCGAGTCGCTCGGTCTGGCGCTCGGCATGTCGGTCGTGGCGGAAGGTGTCGAGACCTTCGAGGAAGTCGCCTATCTGCTGGGAGCCACCCAGATCCGTTGCGCGCAGGGATACTATTACGCCAAGCCGCAATTGATCGAGCAGATCCGGCAGGGGGATCAACGGGTATCGGCGCCGCGTGCTGCCCAGAGCCGTGGGTCGGATTTCCGCTCGCCGAGCCTGCTGCGACGGGCCTGAGCAGAGACTTGCGTCGGCAAGCGGGTCCGTCGCCCGCTTCGATGACGATGCGGCAGGGCAACGCGATACGGGTCGCCCGCGCGGCGGCACCTCCGCCCTTATCCCGCCAGGCAGATGGCTTTCTGACCAACTGACGCTGTTGTCTGCAAGCAGCCAACCGATCAACCGGTGGGGTCGGTGCAGCGAGGCGCCGACGCCCAGATGCCCAAGCTCGCGTCGCGCACTGGTCCAGCGCTCGACAGACAGTCGGCGTCGCGCAGGATCATGCGGGATGCTGGGCCGTCCAGCGTGAACCGCGTCCCTGAGCGTCCCGATCGATAGAAACAACAAAGGCCGCACATCTGCGGCCCTGTGTTTCGTTTGACTGGTTGGGAAAACTGGAGCGGGCGAAGGGATTCGAACCCTCGACCCCAACCTTGGCAAGGTTGTGCTCTACCCCTGAGCTACACCCGCTCACTAACCGCGCCGCCCGGACTTGCGTGCCGGCGGCCCCGGCGGCGCTCTCTAAACACCATTCCGCGGGACGACGCAAGCGTCTCTTTGCCCACACATGACGATTCACCAATGCGGGTCCGGCGGCAGGCTCTGCCGCATCTCTTCCAGGCGGGCGCGTGTGCCGCGGGTCGTGCCCTCCGGGAGCGCATCGACCGGGAAGAACGTGCATGCGGCGATCTCCGGGTCGGGTTTTTTGGGACGAAGCACCGTGAAGGCCGGCAGTACAAACAGGGCGACGTGATCGCGGGGGGCGGCCACGACGTTCCGATAGAGGCCGGCCAGGCGAAGCGGCGCGTCCGGGACGATCTCCGCTTCCTCGCGGAACTCGCGGATCATCGCCTCGGCCGCAGTTTCCCCGCGCTCGACGCCGCCGCCCGGCAGGTGCCATCCGCTGACATAGGTGTGGCGCACCAGCGCCACGCGACCTTGCGGATCGATGGCAACACCGCGGACGCCGAGCGTCATGCCCCGGGTGGCGAGCGCCCCGAGGTGAAACAGGCGCCGCAGCAGCCGCCGATCGAGGAGCATGTCGGTCCGTATGCCGAATCAGACGACGTCGAGGGTGATTGCGCCGAGGCCGGCGATCGCCGCCACCATGCGCTGGCCGCGCTCGACCGGGCCGACGCCCGACGGCGTGCCCGTGAAGATGAGGTCGCCCGGTTGCAGCGCGAAGTAGCCCGACAGGTACGCGATCTGCTCCGCGACCGACCAGATCATATCGCCGAGATCACCCGTCTGACGCGTCTGCCCATCGACCGACAACGTGATCTCCCCCCGCGCCAGGTGACCAATCAGCGAGACCGGGTGCAGGGCCCCGATCGGACCCGATCCGTCCGCCGCCTTGGCGGTGTCCCACGGCCGCGACAGCTTCTTGGCCTCGTCCTGAACGTCGCGCCGGGTCATATCGAGGCCGATCGCGTAGCCATAGACATGATCGAGCGCGTCCGCGACCGGGATATCGGTCCCGCCGCCGCCGAGCGCGGCCACCATCTCGACCTCGAAATGATAGCTCTTCGTCTTGGACGGATAGGGATGCGGCGTCGGCTCGGAACCCACGATCTGCAGGGCGTCGGCCGGCTTCATGAAGAAGAACGGCGGCTCGCGATCCGGATCGGCACCCATCTCGCGGGCATGGGCGGCGTAGTTGCGGCCGACGCAGTAGACGCGGCGAACAGGGAAGAGATCGCTGCTGCCGACGATCGGCAGCGCGACGCGGGGCGGGTTCTGGATGACGGACAGCATCTCTGCCTCTGCGGTGGAACGTCCGGGGTCGGGCGGGCGCCGCCCGTGATCGACGTAATCGTTGTAAGGTGCCAGCCGCCGCACGCCATACGGGCAGTTGCCGACAGCGCGGCTTGGTCTACAAAATTTTCGCGATGACACCCATGGCGACCACCACCGATACCCTGCTCGCCGCGCTACGCGACGGCCTCGGCGCGCGCCATGTGCTCACCGAGCCGGAGGATCTGGCCCC
The DNA here is from genome assembly GCF_022829725.1 of Methylobacterium sp. E-005. Classification (GTDB taxonomy): domain Bacteria; phylum Pseudomonadota; class Alphaproteobacteria; order Rhizobiales; family Beijerinckiaceae; genus Methylobacterium. The sequence goes on along the minus strand of NZ_JAKSYG010000256.1, from coordinate 209,980 downwards.
GTATCTGATCGAGACCCGGAAGCTGTTCACGGGATCAGCCGTGGCGGTGCTGCGGCCGGGATCCACCGACGAAGTGGCCTTCGCGGTCCGCGCCTGTACGCAGGCGGGGCTTTCGGTGGTGCCGCTGGGTGGCAATACCGGGCTCACCGGCGCCGGTATCCCGCAGGGCGGCGTGGTGCTGTCCCTGGAACGGATGACGCGGCTGCGGACCGTAGACCCGGTGGACGCGACCATCACGGTGGAGGCCGGGATGATCCTGCAGGAGGTCCAGGAAGCCGCCGAGGCTGCCGGGATGCTGTTCCCGCTCTCCTACGCGTCGCGCGGCTCGGCCCGGATCGGGGGCGGCATCAGCACCAATGCCGGCGGCATCGCGGTGCTGGCCTACGGCAATGCCCGCGATCTCGTGCTCGGCCTTGAGGTGGTCCTGGCCGATGGGCGGGTCTGGAACGGGCTCCGGGCACTTCGGAAGGACAATGCTGGCTACGATCTCAAACAGCTCTTCATCGGCTCGGAGGGCACGCTCGGCATCGTCACGGCGGCGGTGCTGAAACTGTTCCCGAAGCCGCGCAGCACCAGCGTCGCTTTGGTGGGCCTGGATTCGGCACAGGCCGCCCTCGACCTGTTCGTCGATCTGCGGACCCGGCTCGACCGGGATCTGACGGCCTTCGAGTACCTGCCGCCCTTCGCGCTGGAACTCGTCCTGCGGCATGTCCCCGGTGCGGTCCCACCATTGGCTGGCGCGCACGGTGCCTACGCGCTGATCGAGGCCGCCTCGGCCCGGCCCGACGCCGACATGCAGGCCTCCCTCGAGGCCGCCCTCGGCGATGCGCTCGCGGCCGGCACGGTGCAGGACGCCGTGATCGGCGCGAGCGGCGCCCAGAACGATGCCCTCTGGCGTCTGCGCGAGGGCGTGCCCGAGGCGCAGACCCGCGAGGGTGCCTCGATCAAGCACGACATCTCGGTCCCGCTGTCGCGCCTGCCCGAATTCCTGAACCGGGCCGGCGCGGCCTGCATGGCGGAGATGCCGGGCCTGCGTCCCTGCGGCTTCGGGCATTTCGGCGACGGCAACATCCATTTCAACCTGTCGCAACCCGTCGGCATGCCGGCGGCGGATTTCCTGGCGCAGTGGGGCCGCTTCAACCGCATCGTCCACGACATCGTCCATGCCCTGGGCGGCTCTATCGCAGCCGAGCATGGGGTGGGGCTGATCAAGCGAGAGGAATTGGCCCGCTACGGCGATCCGGTCGGTCTCGACCTGATGCGCAGGATCAAGGATGCCATGGATCCCGAGCATCGGCTCAACCCCGGCAAGATCCTCGCCGAGATCCCGGCAGAGGGTTCGCACGAGCCCTGATCCGCTGTCGCTTGATTTGTGCACCGCGCCATAATTCGGCGCCGCGGCCGGTGCAGGACTGACACGGACCGCCGCCATCCGCAGCGGCCGCCCGCGGCGTTAAGCATCTGCTAACGTGGCGGCTAGACTTTTGGCGATCACGACAAGGACGGTCCGTCGCGGGCCGGCATGGCAATTGCTCTGAAGCCTTCCTATCTCGCACCTGCGAGATCAAGCGACGAACCGTCAACGACTGGCTGAACCACGTTCATTTGGAGATCGACGGAATGCCCACTTCATTGGCCCGTGTGCAGACCACGGAGGCGAGCCGCTACCTTCAGCAGCTCTGCCGGCACTGGAGCCACAAATTCAAGGTCGAAGCGACCCCGCAGCACGGCACCGTGCCGTTCGGCGAAGACCGCCTCTGCACCTTCGACGCCGAGCCCGATGCGCTCGTGATGCGCATCGACAGCGCCGATCCTGTCAATCTCACCCGGCTGGAAAACGTCGTGGCCGATCATCTGGCCCGCTTCGCCTTCCGCGAGAGCCTCGGCGACATCCGCTGGTCGCGCGCCGCCTGAGGGCACGGCGGCCTGGACCCGCTTTCGCTTGAGGGCGAGATTACACGCCCTCACCCGACGCAGATCAGGCTGGCATTGCCTCCGGCCGCAGCGGTGTTGATCGCGGTCGATACCTCTTCGACGAGACCGGCCGCGTCATAGAGGTCGCCCCGCTCCAGCCCGTCCAGCGTGCGTGCCTGGATCGACAGGATCGCGCCGGGCCGGGCCGCGACGGCCGCGGACAGAATCCGCAAAACGTCCGGATTGCCCTCGAACAGGATCGCCCGGACATCACCCGCCGCTTCGAGATCCGGGGCGTGTGCGACCCGATCCGCCATTCCGACCGGTAGCGCCCGCAGGACGGCGCTGTGCCGCTCGTCGCCCACCACGATGGCCTCGCCGCCGCAGGACAGAATCGTCCCGATCTGGATCAGCAGCCCCGCTTCCGTCTCGGCGAGGGCCGCGATCCGCCCGCGCGGGCGCAGGCCGTAGAGGTTGCGCTCGCCGACCGGCCCTGTCAGCGCGATCTCCCCCAACGCCGGGTAGCGCATCCTGGTCAGACGTTCCGCCAGGGCGCCGTGGCCCCGCGCGCTCAGCCAAACGAGATAGGTCGGGAGCGGGAACGCGTCCGCCGCCAGCCCGTCGAGCGCCCGGTCCGGCGTACGACGCACCAGACGACCGAGGTAGAGCGGCCCGCCGGCCTTCGGTCCCGTCCCGGACAGGCCCGAACCGCCGAAGGGTTGCACGCCCACCACCGCGCCGATGATGTTGCGGTTCACGTAACGGTTGCCGGCCCGGACGTGGCCCAAGGCCCGGTCGATCGTCTGGTCGAGGCGGCTGTGCAGGCCGAAGGTCAGGCCGTAGCCGGTGGCGTCGATCGCCGACAGCAGCGCATCGAGGTCCGTCCGTCGATAGCGCAGGACGTGCAGCACCGGCCCGAAGACTTCGCGTTCGACATCCGCCACATGGTTGATCTCAATCAGGGTGGGCGGCACGAAGGTCCCGCCGGCGGTTCCGGGCGGTAGGACGCGTTCATCCACGGCAAATCCACGGTCGCGCATCGCCGCTACGTGGCAGGTGATTCCCGCGGCCGCCTCGGCGGTGATGACCGGGCCGATATCCGTGGACAGGCAGCGAGGATCGCCGACGGCCAGCTCGCGCATCGCGCCCTTCAGCATAGGCAAGATCCGGTCGGCGATTTCCTCTTGCAGGCACAGGATCCGCAGGGCCGAGCAGCGCTGACCCGCCGAGTCGAAGGCGGAGGCGATCACGTCCGCCACCACCTGCTCGGCCAGGGCGGAGGAATCCACCACCATGGCGTTCTGGCCGCCGGTCTCGGCGATAAGCGGCACGGGTTCACCGTGGCGGCCAAGCCGTTCGGCGAGGCGGCGCTGGATCGTCTTGGCGACCGCCGTCGAGCCGGTGAACATCACGCCCTGGACCCGGGGGTCGGCGACCAGGGTGGCGCCGACCGTACCGTCCCCCGGCAGAAGCTGAAGTGCTTCCTCTTGGATGCCGGCTTCATGCAGGACCCGCACCGCCTCCGCGGCGGTCAGCGGCGTCTCCTCGGCGGGCTTGGCGAGCACCGTGTTGCCGGCCGCCAAGGCGGCCGCGACCTGCCCGATGAAGATCGCGAGGGGAAAATTCCAGGGCGCGATGCAGGCCACGGCCCCGAGCGGTTCGTGTTCCGGATAGAGCGTCCGTTCGGCCTCGGCCGCGTAGTAGCGCAAAAAATCCACCGCCTCGCGGATCTCCGCGACCGCGTTGCCGTACGACTTGCCCGCCTCGCGCACGATGAGGCCGATGAGCGGCGGCATCCGCGCCTCGAAGATGTCGGCCGCCCGGCACAGGCTAGCGGCCCGCCCGGCGGCCGACGTTCCGGCCCAGCCCGGCGCGGCCGCCTCGGCACGCGCTAGTGCCCGGTCGATGCAGGCCGCCGTTGCCGGTCGATAGACGCCAACCACGTCCCGGTGATCGGCTGGGTTCCGAACGGGGATATCCGCCGCATCGCAACCCCGCGACAACGCCCGCCACGTTGTCCGGCCGCTTGCTGCGAGCCCGTCCGCAAGCTGCCGGAGCGCCGCCTCGTCGGCGAGATCGAGGCCGGCGGCATTCATCCGGGCCGGCGCGTAAAGATTTGGCGGCAAGGCGATCCGCTCGTGTCCCGCGCCCGGTACCGGCATGGCCTCCACCAGGGCGACCGGATCGGCAATCAGCGTCTCGACCGGCACCGCTTCATCGGCGACGCGATTCACGAATGAGGTATTCGCCCCGTTCTCGAGAAGCCGACGCACGAGATAGGCGAGCAGCGTCTCATGCGTCCCGACCGGCGCGTAGATCCGGCACGGGCGCCGCAGGTCCAAGCCGGACACCACGCTCTCGTAGAGCGGCTCGCCCATCCCGTGCAGGCACTGGAACTCGTATTGGCCGAGCTCGAAATCCGGCCCCGCCATCTCGACGACGCTGGCGAGCGTCTGCGCGTTGTGGGTGGCGAATTGCGGAAACACCGCGTCGGGCGCATCGAGCAGCCGGCGCGCGCAGGCGAGATACGACACGTCGGTATGGACCTTCCGGGTGAAGACCGGGAAGTCGGTGAGCCCGTCCACCTGTGCGTGCTTGATCTCGCTGTCCCAGTAAGCGCCCTTGACGAGGCGCACCATCAAGCGCCGCCGGCTGCGCCGGGCGAGGTCGATCAGACCATCGATCACGAACGGGCAGCGCTTGCCATAAGCCTGGACCACGAAGCCGAGCCCGTCCCAGCCGGCAAGCTCCGGATCCACAGCGAGCCGTTCCAGGATATCCAGCGACAGGTCGAGCCGGTCGGCCTCTTCGGCATCGATGTTGAGGCCGATGGCGTAGTCCCTGGCGAGACGGGCCAAGCCCAGGACGCGCGGCACAAGCTCGGTCAGGACGCGTCCACGTTGCGAACGGACGTAGCGCGGATGGAGCGCCGACAGCTTGATCGAGATCCCCGGCCCGCGCAGGACCCCGCGCCTAGCCGAAGCCTCGCCGATCGCCCGTATCGCGTTCTCGTAGGAGGCTAAGTACCGCGCCGCATCCTCGGCGGTGACCGCGGCCTCGCCCAGCATGTCGTACGAGTAGGTAAAGCCCTTTGCCTCCATCCGGGCGGCGTTGCGCAGGGCCTCCTCGATCGACCGGCCGGTGACGAACTGCTCGCCCATCATCCGGACGGCGAGATCGACGCCACCGCGAATCAGCGGCTCGCCACCGCGGGCGATCAAGCGGGTGAGCGCGGCAGACAGTCCGGCCTCGTCCCGGGTTGCGACGAGGCGGCCGGTGACCAGCAGGCCCCAGGTCGCCGCGTTGACGAAGGGCGACGGGCTGTGGCCGAGATGGGCCGCCCAATCACCGCGCACGATCTTGTCGCGGATCAGTGCGTCGCGGGTGGCCGCATCGGGGATGCGCAGGAGCGCCTCGGCGAGGCACATCAGGGCGACGCCCTCGTCGCTCGACAGGGCATATTCGTGGATCAGGCCTTCGACCCCGCCGCGACGGCCTCGGCGGCGCAGGGATTCGACGAGCGCCCGGGCCATCGCGGCGACGCGGGCCGCAGCCTCGCCGGGCAGGCGCGCCTGGTCGAGGAGCGGCGCGATACAATCCGGCTCGAGGCGCCGGCAGGCCGCGACCACGGCCTGCCGCAGGGGCGAAAGCTCGGGCAGGTCGGCGAAAGCTCCGACCGGGTCGGCCGCGCCGTCGGCGATGCGGGACGCGAGCATGAATCATCCCCGGACGCTGCGGCGGCTCACCCACCAGACCGGCAGGCTACGCCGTCCGCGGCCGCTGTTTAAGCCCCGACCGACGTCTCGCTCATCAGGCCGTCACGGCGCGGCATGCGCGGCCTCGATCGCGTCGGTGAGGACGGGCTGGGCACCCGCCTGCCGCAGAATCGCGTTCGGGATGACGACGGTGTCGGCGCAGGCTTGTGCTTAGTGGGGCAGATCGAACTGGACGGCGAGGCCGCCCGCTTTGGCATCGAGCCATGCCATCATGCCCGGCGGGTCGCTCTGCGTGGTTTCCTGCACGACCTCACGGCACGCGGTGTCGTCCCCATCGCGCTCCACCTTGCTGTCCTTCGGACGGTAGCGTTCGAGATACAGGGCGTGCAGCCGCTTGGAGGCGAGGGTCACCATCTTGGTCCCGTCCAGGCCTTCGGCGAGGGCGACCGTGCCGGTCAGCGTCGGCGGAAGCAGCTTGGTCCAATCGACCGGCGCGCCGGTCGTCAGGTCGTACACGATCGCCATCAGGCTGGTGCTCGGATGGGCACCACCGCAGAACATGTCGTCGTCGATCGCGACACTCAGGAAGCGCGGGCCGCGCATCGGTGTCCGGACCGTCCGAGTCCAGGAACTGCGCGCCCCGCCATCCGCTTGGCAGGACTTCGCGGCCTTGCGGACATTGCCGTCGAGCCGCCGGAGCGCGGCGTTGATCCGCCGCTCCGCATCGTCGGCTGGCGCCGCGATCTGCGGCATCGCCGCTAGGCCCGGCTTCAACTCTGGCTGCGCCGTCACCGTGACCGGCCGATCGGCCGCCCAGGACGAGCCAGCGAGAACGGCCAGAAGGACGCTTGCGCCGAGCTGAGATCGAAACATCCGGTTCATCGTCGCGTCGCTCCTGGGCGAATCGGGTCGCACCCCGGCGCATTGACCGCGCTGCTGCGCTCCGGGCCGAGCACCGATGCGGCGAAGCCACGCGGGGCGCTGCGCGCTTTCACACACGCGGTCGCGGTGGCAGAACGCCGGCCATGAGCACGATCCTCATCTACGGCGCCACCGGCTATACCGGCATGCTGCTCGCCGAACACGCGCTCGCACAGGGCCTGCGACCGATCCTGGCCGGGCGAGACCCGGAGAAGCTGCGCCCGCTCGCCCAGCGGCTCGGCCTCGAATCGCGTGCCGCGCGCCTCGACGAGCCGGATCGCCTGCGAGCCACGCTCGCGGGCGTCAGATCGGTGATCCACGCCGCCGGCCCCTTCTCCAACACCGCCCGACCGATGGCCGAGGCGTGCCTCGCCGCGGGGGCGCATTACGTCGACATCACCGGCGAGATCTCGGTGCTGGAGGCGCTCGCCGCCCGGGACGCGGAGGCGAAGGCCGCCGGTATCGTGCTGCTGCCCGCCGCGGGGTTCGACGTCGTGCCGAGCGATTGCCTGGCAGCGCACGTGGCGCGGCGGCTTCCGGGCGCGACGCATCTGCGGATCTCGATCGGCGGGTTCGGCGGCTTCAGCCGGGGGACGGCCCGCACCATGGTCGAGGGTATCGCCTGGGGCACGCGGGTCCGGCGGGACGGCCGGATCGTCGAACTCCCGAGCCCGCCCCGCGGAAGCGCCGATTTCGGCCGCGGGCCGCGCCGGACCGTGGGGCTCGGCTGGGGCGACGTGTCGAGCGCGTGGTACTCGACCGGCGTCCCGAACATCGATGTGTATTTCGAGGCGTTACCCGCCATGGCGGCCGCCGCCGGGCTGCCGGCCGGGATCCGGCGGATCATCGCCAGTGGGACCGCGCAGCGGCTGATTAACCGCGGCATCGACCGGCTGCCTGCCGGGCCGTCCGAGGCGGCGCGGAAAACAGCGCGCAGCACGTTTCTGGCCGAGGCCTGGGACGGTGCAGGGCGGCGGACGGCGAGCCGCATGGAGACACCCGAAGGCTACACGCTGACGGCCGCGACGGCCCTTGAGGTCGCCCGACGCCTCGCCGCGGGCACGGTGCCGGCGGGCTTCCACACGCCGGTGACCGCCTTCGGCCCCGACTTCATCCTCGATTTTCCGGGCGTGGTGCGGACCGACCTTTGATCCTCCAAGGCATACGGCACAAGACCGGGAAACCCTGAGATCGGTTGTCCAATCCACTCCCTCATCCTGAGGTGCCGGAGCGCAGCGCAGGCCTCGAAGGAGCCCTCCGGAGATCGCGCGTCTCCTCGAGCCCTCCTTCGAGGCCCGCTGACGCGGGCACCTCAGGATGAGGGGATTGAGTGGGATCGACCCGGCCGAGCGCTGTCGTGAACCGCGCTACGCCTCACACCGTCGCGCCGATCTGCCAGGGGGCGAATTCCGACGATCCGAAATCGAACTGCTCGCTCTTCGTCCGCTCGCCGCCCGCGACCTTCAGGATCAGCTCGAAAATCCGCCGCCCGGCCTGCTCGACGCTCTCCTCCCCGTCGAGGATGGTGCCGCAATTGACGTCCATATCCTCCTCGAGCCGCCGGTACATGGCCGAGTTGGTGGCGATCTTGATCGAGGGCGCTGGCTTGCAGCCGAACACGCTGCCGCGCCCGGTGGTGAAGCACACGAGATTCGCCCCGCCCGCCACCTGCCCGGTCGCCGAGACCGGGTCGTAGCCGGGCGTGTCCATGAAGACGAAGCCCTTCGCGGTGACCGGGTCGGCGTAGCGCAACACGTCCACGAGGTTGGTGCTCCCGGCCTTCGCCATGGCACCGAGCGACTTCTCCAGGATCGTGGTCAGGCCGCCGGCCTTGTTGCCGGGGGACGGGTTGGCGTCGATTTCCGAGCCCTCCTTGCGGGTGTACTCCTCCCACCAGCGCATCAGGTCGACGAGCTTCTGCCCCACCTCCGGGCTCACGGCGCGGCGGGTGAACAGGTGCTCGGCCCCGTAGGTCTCGGTGGTCTCCGACAGGATCACCGTGCCGCCGTTCTGCACCACGAGGTCGCTGGCGATCCCGAGCGCCGGATTGGCCGAGACGCCGGAATACCCGTCCGACCCGCCGCATTGCAGGGCGACGATCAGCTCGCTCGCCGGCACCGTCTCGCGGCGGACGACGTTGGCCTCGTCCAGGATCCCCTTCACAAAGTCGATGCCGGCCTCGACGGTCTTCCGGGTGCCGCCGAGGCTCTGGATGTTCATGCTGCGGATCCGGTCGCCGAGCCCCTGCTCCTCCAGGAAGGCGCCGATCTGGTTCACCTCGCAGCCGAGGCCGATCATCACGATGTGCGAGAAGTTGACGTGCCTCGCGTAGCCCGCGAGCGTCCGGCGCAGGAGCCGCAGCGGCTCGCCCATCGCCATGCCGCAGCCGGTCTTGTGGGTGAGCGCCACCACGCCATCGACGTTCGGATAGGCGGCCAGCGGATCGAGCCCGAGGATCGGATGGCGCCGGAACGCGTCGGCGATCAGGTCGGCGACATGGGCGCTGCAATTCACCGAGGTGAGAATGCCGACATAGTTGCGGGTCGCCACCCGCCCGTCCGGCCGGCGGATGCCCTGGAAGGTCGCGGGCGGCGTGACGAGCCGGGTCGGCTTGGCATCGACCCCGAACGCGTAGTCCCGGGCGAACTCGCCCATCCCGAGGTTGTGGACGTGGACGTGCCGCCCGGCGGCGATCTCCTCCTTCGCGAAGCCGATGATCTGGCCGTACTTCGTCACCGCCTCGCCGCTCCGGTGCGGGCGCACCGCGACCTTGTGGCCGGCCGGAATCCGCTCGGCGGCGATGACGCCCTCCGCGACCGGCGTGCCGGGCTCGATGGCGCCGCGGGCGACCACGACGCCGTCGTCTGGGCGCAGGGTGATGACGGGATAGGCGGCCATGGCTGTCTCCTGGCGATGCGTTGTGGCGCTCATCGGGCCGCCTCGGGCCGCAGCGCCGGAGCGCGAGCCTCACGGACCGGCAGCGGCGCGATCTCGCCGACCACGAACAGGTAGATGAAGGCGCCGAGCAGGCAGAAGCCGCCGGCCACGATCAGCGGGATGACGAAGGAGCCCTGCGTGACGGTCAGCATCACGCCGGTGAAGGTGGTGGTCACGATGCCGGCGACGTTCGACGCGAAATTCTGGATGCCGCCGATCGAGGCCACGTGGGCGGGCGTCGGCGCAACGTCCCCGGGCAGCGCCCAGATCGAGGCCGCCGTGAAGGCGAGGCTGCCATAGGCGACCGCGAAGCACAGCAAAGCCACGTAGACGTTGGGCGCGATGATCGAGAGCGTGATCACCGAGGACATCAGCATGCCGCCGACGAGGCAGGTCTTGCGGGCGGCGGTGAGGCTCCAGCCCCGGCGGTAGAGCGCGTCGGAGGCAAAGCCGCCGAGCCAGCCCGCGGGGATCGATGCGAGCGCCGGCAGGCTGCCGAGCGTGCCGAGTTCGGCGAGCGAGAAGCCCCGCGCCTTCACGAGGTAGGTCGGGAACCACGTGATGAAGAAGTAGATCACGAAGTTCAGGCAGAAGAACCCGGCCATCATCCCCCAGACCGTGCGGTAGCGGAACAGGGACAGCCACGGCACCTGTTCCTGCGCCTCGGCGGCGTGGACCGCCTTCGGCCGGTCCTGCGCGGCGCGCAGGCGCGCGAGGTCGTCGGCCGAGACGGCGGGGTGATTCTCGGGCTCGCGGTAGAGCCACATCCAGAACACGGCCCAGACGAAGCCGAGCACGCCGGTGATGATGAAGGATTCGCGCCAGCCCAGCGTCGCGATCACCCAGGAGACCAGCGGGATCGCGAGCGCCGAGCCGACCCGCGAGCCGCTGTCGAAGATGCTGCTGGCGAAGCTCCGCTCGCTGCGCGGGAACCACGAGGCCGCAACCTTGGCGAAGGACGGGTAGGCGCCGGCCTCGCCGACGCCGAGCAGCATGCGCAGGCCCAGCAGCGACAGGAAGCCCCGCCCCGCCGCGGTGAGCGCCGTGCAGGCCGACCACCAGACCACCGCCACGACCAGCGACAACCGCGCTCCGACCCGGTCGGCGACGTAGCCGAACGGCAATTGCATGATCGCGTAGGTCCAGAAGAAGCCCGACAGGATCAAGCCCATATCGGTCGCGTTGAGCCCCAGTTCCTTCGACATGGAGGGGGCTGCGACCGCGAGATTGGCACGATCGATGTAGTTGATGGCGTTGGCGGCCATGCAGAGGCCGATCATGAGCCAGCGTAGGCGCGGCATCGTATTCCTCCCGAAACGCGGGGATGGCGTCCCCGCTTGGCGCGGCGCCCCCATTCTGGCCGGGGGTCACCGCAATGAATGGCGTCCGCGGCCCGATCAGGCGCGGTAGGCATCTCCGTCGAGGCCGTGCGGCCGTCCGGCGGCGAGGAGTGTCTCCCAGACCGGTTCGGGCAGCGGCACGCCTTCCGCGAGGCGCTGCGCGCGCATCCGGCGCTCCGGCTCGCCGGGCAGCAGCACCTCGGCGCCCGGCATCGGGCGGGCGCTCTTGAAGAAGTCGAGATAGGTCCGCGCCTCGGTGGCCAGCACGTCCTCGGTCCCGAGGGCGGCGGGCGTCACGTAGATCGAGAGCATGCCGTTGCAGATCCGGCGCTTGCCCGGCCCCGCCGTGCCGGACCCGGTGAGCGCGCCGGCGAGCAATTCGCACATCAGCGCCAACCCGGAGCCCTTGTGCTCGCCGAAGGCCCGGATCGCGCCGGAGCCGCGCTGGTTGTCGCGCTCGACCCCCTCGAGGGGTCCGAATAGGGTCGCCGGATCTGCGCTGAGTCGGCCGTCCGGCTCGATCAGCGCGCCCTCCGGCAGCGGCTTGCCGCCCCGGGAGGCGACGAGCACCTTGCCCTCGGCCACCAACGACGTGGCAAAATCCAAGATAATCGGATCAGAATCCGGCACCGGGAAACCGGCCGAGAACGGCGCGGTGGAGAACCGCCGCTCGACGGAGCCGAACGGCGCCACCAGCAGGCTTCCCGCCACGTTGACGAAATGGACCGAGACCAGCCCGGCGGCGGCGGCCCGCTCGGACCATTCGCCGATCCGGCCGATATGCCCGGCATGCCGGAGGGCGATGATCGCCACGCCGTTCGCCCGCGCCTTGGCGATCCCGAGATCGACCGCGAAGGGGCCCGCGGTCTGGCCGAACCCGTACTGGGCATCGACCAGGGCGAAGCACGGCGCATCGGTAACGATCTCGGGTGTCCGGCCGGCCTCGACCTCGCCGCTGCGCAGCCACTCGACGTAGCGGGCCACGCGAACGACCCCGTGGCTGTCGTGGCCGGTCAGGTTGGCCGCCACGAGGAAGCGGCCGATCCGCTCGGCTTCCGCCTCGGCGCAGCCCTCACGGACAAAGATGTCCCGCACAAAGGCGGATAGCCCCTCGGCCGAAATCCGCATTCCGACTCCTCCCTGGCCGCGCCTCAACGAGCGCGTGCGAGATGAACCTAGCGCCCGTAAACGTGCCAGGCGAGCGATCCGGGTGACGCCGGCGGCGGACGCGTCACGAAATCTCGCGAATCAGCTTGGCGATGATGGCGCGCCCGAACGCGTCAAAACTCTCGGCGCTCATCACGAATGCCCCCTCGCCGCCGATGACGTGCTCCCGATAGTAGGCCGTGAGCCCGCCGGGCGGGTTGGTGTGCTCCTTCAGGAAGCTCGGCATGCCATCAGGGTCGGTGAGGACGACGATGCCGTTGATGGTGATGCCGGCCGTGACGGCCGCGTCCCGGGCGTCGGTGATGGAGCGGCCGGCATTGCCGGTGCCGTCGCCCGAGATGTCGATCACCGTCCGCTCGGTCCGGAACGGCGCCCGCGCCAGCAGATCGGCCGCGAAGCCGAGGGCTGAGCCGATCGCGGTCCGTCCGTAGAACGGGCGCGGCACACCGGCGAGCCGCGCCGCGAATAGGGCCGCATCCTCAGCGGAGCCGACGATCATCCAATCGACCGCCACGCGCTGCTCCCCGGGCCCGGCCCAATCGAACAGGGCGACGCCGATGCGTCCGGCCGCACCGTCGCCGATGGCGCGCAGGACCCGGGGATCGGCGAAGGCCTCGGCATAGCCACGCCGTTCAAGGTCGAAGCGCGCCTCGCTGATGCTCAGCGACACATCCACGGCGAGCACGAGGAGCACATCCACGTCCTGCTGATCCGCGGCCCCAGCGCGGCGCCCGGCGAGTGAGAGAGCCGCGAGCAAACCGGACAAGAGATGGCGTCGCCGCATGGCCGACACTCGATGGAGAAGGCAACGCGGCTGCGCGACCCTATCCAACGCAACGGGCTTGCCGCCTCGGCGGTTCGCGAAGCCCGCTCTGTGCCGTGATGGACCGTCAGGACAAGGTACGATTTTGTTCCGCGCGATGGTGTTGAGGCTACGCCGCTTTTGGTCCCATACCGCCGGCATCCGGCCGCGCTACGTCACGTCGGCACAGGCGTATTCCGCGCCGCAAGCCCGAGACATCCGTCCATGCAGCTCATTCGCCGGATCCTGCGCGTCATCGAAAGCCTCATCGTCGCGGCCGTGATCGGCACCGTTGCGCTCGTCAGCAGCGTCATCGACGGGATGATCGGCCTCGTCAGCCGCCTGTCTGACCGGTTCGATGCGAAGCTTGCCGAACTCGCGCGGGAATCGCGGGCCCGGCACCAGCGGGAAGGCCGGCGTCAGATCGACCCGATCGCGCTGGATTAACGACCTGGAGCTTTAGGGCCGGGGATTGCCTAAAGCCCCGGCCCCTTGGCGGCCCCGAAGATGCGACCAGGCCGGTTGTCCGCGCCACCCTGGAGCAGCACGACCCAACTGTCGGCATCGGCGATCTCGGCCTGCGTGTCGGGTACCGTGAGGGTCAGCGCCTGCCCGTTCCAATGGCCGAGGTGCAGCAACCCCCGCACCACGTTGACGTAGGTCGCAGTCCGCCCGCCATTCTCGCCGGCCTGGATCGCGATCGCCCGGCGGCGAAGCACGGGCACCAACCAGACCTCGCCACGCAGTTCCGCCTTGGCATCCGGCGCAGCGCCGATCTCGACCCAGATCCGGTCCCCGCGCGCCTCGCTGCGGATCGGGACCGGCAAGCCGCCGTGCTGGACCCCGTCCCGCATCAGCCGGTCGAGGGCGACCCTGTCCGAGCCTACTGCCACACCGCTGCCATCCACCACCGCCTGCGGCGTGAAGACCTGCCGGCCACCGCGTGCTCGAGCGTAAGCGCGCTGGCGCTCGGTGAGCGGGCGCGAGGCCAGCGTGTCCTTCCAGCCGAGGTAGTCCCAGTAAGTCACCGGCAGGGTGAGGGCGATCACCCCGGGTTGCCGCGACAGATCGCGCAGGACGGGCTCGGCCGTGCGGCAGGCGCCACACCCCTGGCTGGTGAACAGCTCCACGACCGCGTGAACCGCCTCGGCCCGCGCCGGGGAGGCAGCCGCGGTGGTGCCAAGCAGCACGGCCGCGCACAGCGCACGACGATTGCAGGTCCAGGCGCAGTGCCAACGCGTCATGAGACTATCAGAGCGTGTGGTCCGCCGTCTGGGAAATCACGTTGGCTTGAGACGGATGTACCGGTACCCCTGACGATGCCGGGTCCGTCCGGGCTTTCGGCAGCATGTCGGCACGCCACCGGCGATGCATCCACAGCCATTGCCCGGGCGTTTCGCGCACCCAGCCTTCGACCACCGCGGTCATTGCCTGCATGGCACCGGGCACGTCGATGGTCCCGTCCGCCGCCCGCGGCAAATCGAGCGGCCCGGTCAGTTCGAGCCTGAACCGGCCCTGCGGCAGGCGGACGACCCGGACGCCGTGGACCGGGCATTCGTAATGCCGGACCAGCTTGGCGAGGAGGGGATTGGCCAAGCACGGCCGGCCGAGGAACTGCACCACGACGCCGCGGGTGAAGTGCTGGTCGATTAGCTGGCCGAGGTGACCGCCCTGCTCCACCACATCGCGCATGGCGAAGACGGCACCCGGCGTCGAGGCTGCAAGCCCGCCCATGGAGCGCCGGCGGACCTCCTGTACGAGGCGTGCCGCCGCCGGGTTGTTGGGCGGCCGGAACACGGCGGTCGCGTCCAGGCCGAACCGGGCCGCGCAGATCGCCGGCAATTCCCAGTTGGCAAGATGCGCGGAGAAGATCAGGCCCGGCGCCCCGTCGTCGCGCAGGGCGAAGAAATGCTCGATCCCGGCGACCTCCGTCCGCAGCGGTCCGGCGGCCTCCGGATCGTAATCGAACAGGCTGTCGAGATGGGCGTATTCGGCTCCCACGCGGCCGAGATTATCCCAGGCCTCCAGGGCGATCCGCCTGTGCTCCGCGTCCGGCAGATCCGGGAAGGCCGCCCGCAAATTCGCCAGGGCCGTGCGGTGCGCTGGCAGGAACGGCCCGATCCGGCGCAGCATCCCGGCACCGAACGCAGTCGAGCGCTCCGGCCCGAGGAGGCGGGCGAGCAAGACCAGGGCGCGGATCAGCGGGATCATGGCATAGCCTGCGAGGCGCGGCCAGGACCGTTTCAGAACGAGGGCGAGACGCAGCACTGTTATATCCCGGGCCGATACGGGCCGCCCCCACGCACCCATACGGCTCCGTTTAAGCCATGTTCACCGCAGCGCGAAACCTGCGCTACAGACCGACGAGGATTTTTCCGAACACCGTCCGCGATTCCAGGCGCTCCAACCCCTGCGCGAAATCGGCGAGGGGGTAGACGGTATCCACCACAGGCCGGATGCCGCTCGCCATCTTGTCGAGGGCCTGGCGGATATTGGTGAGCGAGCAGCCGAACGAGCCGGTGATTCG
This sequence comes from Methylobacterium sp. E-005, assembly GCF_022829725.1. Classification (GTDB taxonomy): domain Bacteria; phylum Pseudomonadota; class Alphaproteobacteria; order Rhizobiales; family Beijerinckiaceae; genus Methylobacterium. The sequence goes on along the minus strand of NZ_JAKSYG010000256.1, from coordinate 194,656 downwards.
GTATTGCTGCTGGAACAGTTGCATCAGGTTCATCGTCGCCGAGACGCCGGAGGTCGAGCCGCAGGTGACGAGACGGCCGCCGCGCTTGAGGCAGAGCAGCGAGCCGTTCCACGTATCGGCGCCGACATGCTCAAACACGACATCGACGCCCTTGCGCTTGGTCAGGCGCCGGACCTCACCCTCGAACCGCTCGGTCCGGTAGTTGATCACGTGGTCGGCGCCCAGTTCGGCGGCCCTACGGCCCTTCTCGTCGTCGCCGACCGTCGTGTAGACGGTGCAGCCGATCGCCTTGGCCATGCGGATCGCCGCGGTGCCGATCCCCGAGCCGCCGGCATGAACCAGCACGCTCTCCCCGGGCTCCAGACGGGCGTTGTCGAACAGCATGTGCTGGACGGTGCCGAAGGCGATGCCCGCGCAGGCGGCGTCGGTATCGCTCACCCCGTCCGGCACCCTCACGACCAAACGCGCCGGCAGCGTCACCAGCTCCCGGGCGAAGCCGTCGAGATGGAAACCCATCACGCCCGACACGTCTTCGCAGAGGTTGTCCCGGCCCTCGCGGCAGGCCCGGCATCGACCGCAGGTCATGGCGCCGTAGGGCACGACCCGATCGCCGGGGGCGAGATCCGAGACGCCCTCCCCAACCGCTTCGATCGCCCCTGACGCTTCCGCGCCGACCACGAGGGGCAGCTTGCGCTTGGCGAAGGCCATGCCGCGAAAACCCCAGACATCGATGAAGTTGAGGCCGACGGCGCGGATGCGGATCCGGACCTCGCCCGGACCGGGGGCGGGCGCGGGCGCGATCTCGGTCAAGCGCAGATCGCGGTCGCCGAAGAGCTGGAGGGCTTGTACCATCATCGTCTTTCAGTCGTCGGCGTACCGGTAGTCTCGGCGGCCGCGCGGATCGCCCGCGCGAGATCCGGGTCGCCCTCGACATGCCGCGCCCAAGGAACGTCGTCGCGCAGGATCCGTGTCGCCATCGCTGCACCTGCTGAAGAACGCTACGCACCACCCTTCCGCGGATCAACAGGGCCTCACCCATCCTTGCGTCCGACGGCGGGTCCCGTTTGACGGTCTATTCGGGCGCCAGATACCGTCGCCGCGCCCAACCCAGGGTCCGGCCGGCCTTGACCCGGCACCATGTCGTGCGGCTGGGTGTGTCGTTGGTACAGCCGAAGACCAGGGCGCGGACGCGGATCTCGCCGATCTGCTCGGCGGCGGCATCGGGCTCGACGCGGATGCTCAGGGCCTCGCCCGGCGCCAGGCCCGTGATCCGGTAGACCTCGGGTTCGGCCGATGCCGGACCGGCCGTGAACGAGGCCGAGAGGCAGACGATCGCTATGAAGGCAGAGCTGGCGCGCATCGATGGGTTCGTCCGGTTCGGCATCTCGGATCAGGCCCGGTGGACGCCCATCATCGCAGTCAAGCCGCCATCCACCGGCAGCACCGCTCCGGTGATGTAGGACGCCCCCTCACCCATCAGAAAGGCGGCGAGCGCCGCGACATCTTGGGGCCGCGCGAAACGACCGGCGGGGATCTGCCGTTCCATCCCGACCCGATAGGCGGCGTAGCGCGCCATCATGGCAGTGTCGACGAAGCCGGGGGCGATCACGTTGACGGTCACGCCGCGCTTGGCCGACTCGATCGCCAGCGTGCGGCAATAGGCGATCAGCGCCCCTTTGGTAGCGGCATAGGCGGCATTGCCGGCGTTACCCCGCAGGGCGGCCACCGATCCGATCGCCACGATGCGGCCGGAACGCGCCCGGGTCATCGGGCGGACCAGCGTCTTTGCGAGGCGGGTCAGCGAGAAGAAGTTGACCTGCATGGCTGTCTCGGCCCGATCCTGGTCCAGCATGGCGGCAAGCGCGTCGCTGGACTGACCGGCATTGTGGACGAGGCCGTAATAGCCGGTTTCCTCCGCGGCCTCGCAGAAGGCGTCGAGGGCAGCTCGATCGGCGAGATCGAGGGGAATAGCCGCGACACTGCGATCCGGATGGGCTGCACAGAGCTCCGCGCAGAGTGCCTGAGCCGCCTCAGCCGACGAGCGATAGGTGAAATCCACGGCGAAGCCCGCACCGGCCAGGGCCTGGACAATCGCCGCACCGATCCCGGAGGCGCCCCCCGTGACGAGGACGCGGCGCTGGGCGGAGGCCGCGCTCACGCCGGCTCCGCGCCGAAGACGAGGCACGTATTCTGACCGCCGAAACCGAACGAGTTCGACAGCACGGTGCGGACCGGTAGATCGCGGGCCAACTCGACGATGTCGAGGGCGATCGTCGGATCCGGCACGCGGTGGTTGATGGTCGGCGGGATGCGGCCATGTCGGATGGTGAGCAGCGATACCGCCGCCTCGATGGCGCCCGCAGCCGTCAGGGTATGGCCGATCATCGATTTGTTGGAGGTCACGGGCAGGGATGCGGCGCGATCGCCGAACACGGCGCCGAGGCCCAGAGCCTCCATCTTGTCGTTCTCGGGCGTCGAGGTGCCGTGGGCGTTGACCGTGTCGATCCCGTCGGGTTCGAGCCCGGCATCCTCCAGGCTTGCCCGGATCGCCGCGATGATCGGCGCCCCATCGGGACTCGAGCGGGTACGATGGAAGCCGTCGCCCTTCTCGCCGCAGCCGAGCACGTAGCCGAGGATCGTGGCGCCACGCGCCCGCGCGGTTTCCGCGTCTTCCAACACCAGGGCGGCCGCGCCCTCACCCATCACGAAGCCGTCCCGGTCCTTGGAAAACGGCTTCGACGCCGCCCCCGGCTCGTCGTTCCGGGTCGAGAGGGCCGAGAGCAGGGAGAACCGGATCAGCGATTCCGGGTTCACCGAGCCGTCCGTGCCGATGCAGAGCGCTGCCGCAGTCTCGCCGCGGCGGATTGCCTCGACGCCGAGCTGGATCGCGGTCGCACCGGACGAGCAGGCGGTGGAGAGCGAGATCGGCGAGCCCTTCGTGCCGAACCGTTCGGCGACGCGGTCGGCGACGGTGCCGAAGATGAACAGGTCATGCCAGGAATCGAACCGCCCCGTTGCGGCGGCCCGGATCAGCCCGGCGTAATCGACCGGACCGTCGCCGCCCAGGGCTTCCGCGAGGGCCTGCCGCTGCGGCCACTCCATTTCCACCGGCGGCACCGCGATGAACAGCGCGCCGGGGAAATCACCGGCCGTTCCGATCCCAGCCTGCGCGATCGCCTCCTCGGCCGCTACGGCGGCGAAGCGCTCGGACAGGAGTGGCGCCACCAGGGGCTCGGTGTCGAGGAAATCCACCGTGCCGGCGATGCGCGTTCGCAGGCCTTCGGTGGGGAACCGCGCAATCGCGTGGATGCCGGACCGCCCTTCGGTCATGGCAGCCCAGGTCTCAGCCTGTCCCTGGCCGAGGGAGGAAACGACGCCAAGGCCGGTGACCGCGACGAGCGGCCGACCTCGGGCGTCGCGGTACGATCGCGCGCTCATGACGCGGCCCTTACCGGATTTTCCGCGGTCTTACACCACCGGTCGACCCGGGGCCGCACCATCATGCGCCTGTAGCGGCGCGGGATGCGTCCGAGCTGGGGGCGTTGGCAAGGCGCAGCACCGTCTGGAGCAGCACGTCGGCGCCGGCCGCGCAATCGGCCTGGGTCGCAGATTCCGCCTCGTTGTGGCTGATGCCGTCCTTGCACGGCACGAAGATCATCGCGGCGGGCACCTTGGCGGCGAGATTGCAGGCATCGTGACCCGCCCCCGAGATGATCCGGCGCCGGGCATGGCCCAGGCCCTCGGCCGCCGCGTCGATCGCCGCCACGATGGTGGGGTCGAACGGGATCGGCTCCTTTCGCCAGATCCGGTTGAGCTGGATCTCCAGGCGGCGGCGCCCGGCGATCTCGGTGGCGGCCTCCTGCAGGGCGGCCTCCATGGCGTCGAGGGTGGCCGAACGCGGGTCGCGCACGTCGACCGTGAAGGCCACGCGCCCCGGCACGACGTTGCGGGAGGGCGCCAGAATCGCCGCCTCGCCGATCGTGGCCACCGCCGAGGGGGCATGCGCCAGGGCGATGCGCTCCGCGGCGAGGGCGAATTCGGACAAGGCCAGCAGCGCGTCGCGGCGCCGCGGCATCGGCGTGGTGCCGGCATGACTCTCGAAACCGGTGATCACCCCGTCGAACCACATGATGCCCTGGCCGCCCTCGACCACCCCGATGGTCTTGTCCTCGGCCTCCAGGATCGGCCCCTGCTCGATATGCAGTTCGACGAAGGCACCGATCTCGCGGGTGCCGACGGCCTCGACCCCACGATAGCCGATGGCATCGAGGGCCTCCGCCACCGTGATCCCCGCGGCGTCGCGTTTGGCCAGGATCTCGTCGGTGGTGAAGTCTCCGGCAAAGGCCGCCGAGGCCATCATGGCGGGCGCGAAGCGGGAACCCTCCTCGTTGGTCCAGTTGACCACGAGGAGCGGCGCCTCGGTCTCGATGCCGGCATCGTTGAGGCTGCGCATCACTTCGAGGCCGGCCAGCACGCCCAGCACACCGTCGAACTTGCCACCGGTGGGCTGCGTGTCGAGGTGGGAGCCGAAGGCGACCGGCTTGCGGCTCATATCCCGGCCCGGGCGCAGGGCGTATTGCGTGCCCAGGGCATCGACCGAGACCTCCAGGCCGGCCGCCGTGCAGGCGTCCCGGAACCAGTCGCGCACGCGGCCATCCTCATCCGAGAGCGTCAGGCGATTGATGCCGCCGGCCGGCGTGCCGCCGAACGCGGCCGTCTCCAGGATGGTGGACCAGAGCCGCGCGCCATCCGCGCGCAGGTTATGTGTGTTGCTCAGCTTCGTCTCGGCCATGCCGGTTCCTCTCACGGCCAAGTGCCGTGTCACGCGTTCATCGTCGTTCCGCCCGCCGTCCGGCGCCGGGCGCATCGCACCAGCAACGCCGGTGCCAGTCAGGCCGGCCGGCGCCGCACCGGATTGGCCCGCAGGAGCCCGACACCGTCAACCTGAAGGGCAGCCGCGATCTCGCCCAGCGCGCTCGCCTCGATGTTACTGATGCCGTCCTGGTCGGCGACGTCGGCGGCGATCAGGAAGACGTTCTCGCGCTGGTTCGCCGGCCGCTCAGCCACCGCCCCGACGTGGCGCAGGTTCTCCGCCCGACCGAGGCGGGTCCGCGCCCGGGCAATACCCTCGTAGAGTTCAGTCTCGAGCATGAGGGCATCGTAGCCCTTCATCAGCACGGGATCGGCGCTCAGTCCGTGGAGCGCTGCATCGAACTCCTGGCCGGCGACTTCGCCATCGGCCACGATGACGTTGGACGCGGCCGAGACGGCGGCGAGCATCAGCACCTTGTCGCCGACATAGGCCGTGACGGTACGGCTCACTTGGCCGAGGAGGTCGCGCAGAAGGCTCATGGAGGCTGTGCCGGGGGCCGGACGAATGCGGAAACGCCGGAGGGATAGCAGAGGCTGGCGCCGAAGGAACCCGGCGCGGCCCAAACGGGCAAAGCGACGCGCCCAATGTGGCCAACGAGGTCCGTCGGCCGAATATTGCAACTTCTGCTGGATCTCACCGAGACAGACATGCTTCGGCAACACCGTCATGCGAGACCTTGCGCCAGCCGCACCGATCGCGGTCGATGGACGGCGGAACAAGTCCCCCCAGCAAGAGCCGCCTCCATTGTCTCGCCGCCGGAACGTTGGTCGGGTGCCCCCCAGGCCCGATCTTCGTGCCGGCGGCGATCCTTCATTCCACGCGTGCTTTGCCCACGCGGAACCGAACGATCCGCCGCGTCTGTTGAGAGACTGACCGAGGGGATCCGCCGGACCCGCTCGGCCGGGTCGCGATGGTCACCGCCCCCCATCGGCTTGCCGGTGCAGGACGCGCGAGGCGGTCCGGATCCTCAAGGGGGGACCGGCAGTGCCGGTCGCCTCACCGCCAGAACGGCTTCACGTCGAGGAGGTCGGACCGCGCATCGGCGGCATCCTTGAGCAGATCCCGCGTCCCCGGCCCGTCCGAGCCGGGCATCGGCGGGCCCGACAGGCTCTCCGACATCGACCGGGCCGTCTCCAGATCGTTGAGCGCGCCGAGATGGTCCTGAAGATCCGACAACGCGTCACCGAACTTCGCCTGCCGGCGCTGCGCTTTCTTTTTGTGGTAGAGGCCGGAGAAAAACTCGGCCCCATAGCGCAGTTTCTTGGCGGCGATGCGCGCGCGGTGCCGCGTATGCGGGTCAAGATGCTTGAGTCCGCGGCCGCGCGTCTTGAGCCGCCCGCGGGCCTTATCGAGCACGCGAACAGCGAAGTCCTTCCCGTCCTCGGCAGCGCTCGGGTGCGTGATCCAGGCGCCGGTCTCAACCCAGCCGGCCAGATCGATGATCAGGCTGCGCCATTGCGGGCTGTGCAGGGTCGTTAGCACCACCTCGTAGGCGCGCGCGCGCTCCGCCTCGGCGCGTTCCCGGAGCCCGTCGAGCCCGGCCTCGTCCGGGCGCTCCTTCGCGAGATCGGGCAACGTATGGCCCAGGAAGACGTCGAGGTTGCGGGCGTGGCCGAACGGTTCGGTGACGCGCTTGATCTCATCGGCGAAACCGACCGCGCGGGAATCGCCCTCCAGCATGGGGGCGAAGAGCGACAATGCGGAGCGAAGCCGGCGCAGGGCCACGCGGATCTGGTGGAGCGCCTCCGGCGGTTGCCCATCCTCCAGGAAGACGGTCTCGTTGAGTCGCATGTGGCGCAGGCAGGCGCGGGCCACCCGGCGGAAGATCTCCCCGGCGCTGGCATCCTCCGGCAGGTCGATCGCCTCGGCCTTGACGATGGTACGGTCGGTGCCGTCGATCAGCCCGAAACCGATCCCGCTCTTGGCATGTACGCTGAGGCGCAGCTGCACGGTCTCGGCGAGTGCCATCGCGAGCTGGAACAGGTCGGCCGGATCGCCCGCCTGGAGTTCCAATTCGACTTCGCAGAGGGGCGCGACGCCCGCCGGACTCTCGACCCGGCCTTCATCGAGGGTGACGAGGATGCGGGATTCACCCTGATGGACCGGAAATTCCCGGCGCATCACGACGGTCGAGAACAGCCGCTCGACGGGCGCATCGGCCTCGCGCAGGACCGCCTCAGCTGCCGTCCCGGCCCAGGCGGCTGGATCCGGCGCATCGCCGCCGATTTCGGTCTCCCACTCGGCCCGATCGAACAGCCCGACATCGCCAGCCCCGGCCTTCACGGTCTGGATATGGCGGCCCCCCTTCGCGCGTACCCGAAGCGACAGACCAGCCGCCCGCAGGTCGCGCTTCGCCGTATCGTAATACGTCGTGGTCAGATGCTCGGGCTCCGCCTCTGCGGCGCCCGGAAGCCGGGGATGGGCGGCGAGCACCGTCAGATCCGGTCCAGCACAAACGAGCTTCAGCTCGATTTCGCGCGGTTCGACGGTATTGCCTGGGCTATCGCTCATGCTCTCCTCATCATGACCATGGCCGCCCAACCGTTCAGGGCCGCCATCCGGTTACCGCGAACTGTCGCGCCGCATCACCTGACGGCGCGATGCGTCGGCATCTGTCTATCAAAATCCGAAGCCTTACGGAGGAGCGAGCCGCCCCGACGCGGCAGCTCTGCGTACCAAGCATGTTGCACTGCGTAAAAATGACTCTTCCCCAAAGCCGAAACGCATGGCAAAACAAATTGTCCACAATCCATCTGCTGCGCAGCCCCCGGCCCCGACCGTCCGGTGGCCTGTAGCTCGACGACGAGCCGGCGCAGCGGGGTTCCTTACGACAAGAATTGTGCGCGCCGCGTGGACGGCAGCCCCATGGAGATGGTCAGGTCGGTGACTGCGGTGAAGACACTTCTCGTGGGCGTGATCGGGCATGTGGACCACGGCAAGACCGCCTTGGTCCGCGCCCTCACCGGTATCGAAACCGACAGGTTGAAGGAAGAACGCGCCCGCGGCGTCTCGATCGTGCCGGGCTTCGCGCTCCTGTCCACCGGGAACGGTGAGGTCGACCTCGTGGACCTGCCCGGCCACGAGCGCTTCGTACGCGCCATGGTCTCGGGGGCGACCGGAATGCGGGCCGTTCTGCTGGTGGTGGATGCCCAGGAGGGCATCAAGCCGCAGACGGTCGAGCACTTAGAGATCGCCCGGCTGATCGGCGTTCGACGCGGCGTCTTGGCCCTGACGAAGTGCGATCTGGCGAACCCCGAAACGATTGCGGCGCGTTCGGCTGAGATCGCGGCCGCCGCGGCCAGGGCCGGGCTCGAAGCCGGTCCGGTAATCCCCACATCGACCGTCACGGAGGCGGGACTCGGCGATCTTGCGCAGGCTCTTGCAGCCCTGCTCGATGAGGCTCAGCCCAGCAGCGACGACGGCTTCCCGTACCTGCCCGTGGATCGGGTCTTCTCCCGGCCGGGCTTCGGTACCGTCGTGACCGGCACCCTGCGGCGCGGGCCGCTCGCAGTCGGCGACACCGTCGAGATCGTGCCGGGCGGCCGGAGCGCCGTCGTGCGGGGCCTCCAGATTCACGGGCGACCGGTGGAACGGGCCGAACCCGGACGGCGCACGGCGGTGGCGCTGCGCGGCGTCGGCTTGGACGAGATCGCCCGGGGACAGGCCCTCGCGCCGGCAGGCCTCCTGACACCGTGCGCGTGGCTCGACGTGTCGATCACGGCAGCCGCCAGCGCGGACGTACCCTTGGCGAGCGGCACCGCCTGCCGCCTGCTCTTCGGCACCACCGAGGTCGAGGCCCGGCTGCGTCTGCTCGATCGCGATGCCCTGGAGCCGGGGGGGCACACCCAGGCGCAGGTGCATCTCGCCGAACCCGTCGCCGTACCGGCCCGGGAACCCTTCGTCCTGCGGCTCGACTCGCCGGCCGCCACGATCGCGGGTGGCCGAATCCTGGATCCGGTGAGCCGGCGTCGGCGGCGCAAGGATCCGCGCATCCTGGCCGATCTCGCCGCCCTGGCATCGGGCGAGCCCGCGAAGGCGATTGCCGTCCGCCTCGGGCAGGTCGGTGCGGTCGGTGCGCCCCTGGCTGAGTTCGCACGCCTCGCCGGCCTTGCACCGGATCGGGCGCGGACCTTACTGCGCCAGTCCGGCGCGCACGACATCACCGATCGGTTCATCGGCGCCGCAGCCTTCGAGGCCCTGCAGACCGGTATCCTGGCGGCACTCGCGCAGCATCACCGCGACTACCCGATGGAGCACGGGATCGCCCTCGAACGCCTGTCCCGCTCCCTGGCGCTCCCGGACCCACTCGTCGCGACAGCCCTGCGGGACCTCACCTCGGCCGGGTCTGTGGGCCAGGCCGGTGCGCTGTGGCGGCGCGCCGATTTCGACCCCGCCCGCAACGAGAGCGAAGCCGCCCGCCGCTTGGAGCAGATCTTTCGCCGCGCCGGCCTGAACCCGCCCGACGAAAGCGAGGCCGTCGGCCGGGACGTGCGGCGGCGGGAAGCCCTGACCTATCTGGTCGGCGCCGGAACGGTGATCCGGGCCGTGGACCGGGTCCAACGCCGTGCCGTCCTGTTCCACCGGGAGGCGGTCGCGGCTGCCCGGACGCGTCTGACCGAGGCCTTCCCCCATGCGTCGACACCGGAGACCGGCTTTCTGGCCCGGGAGGCGGGTTCGACCCTGGGAATCTCGCGCAAGTTCTCGATCCCCCTGCTCGAGCATCTCGATGCCACGGGGTTCACCCGCCGCGCCGGGGATCGCCGAATCATCGTCGCCCTCGAACCGGAGACCGCCGGCCAAGCGGGCGGCTAGAAGTCCTCCCCCGGCCAGTCTCCCGGCCCAGGCTCATAGCAAGTGTAGCCGATCAGGCAGTTCGGGTTGTCCCGGGTCGGGCGAAAGGCGCGCTTTGCGATCTCCGTGGGCTCGCAGAACGAGCGGTCGCGCACGAACCGGTCATAGGTCATGCCGCCCGTGCCCAGGACGAGGGCACCCCGCGCCTGGATCAACTGCGTCGTCTGCCGACAGGTCATGGATGTGCTCGACGGCCGCGTCTGCGCGCCGACGGGCGTGGCGGCCAGGACGAGGGCCGCAGCGATCCAGGTCACCCGTGCGTTCATCGGCCTCGATCCCCTCCGGTCCGGTGCGAACGTGCCGATAACCCGGGCCGGCGGGTTTTGTCCCGGGCTCGCTACACCCCGGTGGACCGGTTTCACTCCTCGAAGGATTCGACGTGGACGGTTCCCCCGTCCTGGCGCCCCGCCGTGTCCTCGATCCGGGCGATCTGGGCCTGCGCCCGCCCGCAGGGAAAGCCGTACAGGGCGCGCACGCGCTCGCTGGCGAGGCCGAGGGCGAGGCGGCTGAGATATACGAACTCGTCGACGGCGTAGTCCTGCCCGACAGCCAGATGATCCTTGATGACGAGCGATGGCGAGTAGCAGGCCTCGCGGGATCCATCCGGCCAGCGGATATGGAAGCGCATCTCAGGCATCGGGTGACATCCGAAGGGTGTTCCAGGCCGCCGCGCCGGTGGCTGGCGGTGGTACCGGTGCAGCGCCCGGCCGGAGCGCGGCATAGCTCGGCAGATGGCGTGCCGCGCAGCTGGCCCAGGCATGGGCGCGGGCGACCTCCAGGCCGGCGTTGCGCAACCGACCGCGCCGGGACGGCTCCAAGCTCGTCCGCATCGCCGCCGCGATCGACGCGACATCCTCCGGGTTCACCGCCAGCGCCTCGCCGGGGGCGAGATATTCGGTGAAGGGCGGCCGCGCAGGGACGATCACCGGCGTGCCGGAAGCCATGGCTTCCAGGACGGGCTGACCGTATCCCTCCGCCAGGGACGGGAAGACCAGGGTTTCGCAAAGCCGGTAGAGCGCCGGCATATCCGCCTGCGCGACCCGTCCGGCATGGACCACCGGCTGTCCCGGGCCGACCGTGAGGCCGGCGTGCTCCAGCGCGGCGCGGCATCGCGCCTCGTACCCATCCGTCTCGGGAGAAGCGGCCACCCCCGCCACGACGAGCTGCGCGGCCGGAATGGCGGCGCGGAGTGTCGCGAAGGCCTCGATCACGGCGAGGCTGTTCTTGCGCGCGGAGAAACCCCCGACACTCAGGAAGATCGGACCGTGGTTCAGCCCCAGGCTCCGGCGCAAGGCGTCGTCGTCCGGATTCGGTCCCGGTCTGAAGAAGGCCGTGTCGACGCCGCTGCCGACAACCTCGGTCTCGATGCCGTATTCACTTGCAAGCGCCGCCCCCCAGGTCCGGCTGAGGCAGAGCAGCCGCCCGGCATCGACGATCGCGCGATCCTGCCATCGCGCAAGCTGCAGATCGGGCCATGCCTCGATGCGGTGGACCGTGCGGACGAAGCCCGGGATCAGGCGACGACGCGTGAGCGTAGCCAGCGCGTTGCCGCTGATGGTGCAATGGCCGTGAAAGACGTCGAAGTCGCAGGCGGCTGGCGTCGAGAAATGCGACAGGTAGTCAGCGATTCGTGCGCCGACCAGCGCCGCCCCCGACCCGCAGGCGGCTTTGGCGGCCACGGACACTGTGGGACAGCGCGCATCGCGAAAGAAGCCGCGGCCGGTCGGGTCGGGGGCATGGACCACGGCCTCGTGGCCCAACATGCACAGGGCTTCGCCCAGGCCCAGGGCATAGCCCACGGTGCCGCGGGCATCGGTGGACGGTGTAAGGATCGCGATGCGCACGCTGTCGACCCTGGGACGGCGCAACGCAGCTCGTGGCCGGTCCGGGACGCGAGATCCCGTCTCCCGAACACCGGTCTCCGCCGCCCTCTCGGAGACCCGTCGGACGCACAGACGCATTGTCCGTGCCGCGGCCGAGACCGGTCACCCATTTCGAAATCCCGGTGCGACGCACGATCGGCGGGCGTTAATTTTGTGTTACGAATTCATCTCACTTTAACGCCGATTGCCGAACGGCCCTTTTCAAGTCCCTGTGTCAGATTGTATCCGTCGCTGGCGAGCGCCGGAGCTGTCGGTCCCGTGTTTAAATCCTCGAACACCCAGAGTCCCGCGCGGCCGGTTCGCCGAATGTTGCGTCGCTTGAGCGTGCTCGGCGGCCTCCTCCTGCTCCCGACCGCGGTCCTTGCCTACGCGGATCTTCTGCCCGAATCGCTCGATCTGCTCGGCTTCGATCTGCGCGAAAGCCCGGATCTTCCGCATGTCGCCCGGCAGATCGCCATCGGTGCACCGCTCAAGATCGTGGCGTTTGGTTCGTCCTCCACCGAGGGTATCGGCGCGTCGAGCCCGGCCAACGCCTACCCGGCCCGGTTGCAAATCGATCTGCGCAAGAAGCTTGGCGGGATTGATGTGGCGGTCATCAACCGTGGCATCGGCGGCGAGCATGTGGACGACATGCTGGCGCGCCTGGACCGCGACGTGATCAAGGCCGAGCCGCAGCTCGTCATCTGGCAGACCGGGAGCAACGATCCCCTGCGCGGCGTGTCGGTCGCGCATTTCCGTGAGGTCACGGTGGCGGCGATCCGCCGGATCCGCGAGGCCGGTATCGATGTGGTGCTGATGGAACCGCAATGGTGTCCGAAGCTCGAAGCGACGCCCGGGGCCTCACGATTCCTCGAAGCGGTGCGCGGTATCGGGGATGAACTCGACGTTCCGGTCATCCGGCGCGCCGACCTGATGCATGGCTGGGTGCAGGACGGGAAGCTGACGACCAAGCAGCTCTTTGCCTCCGACGGCCTGCATATGGCCGATGGCGGCTACGCCCTCCTGGCCGAGGCTGCGGCCCGTTCGATCCTAGAGGATGCCGGTTCGGTGCAGGCGCCGGAGGCGGTCGCCGAGTAGGCCACACCGCAGGACCCAATCGGCGGTGACGATTCGGCTGGACGTGACCGGCCGATCTCCCCATCTCGACGCGATCGAGATCGGAGCCGAGCTTTGAGCCAGGACGCATTCAGATACGACGACCGGGGCGCGGTGCCTCAGATGCACGCCACAACCATCCTGATGGTTCGCAAGGGCGGCCGGGTGGTGTTGGGGGGCGACGGTCAGGTCAGCCTGGGCCAGACCATCGTGAAGGGCAACGCCCGCAAGGTCCGGCGGCTCGCCAAGGGTGCCGTGATCGGCGGCTTCGCGGGGGCCACGGCCGATGCCTTCACGCTGTTCGAGCGGCTCGAAGCGAAGCTGGAACAATATCCCGGGCAACTGACCCGCGCCTGCGTCGAGCTCACCAAGGATTGGCGCACCGACCGTTACCTGCGCCGTCTTGAGGCGATGATGCTGGTCGCCGATCGCGAAGTCAGTTTACTCCTCTCAGGCTCTGGCGACGTTTTGGAACCGGAAAGTGGTGTCATGGCGATCGGGTCGGGCGGCAACTACGCGCTGGCGGCTGCCCGGGCGCTGGAAGACGGCGACCTCGATGCGGAAGCGATCGTGCGCCGCGCCATGGCAATCGCCGCCGAGATCTGCGTCTACACGAACGGGAATCTGGTGATCGAGGCACTCGACGGCGCTTAAGGTCTGGATACGCGACCTGCGAGGTGCTGGATGGTGAGTATCAGCACCGTATATTGAGCTCCGCACGCCCGTGCGGTTAACGAGCCCTTGAGCAATTGTCGATATTTTGCATCCAATCGAGCAAGCTGGGTTGGGGCGCAATGAAGATCGGCGGCAAACTCCTGGGCTTCGTTGGCGCCTGCAGCCTGACGACATTGGTGGTCGCGGGCGTCAGCGTGGTCACCCTGCAAAGCTTCGAAACCGCGCTCGCAAACGTCGAGAGCGCCTCGATCCGGGCGCTCGACGCGGCCAATTTCAATCGTCTCGCCGCCGAAGTGACGATGGATTCCCGCGGCGTCTATGCCTCGGCCGACCGCGCCGAAGCGGCAAAATACGCCGCCGGCATCCGGAAGGGCTTGGCCGGGATGGAGGCTCTGCGGGCCGAGTGGGCGCCGCGGCTGGCCGCATCCGAGCGGCCCCTGTTCGACGTGATGACACGCAATTTCGAAGCGTTCCGATCCCTGCGCAGCGCCCTCGCCGACGCCGGGGAGACGGTGAGTCCGCGCGCCGCTGCGGAACTCGGATTCAACGACACCAACCGCGCCAATCGCAAGACCTTCCAGGCGAGCATCGACGCCCTGGTGAGCCAGGGCCGTACCGAGATGGCGGCGATCAAGGCCGACACCCAGGCGCTGTTTCAGGCGCGGACGCTGCTTCTGCTTGGTCTGGCCCTGATCGGTACGCTGATCTGCTGCGCCCTGGGCCTCCTCGTCGGGCAGCGCCAGATCGCCGGCCCGCTGCGCGCGGTGTCGGACGCCATCGAACGCCTGTCGCGGGGCGATCATGCGCTGCCGGTCGTGCGGCCGCGTCGCGACGAGATCGGCGCGATCTGGACGAGCACGCAGATCCTCAATGAGACGCTGCTGCAAGCCGAGGCATCGCGCCAGGAGCATCAGCGCATGGATGCCGTTTCCGTGACGCGCAAGCGCGCCGAGATGACCGAATTCGCTCAGCAATTCGAAGGCAACATCGGCGGCCTCGTCGGCCATCTGGCCAGCGCGGCGGCCGGGATGGAGCGGGCCGCCGCCACGATGGCCGGCAATGCCGAGCGGACCGGGACGCAGTCGCAGGCCGTCACGCGCGCCGCCGAGACGATGTCGCACAATGTCGACGCGGTGGCGGCTGCCACAGAAGAACTCGCCGCCACGGCGAGCGAGATCGGCGTCCAGGTTTCCCAGACCTCGAACGCGGCCGAGAGCGCTGTGGAGGCGGCCCGGCGGACGCGGACCAGCGTCCAGGCCCTGGCGCGCAGCGCCGACGGGATCGGGCAGGTCGTATCACTCATCTCGACCATCGCCGGCCAGACCAACCTGCTGGCGCTGAACGCCACGATCGAGGCCGCTCGGGCGGGCGAGGCCGGACGGGGCTTCGCGGTCGTCGCCACGGAGGTCAAGGATCTGGCGACCCAGACCGCCAAGGCCACCGAGGAGATCGCCGGCCAGATCGCCGCCATGCGCGCCGCGACCCACGACGCGGTCTCGGCGATCGAGGAGATCGGCGGCACGATCGAGCAGGTCCACGGGATCGCCATCGGCGTCGCCGCCGCGGTCGAGGAGCAGCAGGTCGCCACGCAGGAGATCGCCCGCAGCGTCGCCGAGGCGGCGAACGGGACCCGATCGGTGACCGAGACCATGGCCCTGGTGCTCGATGCCGCGCACGAGACCGGGCTCAGCGCCGCACAGGTGCTCGAGGCCGCCGCCGACATTGCCAGGCGCTCGAATGGGCTCGGCGGGGAGGTGACGGGCTTCGTGACGCAAGTCAGGGCTGCCTGAACCCAACCAAGCAGCCCGGCAATGTTGCGTCGCAGCGCGGAGCGCCGTAGGGATACGGCATTCGCAAGGACCCGGTGAAAGCCCGGGTGGCTCTTCCGGCCGCCGATCCGCCGGACCACGCATCCAGGGCCTTTTGATCGTCCGCTTCAAAAGCGGACGGGCCTTGTGCGGATTGTTCACCCTATGCAACGCGACACAGCTGGCGCCACTGGCCTTCGCAGCCGGTGGTTCTCCAATCTCCGCGGCGACACCCTCTCGGGGATCGTCGTCGCCCTCGCACTCATCCCGGAAGCGATCGGCTTTTCGGTGATCGCCGGGGTCGATCCCAAGGTCGGCCTCTACGCCTCCGTGGTCATCGCCTGCACCATCGCGTTCGCGGGCGGGCGCCCCGCGATGATCTCGGCCGCCACGGCCGCCACCGCGGTGGTGATGGTGGAACTCGTGCGCGATCACGGGGTGCAGTACCTCTTCGCCGCCACCATCCTGATGGGTGTGTTCCAGATCCTGGCGGGCCTGCTCCGCCTCGGCCGGCTGATGCGGTTCGTCTCGCAATCGGTGATGACGGGTTTCGTCAACGCGCTCGCGATCCTGATCTTCCTGGCCCAGCTCCCGGAACTCACCGGCGTGACGCCGGCGACCTACGGGCTGATCGCGCTCGGATTGGGAATCATCTACGGATTCCCGCGGATCACCCGGGCCGTTCCGTCGCCCCTCGTGGCGATCGCGGTCCTCACCGCGGTCACGGCCCTCTTCCACCTCGACGTGCGCACGGTCTCGCATCTCGGCGCGCTGCCGTCGTCGCTGCCGAGCTTCGCGCTGCCGGACGTGCCCCTGACGCTCGAGACGCTGCGCGTCATCGCGCCCTACGCGGCGACCCTCGCGGCGGTCGGCCTTCTGGAGAGCCTGCTCACCGCCCAGATCGTCGACGACATGACCGATACGGGCAGCGACAAGAACCGCGAGTGCATGGGCCAGGGCGTGGCCAACATGATGTCGGCCGTGTTCGGCGGCATGGGTGGCTGCGCGATGATCGGTCAGTCGGTCATCAACGTGTCCTCGGGGGCGCGGGGCCGGCTCTCGACCCTGGTGGCCGGGGCCTTCCTCCTCGTGCTGCTTGTAGCCCTCCAGGACCTGCTCGCCGTCGTGCCGGTGGCGGCTCTGACCGCCGTCATGATCATGGTCTCGCTCAACACCTTCTCGTGGCGCTCCCTGGCGCAGTTGCGCACCAACCCCCTGCCCTCCTCGGCGGTGATGCTGGCGACGGTCCTCGTCGTGGTCGCTACCAAGGATCTCGCCATCGGTGTGTTGGTGGGCGTGCTCCTCTCGGGTGTGTTCTTTGCCGGCAAGGTTTCTCGCCTCAGCCGGGTCACCTCCGAGGTGTCGACCGATGGACGGACCCGGACCTATCGGGTTGCCGGGCAGATCTTCTTCGCCTCCGCCGGCACCTTCTCGGAGGCGATCGATTTGCTGGAGCCGGTCGAGCGCTTGGTCATCGACGTCACGGCGGCGCATTTCTGGGACATCTCGGCCGTGGGTGCCCTCGACCGCGTGGTGCTCAAGGCCCGGGCACGGGGTCGGGTCGTCGAGGTCGTCGGGCTCAACGCGGCCAGCGCGACGCTGGTCGAACGGTTCGGAACGCATGACAAGCCCGGTGTCACGCCATCGCTCGCCGCACACTGAGGCGGCATCCGCCCCGCGGCGCCCCTTGCGCGGGCGCGCGCGGGACCCCATTCCCGGCCATGGGCCTTGAGACCGGGCCGGGAACAGGGATGGACCAGCGGTGACGACGTTCTCTCCGCGCGAGATCGTGTCCGAACTCGATCGCTTCATCGTCGGACAGCACGACGCCAAGCGCGCCGTCGCGATCGCGCTGCGCAACCGCTGGCGGCGCCAGCAGCTCACCGGCCCGCTCCGCGAGGAAGTGGCGCCCAAGAACATCCTGATGATCGGGCCCACGGGCTGCGGCAAGACCGAGATCGCCCGGCGCCTCGCCCGGCTCGCCAACGCCCCCTTCCTGAAGATCGAGGCGACGAAGTTCACCGAGGTCGGCTATGTCGGCCGGGACGTCGAGCAGATCGTGCGTGACCTCGTGGAGGTGGCGATCGGCCTGACCCGGCAGACCAAGCGCGAAGGTGTGCGCGCCAAGGCCGAGGCAGCCGCCGAGAACCGGATCCTCGATGCGTTGGTCGGGCCGACGGCCAGCGCGGCTACCCGCGACAGCTTCCGGCGCAAGCTCCGCGATAGCGAACTCGACGACAAGGAAGTCGAGCTGGAACTCGCCTCGAGCGCGCCTGCGGGCCTGCCGATGTTCGAGATTCCCGGCATGCCGGGGGCATCCATGGGGGCGATCAACATCGGCGACATGCTGGGCAAGGCGCTGGGCGGCCAGCGCGGCAAGCCGCGCCGGATCCTCGTGCGGGACGCCTATGCGCCGCTGATGGCGGAGGAATCCGACAAGCTGGTCGACGACGAGGCACTCGTTCGCGAGGCGATCCGCGAGGTGGAGAATAACGGCATCGTGTTCCTCGACGAGATCGACAAGATCTGCGCCCGCGAAGGCCGGACCTCCGGCGATGTCTCGCGCGAGGGCGTGCAGCGCGACCTCCTGCCGCTGATCGAGGGCACCACCGTCGCCACGAAGCATGGGCCGGTCAAGACCGACCACATTTTGTTCATCGCCTCGGGCGCCTTCCACGTGTCCAAGCCGGCCGACCTCCTGCCCGAGCTGCAGGGCCGTCTTCCGATCCGCGTGGAATTGCAGCCGCTCACGGTGGATGATTTCCGCCAGATCCTCACTTCCACCGAGGCGAGCCTGATCAAGCAGACCGTTGCGTTGATGGAGACGGAGGGCGTGACCCTCACCTTCACGGACGATGCGGTGGATGCGCTGGCGAAGGTCGCCGTCGAGGTGAATTCCTCGGTGGAAAATATCGGCGCCCGCCGGCTCCAGACGGTGCTGGAACGGGTCATCGACGACATCTCCTTCACCGCCACCGATCGCTCCGGCGAGACCGTGCCGATCGATGCCGCCTATGTGCGCGCCCGGGTCGAGGATCTGGCCGCGAACGCCGATCTCAGTCGTTTCATCCTGTGAGCCCGCTCGGACGGGTGCGCCCGTCCCCGATCCTCATGCCGGTTGCCGCCCTCGTCGCCGGCATGGTCTCCCTTCAGAGCGGCGCGACCTTCGCCAAGAGTCTGTTTCCGGCGGTCGGCGCGGCCGGCACCTCGAGTCTGCGGGTCGGCTTCTCGGCGCTGATTCTCATCGCGGTCTGGCGGCCCTGGCGGCGGAGCCTGAACCTGCGCGAGGCCGGGTGGATCGCGCTGTACGGCGCAGCGCTCGGGCTGATGAACCTGTTGTTCTACCTCGCCCTGGCGCGCCTGCCGCTCGGGCCCGCGGTGGCGATCGAATTCGCCGGACCGCTCGCGGTCGCGCTGATCGCGTCGCGCCGAGCTTCTGATTTCCTGTGGATCGGCCTCGCCGTTCTGGGATTGATGCTGCTCCTGCCGATCGCCACCACGGACGGGCTCGATCCTGTCGGCGTCGCCCTCGATCTCGGGGCCGCCCTGTGTTGGGCCCTCTACATCCTGTTCGGCCAGCGTGCCGGGCGGGTCGACGGCGGTCAGGCGGTCTCGCTGGGGATGCTGACGGCCGCCCTCGTGGTCGCACCCTTCGGGGTGGCCCAGGCCGGCACGGGTCTACTCGCCCCTGGGATCCTGATCGCCGGCCTCGCGGTGGCGGTGATGTCGAGTGCCCTGCCCTATTCCCTCGAAATGGTCGCCCTGCGGCGCCTCGATCGGAAGAGTTTTGGCGTGTTGATGAGCCTTGAGCCCGCAGTCGCGGCCTGCGCCGGGCTGATGGTTCTGGACGAGCGAATCAGCGTGGTTCAGTGGCTCGCGATCGGCCTCGTCATCGCGGCATCCGTGGGGATCACCGCGGGCTCGCGCCGTCCGGCGCCCGGGGCGGCGATCCTAAAGACGTAAGGGCGACTTACTTGCCCGCCAGGACGCGCGAGGCGACGTTGATGTATTTCCGCCCCGCCTCCTGGGCGTGCAATACGGCGTCGCCGAGATTCTCCTCGTCGCGGACGCTGGCGAGCTTGATCAGCATCGGCAGATTGATGCCCGCCACTACCTCGACCGAGCCGCCGTTCATGCACGACAGCGCGAGATTCGACGGTGTGCCGCCGAACATGTCGGTCAGCACAACCACGCCCTCACCGGTATTCACGCGACAGACCGCGGACATGATGTCCCGCCGCCGCAATTCCATATCGTCTTCCGGCCCGATCGTGATCGTTTCGATCTGATCCTGGGGGCCGACCACGTGCTCCAGAGCGGCCTTGAACTCGGTCGCCAGGAGGCCGTGAGTGACGAGCACCATGCCAATCATCGACACGTGTTCCAACGTCCTATGAGTGCCGCCATGTTGTGCATCGCACAGCCCCCCACAAGGCGAACGCGACTTTTTTGCCCGGACATTGCCACGATCATGGCACGGCCGCCCCGCTTACGCCATGGGTCAGCACCACCGGTGAGCGATTCGGGGCGCCTGTGCGGCTGCGAAGTCACGACTCCGACTTTCGCAGTGCCGCACGGATGAGGAGCGGTGCCAATCCGGCGGCGCGGACGCCGTGATCGAGGATGAGGCACGGGAGCGGGACCCCCAGCAGGTCCGCCGTCCCGGGCAGCTCCGGCAAGCGCGGGGATACGGCCACGAGATCCACGACGAGATCCAGTGTCGCCTCGGAGCAGGACGCGACCCCCAGCTCGGCCACCGAAAGAATGCCCTGCCCCCGCACCTCGACACGGCCGGCAAGCGCAGGATGGGGGCGTCCCCGGACGCGCCCGCCGCTGACCGCGCAGACGATCCTGTCGTCCGCCACAAAGGCTCCATCCTCCAGGCTGGCGAGCAACAGCGCGAGACTCGACTTCCCCGAACCGGATTCGCCGCGAATCAGGATGCCGCCGCCGCGGAGCGTGCAGCAGGCGCCATGAAGCGTGGTGGTCACGCGTGGAGCTGGCGCGGCGCGGCCGGCAAACGCACGATGAAGCGCGCGCCGCGCACGGTGGGCTCGCCGTCCTCGTCGGGGGCACCGGGGCGGTTCTCGGCGCGGATGGTACCACGATGGGCCTGCACGATCTGACGGGAAATCGACAGACCGAGCCCGGAATTCTGGCCGAAGCCCTGCTCGGGGCGGTCGGTGTAGAAGCGCTCGAAGATGCGCTCCAGGGCATGCTCCGGGATACCGGGCCCCTCGTCCTCGCAGATCAGCTCGACCTCGCCCCGCACCCGGCGCAGCACGACGCGGACCTTCGCGTCGCTGGGCGAGAACGAGCGGGCATTGTCGAGCAGGTTGTTGACGACCTGGCCGAGCCGGCTGTCATGGCCGATGATCGTGAACGGCGCCTCGTTGTCGAACCCCGTCGGCTCCACATCGAGCTGGATCAGGCAGTCCTTCGCCCGCCGCCGTTCGTTGGCGACAGACACGACGGTGGTCAGCAGGCGCCGCAGATCGACCCGCCGGGCCTCCGCCCGGGCGAGCTCGGCGTCGAGGCGCGAGGCGTCGGCGATGTCGCTGATCAGCCGGTCGAGGCGCTTCACGTCGTGCTGGATGATCGCCATCAGCCGGCCGCGCGAATCGTCGGACTTGGCGAGCGGCAGGGTCTCGACGGCGCTGCGCAGCGAGGTCAGCGGGTTCTTCAGCTCGTGGCTGACATCGGCCGCGAAACTCTCGATCGCGTCGATCCGCCGATAGAGCGCCTGGGTCATGTCGCGCAAAGCCCCCGACAGGTGGCCGATCTCGTCGGTGCGCTCGGTGAAGTCCGGGATCTCCTCGCGGGTCTTGATGCCCATGCGAACCTTCTCGGCGGCCTCGGCGAGGCGGCGCACCGGGCCCGCGATGGCGCCGGCCAGCAGGAACGACAGAACCACCATCACCGCCGAGGCGACGAGGAACACCTGCAGCAGGCCGAACCGTTCCGAGGCGATCACCCGGTCAATGGCGTCGCCCTGGGTCGAGATCAGCAGCGCGCCGCGCACCGAGCCAGCCCGATGAATCGGCACGGCGACCGACACGGTGGTCTCGCCCTGCTTGTTGCGGCGGACGAGGCTGCCGCGATTGCCGCCGAGCGCCGCCTGAACCTCGCGGAGTGAATGGCCGTTCAGCGGGCCGCTCTCCTCCGCAGGTTCAGCCCGGCTGCGGAACAATGCGCTCAGCTTGGTCTGAGCCGTCTGAAAGGCCGATTCGAGCATCCCGGGCTTGTGCGGCCTGGGTTCCAGCGGGTCCGGCCGGCCGGCATCGCCACGCTTGAACAAGGTGCGGGTGTCGAACAGGAGGCCGCCCTCCTGATCGTAGACCCGCGCGCGGTTTCCGGTGGGCGTGACGAGGCGCGAGAGGAGCGGCGCCACCTTCTCGGGGTTGAGCGAGAAGGCGAGCGGTTGCGATTCCTCCTCCGCGGCCTCGCCGGCCTGCTGCTGCAACAGCTTGTCGGGGTCGATGCGGATCGTGTCGGTGTCCACCGAGGCCGAGGCCGCGATGGCGCCCGCGATGATCTCGCCCTGTATAGCAAGGCTCTGGATTCGCGCCTGGATCAGGCCCTGCCGGAACTGATTGAGGTACAGAAACCCGACCAGCAAGGCGATCAGCCCGACGAGGTTGAGCACGACGATACGGCGCGTCAGACTCGACGAGGCGCGCTGGCCGATCGCGTCCCAGAGGGCACGGGGCCAAGTCAGGGGGCGGGAGAGGGCTTTGGCCAGGGAGGTGCGGGGTTCAGCCTCCTCGGTCTGGGTCTGTATGCGAGCGGACACGCGGCGGATTCCGAAGATCACGCCTCCTTGAACCGGTAGCCGACGCCGTAGAGCGTCTCGATCATGTCGAAGCTCTGGTCGGTCACCTTGAACTTCTTGCGCAGGCGCTTGATGTGGCTGTCGATGGTCCGGTCATCGACGTAGACCTGATCGTCGTAGGCCGCGTCCATGAGGGCATTGCGGCTCTTCACGACGCCGGGGCGCTGGGCGAGCGCCTGCAGGATCAGGAACTCGGTGACGGTCAGCGTTACCGGCTCGCCCTTCCACGTGCAGGTGTGGCGCTCGGGATCCATCATCAGCAGGCCGCGCTCGAGCGAGCGGGCCGCGATCTCCTCGGCCCCGCGCGGCGTGGCGCCGGGCGCCTCCTTGGCGAAGCGGCGGAGCACCGCCTTGACGCGCTCCACCAGCAGACGCTGCGAGAACGGCTTATGGATGAAGTCGTCCGCGCCCATCTTGAGCCCAAACAACTCGTCGATCTCCTCGTCCTTCGACGTCAGAAAGATCACGGGGAGGTCAGATTTCTGCCGCAGGCGCCGGAGAAGCTCCATCCCGTCCATGCGCGGCATCTTGATGTCGAAGATCGCCAGATCCGGCGGGGAATGGCGCAACCCATCGAGGGCGGAGGCGCCGTCCGTGTAGGTCTGGATGCGGTAGCCTTCGGTCTCAAGCGCGATCGACACCGAGGTGAGAATGTTCCGGTCGTCGTCGACGAGGGCGATGGTCGGCATGCGCGGTCCCTGACTGAACGGGTTCGGGCGCGGTCCCGGCTTTACGCACAGGCCGCGCCGCATCCCGGCCCCCGAGGGGCAGACAAGAGCGCGTACCGGGCGGTTTCGGCGCAGCCCGGCGCGCGCAAAGGGACAGGTGCTTTAGTACGGCCGATCGGAAAAAGCGAGCGGCGGTCATAGCTTGGCCGTAACGGCCGATCTGACGCGGGCCGTCCGCCTCGCGCGCCGGCCTTGGCCCCGCTAACGTGGCGGGCGCGTCGAGCGGCAATTCGCGAGGGGGAGGAACGGCATGGGCGAGACCGGCGGAAACGCATCCGAACCGCGGGGACCCGCCCGGCCGCTGCCGGCCGACGCGGCGCCCTTCGACGCGATCGGCCTCGCCCGGAGCCTGCTACGCGGCATCCGATCCGGCGCGCTGGCAACGCTGGACCCGGACGGCACGCCCTTCGCCTCGCTCGTCACGATCGCCACGGATGCCGACGGCACGCCGCTGATGCTGCTGTCGCGGCTCTCGGCCCACACCCGGAACCTGCTGACAAATCCGCGCTGCTCGCTGCTGTTCGCCCAGACCGGCAAGGGCGATCCCCTTGCGCATCCCCGGCTCACCGTGGTCGGGCGGGCCACGCAGACGGGCGAGACGCGGGCGCGCGAGCGGTTCCTGGCCCGTCACCCCAAAGCCAAGCTCTACGCCGACTTCCCCGATTTCGGCTTCTTCGCCCTCGATCCTGAAGCGGGCCACCTCAACGGCGGCTTCGCCAAGGCCGCGACACTGACCCGTGATCAGCTGCTGCTCGATCTCGCCGGCGCCGAGGCCATCGTGGCCGGCGAGCGCGGGGCGGTGGAGCATATGAATGCCGATCACGCCGATGCGCTCGCCCTTTACGCCGCCGGCAGCGGCGCCGAGGCCGGGCTGCCCTGGCGGCTCACCGGGCTCGACCCCGAGGGGATGGATCTGATGGCCAACGAGCGG
This sequence comes from Methylobacterium sp. E-005, assembly GCF_022829725.1. Classification (GTDB taxonomy): domain Bacteria; phylum Pseudomonadota; class Alphaproteobacteria; order Rhizobiales; family Beijerinckiaceae; genus Methylobacterium. The sequence continues at coordinate 170,980 of NZ_JAKSYG010000256.1, read as the reverse complement.
ACCGCCCGGGTCGTCTATCCGGAGCGCGTCTCCGACATGGGTGCGCTGCGCAAGAGCTTGGTTGCCATGGCCGCGCGGGCGCGCGCGAGCGATGCGCAGGGCTAGCGCGCAAGGACTTCGCGAAGGGGCATGGCGAAATGCCGCCGACTGCCCCATATCGGCTCCATGAGCGAAACGCAGACAGACACCTACCCCTTCAGCCTCGATGTTGAACCGGTCGGCGAGAGCGGCTCCCTGTTCCAGTGGAGCATCCGCAAGCACGGCAAGCTGCACCAGCGTTCGGACCGGAAGCATCCGACCGAGGCGAAGGCGCGCTCCCACGGCGAGGCCGAGATCGAGCGCCTGATCCGCGATCGCGGCCGCTGAGGCGGCCCGCGCTTCGCAGCCAACACCTTCGTGTGCCCGGACGGGGGCCGGTTCAATCCGGTCCCCGTCTTTCTGCTTGCCCGGTGACAGGATAGCGCGCCGGTTGCGGGCGCGCTTGGCGCCTTCCCCCCGCGCTGCTATCTCGCGCGTGAGCCGCCCCATCGAACTCGCCCTGATGTCAGACGGTGCGCATTGGCGCGCGCCCGAACGGAATGCCGATGACAGCCCCGATCGAAACCATCCGCAACTTCTCGATCGTCGCGCATATCGACCACGGCAAATCGACGCTCGCAGATCGTCTGATCCAGGCCACCGGCACCGTCGCGCTGCGCGACATGTCCGAGCAGATGCTCGACTCGATGGATATCGAGAAGGAACGCGGCATCACCATCAAGGCGCAGACCGTGCGCCTGGAATACAAGGCGCAGGACGGCAAGGATTACGTCCTCAACCTGATGGACACGCCCGGCCACGTCGACTTCGCCTACGAGGTGTCGCGCTCGCTGGCAGCCTGTGAGGGCTCGCTGCTGGTCGTCGACGCCTCCCAGGGCGTGGAGGCGCAGACGCTCGCCAACGTCTATCAGGCGCTGGACGCCAACCACGAGATCGTCCCGGTCCTCAACAAGGTCGATCTGCCGGCCGCCGAGCCCGACCGGGTGAAGGAGCAGATCGAGGAGGTGATCGGCCTCGACGCCTCGAACGCCGTGCCGATCTCGGCCAAGACCGGCCTCAACATCGAGGCGGTGCTGGAAGCAATCGTCACGCGCCTGCCGGCCCCGAAGGGCAAGAGCGACGCGCCGCTGAAGGCGCTCCTCGTGGACAGCTGGTACGACGCCTATCTCGGCGTCGTGGTGCTGGTGCGGATCATCGATGGGACCCTCAAGAAGGGCATGACCATCCGCATGATGGGCGCCGACGCGGTCTACGGCGTCGACCGGATCGGCGTGTTCCGGCCGAAGATGGCGGATATCGACGCGTTGGGCCCCGGCGAGGTCGGTTTCTTCACCGGCTCGATCAAGGAGGTGGCCGACACCCGGGTCGGCGACACCATCACCGAGGACAAGCGCCAGACCACCGAGATGCTGCCGGGCTTCAAGGAAGTGCAGGCGGTGGTGTTCTGCGGCCTGTTCCCGGTGGACGCGGCGGAGTTCGAGAACCTGCGCTCGGCCATGGGCCGGCTCCGGCTGAACGACGCCTCGTTCTCCTACGAGATGGAGAGTTCGGCCGCCCTCGGCTTCGGCTTCCGCTGCGGCTTCCTCGGGCTCCTGCATCTGGAGATCATCCAGGAGCGGCTGGAGCGGGAGTTCAACCTCGACCTGATCTCGACCGCGCCGTCCGTGGTCTACCGGCTGCGGATGCGCGACGGCGAGATCAAGGAGCTGCACAACCCGGCCGACATGCCGGACGTGATGAAGATCGAGCTGATCGAGGAGCCCTGGATCCGCGCCACGATCCTGACGCCCGACGATTACCTCGGCGGTGTGCTCAAGCTCTGCCAGGACCGCCGGGGCGTCCAGATCGACCTCAACTACGTCGGCAAGCGCGCCATGGTGGTCTACGACCTGCCGCTGAACGAAGTGGTGTTCGATTTCTACGACCGGCTGAAGTCGATCTCGAAGGGCTACGCCTCCTTCGACTACCACGTGTCGGATTACCGCGAGGGCGACCTCGTGAAGATGTCGATCCTCGTGAACGCCGAGCCGGTGGACGCCCTCTCGATGCTGGTCCACCGCACCCGTGCCGAGTCGCGCGGTCGGGCCATGTGCGAGAAGCTGAAGGACCTGATCCCCCGCCACCTGTTCCAGATCCCCGTCCAGGCGGCGATCGGCGGTAAGATCATCGCCCGCGAGACGATCAAGGCCCTGTCCAAGGACGTCACCGCCAAGTGCTACGGTGGCGACATCTCGCGCAAGCGCAAGCTTTTGGACAAGCAGAAGGAAGGCAAGAAGAAGATGCGCCAGTTCGGGCGCGTGGAGATCCCGCAGGAGGCGTTCATCGCCGCGCTGAAGATGGACGATTGATCCACCACGTGCTTCCCCTCCCCCTCTGCGGGGGAGGGAGCCGCGCGGATCACCCCGGCGGCAGCACGTCGATCTGGATCCCCGAATAATACGCCGCCAGATTGGCGATATCGGCGTCCGCCAGCTCCTTCGCGACCACGTTCATGATCTCGTTCTGCCGCTTGCCGTCGCGGTAGTCGGTGAGCTGCTTGACGAGATAGGGCTCGACCTGCCCGGCGAGGTTCGGCGCCTCCGGCAGCTTCGAGAGCCCGTCCATCCCATGACAGGTCTGGCAGGCGGTCGCGCGCTTCTTACCCGCGGCGGCATCGCCGGCCTGGGCCGCGAGCGGGATGAGGGTGGCGAGCAGAACGAGAAGCGGACGGATCATCATCGGGGCTCGGATTGCGCAACGGAACTCTCCTCCCCCTTGCGGGGAGGAGTTGGAGGTGGGGGTGGTGCAGGAGGCACCGGCGCGCTTCATATTGAACCACCCCCCCACCCTCGATCCCTCCCCACAAGGGGGAGGGAAGAACGCCCTATTTCTCGTACGAGATCCGGTAGATCGCCCCGGCGGAATCGTCCGAGACCAGCAGCGAGCCGTCGAGCATCACCGCCACATCCACCGGGCGTCCGAGATACTCGCCGTCGCCGGTCAGCCAGCCCTCCGCGAACGGCTTGACCGACTCGACCTTCCCGTCGGCCCCGAGCTTGGCGAACATCACCCGGGCGCCGATCGGCTGGGTGCGGTTCCACGAGCCGTGCTCGGCGATGAAGATTCCGCCCTTGTAGGCGGCCGGGAATTGCTTGCCGTTGTAGAAGGTCATGCCGAGATCGGCCGCGTGCGGCGGCAGTTCGGCCATCGGCGCGACCGCGTCGGCGGGGGGCGTCTGGTCCTTGTACTCGACGGTCCGCACGGCACCGCCGCCGAACCACGGGAAGCCGAAATTCTCGCCGGCCTTCGTGGCGTGGTTCAGCTCGCCCGGCGGCTTGTCGTCGCCCATGCCGTCGACCTGATTGTCGGTGAACCAGAGCGTCTTGTCGGTGTTGAAATCCATCCCGACCGAGTTGCGGATGCCGGTCGCGTAGACCTCGCGGTTCTTGCCGTCGGCGTCGATACGGATGATGCCGCCGATGCCGACCTTCTTGTAGAGGTCCATCTTGTCGGCCGGGGGCACGTTGTAGGGCTGCCCGAGCGCGATGTAGGTCTTGCCGTCGGCGCCGACCCGGCAGACCCGGGCGGTGTGGTTGAAGCTTTCTTCCGCGGCCGGGATCAGATCGCCCTGCTTGATCAGCACGCCCGCGGCGACATCCGGGTTCTCATAGAAAAACTCGGCGGCCGGGAAGGCCAGCACGCGGTTCTGCTCCACCACGGTGAGCACGCCGTCCTTCGAGAAGCAGACGCCGTTTGGGATCTTGAAGTCGATGCCCGGCGCGAAGGCGCGGACCTCGTCGGCGACCCTATCCTTGTCGCGGTCGGTGACCGTGTAGATCTTGCTCTTGCGCGTGCCGACGAACAGCACCCCGGCATTGGGGCCGACCGCGATGGCGCGGGCATCCGGCACCACGGCGTAGAGATCGATCTTGAAGCCGTCCGGCAGCTTGATCTTCGACAGGTTCTTGCGGATCGCGTCGGCGCGCCGGCCGGTCTGCGGAATCTCGGGGGCGGCCTGCGTGTTCGTGCTGTGCATGCCTTCGAGCTTCTGCAGGTCGTCGGCTTTGGCCTTGGTCTCGGCGGGGGCGGCGCCCTGCGCCAGGGCCGGCGCGGCGACGCCCGCCAACAGAGCGGCGATGATCAAGGATCGCATCGTACTACTTCCTCCCGGCCGCCCTGGTGTCGGGCGTGTCCGGGAGCGAACGATAGAGCCGCCTGTTCGAGGGACAAGCCGCGCCGGTGACGCGGCCTGCGCCCTGTCGCCGGTCAGGCCACCTTGCGCGGCACGAGCCGCTCGCTGCTCAGCGCCGCCTCGGCCCCCGACAGGCCGGCCTCGGTGTACTCGGCATCCTCGTTGACCCGCCAGACATCGTGCCGGCGCTTGTTGGCAAGGATGTTCTCCACGGTGAGCATCGCGGTCATCATCGCGTGGTCCTGGTTGTTGTACTTGTGCATGCCGTTGCGTCCAACGAGGTGCAGGGTCGGGAAATCTCGCTCCAGCTCCCGGCGCACCGTGGCGACGTGATTGGCATACTCCTCGTCGTAGACCGGATAGGCCTTGGCCTGCCGGACCACGCAGGCATCGACCACTTCGGCCGGATCGATCAGGCCGATCTGTCCGATCTCGCGCTTGGCGAGCGCCACGAGCTCGTCATCCGAAGCGGTCCAGAGCCCGTCGCCCTCGAAGCAGAAATATTCGAGGCCGAGGCAGGTATGGTCCGCATCCGGCACCATTTCGGGCGACCACGAGCGGAAATTCTGCACCCGCCCGACCTTCACGGACGGATCGTGGATGTAGATCCAGTTGTCCGGAAAATTGTTCTGCGACTTGGCGATCAGGGCGACGGTGAGGAAGTCGCGGTACTTCAACGACCGGGCGTTGAAGGTGCTCAGCGGCCGCGGGCGGATCGAGTCCACCAATTCGCGCACCGGGGCCGAGGAAACCACGTGGCGGGCCGTAAAGGTCTCGCGGCTGCCATCGGCGCTGCGGGCCGCCACGGTCCAGATGCCGGTGCCGGCATCGTAGCTGAGAGAATCGACGCTGCGGTCGAGCAGCACCTTCCCGCCCTGCGCCCGGATCCTAGCGGCGGCGGCCTCCCACATCATGCCGGGACCACGCCGCGGATAGCGGAACGACTCGATCAGCGTCTTGATCACCGGGCCGCCGGCCTTCGACGGCTTGCGAAGGCCGAGCGAGCGTTTGATCCCGTCGCGGATCGCCGCGCCAAGGTCGAGCCCCTTGATGCGCTGGGCCGCCCAATCGGCCGAGATCGCGTCGCACGACATGCCCCACACCTTCTCGGTGTAGGTCTTGAAGAAGATCGCGAACAGGCGCTCGCCGAACTGGTTGCGGACCCAGGCATGGAAGGTCTTGGGCTCGCGCACCGGCCGCAGGCGGGCCCAGGCATAGGAGGCCATGCAGGCCGCGCTGGTCAACAGGCCGAGATTCTTCAGCGCCTCGAAGGCCTTCAGCGGATACGCATAGTAGCGGCCGCGATAGTAGATCCGCGACAGGCGCGGGCGCTCGATGAAGTCATTGGGCAGAATCTCGTCCCAGAGATCGACCACCGCCTTGGACTTCGAGAAGAACCGGTGGCCGCCGATATCGAACAGGTAGCCGTTGTGGGAAACGGTGCGGGAGATGCCGCCGACTTGGGCTGGGTCGCGCTCCAGAACCGTGACGGACCGGCCCTGCTTCGACAGCAGGTAAGCGGCGGTGAGGCCCGCAGGCCCCGCGCCGATCACCAGCGTCTCGGTATGGTGGCTCATCCCGTGCTCCGGCGATACGTGGGTCGCACGACGCGCGCAGCGCCGACCTGCGGGCAGGATGCGGAGGCATGGTTAAGGAATCGCTGGCGATACAGGGGTATCGCGCAGCCGAATTCCAGTTTCCGGCAGGGGCAACGGCCGAGCTCTGGTGATCGTGGCAAATTCCGGGAGGTGGCCGGCCGTCCACGAAGGCGCCTTGACCACTCATTAAGCCTGTTGGCGCATCCTCACGGCCGAGGGCCCCGACCGCCCGTCTCAGTCACGTACCATGCCCGCTCCGGCACAGCCGACGTCTCGGCCGACATACCGGGTCGAGCCCCGCACGCTCCTCTGGGTGCTCGCAGGCCTGTGCCTTGCCACGATGGTGCCGCCCGCCGACCTGTGGGCGACGATCCATCACCTGCGCGTGCCGGATACCGACGACGCCATGCGTCTCGTCGAGGTGCGCGACCTCCTCGCCGGTCAGGGTTGGTACGATAACGTCCAGCTTCGATTTCTCGCGCCCGCGGGCGTGCCAAGTCACTGGTCGCGTCTGGTGGATGCCCCGATCGCCGGGCTGATCCTGACCCTGACCCCGTTGGCCGGCCGACCCCTCGCGGAGGGGCTGGCGGCGGCCTTGTGGCCGATGCTGCTGTTCGCGCTGTTCTGCGGCATCCTCTATCGCGGCACGCGCGCGCATTTCGGCGGCCGCGCCGCCTTGCTCGCCCTCATCGCGGCGACGCAGACCTTCGGAGTGACCATCCAGTTCGCGGCCGGGCGGGTCGACCACCACAACGTCCAGATCATTGGGATCGTCGGCCTCGCCCTCTGCATGATCCGGGGTGGTTTCCGCCCCGGCCTGATCGGAGGCGGGCTGGCGGCGCTGTCGCTCGCCGTCGGGCTTGAGGGGCTGCCGTCGATTGCGGTCGCCGGCATGTTCCTTGTCGGGGATTGGTGCCTGCGGGGCCGGCCTGCGCTGCCGCTCCTGACCGGTTTCGGCATGGGACTCGGCGTTGCCGCGCCAGCGCTGTTCGCCGCACAGACGGCGCCCCCGCTCTGGATCTCCACACGCTGCGACGCCCTCTCGCCGCCCTGGCTGTGGCTTGCCCTCGGCGGCTTGGTCTTTGCTGTCTGCGCCAGAGCGGGCGCTGAACGTATGGCATCGATCCGGGCGCGTGGCGCGCTCGCCCTCCTTTCCGGGGCGATCCTGCTCGCCGGCTTCGCCCTCGCCTTTCCACGCTGCCTGGACGGCCCGTTCCCCGACATGCCGCCCCTGGTGCGAACCCACTGGCTGCTCACGGTGAACGAGATGACCTCGCTCCCGAAATTCATCGCCCGGGGGCAGTGGGAAGCGTTGGTGTTCTATCCGGCCGCGCTGCTCGCCACCGCGACCGCGACCTGGATGACGTGGCGCGGTCCGCAGCGTCGGGCCTGGGCCGTCATGGCCCTGTTCCTCTGGCCCGGCCTGATCCTCGGGGTGTTCCAGTTCCGCGGCCTCTACATCGCGTCGGGCTTCGTACCGCTGGTCGCGGGCGCCATCCTCGATCGGGCGCTCCGGGCTGATATGGCGCCTCGGGCCGGCCTGCCCCGTTGGGGCGTCGCGCTCCTCGGCGGCAGTCTCGTGAGTACGCTCTGGATGGCGCCCGCCGTTTTGGCCGAGACGCTGGCGCCCGCCATACGGACAGCGCCCGATCCCGCCGGCGCGATCGCGTGCCGCAGCGAAGAGGCGCTGGCGCCCCTCAAGACGCTGCCACCCGGCACCGTGCTGGCACCGATCTTCATGGGCCCGGCGATCCTGTTGCACACGCCGCACGCCATCGTGGCGGCGCCGTATCACCGGGCGATCCCCGGTCTCACAGCGGCGATCGAAGGGCTTGGCGGAACGCAGGCAGACCTCGCGAGGGTGCTGACGACATACGCGGTGCGCTACCTCGTCGCCTGTCCGGCCCGGCCCGCGGAGGATCTGCAGGCCGAGACGGCCTTCGCCACCCGGCTTGCCCGCGGCGCGGAACGCTCCGATCGGCTGGTGCCCCTGGATCTGCCCGGGCCGCTCAAGGTCTGGCGCGTCGTGCCAGATTCGGTCAGAGCAGGCGGCGGTCCAGCCGGATGATCCGGCACGGATCGCCGGCCCGGACAGCGGGCTCGTGCGGCGCGCGAATCAGCAGCGCCTCGGCCTGCCCCAGGACTGCCAGCATCGAGGAATCCTGGCGCTGCTCGGGTGTCGCCACCGGAAGCCGACCGGGCTCGACGGCGAGGCGGGCGCGCATGTAGTCGGCTCGCCCATCATTGGCGTCGAGCGCCCGGCCGAGTGTCGCCGGCTCGCTGCGGTCGGCTCCAGCCAGTGGATCTCCCTGGAGCGCACGGATCGCTGGGACGACGAACAGCAGCCCGCAGACGATGGACGAGACCGGATTCCCCGGCAGCCCGATCACCAGCATGTCGCCGAGGCGGCCATGCATCAGCGGCTTCCCGGGCCGGAGCGCCACCCGCCAAAAGCCGAGTTCGAGCCCTTCGCGGGCCAGCGCCGCCTGCACCAGATCATGGTCGCCGACCGACGCGCCGCCGAGGGTGACCAGCAGATCGGCCTGCGACGCGCGGGCCCGCCGGAACGCGTCTGCCAGTGCGGCATGATCGTCCCCCGCGATCCCGAGATCGATGACCTCCGCCCCCGCCTCGGCGGCGAGCGCTCCAAGGGCGAGGCTGTTCGAGGCAACGATCTGATCCCAAGCCGGCGTGGCGCCGGGTTCGACCAATTCGTCCCCCGTAGCCAGGATTGCTACTCGTGGCCGGCGGCGAACCGGCAGATGCGGATGGCCGGCCGCCGCGGCCAGGGCGAGGCGCCGCGCGTCCAGGGCCAAGCCAGCCGTGAGCAGCGTCTCGCCGGCCGTGAAATCGAGCCCGGCGCGGCGGATGAACCGTTTCGGCTCGACCGGTTCGACCACGCGCACGGTCCCGCCCTCGGCCTGCGCATCCTCCTGAATCAGAATCGCGTCCGCGCCCTCGGGCACCGGCGCGCCCGTGAAGATCCGCACCGCCTCACCGGGACTGAGGCTGCCCGCGAACCCGTGACCGGCCGCGCTGGTCCCGACCACGCGCAAAGTCGCCCCGGCGACGGCGGCCTCGGCGCTGCGAACCGCGTAGCCGTCCATCGCCGAGGCCGGAAACGGGGGCTGGGTGCGGCTTGCGACGATATCGGCCGCGAGCGTCCGCCCTGCGGCCTGCGCCAGCGGTACATTTTCGGCCTCGACCGGGCTGCTCACGCTCGCCAGGACTCGCGCAAGCGCCTCGGCAACCGCAATCAGGCCGCTCATACGACAGGGGCCCTGTAAGCGCCGGACCGACCGCCATCCTTGGCTGTCAAGCGAATGCCCTCGATCCGCATGCCGCGGTCGACCGCCTTCACCATGTCGTAGACCGTGAGGCACGCCACCGAGACGGCGGTCAACGCCTCCATCTCGACGCCGGTCGGCCCCTGCACCCGCACCTCGGCGGCGATACGCAGGCCCGGCAAGGCGTCATCGGGCTCGATCTCGACCCGCACCTTGGAGAGGAGCAGCGGGTGGCAGAGGGGGATCAGCTCGTGGGTGCGCTTAGCCGCCATGATGCCGGCGAGCCGCGCGGTTCCGATCACGTCGCCCTTCTTGGCATCGCCCTCGCGGATCAGCGCCAGGGTTCCGGGCTCCATCACGACGATACCCTCCGCCCGGGCGGTACGGTCCGTGGCGGGCTTGTCGGTGACGTCGACCATGTTGGCCGCACCGCTGGTATCGAGATGCGTGAGCGTCGCGCCGGGCTCCATCGTTCAACCCTTCTTCCGGGTCTTGGTGTCCTTGCCGCCGGCCTTGGCGTCACCGAACAGCAGCGCGTGGGTCGCCGCCGTTACATCGGCCTGCCGCATCAGGCTCTCGCCGACCAGCACGACGCCGAGGCCATGCTCCCCGAGGCGAGCGACGTCGGCGTGGCCGCCGATACCGCTCTCGGCAACCGCGATCCGGTCCGCGGGAATGGCGGCGCCGAGGCGGATCGCCGTCTCGAACGAGACCTCGAAGGTCTTGAGGTTGCGGTTGTTGACGCCGATCATCGCGGTTCCGAGCGGGATCGCCCGGGCGAGTTCGGCTTCGTCGTGAACCTCGGTCAGGACATCCATCCCGAGGAGATGCGCCGTCTCGACCAGCGCGACAGCCTCGTCGTCATCCAGGCAGGCCATGATGACGAGGATGCAGTCCGCGCCCCAGGCCCGGGCCTCATAGACCTGGTAGGGCTCGAATATGAAATCCTTGCGCAGGACCGGCAGGCCGCAAGCGGCGCGGGCCTCGGTCAGGTAATCGGGCCGCCCCTGGAACGACGGTTCGTCGGTCAACACCGAGAGACAGGTGGCGCCCCCGGCCTGATAAGCCGAAGCCAGTGTGGCGGGGTCGAAATCGGCCCGGATCAATCCCTTCGAGGGCGAGGCCTTCTTCACCTCCGCGATGAGGGCCGGCCGTTTCTCCGCGAGATGCGCACGGATCGCCGCCGCGAAGCCGCGCACCGGATCAGCCTGCGCGACCTTGCGCTCAAGCTTCGCCAGCGGCACGCGCAGCTTCGCTTCGGCAATCTCACGGCGCTTGTAGGCCTCGATCTTGGCGAGCACGTTCGGCCTTTCCGGCGGCGCCTCGACGCCGGTCTCGCGGGTCGGCTCTTGCGTCAGGGCGCTCATCGGCCCTCCTGCCCGTTTGAGTGGTCGTTCGAAGCTCGGACAAGGCGGGCGAGCGTCGCCCGGGCCGCCCCGGAATCGATCGCATCCTGCGCCCGCGCGAGCCCATCCGCCAGGGTCGGCGCGGCGCCCGCGACGACAAGGGCAGAACCCGCGTTGAGCACCGCGATGTCCCGGTAGGCGTTGCGCGCGCCGGCGAGCACCGCCTCCAGCGCCCGGGCATTGTCGGCGGGATCGCCACCGCGCAGTTCTTCGGGCGCCCGCAAAGCCAAACCGAAATCCTGCGGATCGATGGTGAAGCGCGAGATCCGCCCCTCCTCAAGCGCAACGACCTGGGTCGGACCGGTGACGGTGATCTCGTCGAGCCCGTCGGATCCGTGGACGGTCCAGACCCGGCGGCTGCCGAGTTCGGCGAGCACCCGGGTCAGCGGCTCCGCCAGGGCCTCCTGGGCCACGCCGAACAGCTGGTAGGCGACGCCGGCCGGATTGCTCAGCGGCCCGAGCAGGTTGAAGATGGTCCGCACCGGCAGCTCCGAGCGTACGGGCGCGACATGACGCATCGCCGGGTGGTGGGTCTGGGCGAAGAGAAAACAGAGACTTGCCGCTTCCAGGCAGCGGGCCTGACCTTCAGCATCGAGCCCGAGCTTCACGCCCAGCGCGGCCAGTACGTCGGCGGCGCCGGAGCGGGAGGTCGCGGCACGGTTGCCGTGCTTGGCAACCGGAACGCCGCAGGCGGCCACGAGAATGGCGGCGAGCGTCGAGACGTTCACGCTGCCGGAATGGTCACCGCCCGTGCCGACCACATCGATGGCGCCCTCGGGGGCCACGACCCGGGTCATGCGCGCCCGCATCGCCTCGGCGGCGCCGACGATCTCCTCGATGGTCTCGCCGCGCACCTTGAGGGCCGTGAGGAAAGCGCCCGCCTGGACCGGCGTTACCTCACCCGACAGCAGGTCGTCGAAGGCCGCGCGCGCCTCGGCGCGGTCCAGGGCGAAGCCCCCGGCGACCTTCGCGAGATGGGGTCTGAAACTGTCCATGCGCTCCGTCGGCGGGCCGCCCCGGCCTCCTTCGGGTCAATGCACGTCGGCGCGGGTCCTGTCACGCGCCGCATTCCAGGCGGCGGCGAGATCCAGGAAATTCTTGACGATCTCGGTGCCGTGCTGCGAGCGGATGCTCTCCGGATGGAACTGCACGCCGTGGAGCGGGCGGTCGGCATGCTCCAGACCCATGATCAGGCCATCCGCCTCGGCGGTGACCTTCAGGGCCGTTGGGCAGCTCGCGCGGTCGACCACCAGGGAATGGTAGCGCGTCGCCTCGAAACTGTCGTTGAGGCCGCGGAACAGGCCGCTCGCACCGTGGCGGATGGTCGAGACCTTGCCGTGCAGCGGCAGCGGCGCCCGCACCACATCCCCGCCAAAAGCCTGACCGATCGCCTGAAGGCCCAGGCAGACGCCGAAGATCGGGATCTCGTCAGACAGATTGCGAACCACGTCGAGACAGATGCCCGCCTCGTTGGGCGTGCAGGGGCCGGGCGAGAGCACGATCGCGTCCGGCGCCTTGGCGCGAATTTCATCGACGGTCAGCGCGTCGTTGCGGGCGACCTCGACGGCGCCGCAGAGCGGGCCAATCAGATGGACCAGATTCCACGTGAAGGAATCGTAGTTGTCGATGACGAGGACGTTGGACATCGCGGCGGCACGCTCGGGCATGGGGGCGATGTGACCGCTCAGGGCAGAGCGGTCAACCGTGCCGGGTATCCGGCTCGCGTGGGAAGCCGCTACGCGGCCCGTTGTGTGCTCGGTCCCGGATCACATTCCGCTGGCGCTGCATGCGCCCGGGAAAAGGGGCACGGTTCATTCTGAACCGCTCCCTTTCCCGGACAGGTGGAGCGTCATGGGAACCCGATCCGGGATCCAGCACAAGGACAAGCCGCGGAGCGACCCGACTGCCGGCGCCCCCTATTGCCCCCGCTTGGCCTGCGCGGCGAACCGCACCGCCTCCTCAGCCGCCCGGAACAACGCCTTGGCCTTGTTGACGCATTCCTGCTGTTCGGAGGTTGGATCGGAATCGTACACGATCCCGGCGCCCGCCTGGACGTGCATCCGCCCGTCCTTCACCACCGCGGTGCGGAGCACGATGCAGGTGTCCATCTCGCCCCGCGCGCCGAAATAGCCGATGCAGCCGGCATAGGGCCCGCGCTTCTCGTGCTCCAATTCGTCGATGATCTCCATGGCCCGGACCTTCGGGGCTCCGGAGACCGTGCCGGCCGGAAATCCTGCGGCCAGGGCGTCGAGGGGGTCGTGGCGCGGATCGAGCTCGCCTTCGACGTTCGACACGATGTGCATCACCTGGCTGTAGCGCTCGATGAAGAACGAATCCGTCACCCGCACGCTGCCGATCCGCGAGACCCGGCCGGCATCGTTGCGGCCGAGATCGAGCAGCATCAGATGCTCGGCGCGCTCCTTCGGATCGGCAAGCAGCTCGTCGGCCAGAGCGGCATCCTCGGCCGGCGTCGCGCCGCGGCGGCGGGTGCCGGCGATGGGGCGGACCGTGACCACGCCCTCGCGCACCCGCACCAGGATCTCCGGGGAGGAGCAGACGATCTGGAAGGTTTCGAAGTCGAGATAGCAGAGGAACGGCGCCGGATTGGTGCGCCGCAGGGATCGGTACAGGCTGAAGGCTGGCAGCGTGAACGGCGCCGAGAAGCGCTGCGAGAGCACCACCTGGAACACGTCGCCCGCGACGATATACGCCTTCGCCCGCGCCACCATCGCGGAGAAGTCGCTCGGCGTCGTGTTCGAGACCGGCTCGGGAGGGGCGACCGCGGCGAGGTCCACCCGCGCCTCGATCGGCAGCGGGCCCTCAAGCGCTTCTGCCACCCGGTCGAGGCGCTGGAGCGCCTCCTCGTAAGCGGCCTGGGCTCCGAGACCGACGGCAGGCCGAACCGGCGAGACGACGGTGATGATGTCCCGGATGGAGTCGAACACCACCATGACCCGCGGCCGGATCAGGATCGCGTCCGGCACGCCGAGCGGATCGGGATTGGGCTCCGGCAGCCGCTCCATGGCGCGGACCATGTCGTAGCCGAGATAGCCGAACAGGCCCGCCGCCATGGGCGGCAGATCCTGGCCCTCGTCACCGATGGCGCTCTCGGCGATCAAAGCCCGCAGGCTCGCGAGCGGCGCCCGACCGTCGGCCTCGAACCGGGTCAGGTCGGCCCCGCGGGCGATCGCGGGCGCACCGTCCCGGCAGCGCCAGATCAGATCCGGATCGAGGCCGATCATCGAGTAGCGTCCGCGCACGGCGCCGCCCTCGACGGATTCGAGAAGGAAGGCCGGCCCCGCGTGCCGCGCGCGCAGCTTGAGGAAGGCCGCCACCGGCGTTTCGAGGTCGGCGACGAGGCTCAGCGCGATGAAGCTCGGCTGGCCGGCCTCGTAGCGCCCCGCGAAGGCCGCATAATCGGAAGCCTCGGGCATCGCCTCAATACTCGCCGCCGATGGCCCGGCGCAGGGCCGTCGCATCGACCTTCACGCCCGCGTTCTTCTGGACCTCGGTGATGTACTGGGACAGCACGTCGTCGGCGAGCGCGGCCTGGAAGTTCTGGCTGATCGTCCGGTCGCTCGGGCTGTCGGCGACGAAAGCCGGCATGGTCGCGGAGGTCACTTTGAACACCGCGCGGGAATCGTTCGCCGCAGCCGTGCCGGCCTTGCCCACCGGGGTCGCGAAGATCAGGTTGACGTCGTCGGTGGTCAGCATGTCCTTGGCTTGGTTGCGCGACAGGTCCTGCGCTTCCTGCAGGTTGACGCCGACCTCCTTGGCGATGTCCTCCATCGACTCGCCCTTGTTGATCTTCTCCACCAGCTCGCGCCCCTTGGTCTGGAGGCGCTTGGCGATCTCGGTGGCGGTCCAGCCGGCCTTCACGCCGTCCTTCACCTGATCGAGCGGCTTATCGTGCGCGGGGTCGATGTTGGTGACATCGTACCAGACGTAGCCGCCGGCCTTGGTGCGCAGGGGCTCGTTGTCGCCGCCGATCTCGGCGCGGAACAAAGCCGGCAGCGTCGTGTCGGCATCCGGGATGTCGGCGACCTTCCTGCCCGCGGGATCCTTGCCGTTGGGATCGACGGCCTTCACGGCGATCAGCTTGAGGCCGCGCTCGGCCGCGATGTCGGTGAGCGGCTTGGCGCTGGCGCGCTGATCCTCGATCGCGTCGCGGGTCGTCTCCATGGCGTCGCGAGCGCGGGCGAGCGCCAGGCCCTTGCGGATCTCGCCTTCGACCTCCTCGAACGGCTTCACGGTGCCGGGCTCGATCTTGGTCACGCGCAGGAGCACCGTGCCGAACCGGCCCTGGACCGGCTGGCTCACCCCGCCCTCCGGCAGCGCGAAGGCGGCGTCGGCCACCGTCGTGTCGAACAATTCGGCTTTGCTGAGCGTCCCGAGGGTCAGATCCTTGTCATCGGTGCCCCGCTCCGTCGCCACGGCCTCGAAGGTCTTGGAGCCGTCTTCGATCGCCTTGCGGGCCGCCTCGGCGGCAGCGGCGTCGGGGAAGACGATCTGCTGGATCGTGCGCTTTTCGGGTGCGCCGTAACGGTCCTTGTTCAGGGTGTAAGCCGCGCGGGCATCGGCGTCGCTGATGGCGTCGGGCTTGGCCATCGCGTCCGGATCGACCACGAGAAGGTTGGCCGAGCGGAATTCCGGCGCACGGAATCCGGACTTGTTCGACTCATACCAGGACTTCCGCTCGTCCTCGGTTGGATCCGGGATCTGGCCGGCGGTCGAGGGGGTCAGCATCAGGTAGGCGGCAGCGCGGCGCTCCGTCGCGTAGCGGTGGACCGCCTCGCGCAGAGCCACCGGCACATGCAGATCGGACGAGACGGCCTCGGCGAGTTGCAGACGGGCGATGACCGAGCGCTGCTCGCGCACGAACATCCCTTCGTTCAGGCCGGCACGCTGCAAGGTCTGGTAGAAGAGCTGCGGCTCGAACTGACCCTGGGCATTCTGGAAGCTCTTCTCGTCGTGGATCGCCCGGATCACCGCGGAATCCGGCACGGCGAGGCCGAGATCATGGGTCTTCTGGTCGAGGGCCGCCTCGGTGATCAACTGCGCCATCACCTGCCGGTCGAGGCCGAGCATCCGCGCCTGATCGGGGGTGAGCGCGCGCTTCAATTGCGCCTGATAGCGCTGAATCTGGTTCTGATAGGCTTGGCGCACCTGCTCGGTGGTGATCGGCGTGCTGCCGACGGTCGCCACGTTGTTGCTGGTGCCGCCGCGGAAGAATTCCTCCACGCCGAAGATGCCCACGCCCGCGATCAGCAGGGTGAAGATGATCGTCAAGACGATCTTGCCGAGCCAGTGCTGGCTGGCGTTGCGGATGCCCTGAAGCATGGTCTGCGATCGGATACCTGCGGCGGCCACCCGTTGCCGGGACGGCGCTTGCCTGAAAGCCGACCGCGATAGACCATTCGCGCCCACAGGCAAAGGCTCGGCTGTCTGCGCGGTTTGCACGCTCAAGCTCGCTCTGGTAGGCCGCGACAACTTGCGAACGGCATAGCGAGGCGGGGACGGGAATGACGCAGTCGGGGCGCAGGCCGCTGGTCGCCGGCAACTGGAAGATGAACGGTACGCGGGCGTCGATCCAGGTGGTCGAGGCGATCCGCGACGGTCTCTCCCCGGAGCTGGCCAGCCGCATCGACGTGCTGATCTGCCCGCCCGCGACGCTGATCAGCGCCTGCGTCGCGGCGACGGCGGGTTCGCCCATCGCCATCGGCGGCCAGAACCTGCACGCCCGGCCGAACGGCGCCTTCACGGGCTCGATCTCAGCCGAGATGCTGGCCGATCTCGGCGCCCGCTACGTGATCGTCGGTCATTCCGAGCGGCGGGCCTACCACCACGAGACCGACGACGGCGTCCATGCCAAGGCGCTCGGCGCCCGGCGGGCCGGCCTGTGCGGGATCATCTGCGTGGGCGAGACCATCGAGGAGCGCGAGCAGGGCCGGGCTCTCGACATCGTCCGCGCCCAGCTCGCCATCGGCCTGCCGAAGGGCGCGACCGCGGCCGACACGGTGATCGCCTACGAGCCGGTCTGGGCGATCGGCTCCGGCCGGACCCCGACCCCGCGCGACATCGCCGAGGTCCACGCCTCGCTGCGCGAGATGCTCGACAAGCTCGTGGGCGACGAGGCGCAGAAGATCCGCATCCTCTATGGCGGCTCCGTGAAGCCCGGCAACGCCCGTGAGCTCCTGTCGGTGGAGAATGTCGACGGTGCGCTGGTCGGCGGCGCGAGCCTCGTGGCCGAGGATTTCCTGGGGATCTGCGCAGCCTACGCGTGAAGCTGGCGGCATGGGTCGCAGGGTTCTCGGGGTTGTCACACGAGCCTGTTTAAGGATCCCGGTGTTCCACCACCGCGATTCGGGCCATGACGGACGATCAATCCCCCGCCGACCCCAAGCTGATGGAGACGATCCGCCGCGAGATCCTCGACAGTTACGACGAGGAAATCGAGCTCGGCTTCGAGGAGGACCGCCTCGATAGTCTCGACGGCGGCGCGGGATCCGGTCTCGATCGCCGCTTTTACTTCCGGGAGTTGCTGCGCCTCCAACACGAGCTGGTCCGGCTCCAGGATTGGGTGCAGCACAAGAAGCTGCGTGTGGTCGTGCTGTTCGAGGGGCGCGATTCTGCTGGCAAGGGCGGCGTGATCAAACGGATCACGCAGCGCCTGAACCCCCGCGTCTGCCGGGTCGCGGCTTTGCCTGCGCCGAACGAGCGCGAGCGGACGCAATCGTACTTCCAGCGCTACATCGCCCATCTGCCGGCCGGCGGCGAAATCGTCCTGTTCGACCGGTCGTGGTACAATCGTGCCGGAGTCGAGCGCGTCATGGGCTTCTGCTCGGAGGCCGATGTGGAGGAGTTTTTCCGCTCCGTGCCTGAGTTCGAGCGGATGCTGGTCCGCTCCGGGATCATCCTGTTGAAGTACTGGTTCTCGATCACCGACGAGGAGCAGGCCCTGCGCTTCAACATGCGCATCACCGATCCGCTGAAGCAGTGGAAGCTCTCGCCGATGGATGTCGAATCCCGCCGACGCTGGGAGGATTATACCCACGCGAAGGAGGACATGCTGACCCGCACGCACATCCCGGAGGCGCCCTGGTGGGTGGTCGAGGCGGTGGACAAGAAGCGCGCGCGGCTGAATTGCATCAGCCATCTGCTGGAGCAGATCCCCCACGGCGAAGTCGATCATCCGCCCGTGCAATTACCCGATCGGGTGCGGCACGCGGATTACATCCGCGCACCGATCCCGCCGGAGATGCATGTTCCGGTTAAATACTGAAGGCCCGCGGCTCAGATCTTGAACGCCTGACGCGCCAGCAGGCGCCAGCGATCCCCGTCGCGGTGCCAGACCTGCATCACGCCGATATGCACCGGGGCGGACTTGCCATCCGTCACCACTTCGCCGGTGAAGACGTGGCGGGCGATGGCGTCGTCGCCCACCACCGAGACCGAGTTGTCCGACAGGGTGATGCTGGGGAAGGTCTGGCGCTTGCTCGCCAGCGGCGCGATGAAGGCCTTCTTGTCCTGCACGAGGCCGCTCGAATGGCCGTAGCTCAGCCCGTCGAGGGTCAGCGCGTCGAGCGCGGCCCCGTCGCCGGCGAGCAGGGCTTTGGTGAGCGCGTCCACCTGCGCCTCGACGGCGGCTTTCGGGTCGTGGGGCTGCCCGGCGGCGAAGGCCGGCGCCATCAGCGCGGACGTGGCGAGGGCAGCGGCGAGTGCGGCGCGACGTGAGATCGGCATGGCGTCCTTCCCTGGCGGGGCGGCGGATTCTTTCGAGCCGTCCTTCGGGTGAATGGAGAGCACAGCCGGCCGGCCGGCGCGAGGGGCGCGACTGACAGGGAAGGTCCGATCGTCGAGTTGGCGCCGGTTCCCGATTGGTGTATGCGGCCGGGATCATTTGCGGCTGCTGTCCTGGGCATCGGCCGCCTGCGCGCCCGCCTTCCGGTCCCCGCGGCCGGCCCTCGAGGAGCGACGCGCGGATCAAATTACGCTTTCGGAACACCGATGCAGACCGTCCTGATCGTCGTCCACCTCATCATCGTGCTCGCGCTGATCGGCGTCGTGCTGCTTCAGCGCTCCGAGGGCGGTCTGGGTCTCGGCGGCGGGGGCGGTGGTGGCGTGGCGGGCTTCATGACCGGCCGCGGCCAGGCCAACGCGCTGACGCGGGCGACCGCCATCTTGGCGGCCCTGTTCTTCGCGACGAGCCTGCTGCTCGCGATCTTGTCGCACCGCTCGCAGGCGCCGAAGTCGATCCTCGACACGGGCGTACCGCAGGGCGCGGGCCAGCCTGCCAAGCAGCCGACCGGCGCCGACAACCTGCTCGACACGCTGCGCCAGCAGCAGGACCGGGTGCCCGCGACGGCACCGGCCCAGCCCGCACCGACGCAAGCCGCTCCGGCCCAGCCCATTCCCGCCCAGCCCACTCCTGCTCAGCCCGCGCCGGCTCAGCCGACCGTGCCGGAAGCGCCGCAGTCGCGCTGACCGAGCCGCGACTCAAGCCGGTCCCCTGACAGCCCGGCCGGCCCCGCTGAGCTGTCCCATGCATTTTGCGATCCCCAGCCCTCGCACGGGCCGGGGCCATCGGCGTTTGGCAAACGCCGGCACCTTCTTTATGGACCGAAGCCCATGACGCGGTACGTTTTCATCACCGGCGGCGTGGTTTCCTCCCTGGGCAAGGGGCTGGCCTCGGCAGCCTTGGCGGCGGTGCTTCAGGCCCGGGGCTACCGGGTCCGGATGCGCAAGCTCGACCCCTATCTCAACGTCGATCCGGGGACGATGAGCCCGACCCAGCACGGCGAGGTCTTCGTCACCGACGACGGCGCCGAGACCGATCTCGACCTCGGCCATTACGAGCGCTTCACCGGCGTGCCGGCGAGCCGAGCCGACAACATCACGACCGGCCGGATCTACCAGGACATCATCGCCAAGGAACGGCGCGGCGACTATCTCGGCGCCACCATCCAGGTAATTCCCCACGTCACCAACGCCATCAAGGACTTCGTTCTGGAGGGCAACGACGCGTACGATTTCGTGCTTGTCGAGATCGGCGGCACGGTGGGGGATATCGAAGGGCTGCCGTTCTTCGAGGCGATCCGCCAGCTCGGCCAAGCGCTGCCGCGTGGCAGCTGCTGCTACGTCCACCTCACGCTGCTGCCCTACATCCCGTCGGCGGGCGAGTTGAAGACCAAGCCGACCCAGCACTCCGTGAAGGAGCTGCGCTCCATCGGCATCCAGCCCGACATCCTGCTCTGCCGCTGCGACCGGGACATCCCGGCCGACGAGCGCCGCAAGCTGGCCCTGTTCTGCAATGTCCGCGAGACGGCGGTGATCGAGGCCCGGGACGTGGCGTCGATCTATGAGGTGCCGCTCTCCTATCGGAAAGCCGGGCTCGACCGGGAGGTGCTCGGCCATTTTGGGCTGGAGCACGGCCAGGAGCCGGATCTCGGCCGCTGGCAGACCATCGCCGAGCGGGTGCGCAACCCGGAGGGCGAGGTCTCCATCGCCATCGTGGGCAAGTACACGGGTCTGAAGGACGCCTACAAGTCGCTGACCGAGGCCTTGACCCATGGCGGAATCAGCCACCGGGTGAAGGTCAACCTCGAATGGATCGAGGCGGAGGTGTTCGAGCGCGAGGACCCCGCGCCGTTCCTGGAGGGACTGAACGGCATCCTGGTGCCGGGCGGGTTTGGCCAGCGCGGCGCCGAGGGCAAGATCCGTGCGGCGCGCTACGCTCGCGAGAAGCGCATTCCCTATCTCGGCATCTGCTTCGGCATGCAGATGGCGGTGATCGAGGCGGCGCGTTCCCTCGCCGGCCTGCCGGAGGCCAACTCGACCGAGTTCGGCGATACCGCCGAGCCCGTGGTCGGCTTGCTCACCGAGTGGCTGCGCGGCAACGAGCTGGAGCGGCGCGCCGCGGCGGGCGATCTCGGCGGCACGATGCGGCTCGGCGCCTACGACGCGAAGCTCGATCCCGAATCGAAGATCGCGCAGATCTACGGATCGGCGGAGATCTCCGAGCGGCACCGTCACCGCTACGAGGTCAACATGGCCTATCGCGAGCGGCTGGAGGCCCAGGGTCTGCGATTCTCAGGCGTGTCGCCGGACGGACTCCTGCCGGAGACGGTGGAGCATGTCGGGCACCCGTTCTTCATCGGTGTGCAATTCCACCCCGAGCTCAAGTCGCGCCCCTTCGAGCCGCACCCGCTGTTCAAGGGTTTTGTCGGCGCGGCGATCGAGCAGAGCCGGCTGGTCTGACGCCGCGGCGGCGCGCCGCTCCTCGCGTCGCGGCACGAGACCCTATATTCCTGTCACCGTGACCGAGATCCTGTTCTACCACATGCAGCGACAGCCCCTGGAGAAGGTGCTGCCGAACCTCGTCGAGCGCTCCCTCGACCGTGGCTGGCAGGCCGCGATCCAAGCGGCCAGCGAGGAGCGCCTGCAGGCGCTCGACGACCACCTTTGGACCTATACGGACGAGAGCTTCCTGCCGCACGGCACCGACCGGGAGCCCGATGCGGGCAGCCAGCCGGTGGTGCTGACGCTCCGGGACGTGAACCCCAACACGGCCTCGATCCGCTTCCTCGTGGAGGGCGCGGACCTGCCGCCGGATGCGGATGCCTACGAGCGGATCTGCATCCTGTTCGACGGGACCGATCAGGACGCCCTGCTGCGTGCCCGCGAGCAGTGGAAGCAGGCCAAGGAGGCCGGCCACACGGTGGCCTACTGGCAGCAGGACGATTCGGGCCGCTGGAACAAGAAGGCGTGACCGTGACCCTCAAGAAACGCCTCGCCCCTGCGCTCGGCCTCGTCCTGGCGCTCGGCTCATCCCTCCCGCTCAGTGCGCAGGATGCCCCGCACGGCCATCCCCAGCCGGAAGCCCGGCAGGCTCCCCGCGGCCCTGAGGGCCGCCGTCTGCCGCCCGATTCGGTGACGCAGCAGAGCGTTACGCTGCCGGACGGCCGGAGCCTCGCCTTCACCGCGACCGCGGGCAGCCTGCCGCTGGTTGACGAATCCGGCAAGCTACAGGCCGAGATCGCCTACGTGGCCTACACGATGGCGCCGGAGGCTGGTCGCACGCGCCCCGTCACCTTCGCGATCAACGGCGGCCCGGGCGCGGCCTCGGCCTATCTCAACATCGGCGCGATCGGCCCCTGGCGGCTACCCACGGGCGGCGACAGCATCAGCCCGTCCCAGCCGGTGGCGCTCACCGCCAATGACGGCACGTGGCTCGACTTTACCGACCTCGTCTTCATCGATCCGGTCGGCACCGGCTACAGCCGCGCGGCGGATGGCAACGGCAAGGCCTACTGGTCGATCGATTCCGACGCCTCGACCCTGGCGGCCGTCATCGCCCGCTATCTGCGGGTCAATGACCGCATGGCGGCGCCGAAATTCTATGTCGGCGAGAGCTACGGCGGGTTTCGGGGACCCTTGATCGCCGAGAAACTGCAGGACGAGATCGGCGTCGGCCTGTCCGGGATGGTGCTGCTGTCGCCGGTGCTTGATTTCGGGTGGCTGGAGACGCCCCGGGCCAACCCCTGGGGCTACGTGCTCAAGCTCCCCTCCCTCGCGGCCGGCGCGCTGGAGCGGAAGGGCACCGTGCCGACGCCGGCCCTGCTTGGCGACGCCGAGGCCTACGCCTCCGGCCCCTACCTGGCGGATCTGCTCAAGGGTCCGTCGGATGCTGGCGCGGTGGCGCGGATGACCGAGAGGGTCGCGCCCCTGGTCGGGCTTGACGCCGCGCTCGTGCGGGCTCAGGCGGCCCGGCTCTCCACCCGCAGCGTCCAGCGTGAGATCGACCGGACCCAGGGCCGTGTCGCCAGCGCCTACGACACCGGGATCACCGGCTGGGACCCGAACCCGGATGCCGCGCAGTCGAGCTTCGACGATCCCCAGCTCACCGCGCTCCAGGCGCCGCTCACCAGCGCGATGCTCGATCTCTACGCCCGGACATTGAAATGGCCGGTGCCGAACATGCGCTACGAGCTCCTGAACAACGCCGTGAACCACGGCTGGAGCTGGGGCTCGGGCCGGCAGGCGCCGGAGGTGCTGTCCAACCTCAAGGGTGCGCTGGCGCTCGACGGGCGCCTGCGCGTCCTCGTGGCGCACGGCTTCACGGATCTCGTGACCCCGTACTTCGCCTCGAAGCTCCTGCTCGCCCAGGTCCCCGCCTACGCGGCCGGCCGCCTGGATCTGGCGGCCTATCCGGGTGGGCACATGTTCTACACCCGGCCCGATTCGCGGGCGGCGTTCCATAAGGATGTGGCGCGGCTCTACGCGGAGGCCCTCAAGGCCCGCGACGGGGATGCGGCACCCCGGAACGCGAAGGATGTGCCCTGACGGCAGATGGCTTCGCCAGGGCGGAAGGGTCTTCGCGGAACGCCGCGCCGGGCCCGCCGTCAGATCGGCGGCGCGGCTGACACGCGCGACGCACTCTTCAGAAAGAGCACGTCGATATCGCGCTGCGGAACATAGTCTTTTACAACCATCTCGACGGTGGTCGGACCGGTCTTCTTGAGATTGCTGCCGCAGAACGCGACCAACGTGACCGGGTCGCCCTTGTCCACGATCAGCCTGAACGTGCCGATCGCCCCGGTACCGGTGGGGACCCCGTAAGTGAGAGACTGCTCGTAAGCCTGGAAAAAGCGGCTGCCATCCGCACTTGCCCGCCGATACAGGGCCTGGGCCGTCCGAGCGAAGGCGGGGTCCGTGCAGAACCTGTCCGCGTAGCGCGCCATCTGCGACGGCCCCAGATCCGGAGAGCCGAACGACAGGCTGGATTGGGCCCCAAGGCTCGGTGTGAAGCTCTGGTGGACCGTGACCTCCCGTCCGGCCGGAAAGGTCAGCCGCCGTGCATAGCGCGATTTCAGCGTCCAGAGCGGGACGTCGGAGATTGTCCCGTCCCGATGCACTTGCCGGTCGAGGAAACCGGCCTCGATCAGGGATTTTCTGCGCTGTTCCGAGAGACGGCGCAGGGGTACCGCCGTTGCCGCGACGGTCGGCACCAGGGGAATTCCCAGGCTCTTCAGCTCGTCGGTGATCTCGAAGGCTTGCCCCTCACGCATCAGGAATGCGCGCTGATCGAGTTGCCAGGGGACGGCTTGGCCATCGACCGCGGCCTCGAAGGCCAGGAAATTGGCCTGCGCCGGATCGGGGATGGAAACGGCCATCGCAGCCGCGCCGACGAGATCGGGCATCGGGAAGGTCAGAGTGGCCTGGATATCTGCGCCGGTCGGATTGCGAAACCGGTAATCGGCCTTCACCACCTGTTCCGAGAGGTAAAGGTCTTCCGCTACGAGCGTGATCGCGCTTCCGGGTTCGAGGACGAGGCCGCCCGCCTTAAGCGCGCCCTCGGTGTCGTCGGCCCGGGCCGGCAGGGATGCTGCCGCGAGGAGGGCGAGGGTCAGCGACAGGATTCTCATCACGTTCACGCATCAGAGTTCGGGGCTATGGACTAGCGGCGCGGCCATCGCGACCCTATGGACACCCGTCCCACCCGCCGATCGCGGGGCCGCGGACATGATTCCGCTGCGCCTCCGTTGTGCGAGGGCTTTCATGTGTCTACAACGATCACGTGACGGTGCCCCGGCGACGGGGTGAAAAGGGAATGCGGTGAGGGGCGCGAGCCTCGATGCCGCGGCTGCCCCCGCAACTGTGAGCGGCGAGCGCCTGCCGAGGGCCACCGGAGCGATCCGGGAAGGCGGCAGGGGCGTCGAGCCGCGAGCCAGGAGACCTGCCGTCACGACAGGATTCCGTTTTGCCGCCGGTGGGGCGGTTGGAGACATGCCCATGACGACCTCGACCCTCGCTCCCGTCACCGTCGGCACCCGCGCGTCGGAGCGCCCGATCGCCGTGGCGCTCGCGGCCGTCCTCGGCCTCGGCCTGCTGTTCATGGTCGGATTCTCGCCGGCAATCGCGTTCCACAACGCGGCCCACGACTTCCGGCACACCCAGAACTTCCCCTGTCACTGACGCCATCGTCCCAGGGATGATCATCCGGCTTCTGTCGGCGGCTCTGGCTGCCGGCTTCTTCGCGGCCGTCGTCGTGACGGGCCTCGAACTCACGCTGACCTCTCCCCTGATCGTGGCGGCCGAGCGCTTCGAGCAGGCCGAGCCCAGCCATCAGGCCGCCCGCGCGCTGCCGATCGTCCTCGCGCATGCCGGCCACGATCACGCGACGCCGGACGCTGCGCCGGAATGGCAACCGGGCGCTGGCCTGCCGCGCATGGCTTATACCGGACTGGCGACGCTGGTCGGCGCCGTCGGTTACGCGCTGCTCCTCGGCGCCGTGATGCTCGCCTGCGGGCGGGAGCCGACGCCGCAGATCGCCCTCGCCTTCGCGGTCGCCGGATTCGCCAGCGTCGCCCTGGCCCCGGGCCTCGGCCTGCCGCCGGAGCTGCCCGGCAGCGAGGCGGCGCCGCTCGCCGTCCGTCAGGCGTGGTGGGTGATGACTGCGGCGGCGACCGCCATGGGTCTCTACCTGATTGCGGTGCGCCGGGCCTTGATCGCCATCCTGGGCGGCCTCGTCCTGATCATCGCACCACACATGGTCGGCGCGCCGCAGGCGCCGGAGGGTGCGTCCGCGCTGCCGGCGGCTTTGGCCGCGCAGTTCGCCGCCCGCTCCCTGGCGATCAGCTTCGTGTTCTGGATGCTGCTCGGCCTCGGGCTGGGCCGGGCATGGCAGGTCTTCGGGCGCGAGACGACCCGGGGGATGGCCCGTGGCTGAGACTGTCCTCTACGTCTGTACCACCTGTCGCCGCGTGGGCGATGATCCGGACGGCCCCCGGGCCGGGGCCCGCCTCCTCGACGCTTTGAGGGATCGCGCCGGCACGACACCGGATCTGCGCGTCGAGCCGGTGGAATGTCTGTCGGTCTGCAAGCGGCCCTGCACGGTGGCGGTCGCCGCGGCCGATCGCTGGACCTACGTGTATGGTGACATGGACCCGGCCGCCTCCGCCGAGACCATCCTGGCTGGGCTCGCTGCCTACGCGGCGACGCCGGACGGTATCGTGCCGTGGCGCGAGCGCCCGACCGAATTCAAAAAGGGCGTGATCGCCCGGATCCCCCCCTTCCCCGCACCGCGCCCGCTCCCGGCCGGCACCCTGGAGGCCGCCGAATGACCATCGTTGCCAAGATCCCCTGCACGATCGTCACGGGCTTCCTCGGCGCCGGCAAGACGACGCTCGTCCGCCACGTGATCGAGAACGCGAAGGGCCGCCGCCTCGCCATCCTGGTCAACGAGTTCGGTGATGTCGGCTTCGACAAGTCGTTCCTGGCCGCCTGCGGGGTCGAGGGCTGCACCGAGGACGCCATCGTCGAGCTGCCGAACGGCTGCATCTGCTGCACGGTGGCGGACGATTTCGTGCCGGCCTTGGAGACCCTGCTCGCCCGGGCCGAGCCGCCGGAGCACATCCTGATCGAGACCTCCGGGCTCGCCCTTCCGAAGCCGCTGGTCCAGGCGTTTCAATGGCCGGCGATCCGCTCGCGGGTGACGGTGGACGGCGTGGTCGCGGTGGTCGACGGGCCGGCGGTGGCCGCGGGCGCCTTCGCGGAGGATCCGGAGGCCCTGGCCGCCCAGCGCGCCGCCGACCAGTCGGTCGATCACGACAACCCGCTGGAGGAGGTGTTCGAGGACCAGCTCCTGTGCGCCGACCTCGTGGTGCTCAACAAGGCCGATCTGATCGACGCGGACACCCGCGCCCGGGTCCGGGCCGAGGTGGAGGGCCACCTGCCCCGGGCCGTGAAGGTGGTGGAGACCGAGAAGGGCGCGATCGATCCGCGGGTGCTGCTGGGCCTCGGTGCCGCCGCCGAGGACGATCTGGACGCCCGCCCCTCCCATCACGGCGAGGGCGAGGATCACGACCACGACGATTTCGAGACGGTGGCGCTGCCGATCCGCCCGGCAGTGACGGCGGCGGATCTCGCGGCCCGCGTCGAGTCGGCAGCCGAGACTGCGGGCGTGCTGCGGATCAAGGGATTCGCCGAGGTCGAGGGCAAGGCGATGCGCCTCGTGGTGCAGGGTGTCGGCCGGCGCGTCACCCACCATTTCGACCGGCCCTGGCGGGCGGGCGAGGCGCGTGACGGGGCGCTCGTGGTGATCGGCCTCAAGGGGTTCGACCGGGACGCGGTGGCAGCGGCGCTCGCGGGATGAGACTGGTCGCGCGCGCCGGTCCGGACACGGCTTAGGGACGGGCGCGATGCATCTGGTGCGCATCGATGCCGTCTCCCTCGATGAGGGTGAGGCGGCTTTGGATCTCGGGCAGCGGCCCGGCGATTGCGTGGTGCTGTCCTTCACCGACAGCGACCTCACCGGGATCGCGCGGGCCCATGCCGCCGAGCCGGGTCTGCCGAGCCTGCGCCTCGCCAAGCTGGCCAAGCTGCGCCATCCATTGTCGGTCGATCTCTACGTGGACCGGGTCGTATCGCGCGCCCGCATCGTCGTGATCCGCTGCCTCGGCGGCCTGGATTACTGGCGCTACGGCGTCGAGCGCTGCGCCGAGGCCGCACGGGCGCACGGAGTCGTGCTCGCGGTGCTGCCGGGGGACGACCGGCCCGATCCGCGGCTCGCCGCCTTCTCGACCGACCCCGCGCTGGCGGACCGGCTCGACACCTATTTCCGCGCTGGCGGGCCCGAGAACCTGCGCCGGATGCTGGGGCTGCTCGCCGCCCGGACAGGCACCGACCTCCCGGTCGAGCCGCCCCTCCCGCTGCCCCGCGGCTTCGCGTGGTGCCCGGGCTGCAGCACGCCGCCCCTCGATCAGGCCCTCGCAGCGGCGAGGACCGCGATTCCGCTCGCGGGCGCACCGGCCGAGCCGCTCGTGCTGCTGCTGGTCTACCGTTCGGCCGTGCTCGGCGGCGACACGGCCCCGTTTGTTGCCCTGATCGCGGCCCTGCGCGCCCGCGGGATCGGCGTCCTGCCGATGGCGGTATCGAGCCTGAAGGAGCCCGGAGCCGCCGCCGCGGTCGCGGACGCCGTGCGGGCGCGGCGCCCCGATCTCGTCATCGCCGCCACCGCGTTCTCGGCCCGCGAGGACGGGATCGACTTCGTCCTCGACGGTGCCGACTGCCCGGTGCTCCAGGCTTTCACCGTCGCGTCCCCGCGCGCGGCCTGGGACGCCTCGGCCCGCGGGCTTGGGGCGGCCGATCTCGCCATGCAGGTGGCGCTGCCGGAATTCGACGGCCGCCTTTCCGGGTTCCCGATCTCCTTCAAGGAGGAAGAGCCCGAGATTGAGGGTTTCGCCGAGCGCCGGGCCGTACCCTACGCGCCGGGGATCGCGGCGCTCTCCGACCGGGTCGCCGGCTGGTTACGGCTGGCTGCCCTGCCCCGGGCCGAGCGGCGTATCGCGATGGTCCTGTCCGATTATCCTGCGCGGGGCGGCCGAGCGGGCTTCGCGGTCGGGCTCGACACGCCGGAAAGCGCCCGGGTCATCGCCGCGGACCTCGCCAGCGCGGGTTACGCTGGGTGCGACCTGCCCGAGGCCGGCGCGTTGATGACGGCTCTCACCGAGGGGCCGGCAGCGTTCTGCGTGCCGCTCGCCCGCTATCGGGCGTGGCTCGACAGCCTGCCGGAGGCGACCCGCACTCCGATCACCGACGCCTGGGGCGGGCCGGAGTCCGACGCCGCGTGCCAAGAGGGCGCCTTCCGATTTCGGATGGTGACGGCCGGCCCGATGGATCCTGTGCGCGGCGGCCTCACGGTGTTCCTTCAGCCCGACCGCGGGCGCGATCCCGACCGCAAGGCCGGCTACCACGATCCCGAGCGCGTCCCGACCCACGCCTATCTCGCCTTCCATCTCGGGCTGCGGCACCATTTCGACGCGCTGGTCCAGCTCGGTACCCACGGCACGACCGAGTGGCTGCCCGGCAAGGCCGTGGCCCTGTCGCCGAATTGCTTCCCGGCGCTCTGCATCGGCGCCCTCCCGGTGGTCTATCCGTTCATCGTCGATGATCCCGGCGAAGCCGCGCCGCTCAAGCGCCGTCTCGGTGGCATCGCGCTGGGGCACCTGACGCCGCAGGTCGCCACCCACGACCTCTCGCCCGAGGCTGCCCGGCTGCGCGAACTTGTGGAGGAATACGCCGCCGCCAGCGTCCTCGATCCCCGCCGCGCCGCCCTGATCGCGCAAACCATCCTGGAGGAGGCGCGCGATTCCGGGCTGCTCGACGGAGCCGGCATCGACGCCGACACGCCGATGGACGAGGCACTGACCCGGCTCGACGCCCATCTCTGCGACCTCGGCGAGACCAGCTTCCGCGATGGCCTGCATGTCTTCGGTCGTGCGCCCGACGGTGCCCCCACCCCGGTGGCGGAGAGCGCGGCGGCCGAGCGGGCCGGCCTCCGCGCCGCCCTCGACGGCCGGTTCGTGGAGCCCGGCCCGTCCGGCTCGCCGTCGCGCGGGCGCGCGGATGTGCTGCCCACCGGACGCAACCTCGCGACCCTCGATCCGCGGGCGATCCCGAGCCGCGCGGCCGCACTGTTGGGAGCGAAGGCCGCCGATGTCGTGGTGACGCGCTACCTTCAGGACGAGGGCGCCTATCCCGCACGGATCGTGATGGATCTCTGGGCCTCGCCGACCCTGCGCACCGGTGGCGAGGACGTGGCGCACGCGCTGGCGCTGATGGGTGTCCGGCCAGTCTGGGACCATGCCAGTACCCGCGTCACCGGGTTCGAGATCCTGCCCCTGGCGATGCTCGACCGGCCGCGCATCGACGTGACGGTGCGGGTCTCGGGGGCTTTCCGCGACACGTTCCCGGACACGCTGGCACTGATCGACCGCGCCGCCCGCGCGGTGGCCGACCGGGATGAGGCGGACGACGAGAACCCCCTGGCGGCGTCCCGCAGGCGCGGCGAGAGGGCGGCCCGGGTCTACGGCGCGGCGCCGGGCCGCTACGGCGCCGGGACGGCCGCCACCGCCCTCGACGGAACCTGGGACACGCAAGGCGATCTCGGCCGCGCCTATCTGGCGGCCAGCGCCCACGCCTACGGCGACCGCGAGGGGCCGGACGCGGATTTCGCCGCCCGGGTCGCCGCAGCCGACGCCTATCTGCACGCCTTCGACGCGGCCGAGCGCGACCTGTTCGACGGCGACGCCGCCGTCGACGCGATGGGCGGCTTCGCGGCCGCGGCGGCCCTGCAGGATGCCCGTCCGGCGCTCTACAGCCTCGACGTCTCGGTGCCGGAGCGTCCGAAGGCCCGCACCGCCCGGGAGGATGCGGCGCGCCTGATCGGTGGACGGCTCGCCGATCCCCGATGGATCGCCGCACAGCTCCGCCACGGCTACCGGGGGGCTCAGGAACTGGCTCAGGGGCTCGACGCGGTGTTCGTGCTCGCCGCCGCGAGCGATGCCGTGAGCGATGCCGGCTTCGACCGGCTCTACGGGGCCTGGATCGCCGACGCCGAGGTGTTCGATCGCCTGCGTGCTGCGAATCCAGCGGCGGCCCGGGCCATCCTCGAGCGCTTCGACGAGGCGCGTGACCGTGGCCTCTGGCACAGCCGGCGCAACGCCCTGCCGGCCGACGCGCTGTTGCCGGAGGCCGCCGAGTGAGCGCGCCCCCGCATCGCCGCATGCTGCCGGACGCACCCAGTCGCAGGGGCTGGTGCCCCAGCCTCGCCCGCCCGATGCCCACGGGGGACGGGCTTCTGGCCCGCGTCCACCCGCCACTGGGAATGCTCTCGCTGGAGCAGGCCCGCGTCGTGGCGCGGGGGGCGCGGCATTTCGGGAATGGCCATCTTGATCTGACGGCCCGGGCCAATCTTCAGATCCGCGGTGTTTCCGAGGCGAGCAGCGCGCCACTCGCCGGGCTGCTCACCGAAGCCGGCCTCGGCGATCGGCGCGCCGATGGCGGTCCGCAACGCCTGACCCTCACGCAACCGCGCGCGGGCCAGGATCCCACCGAGGTGATCGATGTGCCGGCGCTCGCCCGGGCGATCGAGGCGGCGGCGCTCGACATCCCCGGCCTGCCGGCCAAGACGCTGGTCGTGGTCGAGGGGCGCCCGGACGTGACAGCGCCGGAGGCCGATTGCCTCGTGACGGCCCGCGATGCCGGGTTCGTCGACGTCGCGATTGCCGCCGCGGATAGGATGCACACCGTCACCGATTGTACCGCGACCGAAGCGCCGGCCGTCGTCTCCGCGTTGCTCGCGGCCTTCGCGCGCACCGGCCGCCGGCGGATGCGTGATCTGTCGGAGGCGGAGCGAGCGGCCTTGCTCGATTCGGTCGCCGCAGCGGTGGGCCATCAGGATCGGCAGACCGGACCTGCCACGCGTTCCGCCTTGCCCCTCTGCGCAGGAGGGGGAACGCGCGACGTGTCGTTCGCCCCTGCGACCGGCCGCGACGAGAGCGGAAGCGTCCAGATGCTCACCGTGGATGCTCCCTTCGGCCGCTGCACCGCGGCTGCCCTCGATCGCGTCGTGTCCGCGGCGGAAGCCATCGGGGCAGACGCGATCCGCCTCTCGCCGACACGCGGCTTCGTCCTGCTCGCCTCGGCTGGCGTGCCGGCGGTCGCGGCTTTGGCGGACCTCGCGACGGACTTCATCGTCGCACCCGACGATCCAAGACGCAGCGTCGACGCCTGCACGGGCGCGCCGGGCTGCGCCTCCGGCTCAACGGCGACGCTCCTCGATGCCGAGCGGCTCGCCCAGGACTTCCGGCCGCTGGCGGCGCAGGGGCTGGCGGCGCATGTCTCGGGCTGCGCCAAGGGCTGCGCACGGCCAGGCCCCGCCGACCTGACGCTGATCGGCAGCCAGGGCCGCTACGGGATCGTCCTCGGCGGTGCGCCCGGGGATGAGCCGGCGATACACCTCCCTATCGAGGCCGTTCTGGACCGGTTAGGAAGGGCCAAGACTGGTGGGCTTGCTGCGGCGTTCGCGCCGAATATGGCTTGGCCAGATGATGGGGGAGACGGAAGACCGGCATGAGCGCGAGCCTGAATGCCCTGCGCCAGGCAGGATCGGAACCGGCGGCCCAGGAGCCCCCCTCCCGCTACGATTACATCCGCGATGGCGGTGCCATCTATGCGCGCTCCTTCGCGATGATCCGCGCCGAGGCCGATCTCACCCGCTGGACCGGCGCCGCCGAACGCGTGGTCGTGCGCATGATCCACGCCTGCGGCATGACCGACCTTCCTGCCGACGTGGAGATGTCGGACGATTTCGCCGAGGCCGGCGTCGCCGCGCTCCAGGCCGGGGCGCCGATCCTCTGCGATGTCCGCATGGTCGCTGACGGCGTCACACGGGCACGCTTGCCCGCCGCCAATCCGGTGCTCTGCACGCTGGGCGATCCCCACGTTCCGGACCTCGCCCAAGCCCTCGGCACCACCCGCTCGGCCGCCGCCATGGAGTTGTGGCGGGAGCATCTGCCGGGCAGCGTTGTGGCGGTCGGCAATGCGCCGACCGCCTTGTTCCGCCTGCTGGAACTGCTCGACGCGGGCGTGGCGCCGCCCGCCGCGGTGATCGGCATTCCGGTCGGCTTCGTCGGCGCCGCGGAGTCCAAGGACGCGCTGGCCCGGGACGGCCGGGTACCGTTCGTGGTCGTCCACGGGCGGCGCGGCGGCAGCGCCATGACGGCTGCCGCCGTCAATGCGCTCGCCAGCGAGGTCGAGTGATGGACGGGTTCGAACGGCTCGACGCGCCGACCGAGACGCTACCCGCGGCCGCAATCACCGGCACGCTCTATGGAGTCGGTATGGGTCCTGGCGATCCGGACCTGCTGACCGTCAAGGCGCAGCGCATCCTGATGCGCGCGCCGGTGCTGGTGCATTTCTGCAAGCGGGGCAAGCGCGGCAACGCCCGCACCATCGCGGACGCAATCCTGTGCGATCCCGACCGCGAGTTGGCGCTCGCCTATCCCTACACGACCGAGATCCTCCCGGAGCACCCGGATTACGTTGCGGCTCTGGCCAGGTTCTACGACGACGCGGCCGGCCGGCTTGCCGATCATCTCGGCGCCGGGCGGGACGTGGCGATCCTGTCGGAGGGCGATCCGTTCTTCTACGGCTCGTTCATGCACCTGTGGCGGCGCCTGAAGGACCGCTTCCCCGTGGAGGTGGTCCCGGGCGTCACCGGCATGTCGGGCTGCTGGACCCGGGCCGGGACGCCGATCACCTGGGGCGACGACGTCCTGACCGTTCTGCCCGCAACCCTGCCGCTCGATGTCCTCACCGAGCGCCTGCGCGGAACCGACGCCGCCGTGGTGATGAAGCTCGGCCGCCATTTGCCGAAGGTGCGCGCGGCACTCGAAGCCGCGGGGCTCCTCGCACGGGCGGTCTATGTCGAGCGCGGCACGATGGCGGGCGAACGGGTCGTCATGCTGGCCGACAAGGCCGACGATGCCGCGCCGTATTTCTCGATGGTCCTGCTGCCCGGCGAGGGGCGTCGGCCGTGAGCGGCAGCCTGACGGTGATCGGCCTCGGCCCGGGCGACGAAAGTCTGCTGACCGGATCCGCCCGCCGGGCTTTGGACGCCGCGGACGACATCGTCGGCTATTACCCCTACGTCGCCCGGGTGCCGGAGCGGCCGGGCCTGACCCGGCACGCCAGTGACAACCGCGTCGAGGTCGATCGCGCACGCCATGCCCTGCAGCTCGCCGCCGCCGGCCGGCGGGTCGCCGTGGTTTCGGGCGGCGATCCCGGCGTGTTCGCGATGGCGGCGGCCGTCTTCGAGGCGGTGGAGCACGGCGAGCCCGGCTGGCGTGACCTCGCTATCACGGTCGAGCCCGGGATCACCGCGATGCTGGCGGCTGCGGCCCGACTGGGCGCCCCGCTCGGCGGCGATTTCTGCGCCCTCTCGCTCTCGGACAATCTGAAGCCCTGGCCGGTGGTGACCGCCCGGCTGGAGGCGGTGCTGCGCGCCGATCTGGTCGTGGCCCTCTACAACCCGATCTCGACCGCCCGGCCCTGGCAGCTCGGCGCCGCCTTGGAGATCGCGGCGGGTATCCGCGAACCGGGGACGCCGGTGATGTTCGCCCGCGCGATCAGCCGGCCCGACGAGGCGATCCGCGTGACGACGCTGGCCGAAGCGCCATCCGCCCCCGCCGACATGGCCACCATGGTGATCCTCGGGGCATCGACCACGCGCCTGATCCCCCGGGACGGACGCCTGCCCTTCGTCTACACCGCGCGCAAGGTCGAGGCCGCGTGAGCATCGGCCCCCAGCCAGCGCAGCGCGCCGGACGCGTCGGGCACGCTCGGCACGTCGGGCTTCACCGGTCGGCGCACCATCACCACGGGAATTGCCAGCGCGCGCGCCGCCGCGATCTTGCCGTAAGTGGCCGCCCCGCCCGAGTTCTTGGTGACCACGATCTGGATGCCAGCCTGTCGCATCAGCGTTGCCTCGGCGTCCGCGTCGAACGGCCCGCGCGCCTCGATGGCCGTGAGATGGGGCACCGGCAGAAGGTCGCCCAGCGGTTCGACCGTGCGCGCCCAATAGGCGTGCTGCGGCGCCACCGCGAAGGCGCCGGCCTCCTGCCGGCCGACCGTCAGGAACACGCGCCGGGGTTCGGGGCCGAGCGCCGCAGCGGCGGCCGGGATGCTCTCGACCTCGGTCCAGTCGTCGCCGGGCATGGGGCTCCAACCCGGACGGCGGATTGCCAGCAGCGGCACACCCGCGAGGACCGCCGCCCGTGCGGCGTTGTCCGAGATCCGGGCCGCGAAGGGATGCGTGGCATCGATCAGGCGGTCGAACCGTTCCGTCCGCAGGTACTGCGCGAGGCCCTCGGCGCCCCCGAACCCGCCGCTCCGGGTCGGAACCGGCTCAGGCTTCGGCGCGGCGGTTCGGCCGGCCAGCGACAGCATCACCGACACGTCGTCCCGCCCGGCGAGCGCGCGCCCCAGGGCGCTGGCCTCACCGGTCCCGCCGAGGATGAGGATCCGCGTCACACCGTCCGTCATGGTGGCCTTGTCCATGAGCGGTGAGGCCCTGTCGAGCCGGGACGCACCGGGACGCTGGCTGTCGATCATCGGCATCGGCGAGGATGGTCGGTCTGGCCTCGCCCCTGCCGCCGCCGCCGCGCTCGACGCGGCCCAGGTGGTCTACGGCGGCAGCCGCCACTTCGCCTTGGCCGGCCCCCTGCAGGCCGAGGGCCGGCCATGGCCGCGCCCGATCCACACGGCCTATCCGGAGATCCTCGCCCGCCGGGGCCGGCCCACCTGCATCCTGGCGACCGGTGATCCGTTCCATTATGGCATCGGCGCCGAGATCGCCCGGCTGGTCCCGCCTGCCGAGATCCGCGCCTTCCCGCAACCATCGGCGTTCAGCCTCGCCTGCGCGCGCCTCGGCTGGCCGCTGGCCGAGTGCGGCCTCGTGACCCTCCACGGCCGGGCCCTCGCGCGGATCGTGCCGCAACTCCAGCCGGGGGCCCGGCTGCTGGTCCTGTCGTGGGACGGCACCACACCGGGGGCGCTGGCGGCGCTCCTCACCGAGCGCGGCTTCGGGTCATCCGCCGTGACAGTCCTGGAAGCGATGGGTGGCCCGCGCGAGCGGATCCGCGCGGCGCGCGCCGACGCCTTCGATCTCGCCGACATCGATCCGCTCAATACCGTGGCGATCACCGTGGCCGGTACCGGGTTCGCGCTGCCCCTTGCGCCGGGGCTCGACGATGCCCTGTTCGAGAATGACGGGCAGCTCACCAAGGCCGAGATCCGGGCGCTCACCCTGGCGGCCCTGCGTCCCCATCCTGGCCTGCTCCTGTGGGATATCGGGGCCGGTGCCGGCTCGATCACCATCGAGTGGATGCTGCGCCATCCCAGCCTGCGCGCCGTCGCGATCGAAGTGCGCCCGGACCGGGCCGAGCGCATCCGGCGCAATGCCGAACACCTCGGCGCGCCGGACCTCACCGTGGTGACGGGCACCGCGCCGGATGCGCTGGCCGGCCTGCCCGAGCCGGACGCGGTGTTCATCGGCGGCGGCGTCTCGGAGCCGGGTGTGCTGTCGGCAGCCCTGGCGGCCCTCAAGCCGGGCGGGCGCTGCGTCGCCAACGCGGTGACGCTGGAGGGCGAAGCGGCCCTGCTCGGGGCCTTTGCGACATGGGGTGGCAACCTGCGCCGCTTGTCCGTCGAGCGTGCGAGCCCGGTGGGGGGCCTGCACGGCTGGCGGCCGGCGATGCCGGTGACCCAATGGGCCTGGACCAAGCCATGACCAATCTTCTCGCCGCCGGAATCGGTTTTCGCCGCGGCACCGGAGCCGACGAGATCGCGGCGCTGATCACCCGGGCTCTTTTGCATGTCGGCGCCGGACCGCGCGACCTGACGGCT
The DNA here is from genome assembly GCF_022829725.1 of Methylobacterium sp. E-005. GTDB lineage: Bacteria > Pseudomonadota > Alphaproteobacteria > Rhizobiales > Beijerinckiaceae > Methylobacterium. The sequence goes on along the minus strand of NZ_JAKSYG010000256.1, from coordinate 135,231 downwards.
ATCGCTACGGCGGCCGACCGGACCTGCGAGCCGGCGATCGCTCAGGCCGCGGCGCGCTTCAGCCTGTCGCCCTGCCCCATCGACCCTGAGGCGCTGGCGGCCCGCGATGCCGAACTCGTCACCCGCTCGGCGCGGATCGAGCACCTGCGCGGCGTCGGTTCCCTGGCGGAGGCCGCGGCTCTCGCAGCGGCCGGTCCGGGCAGCCGGCTCACCCTTCCCCGGATCGCGAGCGCCGGTGCAACCTGCGCGCTCGCCGTCGGCCAGAGCACGATACCGGCAGCATGACCGTCCACTTCATCGGCGCAGGGCCCGGCGCGGCCGACCTCATCACGGTCCGGGGCCGCGACCGCGTCGCCGCCTGCCCGGTCTGCCTGTACGCCGGATCCCTCGTGGCGCCGGAGATCCTCGGCTGGTGTCCGCCGGGCGCCCGGATCATCGACACCGCCCCCCTCGACCTTGACGCCATCATGGCCGAGATCGCGGCGGCGCACGAAGCCGGCCACGACGTGGCGCGGCTGCATTCGGGCGATCTGTCGATCTGGAGCGCGCTGGCGGAGCAGATGCGCCGGCTCGACGGACTGGGCATCCCCTACACGGTGACGCCCGGCGTCCCCGCCTTTGCGGCCGCGGCGGCGCTGCTGCGGAAGGAACTCACCGTGCCGGGTGTGGCGCAATCAGTGATCCTCACCCGCACCTCCGGCCGGGCGAGCGCCATGCCGGAGCGCGAGACCCTGGCGGCCTTCGCGGCGACCGGCGCCACGCTGGCGATCCATCTCTCGATTCACGTGGTCGAGCGGGTCGCCGCCGAACTGATCCCCTTCTACGGGCCATCCTGTCCGGCCGCGGCGGTGTTCCGCGCCTCCTGGCCCGACGAGCGGGTCCTGACCGCCGATCTCGCCAGCCTGCCGGCCCGTGTGGCGGAAGCCGGTCTCGAACGCACGGCGCTGATCCTGGTAGGCCCGGCGCTCGGCGCTGAGGGATTCCGCGAGAGCGCGCTTTACGCGGCCGCATACGACCGGCGTTACCGGCCAGGCGGTACGGTCGGAGGGCGGACGTGAGCGCCCCCGGCCTCCTCATCGCGGCGCCGCGTTCGAGTTCCGGCAAGACGACCGTGGCCCTTGCGCTGATGCGGGCGCTCACGCGGCGGGGCCTGCGGGTGCGCGCCGCCAAATGCGGCCCGGACTATATCGATCCGGCCTTCCATCAGGCGGCGACCGGCCGGCCGAGCTTCAACCTCGACAGTTTCGCCATGGTGCCGCCCCTGCTCGACACGCTGGCTCGCGCAACCACGGCCGATGCCGACCTCGTGATCGCCGAGGGCTCCATGGGCCTGTTCGACGGAGTCCGGGCCGCCGAGAGCCGGACGGGGGCCAATGCCGACATCGCCGCCCGCTACGGCTGGCCCGTGGTGCTGGTGGTGGACGTCTCCGGGGCGGCGCAATCGGCTGCCGCCGTGGCCCTGGGCTGCCGGCTCTACGATCCGCGGGTAACGATCGCGGGGGTCATCCTGAACAAGGTGGCGAGTGCGCGGCATCGCCGCCTCGTGGAAGCCGGGATGGCGCGTGCCGGGCTCCCGGTGCTCGGCGCGCTGATGCGGGACGCGCAACTCGTCCTGCCGGAGCGTCACCTCGGCCTCGTTCAGGCTGGGGAGACCGCCGATCTGGAGGCGCGGCTCGACCGGCTCGCCGACCTCGCGGCGGCCGGGATCGATCTCGACGCGGTTGTGGCCGCGGCCGCCGGCGCCGTGCCGGATGTGAGGGGCGCCCTACCCCCGCCGCCCGGCCAGCGTATCGCGGTGGCCCGGGATGCCGCGTTCAGTTTCCTCTATCCGCATCTGGAAACCGGTTGGCGCATGGCCGGTGCCGAATTGATCCCGTTCTCGCCGCTCGAGGATGAGCCGCCGTCGTCAGATTGCGACGTCTGCTGGTTGCCGGGCGGCTACCCTGAGTTGTATGCCGGCCGGCTTGCCGGCGCTGCCACCTTCCTCGAGGGCCTGCGCGTTTTCGCGCGGACCCGACCGATCCACGGCGAGTGCGGCGGCTACATGGTCCTCGGACGTTCCCTGGAGGACGCGGAGGGTGTCACGCACCCCATGGCGGATCTCCTCCCGGTGGCGACCTCATACCACCGCCGCAAGCTTCATCTCGGCTACCGGGTGGCGCGCCTGAGCGGCGACGGGCTGCTCGGCCGGCGCGGGACGCGCCTCATCGGCCACGAGTTCCACTATGCCAGCGAACTCTCGCCGTCAGCCCCGGAACCGGACGCCCTTGCCCATGTCACGGATGCGGAGGGATCCGATCTCGGCTTCGCCGGGCACCGGGTCGGCACCGTATCGGGCAGCTTCTTCCACCTGATCGCCCAGGATCCGGCCTGAGCTGTCCGAGGCCACCGAAGGCGGACTCGACCCGAAGGGCGGGCGCTAGGGAGAGTCGAACCTTCGGCCTCGCGCGCTCCACCGGCGGCGAAGAGGCGTTCAACAGTCGCGTGGGGGCCGGAGAGCGCCGGTCCTACGCGAGATCGCTCGGCGGCGCGGTCGTGCGGGACTGGGCGAGGCGGGCGGCGCTGCGGACCAGCGCGAGCACGTCGCGGCGCATCTGCTCATCTTCGATCTGTGCGTAGGCGCGCAGCAACTCGATCGCCCCTTGACCACTGAGGAAGCCGAACACGTCTTCCTGAGTATTGGCGCGCGGCTCGCTCTCCTCAAAGAAGGCCGAGACCGGGACATCGAGAAGGCGCGCGATTTCGCGAAGCCGCCCGGCGCCGACCCGGTTCTGACCCTTCTCGTATTTCTGCACCTGCTGGAAGGTGACGCCCACCGCATTGCCCAGCGCGGTCTGGCTCATGCCTCGGGCCTTCCGCAGCGCGGTGATCCGGATACCGACCAAGCGATCGACATCCGTCGTCTGCTTCGGCATCGCCTGACCCGACGTCTCCCTCTCGCCGGAGGTGAGTGCATCCGATTGCGGACGCGCCGTCTCCCCCTCACCGTCGCGCCGCTTCACCGTCCGTCCCACCTTCCGAAGTCATGACATAGGATCGTGCGGCTTTGAGTTCGCCGAGGGCATAGCGCCGATCTGCGGAACATACCGGCCGCGACACAGTAGGACACCAAGTTATCAAGCTCTGCAAGTCGAATATTACATCTTGTAGTTTAAGCACACACAACTTTGCAACAATGTTGCTGAAATGTCGACCCTAACTCAGCGCTTTCACGAGGTGCGCCCCGTCGCCGCGCGGGCGCGCATGGGGGCGGAGAAACCGCTAGGAGATCCTGTCCGCAGAGGAGAATGACATGTTCATCGCGATGAATCGCTTCAAGGTCGTTAAGGACGCGACGGCAGATTTCGAGGCCGTCTGGCTCGGGCGCGACAGCCATCTCGGTGAGATGGAGGGCTTCGTGGAATTCCATCTCCTGCGAGGGCCCGAGCACGATGACCACGTCCTCTATGCCTCGCACACGATTTGGCGATCACGCGCCGATTTCGAGGCCTGGACCCGCTCCGAGCAGTTCCGGAAGGCGCATGGCCGCGTGCCCACGACCAAGCCGCTCTATCTGGGCCATCCGCAGTTCGAAGGTTTCGAGGCCATCCAGACCGTCGGCGGAGCCGAGTCCGCCCAGGAACAGACCCAGGTGGTCTGATCGATCCGACCGCGCATCCGCCAGGGCGCCCGCCGCCGTGGCGGATGCGGAGTCGGGCGGGCATACCACCAGCACGGCGCCCGGGACTCATCTTCGGTCGTCGTGCCGGCCTAGCTGATCTCAACGCGCGGCGTCTCGCTCCAGACGCCCGAGCCAGGACCAGCCTTTATCCCTTTTGGTTGAGCTTTTCCTTCAGCCTAACGCGCCAGAATTGAAGGGCGCGAGGTGTGTGAAGTACGTACCCAATCAATGCCCGTCACATCTGCGGCAAACAGCGGATTTTAACCAATCGTTCATTGCCGGTTTAGTCCACACGTACTAGACCGGGACGGCCCAGAAGAATTGGGTTCGTGATTCTCCGGGCCCGCCGCTTGCTCCGTTACCGGTACAGGCCGGCACTGAAACACGCCGTGTTTCAGACTGGTACAAAGTCCGATCAAGACGGGACGTGGCGCGCCAGATGTTTCACGAACGGATCCCGGAGACGTTCCAACTTCTGCCGGCTTCGGCGGATCGCCGTCGCAACGTGTGGTCGGCGCTGCTGCCCCATCGTGGGCGCGCTGCGGCGCGGATCGCCCTATCGTCGGCTCTGGCCGCCACGGATCTCGCGGCGATCCTCGCGGTCATGCTGTTCATGGAATGCGCCTACGAGATCGTCTACCAGGACGGCCTCATCGGCACCGGCATCCTGCGCGGTCTTCGGCTCGCCTCACTCCTCGGCCTCGTCATCGTGGCCACGAACGCGTTGCGCGCGGAATACAGCCTCGACAACGTGATCGCGCGGAAATCGAACATCCAACGCACGGCCTCGCTCTGGCTGGTGGCCTGGGCCGCCGTGCTGGTGGTCGGCTTCATGACCAAGACCACCGTCGATTACTCGCGCCTCGTCTCCCTCGGGTCTTTCCTCGCCGGGCTGCCCGCCCTCATCCTGACCCGTGGCGCGATGGTCCGCCTCGTGCGGCGACGCCTGACGGCCGGTTCGGCCTCGGTCAGCCGCGTCCATCTCGTGGGCTACGAGGAGGATATCACGCGTTTCTACGCCAGCAACGCGATCGACCGGCTCGGCCTGCGGATCGTCGGCACGAGCTACCTGCGCCGCGTCGATCCGGGCGCGGATACCGCCGCCCGGCACGATCAGTTGCAAGAGGATCTCGATCTCGCGGTCTCAGTGGTACGCTTCCTGCGCCCGGACGACGTGTTCGTCCTCGTGCCGTGGACCGACAATGCCGAGGTCGAGCGCTGCATCGATGCGTTCCTCCGGGTCCCCTCGGCGCTGCATCTGCGGCCCGGCGCGATGCTCGACCGGTTCCCCGACCTGCAGGTCGCCCGGGTCGGCGGCGTGTCCGGTATCAATATCGGCCGTCGGCCGCTGAACCTGGGCGAGGTCGTGCTGAAGCGGGCGCTCGACCTCACGGTTGCAACGATCGCGCTGGTCTCGCTGTCGCCGCTGCTTGCGCTCATCGCGCTGGCGATCAAGCTCGACAGCCGGGGCCCGGTATTCTTCCGCCAGAAGCGCTACGGCTTCAACCAGCAGCCTTTCGGCGTGTTCAAGTTCCGCTCGATGCGGACGGAGGCCAATGCCGTTTTCCGGCAGGCGACCCGCAACGACAACCGGATCACCCGGGTGGGCGCGATCCTCCGGCGGACCAATCTCGACGAGCTGCCGCAGCTCCTGAACGTCCTACGGGGGGAGATGTCGCTGGTCGGCCCCCGCCCCCATGCCCTGGCGCATGACCGAAGCTTCGAGCGTCGCATCGCCCTCTATGCCCGCCGCCACAACGTGCGACCGGGGATCACCGGCTGGGCGCAGGTCAACGGCTTCCGCGGCGAGACGCTGACCGATCTCGACATGGAGCGACGCGTCGCCTGCGACCTGCACTACATCGACAATTGGTCGGTCTGGTTCGACCTCCAGATCATGATCCAGACGCTGATCTCGCGCCGCGCCTACCGGAACGCGTTCTGAGCTCCCGGACACGCGGTCACGGCGCGTGGTCCCGTTCCCGGCACGCGCCGCAATCGCCCTCGACCTCGAGGATACTGTGGGTCGGGGTGAAGCCCGCCCGCTCCAGCGTGCGCTCCAACCCGCCCTCCACGTCGGCCGAGGACGCCTCATCGACGCCGCCGCAGGTGCGGCAGATCAGGAAGATCACGCCTTCCCCGGGCGCGTGATCGTGCCCGCACGGGATGAAGGCGTTGCGGCTCGCGATCCGGTGGACCAGCCCCTGCTCCATCAGGAAGTCCAGGGCGCGATAGACTGAGACCGGCGCGACGCGCTTGCCCGGCGCGCTGAGGCGCTCAGCGATGTCGTAGGCGCCCTGCGCCTTACCGGACCCGGCCACCGCCTCCAGAACCTCCCGGCGCAGCGGGGTGAACTGAAGGCCGCGCTCCCGGCAGATGGCCTCCGCCCGTGCGACCATGTCGGGGGCGGCGGTCCGACACGCGTCGTGCCCCTCGTGGCGGTGCATGATGGCTCCCATGACAGATCCGCAGGTTGTCCCGCGGGTTTGTTACAGTGTATCACCGCTGGCCCGGACCGCACCAGTCTCCGCACTGCCGCGCACCTGCCCCGCGCCGGCCCGAGCGCGACGAGGACGCCTTGCCCATCATCTCCAGCCCCAGACGCGCGGCCCGGCGATCCCTGTTCCAGAGCGGGATCGGCCCGCGCCTGGCCCTCGCCGGGAGCCTCTCCGCCCTGGTCTGGCTGACGATCGCCTGGGCGCTCGCGACATGAGTGCCACCACCATACCGGTTCCGGATCCGATCCGGTTGGTCAGCCTGACGCTGGGCTACGATCGGCATCCGGCGATCCACCATCTGGACGGGACCGTGCACGCCGGCGATCTGCTCGCCTTGGTCGGACCGAACGGAGCCGGGAAGTCGACCCTGCTCAAGGGGATGGTTGGAGAGATTCCCTGCCTCGACGGGCGCGTCGAGCGGAGCGGGGCCATCGCCTACATGCCGCAGGCCGACGAGATCGACCGCAGCTTCCCCCTGAGCGTGATGGATCTCGCCGGGATGGGCCTGTGGCGGCGCGCCGGCGCGTGGCGAAGCCTGAGCCGGCAGCGGCGCGCCATCGAGGCGGCCCTCGCCGCGGTCGGCCTCGACGGGTTCGAGGCGCGCCCGATCGGTACCCTCTCGGGTGGGCAGTTCCGCCGCGCTCTGTTCGCCCGGCTGATCCTTCAGGATTGCCCCGTCATCCTCTTGGACGAGCCGTTCACCGGTATCGACGCACGCACCGTCGACGATCTGCTGGCGCTGATCCGGGGCTGGCACGCGGAGGGCCGCACGGTGGTCGCGGCGCTGCACGATCTGGCGCAGGTGCGCGCCCATTTCCCGATGACGCTGCTGCTCGCCCGCGAGCCCATTGCCTGGGGCCCGACGGCCCGGGTGCTCACGGCGGAGAATCTCGCGCGCGCCAGAAACCTCTCGGAGGCCTGGGACGAGGGTGCGCCGGTCTGCGCTGGTCCGCGGATCAGCGGGAACCACGACCACGGCGCGCACGGCCATCACCATCACGAGGATGCCGCGTGATCGATCCGTTCGGGTCCCTGGTCGCGCCATTCGTGGAGTTCGGCTTCATGCGCCGGGCGCTGGCGGGCTGCCTCGCCCTGTCGGTCTCGGCGCCGCCGGTCGGTGTATTCCTGACGCTGCGCCGGATGAGCCTGATGAGCGACGCGATGAGCCACGCCATCCTGCCCGGCGCCGCGGCGGGCTTCCTGGTCGCCGGCCTGTCGCTGCCGGCGATGACCCTCGGCGGCTTGGTCGCGGGCCTCGCGGTGGCGCTACTTGCGGGCGCCGTCACCCGCGCGACGACGGTGCGGGAGGACGCCAACCTCGCGGCCTTCTACCTGATCTCCCTGGCGGCCGGGGTGCTGCTGGTCTCCCTGCGCGGCTCGCAGATCGACCTGATGCACTTCCTGTTCGGATCGGTCCTGGCGCTGGACGATGCTGCCCTTTGGCTACTGGGCGGCATCAGCACGCTGACTCTGGTGGCACTCGCCGTGCTTTACCGGCCGCTGGTGATGGAATGCGTCGATCCGCTGTTCCTGCGCACGGTGAGCCGCAGTGGCGGTCCGGTCCATTTCGCCTTCCTGGCCCTGGTGGTGATCAACCTCGTCGGCGGGTTCCAGGCCCTGGGGACCCTGCTGGCGGTCGGGCTGATGCTGCTGCCGGCGGTGGCGGCCCGGTTCTGGACCCGCGATCTCGGCGTCCTCATCCCCGTCTCAATTCTGATCGCCGCCCTGGCGAGCGTGTCCGGGCTCAGCCTGTCGTACCAGCTCGACCTCCCGAGCGGCCCGGCCATCGTGCTGGCCGCCGGGGCGCTCTACCTGGCCTCGATGCTGGTCGGCCCGCGCGGCGGATTGCTCCGCCGCCTCATCCGGCCCCGTCACCTCGAGGCCTGATCAGGGCTGCTCCTTCAGCGCCGCCAGACCCTCGCGGTAAGTTGGATAGGCCAGCGCGACGCCGAGTTCCTCGCGGATCAACCGGTTCCGCACGCGCTTGTTCTCGCCGTAGAAGCTTCGCGCCATCGGCGACAGGTCGGCGGTCTCGAAATCGATCTCGGGCGGCAGCGCCAGCCCGGTCAGGGCGGCGGCGTGCTCGATGACCGTCTGGGGCGCGGTCGGCTCGTCGTCGGTGACGTTGTAGATCGCCCCCGCACGCGGCCGCTCGATCGAGGCCAGCAGGGTCGTGGCGATATCGTCGACGTGGATGCGGTTGAAGACCTGTCCGGCCTTCACGATCCGCTGGGAGCGCCCCTCGCGCAGCTTCACGATCAGGTTACGCCCCGGCCCGTAGATGCCCGACAGCCGGAAGATCTGGACCGCCTTACCGGTCGCGGCACCGAGCGCCAGCCACGCATCCTCTGCGTCGAGCCGGATCCTGGAGCGGCCGCTGCGAGGGCTGGCGGGCGTGGTCTCGTCGATCCAGGCGCCCTGCTGATCGCCGTAGACCCCGATGGTCGAGAGGTAGCCGACCCAGCCGATCCGGCTCGCGGCGATCACATCCGCGTAGCGGGCGAGCACGGGGTCGCCGTTCTCCCCTGGGGGTACCGAGACGAGGAGCGCGTCGGTTTCCGAGAGATCGGTGGCGATGCGCGGATCGTCGGCGCCAGGGCCGAAGGCGCGCATGGCGAAACCCGCCTCCGCCGCGAGGCGCCCGGCGGAGGCAGATTCGGTGACGGTGGCGAACACGGTGCCGAACCGATCGCGCGCCCGCTCGGCGAAGCGGCGACCGGTGAAGCCCAGGCCGAAGACGAAGAGATTCATGCCGCGGATGTCTCGCCGGCACAGGCTTCCGTCAAGCCGACGGCGTTCCGCCACTCGTCGCGGACATGCGGATCGGTCTCGCCCGGTCCGTGCCGATGATGCAGAACCTGAATGGCCTCCGCTTCAAGCAGTTGCCCACACGCCCAGACCGCCATTCCGCGCACCAGCGGCGAGGGATCGGCCAGCCGCGCGACTGCCGCGTCGGCGAGGTCGGGCGCACCGGAATTCCCGACCGCGATCATCACGTTGCGCAGGAATCGATCGCGGCCGGTGCGCTTCACCGGCGTACCGGCGAACAGGCTCCGGAAGGCCGCATCGTCGAGGGTGGCGAGATCGGCGAGCGGCGGGGCCGCCAGATCGGCCCGCGCCGCGAGGCGGGTCTCGGCGGCAGTGCGGGCGAATTTGTTCCAGGGACAGACCGCCAAGCAGTCGTCGCAGCCGAACACCCGGTTGCCGATGGCCGGCCGGAACGCAGCCGGGATCGGGCCGGCATGTTCGATGGTCAGGTACGAGATGCAGCGCCGCGCATCGAGCCGGTAAGGCGCCGGGAAAGCATCGGTCGGGCAGATATCGAGGCAAGCGCGGCAGGAGCCGCAATGGTCGCGTCCGGGCGCGTCCGGCTCGAATTCGGCGCTGGTATAGATCGCCCCGAGCAGGAGCCAGTTGCCGTGCTCCCGGGAGATCAGCACCGTGTGTTTGCCCTGCCAGCCGAGCCCCGCCGCTTCGGCCAGCGTCTTCTCCATCACCGGCGCGGTGTCGCAGAAGACCTTCACGCGCACGTCGCCCTTCGCCGACAGGTAGCCGCCGAGCTCTTTCAGTTTGCCCTTCAAAACCTCGTGATAATCTCGCCGCTGCGCGTAGGCTGCCACCACACCGCGCTCGGATTGCGCCACGAGCGCCAGCGGATCGTGCTCCGGCCGGTAGCTCATGGCGAGAACCAGGATGCTGCGCAGACCGGGCCACAGACCGGTGGGGCGGGCGCGTTGATCGGCCCGCTCGACCATCCAATCCATGGTGCCGTGGGCGCCCTCGGCGAGCCACGTCGAGAGCCGTTCGGGCAAATTGGGCAGACGGTCGGGCCGCGTCACACGCAGGCCGCAGAAGCCGAGCGCCCGGGCCCGGGTCTCGACGAGGCGGCGCAGGTCGGCGCCGATATAGGTCCGTCGGGCGTTCAGAAATCCAGATCCGCGTAATGGGCGGCCGGCGGCATGCCGGCGACCCGGTCGGCGAGCAACCCCCGGAACGAGGGCCGCGACTTCACCCGGGCGTACCAGTTCCGTGCCATCTCGTCCTCATCCCAGGGCACATCCCCGAGATAGTCGACACAGGAGAGATGGGCGGCAGCCGCGAGATCGGCATAGGTCAGGTTGTCGCCCGCAATCCAGCGCCGCCGGGCGATCAGGTAGCCGATATACTTGAGATGGTAGCGAACGTTCGTGCGCGCAGCCCGGATCGCGTTCATGTCGGGCGGGCCGCCGCCCGCGTTGCTGGACATGAAGCGCTTCGAGATCTTCTCGTTGACGAGGTAGCCCGTCACCTCCGATTCGAACTTCACCAGGAACCAGTCGAGCAGGCGCCGCACCTCGACCCGGTCCACCGTATCATCCGGCAGCAGGCGGCGGCCGGAGAGGCCGAGCCCCCGGGTCTCGTCGAGGTATTCGGCGATGACGCCGGCGCCGGGCACCACGAGGCCGTTCTGCTCCAGCAGCACCGGGGTGACGCCTGCCGGATTGATCAGCAGGAAATCGTCCCGGCGCTCCCAGGGCCGTTCCTCGAACAGCGTCGGTTCCATGCCCATCTCGGCAAGCACGAGACGGATGAACCGGGAATTCGCGCAGAAGGGGAAATGATAGAGGGTCGCCATCGAGGCCGTGCGGGACGTTCGGTCGGGCAGCGCGGCTGGTCCCGCGCTCGTCGAGGATCCTGAAGCGCAGGTCTTCAGCGCGCAGGACTTCGGACCGAGCGTTATTGCCCGACCGTTGCCGAGCCCTTAACACGCGCAGCCGGTATCGGTAACCGCCCGTCAATCCTGATGGGTGAACCCTCCGGCCAATTCTTCAGATGGCGCGACCTGCCCGGCACGGGCCGGCGCGCGCCTGCGGCACAGGACGTGACGATGGATCCGGTCAGCATCGGCAAGGCAGTCCTGCTCGCGCTGGTTGAGGGCGCAACCGAGTTCATCCCGGTCTCCTCTACCGGGCACCAGCTCCTCGTCGGCCACTTCATCGGGTTCCACTCGCCCAACAACACCTTCGAGGTGCTGATCCAGCTCGGCGCGATCCTGGCGATCCTGCTGGTCTATTTCCGCCGCCTGCTCGGCATCGCCACCGCGCTGCCGAACGATCCCAAGGCCCGCCGCTTCGTGCTGGGCATCCTGGTGGCGTTCCTGCCGGCGGCGATCATCGGCGGCCTCTTCTCGAAGGTGATCAAGGCGTATCTGTTCAACCCCTGGATCGTCTGCGCGACCCTGGTGGCGGGCGGCCTCGTGCTGCTCGTCATCGACGACACCGACCTGAAGGTCCGCAAGACCGACGTCTACGATTTCTCGCTGCCGATGGACCTGAAGATCGGCATCTTCCAGTGCCTTGCCATGATCCCCGGCGTCTCCCGCTCCGGCGCCACCATCGTGGGCGCGATGCTGATGGGCGCCGACAAGCGCTCCGCCACCGAGTTCTCGTTCTATCTCGCCATGCCCACCATGGCGGGGGCCTTCGCCAAGGACCTGCTCGACAACTACAAATACCTGTCGAGCAACGATGTCGGCCTGATTGTGATCGGCTTCATCGTGTCGTTCATCTCGGCGCTGGTCGTGGTGCGGGTGCTGCTGGACTACGTCTCCCGGCACGGCTTCTGGCTGTTCGCGTGGTGGCGCATCATCGTCGGCGCGCTGGGTTTTGCCGGCCTGATTATCTTCGGGTGAGGCAGGGCATCCCCTTGGGCTGGCCCGGGCCTTCCTGCGAAAACCGATCTTGGCGCATCAAAAAGCGCTCACCGGCGGCTTGATCTTTCCTCAACCATCGGACGATTGCCACCGGCGAGGCGGCATGCGAGGCAATCTCATGAAAGCGGTGCACAAGACGCCGCGTTCTGGGACGCTCCGATGGAAGACAAACCGCTCGCCGACCTCTTCGAGCCCGCGAGCCGGGGGCGCTGGCTCGGCCTCGTCGAGGGCGTCCTGAAGGGTGCCGATTTCGAGAAACGGCTGGTCTCCCGGACGGCGGATGGCCTGCGGATCGAGCCGCTCTACGGACCGGCCGAGCCAGCTGCCCAACCGGTGCGTGAGCCGGGTCCGTGGCGGATCGCCCAGCGAGTGGATCATCCGGATCTCGCCGCCGCCAATGCTCAGGCTCTCAGCGACCTTGATGGCGGTGCCGACGCCCTTGTTCTGGCCTTCGCCGGCGCACCCGGCGCTCGGGGCTACGGTCTGAATGTGGCGAGCGTCGAGGATCTCGACGCTGCGCTGAAGGGCGTGATGCTGCCCCTGATCAACCTGCGCCTCGATGCCGGCGGCCGGGGGCTTGAGGCGGCTCGTCTCGTCAAAGCTCTGGCGGAGCGGCGGGGCGAGGATCTATCAAGCTACGATCTCGACCTCGGCATCGATCCCGTCGGCGTGTTGGCGGCGACCGGGAGCCTGGGCGCCGTGTGGAGCGAGATCGCCCCGCGGCTGGCCGAGACGGCGGCGGACCTGGAAACCGCGGGTTTCACCGGCCGGGTCTTCCTGGCCGATGGCCGCCCGTATCACGAGGCCGGCGCCGGTGAGGCGGCTGAACTCGGTGCCGTGCTCGCCACAGCGCTGACCTATCTCCGCGCCCTGGAGGCTGCCGGCCACGACCTCGACACCGCCCGCTCCCGCATCGCTGTGCTGCTCGCAGCCGACGCCGACGAATTCGTCACCGTCGCGAAGTTTCGTGCGATGCGCCGCCTCTGGGCGCGGGTCGAGCAGGCCTGCGGGCTGGAGCCGAAGCCCGTGCGGCTCCACGCCGAGACCGCGTGGCGGATGATGACCCAGCGCGACCCGTTCGTGAACATTTTGCGCACCGGCATGGCGGCGGCCTCCGCCGGGATGGGCGGCGCCGATGGCGTCGCGGTCCTACCCTACACGCAGGCGCTCGGCCTGCCCGACGCCTTCGCCCGGCGCGTGGCCCGCAACAGCCAGATCGTGCTGATCGAGGAATCGCACCTCGCCCGCGTCAGCGACCCCGCCGCGGGTGCCGGAGGGTTCGAGGCCCTGACGGCGGAGATCGCCGAGGCCGCCTGGGCGGCCTTCCAGGCGATCGAGGCCGAGGGCGGCATCGTCGCTTCTTTGAGCATCGGCAAGCTGCAACGCAGGATCGAGGCGGTCCGCGAGGCCCGCACGAAGGCCGTGGCGAACCGCCGCGAAGCCCTCACCGGCGCCAGCGAGTTCCCGAACCTTGCTGAGAAGCCGGTCACGGTGCTCGACGTGCCGCGGGTCCCCGCGCCCCGGAGTGCCAATTTCGGTCCCGGCTCGGCGGTCGCCTGCGATGCCCTGCCGTCCCAGCGTCTCGCCGAGCCCTACGAAGCCCTACGCGACGCCTCCGATGCCTATCACGCCAAGACCGGCCGCCGGCCGACCCTGTTCCTGGCCAATCTGGGTTCGGTGGCGGCGTTCAACGCCCGGGCGACCTTCGCGGCCAATGCCTTCGCGGCTGGTGGCATCGAGGCCCTGTCGAACGACGGTTTCGCCGACGCCGACGCCGCTGCGGCGGCGTTCCGGGAATCGGGCGCCAGCCTCGCCTGCATCTGTTCCACCGACGCGATCTACACGGAGCGCGCCGTCCAGACTGCGGAAGCGCTCGCGCGAGCCGGCGCCGGAGTAATCTACCTCGCCGGGAAACCCGCGGATCTCACCGAGCCGCTGAAGCAGGCGGGGGTGCAGGCCTTCCTGCATGTCGGCTGCGATCTCCTCACCCTGCTCAACGGCGCCCTGCGCGCCGCCCTGCGCCCTCCATCGCCGCAGCGGACCGTCTGACACAGCTCCCCTCAAGCCGAACCGACGCCGTATGACGCGCCTGATCGCCACGCTCCCGATCCTTGCGGGAACCGGTCAAGCCATGGCCCTTCCCCGCAGCGTGCCGATCCCAGGCCGCTATGACGGCACGTGCAGCGTCGGGATCGTCACCGAAGCGGGACTCTGCGACCGGGCCTACCGCTATCCCATCCGGATCGAGCACGGCGTCGCACGCTTTCTCGGCACGGCTTTGACGGTACAGGGCAGCGTCGCCGGAGACGGGACTGTCCGCGGCTCGATCTCCAACGGTACCGCGACGGCGGACGTGCGCGGGCGCCTGCGACGGACTGGATTCGGCGCCGGCACCTGGGTCACCTCGGGGGCGCTCGCATGAAGCGGGCATTGCAATGCCGAACGGCGCAGCTGAGGCTGCGACCTTGCGTCATGGAACAACCGCGCTGTTGCCCGAAAGCAGGCCCGGACGATGCCGTGTCAGCCGCGTTCCCGACGCAATCATGAGGGAATGCTGAACACGGTTCGGATCCCCGACGAGGCCGCCGCATGAAAACTTCGATCCTCGCGTTTTTCTCCGTCCTTGCGCTCGTGTCGACGGCACAGGCGCGCTCCCACCGGCACCCTCCCGTGCAGACGGTGAATCAGGCCGAGGCCGAGAAAGTGTTGGCTCCGCTCCGGCAGGCGGCCACCGCGTGCTTCGCCGACACGGTCCTGTCGAACCCCAAGGCCACCGCCGAGGCACGCGCCGGTCGCTGGTACGAGGCGGTGGGCATCACGGGCTTCCTCTGCCGTCCGGAGGTCGCCGCGATGATTCAGGCGCACGATCAGATCTACGGGGCGAAGACCGGCGAGCGCTACTTCAAGACCGCCTATGCCAAGCACCTTGACCAGCAGCTCGCCGAGCGGCTTCAGCCGGTGCTGGCCCGCAAGACCGTCGCCAGCGCCGAGCCGCCGCCCGAGAAGACCAGCGAGGACAGCGCGGCGGGCAACTGAGCCAGCGCCGTAGGCGGGGAGCCGTCCGGCGATGAGCTACGAGCTTCACTACTGGCCGATGATCCAGGGGCGCGGCGAGTTCGTCCGTCTCGCTCTCGAAGAAGCGGGCGTCGATTATATCGATGTCGTCCGTCAGGACGATGATGCGGGCGGCATCGATCCGATGCTCGACCGCCTGTCGGATCCCAAAAATCCGCGCCCGCCCTTCGCGCCTCCCTTCCTGCGCGACGGCGATCTCGTCATCGGGCAGAGCGCCGCAATCCTGCTTCATCTCGGCCCGCGCCTCGGACTCGCGGGCACCACCGAGCGCGACCGGATCTGGACGCATCAGCTCCAGCTCACCATCGCGGATGCCGTGGACGAGGTGCACGACACGCACCACCCGCTCGGCGTCGACCTCTACTACACGGACCAGAGGCCAGAGGCGCTGCGCCGGGCGGCCGGATTCCGGAAGACCCGGCTGCCGAAATTCCTCGGCTATTTTGAACGCGTGCTCGCGGCCAACGGCGGCACAGGACTGGTCGGCGCGGATCTGACCTACGCGGACCTGTCGCTGTTCCAGCTCGTCGATGGGCTGCACTACGCCTTCCCGAAGGCCACCGCGGTGGCGCTACAGTCTGCGCCGCAGGTGGAACGGCTGCATGCCGCCGTCGCGCAGCGCCCCCGGATCGCCGCCTATCTGTCGAGCGAGCGGCGGATCCCGTTCAATGAGGACGGGATCTTCCGGCGCTATCCCGAGCTCGACGGCTGAAGGCCGCTTAGAACGGCAGTTTCATCCCGGGCGGCAGGGGCAGCCCCTTGGTCAACTCGGCCATATGCTCCTGCATCGTCGCCTCCGCCTTGCCGCGGGCATCATTGCAGGCGGCCACGATCAGATCCTCCAGGATCTCACGCTCGTCCGCGACCATCAGCGCGGGATCAATCGTGATCCCCTTCATCTGACCCTTGGCCGTCATGGTGACATGAACCGAGCCGCCACCGGACGCGCCGGTGACCTCGATCTGATCCATTTCGGACTGCAGGTTGGCCATCTTCTCCTGCATGGCCTGGGCCTGCTTCATGATGCCCATCAGATCACGCATCGGAACTCCTCCCTGTACTGTCGTCGTCTGATCTGGGTACGGGCCAGCCCGCCATCCATGGCCGGGCCGAAGCCTCAGCGATCGTCGTCCTCGACCTCGTCCACCCGGGCCGCGTCGCCCTCTCCGAGAATCTCCTGCTCGGCGGTGGGAAGCGCCTCGGAGGCCGTCTCGCGCACGTCGACGATTTCGGCCCCGGGAAAGCGGGTGAGCACCTCGCGCACGAACGGATCCGCGGCGGCGTTCTCCCGGCGGGTCTCGACCACCGCCCGGGCCGCTGCATCACGGGTCGGCGCCCCCTCCTCCTTGGAAAGAGCGACGGACCAGCGCCGGCCGGTCCAGCGCTCGATCGCCGCCGCAAGGTCCGTGGCGAGGCTCGGCCGACCGCCCTGGGCGAGACGGAACTCGATCCGTCCCTCTTCGAAGCGCACGAGATGGACGTCCCGTTCAAGGGCCGTCCGCAGCAGAATGTCCCGGTTGGCATCCGCCAGGGCAATGAGATCCTCGAACCGTCCGAGCCGCAGCGTCGGCGGCGCGACGGGGGCGGGTTGTGCGGCCGGTACGGCCATCGCCACCGGGGCGGCGGTCGGGACGGACTCTGCGGGGAGCGTCCGGGGCGCCGCAGCGAGCGCCGCCGAGCCCCCGCCGCGCAGATCCGGGATCGGCGGCAGCGCGGGACGCCCTGTCGGGGCAGGCTCGTCGACGGGAGCCGTGGCGGCCTCGGCCTTCAACTGGCGCAGCGCCTCGTCCGGGGTCGGGAGGTCGGCCGCGTAGGCGAGGCGCACGATCGCCATCTCGGCCGCCGCCAGCGGACGCGGCGCGGCCTGCACCTCAGGGATCGCCTTGAGCAGGATCTGCCACGCCCGCGACAGGGCGCGGATCGACAGTTTTTCGGCAAACTGTCCGCCGCGGACGCGCTCGGTCTCGCTGAGCGTCGGGTCCTGGGCGGTCTCGGGCACCACCTTCAGGCGCGTCACCAAATGCGTGAAGGCCGCGAGGTCCGAGAGCACCACCGACGGGTCGGCGCCCGAATCGTACTGCGCCCGCAACTCGGAGAAAGCCGCCGGTACGGAGCCGCGCATCACCGCCTCGAACAGATCGAGGATCCGGGCGCGGTCGGCCAGCCCCAGCATGTCGCGCACGCTCTGCGCGGTAACGGCCCCGGCGCCGTGCGCGATCGCCTGGTCGAGGAGCGAGAGGGCGTCGCGCACCGATCCCTCGGCGGCGCGCACGATGGCGCCCAAAGCCTCGTCCTCAGCTTCGACCCGCTCAGCCGCGCAGACCTTCGCAAGATGGGCGTGGAGCACCGGCGCCTCGACCCGGCGTAGGTCGAAACGCTGGCAGCGGGACAGGATCGTCACCGGGACCTTGCGGATTTCCGTGGTGGCGAACACGAACTTGGCGTGGGGCGGCGGCTCCTCCAGCGTCTTCAGGAAGGCGTTGAACGCCTTCTCGGACAGCATGTGGACCTCGTCGACGATGTAGACCTTGTAGCGCGCCGAGACCGGTCCGTAGCGGATGCCGTCAATGATCGCCCGCACGTCGTCGATGCCGGTATGCGAGGCGGCATCCATCTCCAGCACGTCCATGTGCCGGGATTCCATGATCGCCGCGCAGTGCAGGCCGAGTTCCGGCATCGACACGGTCGGGCCGGTCTCGGGCCGACCGGCCAGGGCGTAGTTGAGGCCGCGGGCGAGGATCCGCGCCGTCGTGGTCTTGCCGACGCCGCGGACGCCCGTAAGCATCCAGGCCTGCGGGATGCGGTTGGCCGCGAACCCGTTGGCGAGGGTGCGGACCATCGCCTCCTGGCCGATCAGGTCGCCGAAATGGGTGGGGCGGTATTTGCGCGCCAGTACGCGGTAGGGCGTCGCCGCGGCGACGGGCGCTGGAAACCCGGGCAGGCCCGGCTCGTCGTCAGGCGTGCCGGTCGAAGCGTCCATGCCGGTCGGGATCGGGCTGCCGCGCGCGAGAATGAGGTGGGAGGCTGGACGAAGACCCGCTCGGTCTCGTTAGGGCTGCTTCCTTCCGGACCTGACCCGGTTGGCGAGTGAAACGTCCCTCGCCAACCCCCCGCCGGCTATATGGCCGGGCTGCCCGCCGAACGCAAGCGTCGCCATCGCGTGGCCTACTCGGCCTTGCGCTTCACGATCGTCAGGGTCTTGGGATCGAGCTTCAGGTCGAACTTCTTGCCGCTGGCGTCGATCGCGTCGTCGACCTCGATCATGCCGTCGTCGAGCTCGATCTCCTCCCACTTGGTGAAGCCCTCCTGCTTGAGCATGGCTTCGACCTTGGCCTGCTGATCGGGCGGCAGCTTCTCGTCGGCCCGGGCGACGAGGCCGGTCCCGGCCAGGAGGGCCAAGGCGAGAAGGGGCGGGGCGAGGCGCATGTGGGTCTCCGTTCCGATGCGTGTTGCCGGCTGTGAACAGGAATGCGGAGCCGGTGTTCCGTCCCGCCGCCGATCCTCTTGAGCGCCTTGCGATTCTCCCGCACATCTACGCGGCTTCGCGCTTCGAGGATTCTCCACCTATGGTCACCCGTGTCGCCACCGTGGCCTTCGAGGGCATCGAGGCGCGGGCGGTGGACGTGCAGGTGCAGATCATCACCGGCTCGGTGGTGTTCAACGTGGTCGGCCTGCCCGACAAGGCGGTGGGCGAGTCCCGCGAGCGGGTGCGCGGCGCACTGATCGCCTCGGGTCTTGCGCTGCCGGCCAAGCGCATCACCGTGAACCTCGCCCCGGCCGACCTTCCGAAGGAGGGTTCGCACTACGACCTGCCGATCGCGCTGGGCGTGATGGCGGCGATCGGCGCGATCCCGGCGGATGCGCTCGCCGGCTACTGCGTGCTGGGCGAACTCGCGCTGGACGGCAGCATCACGGCGGTGAACGGCGTGCTGCCGGCGGCCATCGCGGCGGCCGAGCGTGGCCTCGGGCTGATCTGTCCGGCCGCCACCGGACCGGAGGCGGCCTGGGCGGGCGGCGATCTCGACGTGCTCGCCCCGCGCTCGCTCATCCAGCTCGCCAATCATTTCAAGGGGAGCCAGGTCATGGCCCGGCCAGAACCCGCGATGGCGGGTCAGAGCGGTCCGCTGCCGGACCTCGCCGACATCAAGGGCCAGGAGGGCGCCAAGCGCGCCCTGGAGGTCGCGGCGGCCGGGGGCCACAACCTGCTGATGAACGGCCCGCCCGGCTCGGGCAAGTCGATGCTGGCCGCCCGCCTCCCCTCAATCCTGCCGCCGCTCGGGCCCCGCGAATTGCTCGACATCTCGATGATCCAGTCGGTGGCGGGCGCGCTGAAGGACGGCGCCCTCTCGAACCGCCGGCCGTTCCGGCAGCCGCATCATTCGGCCTCCATGGCGGCCCTCGTCGGCGGCGGCCTCGGGGCGCGCCCCGGCGAGGTGTCGCTGGCCCATGGCGGGGTGCTGTTCCTCGACGAGTTGCCCGAATTCACCCCGCAGGTGCTCGACAGCCTGCGTCAGCCCATGGAGACCGGCGAGGTCATGATCGCGCGCGCCAACCACCGGGTGACGTACCCGGCCCGGTTCCAGCTGGTCGCCGCCATGAACCCGTGCCGCTGCGGCCAGGGCCTCGAACCGGGCTATGCCTGCCGGCGCGGCCCGAACGAGCGCTGCATGGCGCAGTATCAGGCGCGGATCTCCGGTCCGCTCCTGGACCGGATCGATCTGCGCATCGAAGTGCCGGCCGTTACCGCGGCCGACCTGATCCTGCCGCCGCCGACGGAGGGCTCCGGCGAAGCGGCCACCCGCGTCGCCGCGGCGCGCGCCCGCCAAGCGGCACGGTTCAGCGAGCGCGGCTTGCCCGCGGCGACCACCAACGCCGCGTGCCCGGCCAACCTGATCGAGCAGGTCGCGAGCCCCGATGCGGAGGGGACGGCGCTGATCCGGCAAGCGGCCGAGACCATGCGGCTCTCGGCCCGGGGCTTCCACCGCACGCTGCGTGTGGCTCGCACGCTCGCCGATCTCGACGGCGAGCCGCAGGTGCGTCGGATGCATCTCGCCGAGGCGTTGTCCTACCGCGGCCGGGGCGACAGCGCGGCGGCGGCTGCTTGAGCGCGGGTCCGTCGCACGATCTCGCGGTCACGGTCGGCCAGCACAGCGCGGCTGGCCGGAAGGCCGAGAACCAGGATTTTCAAGGCTCGCTTGTGCCTGCGCCGCCGGCGCTCGGGCTCAAGGGCATCGCGGTGGCGCTCGCCGACGGGATCAGCAGCAGCGCGGCCGGCGCGGCGGCGAGCGAGACCGCGGTCAAGAGCTTCCTCAGCGATTACTACGCCACCCCCGACACGTGGTCGGTGAAGAACGCTGCACAGCGGGTGATCGCAGCGACCGATTCGTGGCTCTACGCGCAGACACGGCGCGGCATCGATCCCAACGATGCCGACAGGGGCTATGTGACCACCTTCGACGCCCTGATTCTGAAGGGACGGGGTGCTCACCTGTTCCATGTCGGCGATGGCCGGATCTGGCGCGTCTCGGGCCGTTCCCTGGAACAGCTCACCGAGGATCACCGCGTGGTGGTCTCGGCGGCGGAATCCTATCTCGGCCGGGCGCTCGGCGTGACCGGCCGGGCGGAGATCGACTACCAGAACCTCGCCATCGCGGCCGGCGACATCTTCGTCCTCACGACGGACGGCGTCCACGAGCACGTCCGCCCCCGGGAGATCGTGGCCGCGATCATGGCCGCGGATGATCTCGATGCCGCAGCCCGGGCCATCGTGGACGCCGCGCACGCGGTCGGCAGTCCCGACAACCTGACGATCCAGATCGTCCGGGTCGAGGCCGTGCCGGAGGGCGAGGCTGCCGACCTTCTCGGGGATGTCGACGGGCTCGATCCCGCGCCGCTCCTCGACCCGCCGGCCGAGTTCGACGGCTACCGATTCCTGCGAATCCTCCATTCCGGCCCGCGCAGCCGCGTCTATCTGGCGGTCGAGGCGGAGACCGGGGCGCGGGTCGCCCTGAAGGTGCTGTCCCTCGATCTGCGCGACGACCCCGCCCAGCGCAAACGCTTCGCCCTGGAGGAGTGGATCGCCCGGCGGATCGACAACCCGCACGTGCTGAAGGCCCAGCCGCCGGCGCGGCGCCGCAGCCATCTCTACACGGTGATGCGCTACGTCGAGGGCCAGACCCTGACCCAGTGGATGCGCGATCACGCAACGCCCGAGCTGGAGACGGTGCGCGGCCTCGTCGAGCAGATCGCCCGGGGCGTACAGGCTTTTCATCGCCGGGAGATGGTCCATCAGGACCTGCGCCCCGACAACGTCCTGATCGACACGAACGGAAGCGTGCAGGTGATCGACTTCGGCGCCACCAAGGTGGCCGGCGTCGTGGAGGGTGATCCGCGGATCGATGCCGCCGAGATCCTCGGGACGGTGCAGTACACGGCGCCGGAATGTTTTTTGGGTTTCGCGTCTACCGCCGCCTCCGACGTGTTCTCGGTCGGCGTGATCGCCTATCAGATGCTGACGGGGCGGCTGCCTTATGGCGATGCGGTGCCGCGGGCGCGCACGGCCTCAGCCCAGCGCAGGCTGCGCTACGCCTCGGCGCTGACCGTGCGGCCGCTCCTCCCCGTCTGGGTCGACGGCGCGCTGCGGAAGGCGGTGCATCCGGATCCGCTCAAGCGCTACCGAGCGCTGTCGGAATTCGTCCACGACCTGCGGCATCCGAACCCGGCTTTCACGGATGTCCGCCGGCCGGCCCTGCTGGAGCGCGACCCGCTCCTGTTCTGGCGGCTGCTGTCGCTGGTTCTGGGACTCGTGGCGCTGACGCTGGCGGGGATCCTGATCGCGCATCCGCCGCGGTGAGGGCGGCCGCCCGGGCCGCCCTCGGTGCTGATCAGGCCGCGATCGCCTGCGCGGTCGGCCCGGCGGCGCGCACGTCGGCATCGACGTGGCCCTCGAACCGCTTGAAGTTGTCGTCGAACATCTTCACCAGCCGCGCCGCCGTCTCCACGAAGGCGCTTTTGTTGCCCCAGGTCTTCACCGGGGTCAGGATGTGCGGCTCAACGCCCGGGACCGAGACCGGCACCGCGAAGCCGAAATACGGATCCCGCCGGAACTCGGCCTGCGACAGCGAACCGTCCAGCGCCGCGGAGAGCAGGCGACGCGTCACGCGGATCGGCATCCGCCGCCCGGTGCCGACGCCGCCGCCGGTCCAGCCGGTGTTGACCAGCCAGCAATCGACGTCGTGCTTGGCGATCAGGTCGCGCAGCAGGTTGCCGTAGGTGCTCGGGTGCCGCGGCATGAACGGGGCGCCGAAGCAGGTCGAGAAGGTCGCCTCCGGGCCGGTCAGGCCGCGCTCGGTGCCCGCCACCTTGGCGGTGTAGCCCGAGAGGAAGTGGTACATCGCCTCGGCGCCGGTGAGCTTGGCGATCGGCGGCATCACCCCGAAGGCGTCGCAGGTCAGCATCACGATGTTCTTCGGATGCCCGGCCCGGCCGGTGGCGCTGGCGTTGGCGATGAAGTCCAGCGGGTAGGCGCAGCGTGTGTTCTCGGTGAGCGAGGCGTCGTCGAAGTCCGGCGCCCGGGTCACCGGATCAATCACCACGTTCTCCATCACCGTGCCGAAGCGCTCGGTGGTGGCATAGATCTCGGGCTCGGCGTTGCGCGAGAGCCGGATCGTCTTGGCGTAGCAGCCGCCTTCGAAGTTGAAGATGCCCTCGTTCGACCAGCCGTGCTCGTCATCGCCCAGCAGCTGGCGGGAGGAATCGTTCGACAGCGTGGTCTTGCCGGTGCCCGAGAGGCCGAAGAAGATCGCCGAGCCGCCCTCGGCATCGAGCGCCGCGTTGGCCGAGCAGTGCATCGGCATCACGCCCTGGCCGGGCAGGATGTAGTTCAGGTAGGTGAAGACCGACTTCTTCATCTCGCCCGCGTAGGCCGAGCCGCCGATCAGCACGAGCTTCTTGGCGAAGTCGATGGCGATCACGGTCTTGGACCGGCAGCCGTGCCGGGCGGGGTCCGCCTGGAAGCTCGGCAGGTCGATGATCGTCATGTCGGGGACGTAGGCGGCGATCTCCGAACGGTCCGGCCGGATCAGCAGGTTGCGGATGAACAGCGAGTGCCACGCGAACTCGCTGAACACCCGGGCCTTCACCCGGTGGGCCGGATCGGCGCCGCCGTAGAGATCCTGGGCGAACAGCTCCTTGCCCTCGGCGTGCTTCAGGAAGTCCTGGCGCAGGGTCTCGAACTGCTCCGGCGTGATCGCGCCGTTGTTGTCCCACCAGATCTCGTTCTCGGTGGCGGCGTCGCGCACCACGAACTTGTCCTTGGGCGAGCGGCCGGTATGGCTGCCGGTGGTGGCAACGAGGGCGCCGCCGCGGGCGAGCTGAGCCTCCTTGCGGGACAACGCCTCCTCGTAGAGGCGCGGGGCCTCGAAGTTCCAGTGGACGGCCTTGAGGTCGCGGAAGCCGGCCGCCTCGGCGCCGTGGGCCGCGTTGTGATCACCGATGTTGGTCAAGATCGTATCTCCCGGGGCCCTGTTCGACCGTCGACGCGACTGTGCCGGACGCAGTGCGCGTCCTGGATTGCCGGGGGCGTCCGTGCGGTCGTACAGGTCCGCCGCACGCAGGATCTCCGCTCCCCGGCCGCTCCCCCTTTAACTGAGTAGGCGGCGAAGCTTCGCTGTCCTTATGGGCTCCCTCCAAAGCCCGCAACGTGGACAAACAGGTTAGATCACAGTTGCGGAGGCAGGAACCCCCGTCTGTAAGCAGTCACCCGTATCACGCAGCCATTCAGGACGGGCGGAACGGCTCTGGAATACCCATATACCAGTGATGCGCCCGCGCGCCCTTGCATGCTGATCGGCGACCGTTATGCCGGAGCTGGGCGGCATGCCCGTCCCACGACCGAAACCCCTGTCAGAGACACGATGCCCCAAGCCGTCGCCGGCCCCGAGATCGAACGCCTGATCCAGCTCCTCGCCCGCATGCCCGGGCTCGGCCCACGCTCGGCCCGGCGCGCCGCGCTGCAGTTGATCAAGCGGCGCGACACATTGCTCGGGCCGCTCGCCGACGCGATGCGGGTCGCGGTCGAGCGCATCGTGGTCTGCTCAAGCTGTGGCAACGTCGACACCTCCGAGCCCTGCACGATCTGCCGCGATGCCGAGCGCGATCCCACCACCCTGGTGGTGGTGGAGGATGTCTCGGATCTCTGGGCGCTGGAGCGCTCGGGCGCCGTGAAGGCGCGCTATCACGTGCTTGGCGGCGTGCTCTCGGCGCTCGACGGGGTGCGGCCTGAACACCTGAACCTCGCGAACCTCGTGGAGCGCGTGGCCGATCCCGTTGTGACCGAGGTCATCTTGGCGCTGAACGCCACCGTCGATGGCCAGACGACGGCGCATTACGTGACGGAATCGATCCGCCATTGCGACGTCAAGGTCACGCGCCTCGCCCACGGGGTGCCGGTCGGCGGCGAGCTCGACTACCTGGACGAGGGGACGCTGACGGCGGCGATCCGGAGCCGCACCGCGTTCTGAGGCGGCGGCACGGTATTTGACCGGTTTCGACCCGCATCTTATTCGACGCAAAAGCCCGGATCAGACCCGGCGCTGTCCCTGCCGGTTTCCGCAATGACCATCCGCCAACTCGTCATCCTCCCCGATCCCGTCCTGCGCCGCATCTCCGACCCGGTCGGCCCGATCACCGGCGAGATTCGAACCCTCGTGGCCGACATGTTCGAGACGATGTACGACGCGCCCGGCGTCGGCCTCGCGGCGATCCAAGTGGGCGTGCCGAAGCGTGTGGTGACCATCGACACGTCCAAGGAAGAGGGCGTGCGCAAGCCGCAGGTCTTCATCGACCCCGAGATCGTCTGGTCCTCCGAGGAGAAGCGTGTCTACGACGAGGGCTGCCTGTCGATCCCCGAATATTATGGCGAGGTCGAGCGGCCGGACCGCGTCCGCGTGAAATTCCGCGACCTTGACGGCACCGAGCGGGAGATCGAGGCCGACGGGCTGCTCGCCACCTGCATTCAGCACGAGATCGATCATCTGAACGGCGTGCTGTTCATCGACCACTTGTCGAAGCTGAAGCGGGACCGCGTGCTCAAGAAGTTCGCCAAAGCGGCCAAGCGCGACGCGGCCTGAGGCCGGCCATGCGTGTCGTGTTCATGGGCACCCCGGATTTCGCGGTGCCGACGCTGGAAAAGCTCGCGCAGGACGGTCACACGATCGTGGCCGTCTACACCCGGCCCCCCACCAAGGCGGGGCGCGGCATGAGCCTGCGGCCCTCCCCGGTCCACGCACTCGCCGAGAAGCTGGGCGTGCCGGTACTCACCCCAACCACCCTGCGCACGCCGGAGGCGGCGGAGACATTCGCCGCGCATCACGCCGACGTCGCGGTGGTGGTGGCCTACGGGATGCTGCTGCCGCAAACCATTCTCGACGCGCCGAAGCACGGTTGCCTGAACCTCCACGGCTCCCTGCTGCCGCGCTGGCGCGGGGCGGCACCGATCCAGCGGGCCGTGATGGCGGGCGATGCCGAGAGCGGCGTCGGGGTGATGCGGATGGAGGCCGGGCTCGACACCGGGCCGGTCGCCCTGGAGGCGCGGGTTGCGATCAACCCCGGCATGACGGCGGGCGCGTTGCACGACGCGCTGATGCCGGTCGGCGCCGCGCTGATGGCCCGCGCCCTCGGCCTTCTGGAACAGGGGGCGCTGACCTTCACGCCGCAGCCGGAAGACGGCGTCGTCTACGCCCACAAGATCACCAACGACGAGGCGCGGATCGACTGGTCGCGCCCGGCCCCGGAGGTCGCCAACCATATCAATGGCCTGTCACCCTTTCCGGGGGCGTTCTTCGAGGCCGATTTCGGCAAGGGCTCAGAGCGGGTGAAAGTCCTGCGCGCCTCGACCGGCGACGGGTCGGGCGCGGCGGGCACGCTGCTCGACGCGGACGGAACCGTTGCCTGCGGAAGCGGCGCCGTGCGTCTCCTGGAACTGCGCCGGGCCGGCAAGGGCGGTAGCGCGAGCGGGGCCGAATTCGCCCGCGGCGCCCGCCTGACGCCCGGCGCCCGCCTCGGCTGATGCCCCGCTACAAGCTCGTCATCGAATACGACGGCGGACCGTTCTGCGGCTGGCAACGGCAGGCCGAGGATCCCACCGTCCAGGGCGCGATCGAGGCGGCGGTCACGCGCTTCTCCGGGGAGGAAGTTCGGCTGACCTGCGCCGGGCGGACCGATGCCGGCGTGCACGCCATCCATCAGGTTGCCCATCTCGATCTCGCCAAGCCCTGGCGGACCGACACAGTCCGTGACGCCCTGAACGCCCATCTGCGGCCGCAGCCCGTGGCGATCCTCTCCGCCGAGATCGTGCCGGAGAGCTTCGATGCCCGCCACTCCGCGATCCGCCGCCACTACCGCTACCGGATCCTGAACCGGCGCAGCCCTGCGGCGCTGACGCGGGCCCATGTCTGGCACGTGCCCTGGCCCCTCGACCCGGACCGCATGCACGAAGCGGCCCAGCGCCTCGTCGGCCATCACGACTTCTCGGCCTTCCGGGCCGCCGAGTGCCAGGCCAACAGCCCGATTCGCACGCTGGAGCAGCTCGACGTCGCCCGGGCGTCGATGGCGCTGCACGAGGAGATCGTGGTGGCGACCGCGGCGCGCTCGTTCCTGCACCATCAGGTGCGGGCGATGGTGGGCACGCTGATGCTCGCCGGCTGCGGGCGGCTCTCGGCCGACAATGTCGCCGACATCCTCGCCTCGGGCGAAAAAAGCCGGTGCGGCCCCCTGGCGCCGGCCGCGGGCCTGACTTTCGTCGGCGTCGATTACGACACCACGAAATAGGCCTCCAGCACCCGCTCGTAGATCGCCGTCAGCCGCTCCAGATCGGCGACCGCCACGCATTCGTCGGTCTGGTGCATCGTTTCGCCCACGAGGCCGAACTCGATCACCGGGCAGGCATCCTTGATGAAGCGGGCATCCGAAGTACCGCCCGTGGTCGAGAGGGTGGGCGTCAGCCCGGTCTCCACCCGGATCGCCTCGGAGACCAGATCCACGAAGGCGTCTGGCCGGGTCAGGAAGGCCGGTGCGTTCGAGGGCTGGAGATCCAGGGTGAAGCGCACCGCGTTGCCGGCCGCCTGCTCCAACCGGCGGCGGATCTCGGTACCCAGGCTCTCGGCCGTCCAGTCGTCGTTGAAGCGGATGTTGAACGTCGCCCGGGCGGTCGCGGGGATCACGTTGGTGGCTGGGTTGCCGACGTCGACCGTCGTGAATTCGAGGTTCGAGGCGTCGAAATGCGCGGTTCCGCTGTCGAGCGGTTCGGCCACCAGGGCGGAGGCGAGACGCAGCAGGCCCGGGATCGGGTTCTCGGCCTTGTGCGGATAGGCGACGTGACCCTGCCGGCCGAGAACCGTGAGCTTGCCGGTGAGCGAGCCGCGCCGGCCGATCTTGATCATCTCGCCGAGGCGGCCGGGATTGGTCGGCTCGCCCAGCACGCAATGGTCGAAGCGGTCGCCCCGGGCCCGCGCCCAATCGAGCAGTTTCACCGTTCCATTGACCGCCGGCCCCTCCTCGTCGCCGGTGATCAGGAAGGCGATGGAGCCCGAAATGTCCGGGCCGCGCCGTTCCAGGAAGGCCAGCGTCGCGGCGAGCATGCAGGCGATGCCGCCCTTCATGTCGGCCGCACCGCGCCCGTAGAGCATCCCATCCGCCACCGAGCCGTCGAACGGAGCGTGGCGCCAAGCCCCCTCCCCCTCAGGCACGACATCGGTGTGGCCAGCGAAGACCAAGCAGGGTCCGCGCTCGCCGAGGCGCGCGAACAGGTTTGGCGTATCAGGGTAGCCTGGCTCGGCGAAGACCGGTCGCTCGATGGTGAAGCCGGCTTGCCGCAGCGCGTCGGCGACGACGTCGAGGGCGCCGCGATCCTCCGGAGTGACGGAGGGGCAGCGGATCAGGGCCTGCGCGAGGCGCAGAGCCGCGTGCGGAGCGTCTTGGTCAGCCGACATCAACCCGTCCTCGGCGGCGAAAAGCGCTGCGCGGCCCGCTTACCCTGAAGCGGGCCGCTGAGGGGAGCCCCTACTTGGTGACCACCACCTGCACGTCGCCATGCCGGCGCTGGACCGAGACGGTGACGTCGTCGTCGTAGCGCTGGAAGCGGAGGTCGAGATGCGAGTTGCCGAGCCGGACGTTGTAGAGCGTCACGCCATCGAGGAAGCCCGGCAGGATCGGGTTCTTGAGGCAGACGCTGTTGCCGGTGTGGTCGAGCTCGAGCCCGAGGCACGCCGCCAGGAATGCGAAGGGCGCCGCCGCCGCCCAGGCCTGCGGGCTGCACGCCACCGGATAGGAGACCGGCCCGCGCTGCTTGCGCCGCATGAAGCCGCAGAACAGCTCCGGCAGCCGCTTCTGGTCCTGATAGAGCGAGGTATCGAACATCCCCTGGAAGATGCGCGCGGCCTCGTGCTTGCGGTCGTAGCGGGCGAGACCCATCGCAATGAGGGCGTTGTCGTGCGGCCAGATCGAGCCGTTGTGGTAGGACATGGGATTGTAGCGCGCCTCGCCCTTGGCGATCGTCCGCACGCCCCAGCCGTTGAACCCGTCCTTGCCGAGTAGGGTCTCGGCGACCCGCGCGGCGCGCTCCGGCTTGGCGATGCCGGTGAACAGGGCGTGGCCGGCATTGGACGAGCGCACGGCGCATTGCTTCTTGGCGCCGTCGAGGGCCAGCGCGTAGGTCCCGATCTCCTCGTTCCAGAAGGCTTCGTCGAACGTTTCGCGCAGGGCGGCGGCCTGCTGCATCAGGCGCTCGGCCATCGGGTCGTGCCCGAGGAGGGCGGCGAGCTTCGCCATGCCGTGCTTGGCGGCGTAGACGTAGCCCTGCACCTCGCAGAGCGCGATCGGGCCCTTGGCGAGATGGCCGTCGGCGTGGAAGATCGAATCGTGGCTGTCCTTCCAGCCTTGGTTCTCCAGGCCCTTGTCAGTATCGCGGGCATATTCGACGAAGCCATCCCCGTCCCGGTCGCCGTAGCGGTCCATCCATTCGAGCGCGAGTTCGAGGGCCGGCCAGATCGCCCGCACGGTCTCGAGATCACCCGTGACGGCGTAGTATTCCCAGGCCAGCATCACGAAGAGCGGCGTGCCGTCGATCGTGCCGTAATAGTGGCGGAATGGCACCTCGCCGAGCATCGCCATTTCGCCCCGGCGGGTCTCGTGCAGGACCTTGCCGGGCTGGGCGTCGGCCGCCGGATCGACCGCCTTGGCCTGGGTCGCGGCGAGGTAGCGCAGCACGCCGCGGGCGAATTTCGGGTCGATCCACAGGGCCATCATCGCCGTGATGATGCCGTCGCGGCCAAAGACCGTGGAGTACCAGGGGATACCGGCGAAGGGGTAGATCCCCTCAGGCGTGCGGCTCGCCAGCATGTAGAGGTCGGCGGTGGCCCGGCAGAGGCCCTCGTTGAACTGATCGTTCGACGAGATGATCGTGGTGATGCCGGCGGTCAGTGTACGCAGGTCGCGCCGCGAATCGCGGTAGGCGCGGGCGAAAATCATACCCTCGCCGAGATCCTTCGGCTCCCGCCGGGCGCCGCCGGCATTGGCCGCGAGCGTGAGTTTGGCGGCCGCGTCCTCGCCCACCATCGTGTCGGTCGGCGGCTTGGTGAAGGCGCGGTGCGCCTCGAAGGTCACGCGGATGAACAGGGAGGTCTTGCCCTCCGGGGGTAGCGACACGTCGAAGACCGCGCGGCCCGGCTCGATCGCGTCCGGCTTCGGGCCGAAATGCAGGGCCGTGGTCCGCACGATCTCGTCCAGGCCGACATAGCGGAACTGGACCTCCCGATCGCTCGCCACCAGGACGCCGCGCTTGCCGCGCTCCTTCCGGTCGGTGCCGCGCACCTCGAACAGATCGCGGAAATCCGCGTCGAAGGTCACGGCGATGCGCAGGCGGCGGTGCTTGGAATCGAAGGAGCGCAGGCCGATCCGGTCGTAACAGGCGCCGCGGAACAGGAATTTGGTGCGCTCGATCGCGATCGTCTCGCGGGGGATCGAGGTCTCGTCGTGGGCGTCGAGGCGGATGTCGGGGGTCGTCATGTCGACGCTCAGCGCCCCGTTATCGTCCTGCATCACCGAGGAGAGCATCAGCGGGCGCTGACCCTCGACGGTCACCTCCAAGCGCGACAGGTAGCGCGTATCCTGGAAATACAGGCCCTCCGGGCCGGGCTGGACCCCGATATCCCCGTAGGAATCGAGAACTCCGAACGCCTCGCCGAACTTCAGCGCGCGCAGCGGCCGCTCCACCAGGGAGGTCTGCGCTTCAATGTGATAGGGCGGCAGCACATCGTCCGCATCCTGGAATCCGTGTGCCAACCCTGCGCTCGGGGCCGCATTCCGGACCGTCGACGCCTGATTCATCGCCGCGTGATTCATCGCCTCTTGGGCCGCTGCCGTGTTGTCCGCCATGCGGGGCATCTCCGGGTGGTGTGAGGGTCGGAATCGAAAGGGCCGCCGCATCAATGCTGATGCCGCGGCCCTTGTTCACCTGACGGATGAGTCGCCTTTAAGACGCTAGGCCGGTCCTCGCCGGCCTCGCAAGCCCGGTGCCGACGATCAGGCCGGCATGGCGGCGACCGGGATCGCCGGCCGGGCCGAGCCGTTCACCTCGCCGTAGGGCTGACGAAAGCCGGACGACGGCAGCTTGATCACGTCGGCGCCGCGGCTGAGCAGTTCCTCATAGGCCGCGACGTACTTCTTGACCATGCACTCGGCCGTGAAGCCACCCTCGAAGTGACGGCGCACACCAGCGCGGCTCATGGCCTTCACCTTGGCGACGGCCGCCACGGCATCGTCCATGTTATCGCAGAGCACGCCGCTCACGCCGTCCTTGATCACCTCCGGAACGGAACCGTTCCGGAACGCGATCACCGGGGTACCGGCCGACATCGCCTCGATCATCACGAGACCGAAGGGCTCCGGCCAGTCGATCGGGAAAGCCAGCGCCAGGGCGTTGCCGAGGAAGTCCTTCTTCTGCTCCTCGTTGATCTCGCCGATGAACTCCACCAGCGGGTGATGGATCATCGGCTCGATCTTCTCGTCCCAGTAATCCTGATCGGCCTTGTCGACCTTCGCGGCGATCTTGAGCGGCGTGCCGGAGCGGATCGCCATTTCGATCGCCCGGTCGGGCCGCTTCTCGGGCGAGATTCGGCCGAGGAAGGCGAGGTAGCCACCCTTGGCCTCGGGGTAGTACGGGCAATTCTCAGCCGGCAGGCCGTGATGGATCGTCGCCAGCCAGTTCGAGGTCGGCGGCATCGGCAGGCGCTGATTGTCGGAGATCGACACCAGCGGCATGCCCGTGAAGGTGCGGTAGACCGGCATGAAGTCCGGTACGTCGAGGCGGCCGTGCATCGTGGTGAGGCACTTGTGATTCAAGTCCTCGAACATCGGATACTGCAGCAGATCGATGTGGAAGTGCAGGATATCGAACTCGTGCGCGCGCCGATGGACCTGATGCAGCATGGCCAGATGGCTGGCCGTGTGGTCCCGGTAGCCGAGGAGGCGCAGACCCTCCGGCGTGCAGGACGCCAGCTTGGAGGATGTCTGCGAGTCTCCGCTGGCGAACAGCGTGACGTCGTGGCCCTGGCGGACCAGTTCTTCTGTAATCCAGCTGACGACGCGCTCGGTGCCGCCGTAAAACTTCGGAGGCACGGCCTCCGACAACGGAGCGATCTGGGCAATGCGCACGAAGTGTCTCCTAAGTGGCCGAATTTGACGGGGGGTCTAACCCTGCCGGCCTGAGCGGGACATGAATGAAACTGACGGCTAAGGTTATGGTTCCTGGCGCCCCCCGCTGTCGCGCACCGTTTTGTGCGGTGCGCTCGCTATCCCCGAATTCCTCCGAATCACCATCACGGTCAGGCCGCAGCGAAACAGCCACCGGACCGTACCGTTCCCGCAATCATGGGACCGTGGCCGGCAATCGCCACTGGTCGACTTCACGGCACGGGCGTTGCCGCCGCGTCAGCTTTCTGTCATAAGCCGCCCCGCGTCGAACCGCCCGGCCGATAGGGCTGCCGTGGCGGCTCGTGCTGCTCCACCAGAAGCATCTTTGCGCGCTCCCCCTCCGACCTTCACGGGTCGGCCGGACGGAGTTTCGCCAACGGAGAGCCAAATGCCCAAGCTGAAGACCAAATCGGGCGCCAAGAAGCGCTTCAAGATCACCGGCACTGGCAAGGTGATGTACGCCCAGGCCGGCAAGCGCCACGGGATGATCAAGCGGACGACCAAGCAGATCCGCAACCTGCGCGGCACCACGACCCTGTTCGAGGGCGATGCCGCCAACGTGAAGAAGTACTTCCTGCCGAACGCGCGGTAAGTCCTTCACCACCCGTTGCCACTGACTTTCGTCGAATCCAGGAGATAACCGATGGCCCGCGTCAAACGCGGCGTGACCAGTCACGCGAAGCACAAGAAGGTTCTGAAGGCCGCCAAGGGCTATTACGGCCGGCGCAAGAATACGATCCGCATCGCCAAGCAGGCGGTCGAGAAGGGCATGCAGTATGCCTACCGCGACCGTAAGAACAAGAAGCGCACGTTCCGCGCCCTCTGGATCCAGCGCCTCAACGCTGCGGTCCGCGAGCACGGCCTGACCTACTCGCGCTTCATCGACGGCCTAGCGAAGTCCGGCATCATCGTCGACCGCAAGGCCCTGTCGGAGCTGGCGATCCACGAGCCGGCGAGCTTTGCCGCCGTCGTCGAGAAGGCCAAGGCCGCCCTTCCCCAGAACACCGCCCAGACCGCCAAGGCTGCCTGATCCAGGCTCACGGCGAGACGCACGGAAGGCGCGGTTCCCCAGGAGCCGCGCCTTCGTCGTTTGAGACGCCCCGCGCTTGCGCCGGGCGGCACAACGCGCGAGAGCACGCCGCAAAGGCTTCTTGCGCCAACCCTGCTTGATGACAGCGATGACCGATCTCGACAGCCTCGAACGCGATCTCCTGGCCCAGGTGTCGGCGGCCTCCGACGAGGCGGCCCTCGACGCGGTGCGGGTCGCCGCTTTGGGCAAGAAGGGCAGCGTCTCGGATCTGCTGAAGACGCTGGGGTCGATGACGCCCGACGAGCGCAAGGAGCGCGGGCCCCTGATCAACGGCCTGCGCGACCGGGTTCAGGGCGCCGTCACCGCACGGAAGACCGAGCTCGCCGAGGCTGCGCTCGAGGCCCGCCTCGCCTCCGAGCGGGTCGACGTGACCCTGCCGGTCCGCGAGGCGCCGGAGGTGCGCGGCCGGATCCACCCGATCTCCCAGGTGATCGACGAGATCACCGCGATCTTCGCCGATATGGGCTTCGCGGTGGCCGAGGGGCCAGACATCGAGACGGATGAGCTGAACTTCACGGCCCTCAACTTCCCGCCCGGCCACCCGGCCCGGGAGATGCACGATACGTTCTTCCTGGCCCCCGACCAGGACGGGAAGCGCAAGGTGCTGCGCACCCACACCTCCCCCGTGCAGGTGCGGACCATGCGGGCGCAGACGCCGCCGATCCGGGTGATCATCCCGGGCCGGACCTACCGGCACGATTCCGACCAGACCCACACGCCGATGTTCCATCAGGTCGAGGGGCTGGTGATCGACACCAGCGCCAACATCGCCAACCTGAAATGGGTGCTGGAGGAGTTCTGCAAGGCGTTCTTCGAGGTGGAGAACGTGAAGATGCGCTTCCGCCCATCCTTCTTCCCGTTCACCGAGCCCTCCGCGGAAGTGGACATCCAGTGCTCCCGCAAGGGCGGCGAGATTCGCTTCGGCGAGGGTGAGGACTGGCTGGAGATCCTGGGTTGCGGGATGGTCCACCCGAACGTCCTGCGGAATTGCGGGCTCGATCCGGATGCGGTGCAGGGCTTCGCCTTCGGGGTCGGCATCGACCGCATCGCAATGCTCAAATACGGCATGCCCGATCTGCGCCCCTTCTTCGAGGCGGATGTCCGCTGGCTCGACCATTACGGGTTCCGGCCGCTCGACGTGCCGAGTCTGGTGGGCGGGCTGACGGGATAGCGGCGGAGGGCACCGTGCTGACTCACGCTCAAATTGCCGGCGTCGCCAACGAGGTGCTGCAGGCGACGCTCGGCCCCCACGGCTTCGAGCGCGCCGAGGTTGCCGACGACATCGATCCGGAAGGTGTTGCGGCCGTTCGCGTGTTAGCGCATTTCCGGCCCGGATCGCAGCCGGCCGACGGTCGGGCGGTGGTGGCCGCGCTCTCCGGGCTGCACACGCGGTTGCGTGAACTCGGCGAGGAGCGCTTTCCGTTCCTGCGCTATGCCTATCCCGATGACGAGATCCCGGGCGCAGCCCCCGAGGATTTCGATCCGTGACACGGCGGACACGAAATCCGCTCAGTGGCGGCCTGCTTGAGATCGCGGTTCATCTGACAAGCATCCGAGGGCGGCGCATCGTCGAGCAGGCGGCCTTCCGGCGGGCCCTCAGCAGCGCGTACTATGCGGTCTTCCATTGCCTCTGTCAGATCTGCTGTGATGGCCTCCGCCTCTGGACCGCTTCGGCGGACGAGATCGAACTCGTCTATCGGAACCTCGAACACAACAAGGCACGGGACGTGCTGGTATCACCCAGGGCGCGTACGCTTCACCCAGACGTTTCGGCCGTCGCGGACGTCTTCATCGCTCTTCGCCGCTGGCGGGAAGATGCCGACTATAGTCCGCCGGGCAGGCTCGGCAGCGAGCAGAAGGTGCTGACCCGCACCGAGACCCGAACCCTGATCGCAGCTGCCGAGGAAACAGTCGGTCTTCTTGACGAGCTACCGCTCGACGTCAGGCGGAAGCTCGCGATTCTACTCACCACGCGATCGAGCCGACGCTAGGCTCTCGAAGGTCCATCATGAAATTCACCCTCTCCTGGCTCAAGGACCACCTCGACACCGAGGCCTCCCTCGACACCATCGCCGAGACGCTGACGCGGATCGGCCTGGAGGTGGAAGGCGTCGAGGACAAGGCGGCCGCGCTCAAGCCCTACGTCGTCGCGAAAATCCTGACGGCCGAGCAGCACCCGAACGCCGATCGCCTGCGCGTCTGCACGGTGGAGACCGGCGCCGGTGCGCCGGTGCAGGTGGTCTGCGGGGCGCCGAATGCCCGCGCGGGCCTCATCTCGGTCTTCGCGCCGCCCGGCACCTATGTCCCGGGCAAGAACATCACCCTGTCGGTCGGCACCATCCGGGGCGTCGAGAGCCGCGGCATGCTGTGCTCGGGGGCCGAGCTCGGCCTGGGCGAGGACCATGACGGCATCCTCGAACTGCCCGCGGATGCGCCGGTCGGCCAGGCCTACGCGCTCTACGCCGGGCTCGACGATCCGGTCGTCGAGATAAACCTGACGCCGAACCGGTCGGACTGCACCTCGATCCACGGCATCGCCCGCGACCTCGCGGCGGCCGGGATCGGCACGCTCAAGGGCGAGACCCTGCCGGGCGTGGGTGGCGAGGCCCCATGCCCGATCGGAATCGAGCTGGCCTTCGAGCCGGCCGACCGGCACCTCTGCCCGCTCTTCGCCCTGCGGCTGGTGCGCGGCGTAAAGAACGGCCCCTCCCCGGCCTGGATGCAGGCCCGCCTGCGCGCCATCGGGCTGCGCCCGATCAACGCGTTGGTCGATATCACCAACTACATCACCTTCGACCGCGGCCGGCCGCTGCACGTGTTCGACGCCGCCAAGGTGTCGGGCGGCCTCACGGTGCGCCGCGCCCGGGACGGCGAGAGCCTGGTGGCGCTTGACGGGCGCACCCACACGCTCACCAGCGACACCGTCGTGATCGCCGACCGGAACGGCGTCGAATCGATCGCCGGCATCATGGGCGGCCAAGCGTCGGGCTGCGACGAGACCACCACGGACGTGCTGATCGAATCGGCCCTGTGGGATCCGACCAACATCGCGCAATCCGGCCGGCGACTCGGCATCATCACCGATGCCCGCTACCGGTTCGAGCGCGGCGTCGACCCGGCCTTCACGCTCCCCGGGCTGGATCTGGCGACCCGCCTCGTGGTCGATCTCTGCGGTGGTACGCCGAGCGAGGCGCAGGTCGCCGGCAAGCCGCCCGAATCCGAGCGGATCATCGACTTCCCCTGGACCGAGGTACACCGCCTCGCTGGCCTCGACGTGCCCCAAACCGAGATGACGATCATCCTGGAGACGCTGGGCTTCCACGTCTCTGGCACCGGCGACCGGGTGAAGGTGCGCACGCCGTCCTGGCGGCCCGACGTGGAGGGCAAGGCCGATCTCGTCGAGGAGGTCGTGCGCATCGCCGGCCTCGATCGCATTGAGGCCAAGCCCTTGCCGCGTCTGGCCAATGTGGGCGGCGCGCTGCTCACCGTGATGCAGAAGCGCACGCGGACCGCCAAGCGCGCCCTGGCGAGCCGCGGGCTGATGGAGGCCGTGACGTGGTCCTTCGTCCCGCACGACGACGCCGTGCTGTTCGGCGGCGGCGGCGCTGACTTGGCCCTGGCCAATCCCATCGCCTCCGACCTGTCGGACATGCGCCCGAGCCTCGTGCCCGGTCTCCTGCGCGCGGCCCAGCGCAACGCCGACCGCGGCTACCCGGATGTTGCCCTGTTCGAGGTCGGCCAGTGCTTCGCCACCGACAGGCCGGAGGGCCAGACGATCCGCGCCGCCGCTGTGCGCCGCGGTAGCGCCACCCCCGCGGGGGCCGGGCGCCACTGGGACGGTGCGACGGAGACGGTGGACGCGTTCGACGCCAAGGCCGACGCCCTGGCCCTGCTCGGCAGCCTCGGCGTGCCGACCGGCGGGCTTCAGGTGACGGCCGGTGGGCCGTCCTGGCTGCATCCCGGCCGCTCGGGAACCTTGCGCTTCGGTCCCAAGACCGAGATCGGCTGGTTCGGCGAAGTTCACCCGCGGACGCTCCAGGCCCTCGACCTGAAGGGCAGCCTCGTCGCGGTCGAGATCGTGCTGGATGCCCTGCCGCTGCCCAAGCACAAGCCGACCAAGGCCAAGCCGGCCCTCGCAATGTCCGAGTTCCAGCCCCTGTCGCGTGACTTCGCCTTCGTGGTCGGCCGCGACGTGCCGGCAGGCGATATCGTGAAGGCCGCCCAGAACGCCGAGCGCAAGCTGGTGGCGGGTGTCGACGTGTTCGATCTCTACGAAGGCGTGGGCGTGCCGGAGGGTGCTAAGTCGGTGGCGATCGCGGTGCGGCTTCAGCCGGTGGACCGGACCCTGACCGATGCCGAGATCGAAGCCGTGAGCGCCAAGATCGTCGCCGAAGTCTCGCGCCGGACCGGCGCGACGCTTCGGGCTTGAGGAACAACGCGTGAATCGGACCGCCCTGCTCATCGCGGATCTGGCGGCGGCCGAACGCCGGCCGACCGCCGCTCTGCGCGAGGCCGTGAAGCATCCGGCCGCGATCGCGGAAGCGACGCTGCCGCTGCTCGAAGCAGCGGCCGACGAACGCGAATTGACCCCGGAGGAGGCCAACCTCCTCTTCTGGGGTCTGCACATCATGGCGCAGGCCCGGGACACGCGCGCCCTCGCGCCGCTGCTGCGCCTCCTGCGGCAGGACGAGGAGAGCCTCGATGCCGTGCTGGGCGATGCCGTCACCGCGACCCTCGCCAAGATGCTGGCGAGCCTGTTCGACGGCGATCCAGAGCCGCTGTTCCGCCTGATCCTCGACAGCACCGTCGACGATTACGCCCGCATGGCGCTGCTCTGCGCCTGCACCTTCCTGACCCTGGAGGGACGCATCGAGCGCACCGCAATGCACGATCTGCTGATCCGCTTCGACGACGCGCAAGCGGCCGTCGAGGAGGCGCCGGCCTGGATCGGCTGGGAGGAGACGATCGCGCATCTCGGCTTCCGCGATCTCGCCCCCCGGGTCGCCGCGGCCCGCGCCGACGGACGCATCACCGACGAGATCAGCGACGCCGACTGGTTCAAGGAGGCCCTGCGCAAGGCCGAGACGAAGCCCGACGATCGGGATCGGCTGGGCCCCTATCAGTACGGCTATCTGGACGATGCGGTCGAAGCCCTCGACTGGACCGTCGAGGGGGCGGGTGAGCCGCAGCGAAACCCGTTCAAGGATGTCGGTCGCAACGACCCCTGCCCGTGCGGCTCGGGCAAGAAGTTCAAGAAATGCTGCCTCGGCAAGGAGCAGGCCGAAGGCCCCTGGATGCCGCCGGGCCCGCTATTCAGCTGAAGCGCCCGTGCCGCTGAGGGGGTTCTCGGGATCCCAGCCGTAGTGCAGCGTCTCGAACCGCATCGAGCGGGCATCGACCATCAGGAGACGGCCGACGAGGGGCTCGCCGAAATCCGTCACCGCCCGGATGACCTCCATGGCCATCAGCGAGCCCATCACGCCCGCGAGCGCCCCCAGAACGCCCGCCTCGGCACAGGCCGGGACGCTGCCGGGCGGCGGCGGGTTCGGGAACAGACAGCGATAGGTCGGATTCGGCGTCCCGTCCGGGCCAGTCTCGTGCGCGCGGATCGTGGTGAGCGTGCCGTCGAAACGGCCGAGCGCCGCCGTCACCAGCGGGCGGCGGGCGCGGAAGCAGGCATCCGAGACGGCGTAACGCGTGGCGAAATTGTCGGACCCGTCCGCCACGAGGTCGTAACCGGCGATCAGCTCGACCGCGTTGTCGGGATCGATGCGGATCGGGTGCGGGACCACCGCGACATGTGGGTTGAGGCGCGCGATCGCCTCGGCGGCGCTCTCGACCTTCGGTCGGCCGAGATCCCGCGTGCCGTGAATCACCTGCCGTTGCAGGTTCGACAAGGAGACCGTGTCGTCATCGACGATACCGATCGTGCCGATCCCGGCCGCCGCGAGGTACTGAATCAGCGGCGCGCCGAGCCCGCCCGCACCGATCACGAGCACCCGGGCAGCCTTCAGCCGGGCCTGACCCGGGCCGCCGATCTCGGCAAGCACGAGGTGGCGGGCGTAGCGTTCGATCTCGTCGGAAGAGAGGGCCATGCGCAGCCCATAGGCCTTCGCAGCGGCGCGCGGAAGAAGCGCAAGGGCCGTTGTCGGGATCGGCGCTGGGGCGAGGATGCCCCAGGGCCGGAAATCAGCGGCGGAAAAGGAGACGCGGCGGCGCTCAGCGCGGCGCCAGGATCATGATCATCTGCCGGCCTTCGAGCATCGGCTCGCTCTCGACCTTGGCGATCTCGGCCGTCTCGTTCTTCACGCGCTCCAGGAGGCGCAGGCCGATATCCTGGTGAGCCATCTCACGGCCACGGAAGCGCAGGGTCACCTTGACCTTGTCGCCCTCCTCGAAGAAGCGGTGCACCGACTTCATCTTGGTGTCGTAGTCGTGCTTGTCGATGCCGGGGCGGAGCTTGATCTCCTTGACCTCGACCGTCTTCTGCCGCTTGCGCGCCTCGTTCTGCTTCTTCTGCTCGTTGAAGCGGAAGCGCCCGTAATCGAGCAGCTTGCAGACGGGCGGCACGGAATTGGGCGCGATCTCCACGAGATCGAGGCCGGCTTCCTCGGCGAGGTTGAGGGCGTCGAAGAAGGGGACGACGCCGCGGTTCTGGCCGGTATCGTCGATCAGCTGCACCTCTCGCACACCGCGAATGTCGCGGTTGGCGCGCGGCCCGTCCTTCTGCGGGGCCGGCATGGCTCTCATCGGTCTACGAATGGCTTAGGTCTCCTGCTGCAACGACGAAATGGCGGACCGGACAATCCCCGTGAGGATCACCCGGCCGCCGGCCGCTCCGGTCTCTTCCGGACATACTACGTTGGGGGAAGCGCGGCCAGAGTCAACGTCTGACCGAGACGGAGACCGAAAATAGTCGCGGTCCACCGTGGGATGTCAACCGGGGCCGCGGGCCTGGGCCGGCTCAGCGGGCGTCACGCAGCAATCGGGCATAGACCGCCAGCGTATCGCCGACCATGCGATCGAGCGAGAAATGCGCCTCGACATGGGTGCGGGCCCTGCGCGCCATGGCATCCCGGGCGCTCGCCCCGAGGGAGAGGGCTTCGGTCAGTGCGGTTGCCAGGGCAGCGGCATCCCCAGCCGGAACACGCCACCCGGTGCGCTGGCCGGGCGGCACATCCGGCGGGGCCAGGACCGTCTCGGGCACGGCTCCGAGGTTCGACACCACAACCGGCGTGCCGAGCGCCTGCGCCTCGACCGCCGATCGCCCGAAAGCCTCCGGCTCGACGGACGGCACGGCCACGACCGAGGCGGCTCTGAACGCAGCCGGCATGTCGGTGCAGTGGCCGACCCGTCGCACGACGGCGTCGAGGTTCCGGGCTGCGACCAGCGCGTCGAGTTCACGCTCGTAGGCGCTCCGTCCCTGGGCGTCGCCGGCCAGCACGACGGCGAAATCGCGGATGCCCCGGTCGCGCATGTGCGCGGCTGCCTCGATCAGTACGCGCTGCCCCTTCCAGGCGGTGAGGCGGGCCGCCAGCAGAATCACCCGCTCGTGCGGCGCGACGTTCCAGGCCCGACGCAGCGCCTCGACCCGGCCCGCACTGACGGCGACCGGGTTGAAGACGGCGAGATCGGTGCCCCGGTGGATGACCTGGACGCGATCACCGGCCTGCTCGGCATGCATCCGCTTGATGAGATCGGCGGTGTAATGCGAGTTGGCGATCACCACGTCGCCGCGGGCCATCACGGAATTGTACAGCACCTTCACGCTGGTCCGGCCGGAATAGCTGCCGTGATAGGTCGTCACGAATGGAAGGCCGAGCCTGCGCGCGGCGCCGAGCGCCACCCAAGCGGGCGCGCGCGAGCGGGCGTGAATGATCTGCACGCCCTCCCGGCGGCACAGCATCATCAGCCGCAGGACGTTGACCGCCATCCCGGCCGGATTCTTGGACGCCGCCGGGAAGCGCAGCCAGTGGCCACCCTTCGCCTGCAACTCGCCGACCAGGCGCCCGCCTTCGGTCGCCACCAGGGCGCGGGCCCCGACCGCCGCCAGCGCGCCCGCGACATCGACCGTCGTCCGCTCCGCACCCCCGGCTTCAAGTTCGGGAATGATCTGCAGGACCCGCGCGCCCGCCAGGGCGCCGACCTCGGCGGGGAAACCCGACAGGCCTCGCGGCTCGTGACCCGTCCGCGGTCCCTCGGCGAGGACGCGCATGCCGCCCGCCGGTATCTGCCAAATGCTCGCTGCCATTGCTTCAGCATCGTCGTCGCGCTTTACGGTCCGGTAAACGGATGTTGAAGCGAACCGTCTCAAGGACGGCGTTTCTTCGCCCATGGATGGGGATATCGGAGATCCGCATGAGCGAGAGCGAGCCGCGTTTCCTCACGGTCGGTGCCGGAGGCCTCGAACGGCGCATCGCCGTGCGCGAGCGCCAGGGGGCGGGTCCGCCGGTCGTGTGGCTCGGCGGGTTCCGATCGGACATGAAGGCCACGAAGGCCAGCGCCCTCGATCAATGGGCGGCGGAAGCCGGGCGCCGTTTCGTC
The DNA here is from genome assembly GCF_022829725.1 of Methylobacterium sp. E-005. Taxonomy (GTDB): domain Bacteria; phylum Pseudomonadota; class Alphaproteobacteria; order Rhizobiales; family Beijerinckiaceae; genus Methylobacterium. The sequence continues at coordinate 93,922 of NZ_JAKSYG010000256.1, read as the reverse complement.
CGGTTCGACTACGCGGCCCATGGCGAATCGAGCGGCACGTTCAAGGATTGCACGATCAGCTCCTGGCTGGAGGACGCGCTGGTCGTGCTGAGCGCGCATGTCGACGAACCCCCGATCCTGGTCGGCTCCTCGATGGGTGGATGGATCGCCTGCCTCGCGGCCCGCGCCCGGGCGTTACGTGGCGAGACAACCGCGGGGCTCGTGCTCATCGCCCCGGCCCTGGATTTCACGGAGGATCTGATCTGGGGCCGTCTCAGCGCGGCGGCGCAGGCCATGCTGGTTCGCGACGGGGTCCTGCGCCGGCCCAGCGACTATGCGCCGGAGCCGGATCCGATCACCCTGAAACTGATCGAGGATGGGCGCGGGAACTGCCTGCTCGGAGATTCCTTCGATCCGGCCTGCCCGATCCACATCCTGCAAGGGATGCGCGACACCGATGTGCCCTACACCCACGCCCTCAAGATCCTCGGGCGTCTGCCGGCAGAGGGGACCGTCATGACGCTGATCGCCGACGGCGACCACCGCCTGTCGCGGCCGCAGGATATCGCGCGGCTCGTGGCGGCGGTGGCCGAGATGGTCTGACGGGGCGAGGCCCGTCGGGTTCAGTGCAGGCTGACGGGCTGCAGATCGTGCGCAGCGGCATTGGCCAGCACGACATCGCGGGAATCGGCGAGCATGATCGGTGCACCGCTCGCCGAGAGCAGCGCGAAGAGGTCGAGGCCCGGCGTCAGTTCCGGAGCCTGCGGGAAGAAGCGGCGCACCTCGTCGGATCGGATCGGCCGGACGTAGGCGATATGCCCCTCACCGAGCGCCGCGAGATCGGCCGGCTGGAAGTCGGCGGGATCGAGATCGGCGGGGGTCAGGGGCGACGGGTTCAGATCGGTCATCAAAGCCCTCCTGGGGTGGCAGAGCGTCCGCGGCCGGTCCCGGAGGCACCGGCGGCACGCTACGCATGTGGGGATTGCTGTCGTCCGATCAATCTCTTCGCTGTCAGCCGCGCGCGCCGATATCGATCTTGCGCACGATCCGATCCGGCTCCGGCCGGACGAGGTCGATGGACAACAGGCCATTGGCGAGATCCGCGCCGAGGACCTCCATGCCGTCGGCGAGGAGGAAGGTACGCTGGAACTGCCGCGCCGCGATGCCGCGATGGAGAAAATGCCGCTCGCGCTCGTCGACCTGCCGGCCGCGTACCACGAGCTGGCTCTCCTCCAGCATCACGTCGAGTTGTTCGCGGGTGAAGCCCGCGACCGCCAGCGTGATGCGCAGCCGTTCGGGCTCGCTCTCGGTCCGGGGCAGGCGCTCGATATTGTAGGGCGGATAGCCGTCGCTGGCGGCCTTGGAAACCCGGTCGAGGGCCTGCTCGATCTCGTCGAACCCGAGCAGGAACGGATGCCCGAAGGGCGAGGTGCGCGTCATCGCGGCCGTCATCCAGAAAGCGAGGCCTCCGCGCCCGGGGCTTGCCGCCGCCCCGCGATGCCCGAGCACCTCGTTGACAGGGAGCCCGCCATGGCAGCGCTCCGCCGGACGAGACAACGCCGGCAACTCGACGATATGGCCGCGGTGGTGCGGCCCATCAAGGGACGTCCGCGATTTCCGACGTATCCGATCTTTCCTGCCCCCTCGGGCGCATTCAGGACCATTCGGCAATGTCGTGTAGGAAAGAGTGGCAAGTTATCAAACCGCCACGCTCCGTCCTAACAGTTTGGAACTGCTCTGATTTTTGCGCCTGCCCTTGATCACGACGCCGGTGGTGGCTTACTGCCGCGACTGGCGATCGGACGATCTCATTGGACGAGCGCACGAATTCCTCCTGTGACGCGAGGCAACGCAGCCCATGGACGCGCCCCGGACTCTCTCGGACCGTACGGCGATGCGGCGCGTGGTCGACGTGTGCGGCGACGAGGCCGAGATCCTGGCTTTGTCGGTGGCCCGGTTCGTCGCAGCCGGCTACATGACCAGCGACGTCGCGTGCTGGAATGCGGCCTTCGACGGGGCTGAGCAATTGTTGGGGCCGGCGGAGGGATGCCGGTTCGTAGCCTGCGTTGTAGCGATCATTCGCGCCCTCCGCGCCGAGCGCGAGGAGGATTGGTCGTTCATGCCGGCGAGTTGCTGCCGGGTGACCGGCCACGAATGCGCGCTGGTGAATATGATCAACCGGGGCCGGCGTCAGCTCTGGGTCGACCTGGAGGAAGCGGCGGCGGAGATGACCGGGCGCGAGGCGGCGCCACGGCTGGTGGCGGCAGTCCGTGCGGCCGTCGATCCGCTCGAAGCGGCGGCCGAGCGCTTGGCGCCGGCGTCCTGCCGCAGCGGCGTCGTACTTCACTGATCCCCCGCGGGATCGCATCGATTGGGCAGAGGCGGCGGGCGCGGGCCTGCTGCGCTGGCGAGGAAAAGGATGACGGTTCGGTGCTTGCCTTGAGCGTTCCCCTATACCGCCGACGGATCGGGCGCATTGCGTTCGATACGGCGGCCTGTGTCGCGCTCTCGGCGCTCCTCGTGGCATCGGCCCTGGCCCAGGATGGGTCGGAGAAGGCCGGGCCTTTGAAGCTCCAGCTCAACAAGGTCGAGACCGCCGGAGAGGCCTGCCGCGTCACCATGGTGATCGACAACACCAGGGGCGCAAGCCTCAAATCCTACAAGGTCGATCTCTTCGCCTTCGACACGGATGGGGTGGCCCAGAAGCGCGTCGCCGTGGAACTGGGGCCGCTTCCGCCCCGGAAGACCGTGGTGAAGATCTTCGATTTTCCCGGGATCGCCTGCAACAAGGTCGGGCGCGTCCTGTTGAACGACGTTCTGGCCTGCGACGGAGGCGACTCCGCCCGCGAGGCCTGCCTCGAACGGACCGAGACGGACTCGAAGGCCAGCATTCCGTTCGACCGCTGAATTCGGCTGTGCGTCGGATGAAGCGGTGACACCGTCCGGCACCTTGGATTGCCGGGCGGCCAGCGGCTTTCGCCGCCCCCGACAAGACAGCGGCGCAAGGCCGCATGAGACCAACGGCAGGAGCCCGCGATGGACCCGACACAAGCGCCGATCGAGGCGGCCCACGACTTCTCGTTCCTCGGCCTGTTCCTTCAGGCCGATCCGATCGTCAAGGGCGTGATGATCCTCCTGGTGGTCGCCTCCATCGCGTGCTGGACGGTGGTGTTCGAGAAGATCATCCGCCTCGCCGCAGCCCGGCGGCAGGCCAAGGACTTCGCCACGCTGGTCCAATCCGGCGGCAAGCTCAACGGCGATCTCCGCGGCATCGCCGGCCACGTCGCCCGGGCGGGCATCGACGCGTGGCGCGATCAGGACACCTCCGAGACCCGGGCCGAGCGCCGCGAGCGGATCGAGCGGGCCATGAAGGGCGCGCTCACCATGGAAATGAAGCGCCTGCGCACCGGCCTCTCGCTGTTGGCGACCTCGGGCTCGACAGCGCCGTTCGTCGGCCTGTTCGGCACGGTCTGGGGCATCATGAATTCGTTCTCGTCGATCGCGCGAAGCCAGGACACGTCGCTGGCCGTGGTGGCGCCGGGCATTGCGGAGGCTCTGTTCGCCACCGCGATCGGCCTCGTGGTCGCCATCCCGGCCGTCATGGCGTTCAACAAACTGTCGGGCGACGTGAGCGCGATCCAGAGCACCTTCTCGTCCTATATCTCGCTGCTGGGTAACCGCCTCGCCCGCGACCGCGCCGGCACAGCGCACCGCGCCGCCGCCGAGTAAGCTGCACCACCCCCCTCTGCCGCGCCCGCCCGACGGGCCGGACGCACCGGAACCGGAGACGCCCCATGGCGATGGGATCCATCCGCACGAGCGACGACGACGATCTCGACGACATGCCGATGTCCGAGATCAACGTGACCCCGATGGTCGACGTGATGCTCGTGCTGCTGATCATCTTCATGGTCGCCGCGCCGCTGATGACCACCGGCGTTCCCGTTCAGCTTCCGAAAACCGCGGCCCCCAAGGTCGCGCAATCGAAGAAGCCTCAGGAGGTGACGGTCGACAAGGACGGCAACCCGTCGATCGCCAAGGAGGTGTTCACGATGGACAGCCTCGTGCCGCGCCTGCGGGAGATGGCGGCTGCGGACAAGGATCAGGTGATCCTGGTGCGTGGCGACCGGGACGTGCCCTACGGCAAGGTCATGGAGGTGATGGGCCTCGTGGGCCAAGCCGGCTTCACCAAGGTCTCGCTGATCGCACAGTCGCCCGGCGGCGCAGCCGCGGCCTCATCGGCTCCTGCCGCCCCCGCTGCCGCACCCGCCGGGACCGCCCGCTGAACCGATGAACACTCTCGTACCGACGGATGTGCCCGAGGGGTTCGGGCAGCGTCGCCCATCCGGGCTCGTCGCGGCTTTCCTGGTCGCGCTGCTGCTGCACGCCCTCGCGCTTGTGGCCGCGATGTTCCTGCAGCTCGCGCCGCCGACGCCGCCCGGCGAGCAGCAGATCACGGTGGATCTGGCTCCGGTCATGACCGAGGCGCCGACTGAGGCGCCGTCCGAGCAGCAGATGAGCCAGGCCGCACCGCCGGAGGTGAAGCCCGTCGATCTGCCGCCGGATGAAGCCGTGCAGCCGCCGCCGCCGGCCGAGACCGCCGAAGCAAAGCCGGAGGAGACCCCGGTGGTCGAGCCGCCGCCCCAGGCCGAGGCGGTCGAGACGCCGAGCCAGGTGATCACCTCCACCGCGGAGAGCGCCGAGCCGTTGACGCCGCCCCCCGCCGAGGTCGCCAAGACCGAGGAGCCGCCGAAGACCGAGCCCGATCCCGCCAAGCTCAAGGCCGAACGGGAGGCGAAGCTGCGCAAGATCCGTGAGGAGAAGCTCCGCGAGCAGAAGCGCGAGGAAGCGCGGCAGGAGCGTCTCGAAGAGATCCGCGAGGCGAAGGCGAAGGCGGCGCGCGAAGCCAAGGCCCGTCAGGCCAAGGCGCAGCAGGGCGCCGAGGCACGCAACTCCGCTTCAGCGTCGCGCCAGAATACCACCGGCCGCGCCGCGGCGGGCAGCGACCCGAGCGCGATGCGACAGTGGACCGGCGCGATCAGCTCGGCGATCCACGGGCGTATGAACGCGGGTGCTGCCAACGGGACCGGCGGCGGAACCGCCGTCGTCCGCTTCACCGTGCTGCGGTCGGGTCAGGTGACGGCTGCGGGCGTCGCGCGCTCCAGCGGCATTGGCCAGATTGACAGCGCCGCACTCTCGGCTGTCCGCGGAAGCCTACCGCCGGCACCGCCCGGCGTGACGCAGCCAAGCCTGTCGGTCTCGATCCCGCTCAACTTCCGAGTGAGATAAAATTGGGCCTCACAACGCTTGGCTAAGAATGAAGGTGCCAGGACTAGTCTGAACTTTCGGTAATCCCCGCGAATATTGTGCGCTCGCGTACCAGACGCGCGCCGCAGATTCGCCATCGGACTGGCGGGCATGCTAAAGCCTTCCGGAACATGCATCTGTGTGCCTTCAGCGACGGGACATGGCTGCGTTTGACCCGGCTTTGCCCACCTCCTCCAGCGGGCCGGACCCGCTCAGTCGCCATCCCGCGCAGGTTGCGACGGGCCGGTGTGGCTGAGCAGGGGCGAAAGGGACAGAATGAGCGACGAGACTGAGTACGACCTCGACGAGGAGAATGCGACGCGCGACGCGGAAGCGGAGGCCAAGACCCGGGCCGATAACCGCGCCGAACGGGCCGAACGCGCCGAGCGGATGGCTCGCGAGGGCGCGCAGGCGATGGCAGAGCATCACGCGCAGATCAAGGCCGTCGACGAGCGGACCGTCAAGTTGCGCGCGCTTCGGCTCGCCAAGGAGGCCGCGGACGCTCAGACCAAGGCGGCCGAGAAGGAAGCCAAGGCTGCCGCGAAGGGGGCCAGCAAGGGTGCAGCCAAGAAGGCCGCACCGAAGAAGACCGCGGCAAAGGATTAGAGGCCGATGGCCGACGATCGCAACCGCCGCCGCTTCAGCGATCCGCGCGCGGCCGCCGAAGCCGCTTTCAGAGCGGCGACCTCGCCGAAGCCGGAGGCTCCGCCTCGGCAGGCAGCCCCCCGACCCGCAGCGCCCCCCGGTGCGCGGGAACTGGTGAGCCTGCGCCTCGACAGCGCGGTGCTCGCCCACTTCCAGAAGGATGGTCCGGGCTGGCAGGACCGCATCAACGCGGCGCTGAAGGCGCTCGTCCCCGCCGAACAGGACTGAGTCCGGTCCTCAAGTCGGTGCGACAGCGCCCCCATCCTACGCGTCGCGGGGGCGCTCGCGCAGGATTCGGTTCACCGCGCGATCCAACGCCGACAGGAAGGCTGACCGGTCGGCGCGCGAGAACGGTTTCGGACCGCCGGTAATCGTCCCGGCCTCCCGCAGGGATTGCATCAGATCGCGGGTCGCGAGGGCCATGCCGATCGAGGACTCGCTGAACGGTTTGCCCGTGAACGCCAGAACCGTCGCGCCAACCTTCACGCAGCGTGCGGCGAGCGGTACGTCAGCGGTGAGGACGATGCTGCCCGGGCCGGCGCGTTCGGCGATCCAGTCGTCGGCGGCGTCGAGGGTGGAGCCGACCACCACGCGCACGATCCAGGGTTCGCGCGGCAGGTTCAGGATGCTGTTGGCGACAACATGGACGGTGAGCCCGTAGCGGGCCGCGACTCGATAGGTCTCATCCTTGACCGGGCAAGCATCGGCATCAAGGTAGATCGGCGGCCCCGCCGCATCGGCGCTCATGGTCGCGGCACGAGTTTCGACGTGAAGCCCGCGAGGACCAGGAGCACGCCGAGGGCGAACTGCCAGTGTTCGATATCGCCGCCCACCGAGATCACGACGGCATGTCCCAAGACCAGCAATCCGAGCAGCGGGAAACCGAAACGCAGACCCATCTTCGCGGTCGTCAGGATGGCGGCTCGGGGTGCCTCGACGCGGGCCATCAGCGGGCAGCCGCCACGCGCCGCTGTTCCAGTTCCGTGACCGGCACGGCATCGGTGTGACCGCGCTCCAGCGTGGCGACGGCGAGCGGGGCTCCGCGGCCCCGGAGCGCGTGGGCGCCGAGCGAGCGCGCGCGCACGCCGCCGGGCAGACGCTGCAGCCGCTCCAGGAGATCCTGCGAGATCAGAATGCCGACTCCGAGGGGGCGGCACAGGGCCTCGATCCGCGACGTGACGTTCACGGCATCGCCGAAATACGCGATCTTGTGCCGATCGACCCCGACTTCGGCCGTGACCACCGAACCGCCGTGCAGAGCCGCGCGCAGCCGCGGCACCGTCCCGAACCGGGCCGTCCAGGCCGCCGCATCGGCCTCGATCCGATCGAGCACGTCGAACAGGCAGGTCACGCAGCGCGCATCCTTCAGCCCCCGGGCCATCGGCCACGTGATGATGGCCAGATCCCCGACGTAATCATCGACGGAGCCGCCGTTGCGGCGCACCGGCTCGGCCAAAGTCGCGAAGACGGCCCCAAGATATTCCTGGGCGCGCAGATCGCCATGTGCCTCCGCGAAGGCGGTCGAGCCGACCACGTCGAGGAACAGGAAGACGCGCTCCTCCTCCACGGGCTTGTGATAGCGGCCGATCATGAAGTTCACGAACACCTCGCCGCCGATCAGGTCGCGCATTCGGATCACGAAGACGAGGAGACCGGACACGGCCAGGGCGTAGGCGAGCACGCGCGCGGTCATCCGCGTCGCCGAGGTGAGATCATCATGCGTCAGCGCGAAGGTCCAGACCAGCAGGCCGCCCAGCGCGTTGCCGGTCATGATCATCAGCACGTAGGCGAGTTCGGCCGCCACCACGTAGAGCCAGGCCGGGAACCGGCGGATCCGCGCCTGCAGGCCCGCCAGGATCAAACCGCGGTCGAAGGCCAGCACCGTCGCGCCCATGCAGAGGCCGTAGGTGAAGCCGGCGAGCGGAGAAGCACCCGCGGCGAAGATGATGTTGTAGAGGAGCCCAGCAGCCGCGGCCGCCAGCAGGATCACGACCCAGAACAGGCGGTGGGCGGGCAGCATCGGCGCAACTCCAGCATGGCCAACCGAGCGACCGCGCACCGGACCGGGCTTCACGGGTTCGACTCCATGACGCGGGATCGGTGGGCCCGCGCCGTCTGACATCAGGCCATGGCCTAAAGTGCAGCACCGCCTTCAAGCGCGGTCTCTTGCTCAACAATCCATGATGGCGCGAGTAAGGCGTGCATCGGCAGGATCGCGACGCAGGCTCCGCTCGTCGGCGCCGTTATCGCGGCAGTGACGAGACAGGGAAGGGAACGACGCCATGCAGGCCAGGAGCTTCGGTGCAGCCCGCGTCCCGGTTCCGGTGATCGGACAGGGCACGTGGCATATCGATCGCGCGGATCGCGGCAACGCCATCGCCGCTTTGCGCGCCGGCATCGATGCCGGCATGACCCATATCGATACGGCCGAAATGTACGGCGACGCGGAGGCCATCGTGGCCGACGCGATCACGGATTGCCGCGAGGAAATCTTCCTCGTGTCGAAGGTGGTGCCCGGTAACGCGACCCGCCGGGGCGTCGCGCGCGCCTGCGAGGAGTCGTTGCGGCGCCTGCGCACCGACCGGCTCGACAGCTACCTGCTGCATTGGCCCGGCCAGCACCCCCTGGAGGAAACGATCGCCGGATTCGAGGATCTGCGCCGGGCCGGCAAGATCCTGTCCTGGGGTGTCAGCAATTTCGATGTCGAGGATCTCGACCAAGCCCTCGCCATCGCCGGGCCGGACCGCATCGCCTGCAATCAGGTGCTCTATCATCTCAACGAGCGGGCGATCGAGCACGCGGTGTTGCCCTGGTGCGAGAAGCACGGCGTCGCCATGGTCGGCTACTCGCCGTTCGGCAGCGGCGATTTCCCCGATCCCGCCAGTGTCGGCGGCCAAGTTCTGGCGGGGATCGCGCAGGCGCACGGAACAACCCCGCATGCGGTCGCCCTCGCCTTCCTGACCCGGATGGGCGGGACGTTCACGATCCCCAAGACCGGTCGGCCAGCCCGCGCGGTGGAGAATGCCAGTGCGGCAAACCTGCATCTCGGGGCGGCCGAGATCGCCCTGATCGACGCACATTTCCCGCGGGGGCCGCGCCCGCGCATGCTGCCGATGCTCTGACGACCCGGCCGGTCACGCGACGGCAGCCGGTAGGACGAGCCTCGCCCAGGGCGCCGTCCGGACCCGGTTGCGACCGGCGGTCTTGGCCGCGTAGAGCGCCGCATCCGCCGACACGAACAGCGATTCGGGCGCCTCGCCGGACCCCACGTCGACGCTCGCGACGCCGATACTAACGGTGGCAATCCCGCCGATCTCCGGCGCGTGCGCGATCTGGAGATTGACCACGGCGCGGCGGATGCTCTCGGCGACGCCATCTGCTTGCGCGGCGTCGCAGCCGGGCAGGAGCGCGACGAATTCCTCTCCGCCGATCCGGAAGCCGAGGCCGCCGGTCGGAAGGGTCTGGCGCAGACAATCGGCAATCGCCGTGAGAACCTCGTCGCCGCGGCGATGGCCGAACCGGTCGTTGAACTGCTTGAAGTGGTCGGCATCGACGATCAGCAGCGAAAGCGGCGTCCTGAAACAGACGGCCTGGGTCCAGGCTTCCGCGAAATGCTCATCGTAGCTCCGGCGGTTCGGCAGGCCGGTCAGGCCGTCCGTCCGGGCCAGCACGGTGAGAGCGGCGTTGGCCGCGCGCGTGCTCGCCTCGGCGGCCACGTGCCGGCCGACCTCCCGTTTGACGAGGATCATGAAGCCGAAGCTGAGGATGTTGAGGCCCAGCATCAGTGCGGCGATGATCGCAGCCTTGTAGATCCAGTGGGCTTGGATGCTCTCGACGCTCGTGGCCACGGTGACGATGAGTGGCAGATCCTGAAGGTTGGCGAAGCTGTACAGGCGCATCGCGCCGTCGAGATGGGACCGACCGATGAACTCACCGCGCTCACTCGTACGGTAGGTGCGGTAGCCGGGGCTCGCGCTGATGTTGCGGCCGAGAGCATCTAGCTTGGCGGGCACGCGGATCAGCAGCGTCCCATCCTGATGAAACACGTTGACGATCAGTCCGGCATCGAAGCGCATGCGGTCGAAACGTTCGTGGAATTGGCTGAGATCGAGCGAACCGGTGACGATCCCCGCGAAGGATCCATCCGGCCGCTCCACCGCCCGGGCCATGCGGATGATCTGCCGGCCTGTCAGCAGCGAGCGACTCGGCCCCATCAGCATCAGGCCCGTATCCGGCGCAGCGCGCAGAGCCTGGAATTCGGGAAGGGCGCTCAGGTCCGGCATCGGCAGGACGCTGCGATCGCTCGTCGCGATGACGTGACCCTCCCGATCCGTCACCGCGATGGGGCCAAGGCCCGTTCCGATGGCGGCGGCATTGAAATCCGCCAAGCGTCGGAGTTCGGTGGCCAGGGAGGCGCCGTCCGGACCCATCGCCGCGTGCGCAGCGGCGCGCAGGGACAGGTCATAGGACTTGATGTTGTGTCCGACGCCCTCCTCGATCACCGAGAGAAGGGTGAGCGCGTTGCGCCGCGCGTTCTGCCACGCGATGTCGCGCAGATCGAAGCAGAGATAGACACCGAGCAGGGTCAGGCACAACAGCAGGATCGCGCCAGCGGCCTCGATCAGTTGCGAGGCCGAGACCACGAGATGCGCACGCAAGACTGCCACGAACGATCGCAGGACCATGGACATCGCGTCGAGACGGCTGCGGTCGAACGCACGTGCGGTCGCCGGATCAATGATCGAGGACCAGCGTGCCACCTAAAGATTTTATGCAACGTTACTTAGGTTGCGCAAAACCGGTATACCAGTCAATGAAAGCAGTGTACTGCGCGCCAATTCAATGATCGCTGGCGTGTCTGCCACCACCGATCGGCAGGATCGAGGGCTGATGAACCTCGGGGCCCGGCCGCACGTCGCGGCCGCTCCGGGCCCCCTGCACCTAATCCCCGATTCCGAACAACTTCTCGATGAAGTTGCGATCATCCTTCGGAGCACGCCGGGACGCCGCGGCCGGGCGCGGTGCGGGAGCCTCCGGCGCGCCGAGGATCTGGCCCAGGATCCCGCCCGGCGCCTCCTGCCCGGCGCTCGCCACCGAGGCGGTCGTCTCCGGCGCCCTGCGCCAGCGGTTGATGTTCGGGAGCGGAACCGGATTCTGACCCTTGAGCGCCTGGGTCATGTAGCTCTTCCAGATCTCCGCCGGCAGGTTGCCGCCCGTCACCTTCTTGGTCAGCTCGCCGTCGTCGTTGCCGAGCCAGACCCCGGTCACGAGGCTGCCAGAGAAGCCGATGAACCATGCGTCCCGGTAATCCTGGGTCGTGCCGGTCTTGCCCGCGAGATCCCAACCCGGGATGTCGGCCTTCTTGGCAGTTCCGCTGACGAAGGTCTCGTGCATCATGGCGTTCATCATGCCGTCGGCATCGGCGCTCATGACCCGCCCGAGCCCGCTCTCGGCGCGCTTGTAGAGCACCTTGCCGTCCTGGCCCTTCACGGCCGTAACCACGTAGGGGATCACCCCGTTGCCGCCGTTGGCGAAGGCCCCGTAGGCGCCGACCATCTCCAGCAGCGTGACTTCCGAGGTGCCCAGCGCGATCGAGCCGTTGGCCTGGAGCGGCGAGGTGATGCCAAGGCGCTGGGCGGTCTGCACCACCGCCTTCGGTCCGACCTCCTGGCCCAGGCGCACCGCCACGGTGTTGAGGGAATGGGCGAGCGCCGTGCGCAGGGTGACCGCGCCCTCGTAGCGGTGCGAGTAATTTTCCGGCGCCCAATTCCCGATGCGGATCGGCGCGTCGTCGCGCACCGTGTCGGGGGTGGCGCCATGCTCGACCGCGGTCAGGTATACGAACGGCTTGAACGAGGAGCCGGGCTGGCGCTTGGCCGTCGTGGCGCGGTTGAACTGGCTCTGTGCGTAGTCGCGCCCGCCGATCAACGCGCGGATCGCCCCGTCCGGGCGCATCGAGACCAGCGCGCCCTGGCCGACATTGAAGCGGGCGCCCTTGGCGTTCAGCTCCTCGGTCAGGGTCCGTTCGGCGGCGGCCTGCAGGCTGGTGTCGACCGTGGTCTGAACCGTGATGTCGCTATCGAACTTGCCGACGTAATCGTCGAGCACGTCCATCACGAGGTCGGCGACGTAGTTGGCCGAGCCGCCGCCCCGGGCGTTGGCGGGCCTGGCCGGCTGACCGAGCGCCACCTTCACGTCCTGCGCCGAGGCGAAGCCGAGTTCCTGCATGGCGGCGAGCACCTGCGCGGCGCGGGCCTGGGCGGCCGGCAGGTTGCGGTTCGGGGCGAGCCGCGAGGGCGCCTGGACGAGACCGCCCAGCATCGCGGCCTGCGCGAGCGACACCTCCCTGGCGGGCTTGCCGAAGTAACGCTGCGCGGCCGCCTCGACGCCGTAGGCGCCGGCGCCGAAATAGACGCGGTTCAGGTAGAGTTCGAGGATCTCGTCCTTCGTGTATTTGTGCTCCAGCCAGAGGGCGAGGATCGCCTCCTGGATCTTGCGCGAGGCCGAGCGTTCCGGAGTCAGGAACAGGTTCTTGGCGAGCTGCTGGGTGAGCGTCGAGCCGCCCTGCGCGACCCCGCGCCGGGTCACATTCTGGCCGACGGCCCGCAGGATGCCGACCGGATCGACACCGAAATGCTGATAGAATCGCCGGTCCTCGATCGCCACGAAGGCCCGCGGGAGGTAGGGCGGCAATTCCTTGATCGAGACCACCCGTCCGCCGGTCTCGCCACGGTTGGCGAGCAGCGTGCCGTCACTCGCGAGGATCGCGATGTTGGGCGGCCGCTTCGGAACCGAGAGCTGGTCGATCGGCGGAAGCTGCGAGGCATGATAGGCGATGAGCCCGGCGAGCCCGATGACGGCCCAGAGGCCGAGCACCACCGTGCCGTAGACGATCCGGCCGAACCACGAGCGCCGCCGCCGCTTCCGGCCCGCGCCCGTCGAACGTGCCGACGCCTTGGCCGGCGCGCGCGCCGGTCCACCTGCTCGCTTCGCCACGCGTTCTCCTGATCCGGGACGGTCGTCGCGGGACAGGCGCAAGTCGAGGTCGCCGCGATCCCGCGCGCGCCCTTCCGGCACGTCGAAATTCGGCTCAACCCTGCCCCGACCGTTGCCCTGACCCTTGCCTCGTCCCTCGGCCATGCATCCCGTCTTCGATTGATCCGGACCGGTGCGCCCCCCGGGTGCCCCCCAGGCGATACTGCACGGTCTTCGCACGCTTCATGCTGCGGCTTCGGCCCCGATACAGGACAGGACGACGACAGCCATGAAGCCGCCTTGTCGAATCCGTTTGTGACCGCATCGGGGTGAAGCTGGACGAGAAGGCTCGCCAATCCGTTAAGACGGCGTCAACCTCTCGGGCCCGGGTGCCGGGTCCGGCGGATGCGCCACACCCATGACCCGACGCGCCTCGCTCAGCATCACCGCGTGCCGGGCCGATTGCGGGCCGGAATCCGGCGTTTCCCGGCCCAGCCGGGCGATACGGGATAGGAAGAGACGGCGGCGCAGGCCGAATCGCCGGAGGCTCATCAGCAGCGCCTGGAGGACGAGACGGACCGCCTCCGCCCGCTCCCGCTCCAGGACGATCTCGGCGTTCAGAGCCGCCTCGCGCTGCAAGGCAGCCGCCAGTTCCCCCCGAACGGCGGCCCGCTCGGCCTCGTCCCTGCGCGCCGCCGCAAGGTCGATCCGGCATTCCTGCAAGGCGCTGAGCAGCAACAGCTCATGCGCGGACGAATCTCTCACTCGACCCTCCCGACACGACGCGGTCCAGCGGCGACCAGCGCGCGACGTCCTCCTGCCGATCGATCCACCCCCGCGGCGCGATCGATCCCGTCGGGCGAGGCCATAGCGAGCGCAGCCGCTGGCCGGAAGCCGCCATCCGGATTATTCGGCCCCCGCATCGCGCATCACGGGGGAATCGGGGACGTGCAGAATCGGATCGTCGCGGCCATCGCGGCCGGCACGTTGGGGATGAGCCTGATCGGGCTCACCGCCGCATACGGGTATCAGCTCGACACGGTGAACCTGATCGCCTGCGCGCAGGAGGGGGGTGTCTGCCGGATGCCCTATCCCACCAACGTCTATTTCGGCGTCCCCGGCCGCACCAACGGCCGGCCGTTCCCGCAGGGCGGCGTGATCGCCTGCAACGCCCAAACCTTCGGCGATCCGGCCCCGGGCCAGCCGAAGAGCTGCTGGTACGCACCGCGCATCACCGCAGGCGGATCGAACGACCGCTACCGGGACGATGGCTATAACCGCCGCCGCGACGATTACCGCGACGATCGCGACGACGACTGTGATTACGATCGCCCGCCGGTGCGTCGCCCCTACGATGACGATTATGACCGGCCCGCGCCACGGCGCTACAGAGACTATCGCGACGATTATTGATCTCTGCTGGACTGCAGAGCTCGGCATTCGTATTCAGCCTGTTAACGGCCCTCCCGCAGGGTCTCGGACGGCAAAACCCGTTTCCGCGGGCGGATGCGACCGATGGAGAGGCTCATGACGGAGGACCGCCGCGGCACGTTCCGCCGGAACGCCTTCACGTTCGGCTCCCTGCTGCTCGCCGACGGGGAGGTGAACTGCCTCGTCTGGGACGCGACCGACACGGGTGCCCAGATCGAAATGGAGGACGATCAGCCGGTGCCGGATCGATTCCCGCTGCGGCTCACGGCGGGGGGCGATCCGCGCCCTGCCACCGTCGCATGGCGGCGAAGCCGTCGGATCGGCATCGCGTTCGAAGGCTGAGCCGGTCCATCAGGTGGCCGGGACGGCCAGACGGGCCAGCCCATGCGCCGGCGCGAGGTGGCAGCGGGCGGGCCGGACGAACAGGATGTTCAGGGGCGTGCCGCGCACGAGCCACTCCAGGGCGAGCGGAACCAGCACCGCGACGACCATCACGATGAGGCTCACGGCGCCGATATCGGCGATGATCCCGGTGCGGATGAGGATCTCCCGCGTCGCCGCCATCGGCAGCGAGAACGCGAGATAGATGACGATCGAGCGCCGGCCGCAGGCGCGGATCGCGTCCGCCGCGGGGCCGCCGGTCCGGCCGATCAGGGCTGCCGCCACCACGATCGCCAGCGCGCCGGCCGCGCCGAGGGCGAGGCTCACCAGCGGCAGGCTCGCCAGGGTCGGATGGGCTGTGTTGCCCGCCGGCGTCAGCGCCAGCCACCCTTCGAGGACGGCCCAGAGGGCGAGGCCGCCGAGCGCTGGCCCGACGTGGCGACGGGCCATGTCGGCGAGGGGGAAGATCCGGGCCGCGAACAGATACCCGGCGACGAAGAAGACGTAGCGGGCACAGAATTCCTCGATCAGGGTGGAATCACTGCGGATGTCGGCGATCTGCAGCAGCGCGGCCGCGGCCAGCAGCACAACGCCCGGCACGCGGCGCAATGCCTTGGTCACCACCGAGAACACCGCCAAAAGGTAGATGAACCACAGACTGGAATAGGGCTCGATCAGGGCATGCGCGAGATGGGCTGCGAACGCCGCCGGGCCGCCATCGCCCACGATCTTACCGTACCGGGCCGCCGACTGGATCACCAGCCACAGCAGGTAGAAGTAGGCGAAGTGGACCACGCGGCGGTCCGAGAACAGGCGCCAGTCGCGGTCGATCACCCGTCCCATGAAGAGGCCCGACAGCAGGAAGAAATCCGGGATCCGGAACGGCTTCGCGAAGGCGACCACCGGGTGGAGGAAGCCCTCCCCGCCCATGGCGTCACCCGTACCCGTCACGGAATGCATCATCACGACCAGGAGGATGCAGATCCCCTTGGCGATATCGACCCAGGCCAGTCGATCCCGCGTGTCCCCAGTGTCGGCCATTATCGTATCCCCGATACTGGGATGATCCTGGACCCGTTCTGGTTGACGGCAAGGTTCGAACTGACATCGTTCTGCCGACGTGGCGAAGAGTCAGTAAATACCCGCCGCTCAGACTTTACGTCTCGATGCCCGCCGGTCGCGGGTCATGCGCGTGGCGGCGTGAAAATCATCGGGCTTGCCGCGCACCCAGGCGAGAAATCGGGCGATCTCCGGATCGGTCCGCAGGGCCTCCACGTCGGCGAGCCGGTTCGCGATCTCGGCCTCGCTGTAGCGGGCGTGGATGGCCGAGTGGCAGATCTGGTGCAGCCGCACGGTGCCGTGATGGGTGCCACCCTTCAGCTTGGGCGTCAGATGGTGGAGGCTGGAGCGCGCGCGGGGTGGGATCGGACGCTCGCAGAGCGGGCAGACCGGATCGACCCGCCGGGCGCCGCCCAGCTCATCGGGATCATCGGCGCTCCAGCGCTGGGACCGCCGTCCAACCACGCTCACCCTCCCCCATCCACCCGTTACCCCGCCGTCTCGGCCGGGGCGCAGCCGCCGCCAACGCCCGCGCCGAACCACACCGCCGCCTCGCGATCCCTGAGGCCCAGGATGGAGACGTGATTGCCCGGCACCAGTTCGATCCGAGCCCGGGACCCGGCCGCGGCGGCGAGCGCCTGAGCGAGCTTGGCCGGCACTACCGGATCGTCGCGGCCCTGCACGATCAGCACCGGCGCCGTCCCGGTGCGGATGCGCAGATCCGAGCGGAAAGTGTCGCGCAGGAGCCAGGGTGGTACCAGCGGGGCATGCAGCCGCACCGTGTGGGTCATCGAGTCGAACGGCGCCTCCAGGTAGAGCCCGATCGCGGAGTCCCGCTCCGCCACCGCGACCGCCACGGCGGCACCGAGGGAATGACCGTGCAGCAGGATCGGAGCCCCCGGCGCCCGCGCCGCGGCCTCCGCCACAGCCGCGACGCCGTCGCGGATCAGCCCCGACTCGCTGGGGCTGCCGGTCGAGCCGGGATACCCGCGATAGGCGGGGGCCAGCACGCCCCAGCCGGCCGCGCGCCAGGGATCGGCCGAGAAGCGCGCGGCGTGCGGTTCCGGACGGCCACCATTGCCGTGGAAGGTGATCACGACGCCGCAACCCGACCGTGGGGCGCGCCACAAAGCGTGAAGGGTTTCGCCGTCCGCGGTGGCGATCGTGATCCGCTCGACACCCGGCGGCACCGGCGCCAGCGGCGGCGGCCGATAGGCGCCGGGATACAGGAATCGGCGTTGTCCCAAGGCGAGCGCGATGAGCGCCAGCCCGTACAGGAGGAGCACCGCGAGCGCGAGGCCGGCGAGAAGGCGCATTCGGATCGGCGGGAGGAAGCGGCACGTGAAGGCCCTCCCTAGGACCGCTTCCGCCGATCTTGCAATTGGGTACGGCTTCGAACGCCTTCAGACCTCCGTGCGCGGATGTCGTCCGGGATCTGCGCGCAGCATTGACAAAGCCCGCAGCAACCGTGAGTCTTGAATCGTTCCGAGGGGGGCCCCGCAGGGGGCTGAGATTGGGCATCCGGCCCTGACCCTTGAACCTGATCCGGCTCATACCGGCGGAGGGACGGGAACCTGCGGCTGCGTGTATCGCGGCCGGCTCTCTCATCTCACCCAACGCGTGGACCGGACCGCTCCAGAGCGAGGAGAGGCCCACGATGAATGCACCCGTTCGCCCCAAGGACGTGACAGGCAACCCCGAGGCCGTGACCACCGGTCCGGTCACCGGATCGCGCAAGGTCTATGCGAGCCCGGCCGGGCGGCCGGACATCCGCGTGCCCTATCGCGAGATCGCCCTCTCCGATCCCAAGGAGGCACCGGTGCGGGTCTACGACCCGTCGGGCCCCTATACCGAGACCGATGCGCGCATCGACCTCAATGCCGGCCTGCCCGGCGTGCGCGAGCCCTGGATCGCGGCCCGCGGCTACGCGACCGTCGAGCCCCGGGCGGTCAAGCCCGAGGATAACGGTTTCGCCGGCGACAAGCTCGTGGCCCCCTGCCCCGCCGAGCGGATGATCCGCAAGGCCGCTCCGGGCCAGATGGTGACGCAGTACGAGTTCGCCCGGGCGGGGATCATCACCGAGGAGATGATCTACGTCGCCCACAGGGAGAATGCCTGCCGCGAGCAGATGCTGGCGGGTGCCGAAGCCGCGCTTGCCGACGGCCAGAGCTTCGGCGCCGCGGTGCCGCCCTTCATCACCCCCGAATTCGTCCGCGACGAGATCGCCCGGGGCCGGGCAATCATTCCGGCCAACATCAATCACACCGAGCTGGAGCCGATGGCGATCGGCCGGAACTTTCTGGTCAAGATCAACGCCAATATCGGCAACTCGGCCGTCACCTCATCGGCGGCCGACGAGGTCGAGAAGCTGGTCTGGTCGATCCGCTGGGGTGCCGACACGGTCATGGACCTGTCGACCGGCCGCAACATCCACAACATCCGCTCATGGATCATCCGCAACAGCCCGGTCCCGATCGGCACGGTGCCGATCTACCAGGCGCTCGAGAAGGTCGGCGGCGACCCGCTGAAGCTCGACTGGGAGGTGTTCAAGGACACGTTGATCGAGCAGGCCGAGCAGGGCATCGACTACTTCACGATCCATGCCGGCGTGCGCCTCGCCCACGTGCCGCTGACCGCACGGCGCGTCACAGGCATCGTCTCGCGCGGCGGCTCGATCATGGCGCGCTGGTGCCTCGCCGGGCACCGGGAATCGTTCCTCTACGAGCGGTTCGACGAGATCTGCGACATCATGCGGGCCTACGACGTCTCGTTCTCCCTGGGCGACGGCCTGCGCCCCGGCTCGATCGCCGATGCCAACGACGCGGCGCAGTTCGGCGAGCTGGAGACGCTGGGCGAGCTGACCAAGGTCGCCTGGGACAAGGGCTGCCAGGTGATGATCGAGGGCCCCGGCCACGTGCCGATGCACAAGATCAAGGTCAACATGGAGAAGCAGCTGAAGGAGTGCGGCGAGGCGCCGTTCTACACCCTCGGCCCGCTGACCACCGACATCGCCCCGGGCTACGACCACATCACCTCCGGCATCGGCGCCGCCATGATCGGCTGGTTCGGCACCGCGATGCTCTGCTACGTCACCCCGAAGGAGCATCTGGGGCTCCCCGACCGGGACGACGTGAAGACCGGCGTCATCACCTACAAGATCGCCGCCCACGCCGCCGACCTCGCCAAGGGCCACCCGGCCGCGCAGCTGCGCGACGATGCGCTCAGCCGCGCCCGGTTCGACTTCCGCTGGGAGGACCAGTTCAACCTGGGCCTCGATCCGGATACGGCCCGTCGCTACCACGACGAGACCCTGCCGAAGGATGCCCACAAGGTCGCCCATTTCTGCTCGATGTGCGGGCCGAAATTCTGCTCGATGAAGATCACGCAGGACCTGCGCGCCGAGGTGCTGGCGATGGAAGAAGCCGGCGAGGTCGTGGGCGCGGCGCCCGCGATGTCGAAGGCCGAGGCCGAGGCCGGCATGAGGGCGAAGTCGCAGGAATTCCTGGCCGAGGGCGGGAAGCTCTACGTCGACGCCGCGGAGTGAGCACGCGGCACGCCCGGTCCGATCAGGATGTGGGCGTGCCGCAGGCGGCGTCCGGATCGTCGCCGGGTGGGACCGAGACTTTCATCGCGGATCCCGGGCGGGCGCCATGTCCGTCATGCAGCGCCGCCAGCATCAGTTCCGCCGCGATGGCGACATCCGGCGGATCCCCGAGCTCGACCTCGCGGGCGAAGCTCTCGCGCGGGCTGGCCTGGACATAGCCGAGCGCCCGCAGAGCCGACCGGGCGGCTGGCTCCAGGTGCAGGCGGCCCTTGCCGGTCGGGCCGTAGGCGCCCGACGAAGCCTCGCACAACATGCGCGTGTCGCGGTCGTGGAAGAGGCACTGAACGTAGCGCTGGGGCTCGTCGCGCAGCGCGAGGATGATGAAGCGGCCGCGCGACTCTTCGACCGGACCGCGCCGATGCATCTCTTCCAGGCGCGCCGCCAGCGCACACCGGTACTGCGCGATGAAGCGGCTCCGACTCGCCGCCATGCCGCCATCCTCCGCCGCCGCGAGCGACGACGTCATGATCATCATGACCGCGCAGAACCGGCGCATCCGGCGACCCCGTCAAATGGCGGACGCAACCGTTCTGCGCCGCGGATGCGAGAACAGCAAAGATTTGTGTCGATGCGGTAACGGACTGTTCAGGCCACGCCGGATCGGCCTCCGACATCCGGTGGATGGGCTGCCAGCGTTAAGAGACGCTTAGGCAGACTCGCGACTCAATCCTCCGATCACAGGATCGCAGGAGATCAGCCATGGAGATCCGCCCGCTGGCGGCCCCGTCCCCGGGACCGCAGGGCCTGGACGCCCTCGGAGCCACAGCCGCTCCGGCCGCCACGGCCGACACGCAACAGGCCTCCGACTCCGCCGCGAGTTCCACGCCGTTGGAACCTGCGGTGAAGCTCGATATCGGCACGACCAACGGAAAGGCGCGTTACATCCAGGATCCCGATACGAGCACCATCGTCTTCCAGGTCGTCGATCGATCCTCCGGCACCGTGATCGATCAATTGCCCAGTGAGACGGCCCTCCGGAACCGAGCCTACGACTCCGCCCGCGAGACCCACCGCCCGCAGACCGGCAGCGTGTCGCGCGTGGCCTGATCGGGTCCGTAACCGGGGGATCTGACGGCGCCGTACCCGTGCGAAGACTGACGCTGAAAAGCGCAGATGATCCGTTTGACGCCGCCGTGGTCCGGCTGTTAGATCATGCCCGAGCATGAATGCTCCGGTTTCAGGCTGAGCGGTTGAACCGCTTTGGCTGTGTCGGACGCGGTTTATGTCCGCGGGCGTAGTTCAGTGGTAGAACGTCAGCTTCCCAAGCTGAATGTCGTCGGTTCGATCCCGATCGCCCGCTCCAACTAACTCGCTCAAGCATCAGCCTTTCTGACAGTCTGCCGCTGATCTCGCGTTCCCCACGTTCCCCGTCGCGTTCCCTATGGGCTGTTCAGGCCCCGTTCTTCGCGGCCCGATGGGCGAACCTCGGCTCCGCCACCGTCCGCGATTTTCCGACTGCGCCGCGCGAGTAGCGCTGCGTCGTCGAAATCTATGTGTGAGCCGCCGCCGACCGGATGTGGTCGAGGTCGGCCCCCTTATCTTCGGCTTCCGTGATCGCCCCGGCCCGCGCGTCCATGTTCCGGACGTGATCCGGCACGCCGGCCGCCCGAGCTACGATCCGCCATTCACGCCCGTAGGCTGACGCGGCGTAGGGCCGACCTGCGGGCTCATCGAGGATGACCGGCCCGACCCTGCGATCAACTGGCACGCGGTCCAGCAGGGGCAGCACCAGCGGGCAGAGCTTGAGATCGTGCGCGACAAAGGCACCGGTCTTCGTCGTGGCCTTCCGCACCACCAAGTCGGCGGCGAGGACGGACCCGGTGAGCCCGTTCGCCCAGCGCCGGCCGTTTAGCAGGATGCCCGAGAGTCCCTGCCCTTCCGGAATTGGCTCCCCCTCGCCGATCACGTCCTTCTGGCGTAGCGGTGACCGCGAAGCTTTCTGATGGAGGTGAGATCGGCCTCTGCTACCTCCCCGGCAAGAAAATCGTCGAGGAGTGGACTTTGTACCGGATGCTCCAGGGGGTGAAGCCGACAACTGACAACAACCCGTTCCGGTAGACCGGCACGGCAGCTCGCTACCGCTACCAACCCAACCCGGACGCCTGCATCGCCCTGTAGGCTTCCCACAGGCAGCCCCTCGACGTTCATCCGGCGACTTGGGCTCCTTGTGGCAAGCGGTCCGCTGCCTGGCGGGATCAGCGATCTTGGGCGGTAGCTGGCGGCTGCATAAACTCGATCGTCGCGCCGTCAGGACCAACGGCGTAGATCACCCGCGTTCCAGCCCGCGCGCCGCTCGCGATCGGCTGCGGAATGCCTTGCGCCTTCCAGCCGTAGACGGCGATCCGCACCAGAAGCGCGTCGATGTCATCCACTACAAGGGCCAGATGCGCGAAGCCAGGGTCGAACGGCTTGGCTGGCTCGCTTGGTCGCTCCGGACCCTGATACTCCAAGAGTTCGATCGTCTGGTCCGGCAGCGAAACGATTGCCATGCGCACCGTCGCCCCATGCGCTCCGGTCACCTGACCAAGGAACTCTCCCCCCATCTCGCCCGTCCGCATAAGCCGCGCGCCGAGCCCATCGACCCAGAACCGAAGCGCCTCGTCGAGGGAAGCGACCGCGAAGCCGACATGATCGGCGCGCCGTACGTGGATGCCTGTGTGTTCCGTCATGAGGGATGGTCTAGCGGCAAACGGCCCATTCGTCCGCGACGGATCGTGGCCGGTCCTTCGGCTATGTCCGCGTCGATGCTGGCACTGCTCGAAAGCGGATCGACGGAAATCCACCCCAAGCGGTTCTACGGCATGCGACCCAACTCGGACGCGTGGACTCGTGGTGCCACTTCCTGAAAGCGGCCATTCGTCGGTCGTCCGGTGCTTACGGTTCGGCGGGCTTCCGTCGGATGCCACGTCTAACTCGCCGGCTGGTCGAGCAAGACCCATAGGCGCGCGATCCTGCCATTCACGACTTCGGCCACGTCTGCTCCCGTGACGACGATGGCGCCGCCATTCGGGCCCGCTTGCCATTGCAGCGAACCCAGCCCGTGGTGCCCCAAAGCGGTGCCGACGGGCGTGAACCGGAAGGTCGGCCCAAACTGTTCCAGCAGCTTGCCGGCGACGTCAGCGATGGCAGCACGCCCTCGCACGACGTTGGTCGGCTCGTACATGACCGGCTCGGCCACGTAGAGTTCGTCCAGTGCGGCCGCGCGCCTGACCGGGTCACGCTCGTTGAAAACCCGTTCCAGATTCGACCTCAGGAGGTATTCGTAGTCCGGCTCCGCCGCATCCGCGGCCGTCATCGGGGACTCAGGCATAGGATGTTCCTCTTTAGCTGGAGCGTTCAGGACTGCACGAAGGCCAACAGGTCCGCGTTCAGGACCTCGGCGTTGACGGTCAGCATGCCGTGCGAGAAGCCCGGGTAGGTCTTGAGCGTGGCGTTTTGTAAAATCCTGGCTGAGAGGCGGCCGGCGTTGTCGATCGGTACGATCTGGTCGTCTTCCCCATGGAGCACGAGCGTCGGCACGCCGATTGCCCTGAGGTCCTCGGTCTGGTCGGTTTCCGAGAAGGCCCTGATGCCTTCGTAGTGGGCCTTGGCACCACCCATCATACCCTGGCGCCACCAATTCTGGACGACGCCGGAGAGCGTCGTCGCGCCCGGCCGGTTGAAACCGTAAAAAGGCCCGCTCGGTAGGTCAAGGAAGAACTGTGCGCGGTTGTCGGCGAGCGCCTTGCGCAACCCGTCGAATACCTCCAGCGGCAGTCCGCCCGGATTGCTGTCCGTCCTGACCATGAGAGGTGGCACGGCCGAGACCAGCACCGCCTTGGCGACCCGCCCTGCGGGCTCGCCGTGCCGCGCGACGTAGCGGGCGACCTCGCCGCCGCCGGTCGAGTGGCCGACATGGACCGCGTCCCGGAGGTCGAGGTGCTCGACCACCGCAGCCGCGTCGGCCGCGTAATGATCCATGTCATGCCCGTCCCAGGTCTGCGCAGAGCGTCCATGCCCGCGGCGGTCGTGCGCGACCACGCGATAGCCGTGCCCGAGGAAGAATAGGGCCTGTGCGTCCCAATCGTCGGACGAGAGCGGCCAGCCGTGATGGAACACGATGGGCTGGGCCTCCTTCGGCCCCCAATCCTTGTAGAAGATGTCTGCGCCGTCGGCTGTGGTGACGTAGGGCATGGTGGTCTCCGGTTCAGTGGGGAGAGGGCTTGGCGTCCGACGACGATGCTTGCATGAACGGGACCTGCCGCGGTCCAGCCGCGCGGCCACCGTTGATGGCGAGCGTGGCGCCCGTGACGTAGGATGCCTCCAGCCCGGACGGACAGGCGACAGCCGCGACGTTTTCCGACGTGCCGTGCCGGCCGCGGGTGGAGCGCAGGTCCAGGAGTCTGGATAGAAGCCCCAGACCGGCGCCTTGCCCATCGCGATGGCGCCGGGCCGGAGGGGATCGAAGAGGACGGCCATGAGTACGCTCGCGGCCCGGGCTGATCAGACGAGGCGTGAGCCGCCATCGACGTGCAGCGTCTCGCCGTTCATGAAGCCGTTGGTCATGAGGAAGACGACCGCCGCACCGGCCTCGTCAGCCGTGCCCAGGCGCCCCTGCGGCAGCTTCTCGGTCAGCGCGGCGACGTAGGCATCGCGGTGGGCGCCAAGCGTGCGGGCCAGCAGCGGTGTGTCGGTGGTGCCGGGAGACAAGGTATTCACCCGCACCGGCGCCATCTTCAGCACAAGACCGCGGGCAAATGCCTCCATCGCGGCAGAGGCGGCGGCCAGCACCGCGGTGCCCTGGGCGCTGGGTCGGTCGGCCAACGCGCCGGAGATGAAGGTGACCGATCCGTCCTTCGCCAAGCGGTCGCCGAGGGCCCGCAGGGTGTGGACCGCAGCCCAGATCCGCTCGTCAAAGGCCCGCTTCAGGTAATCGACCTCGGCTTCCAGGATCTTGCCGGCCACGAAGGTGCCAGCGAGCAGGACGAGGTGATCGACCTTCGGGATGTCGGCCAGCGCGACCGCGATGGTGTCGGGCCGGGTCACGTCCGCCGCACGCCAACCGGCAAACGCATTCTCCGTCGCGACGCGCTCGGCGCCCTCGGCATTGAAGCCGACCACAATGACTTTGGCGCCTGCCGCCGTCGCCTGCTGGGCGGCCGCGAGGCCAATGCCCGAGGTGCCACCGAAGATGACGACCATGCGGTCCTGAAGAATGCTGCCCATGACGATGATCCTTCTCGGCCCCGCCGCGGTGCCTGTGGGAGAAGAATGGGTCATGGCTTGGAGCTTGATAATTGGGCCCTTTGGCGGTTCAATTGTGCCGTCATGGAACAGATCGGCCTCGACCGCCTCACGGGCATCATCGCCTTCGCCCGTTCTGCCTCGCTCGGCAGCTACACGGCCGCTGCACGCTCCCTCGGCATCTCGCCCTCGGCGGTGAGCAAGAGCGTGCAGCGGCTGGAGGAACGGCTGGGCTTGAGCCTGTTCACACGCACAACCCGCTCGCTGACGCTGACGCCGGAGGGGCGTAACCTGCACGAACGGGCACTGCGCCTGCTGCACGAGGCAGAGTCGATCGAGCAGGCTGCTGTGGCAGCGCGCTCAGAACCGGCTGGCGTCCTGAAGGTGACGGCACCGTTCCCCATCGGCGTGCATCTGCTTGCGCCAGCCCTGCCGGGCTTCCGCGAGCGCCACCCGAAGCTGTCCATCGACCTGCGCCTCGGGGACCGCTTCGCCGACCTCATCGAGGAGGGTATCGACGTGGCGATCCGAGTGGGTGAACTCGCCGATTCCCGCTTGCTCTCCCGGCGTCTCGCACCACACCGGCTCTGTGCCTTTGCGTCACCGGCCTACCTGAAGCGGCGCGGGACGCCGCAGCATCCGGACGACTTGATCCACCATGACTGCGTGAACTTCCGCTTCCAGAGCACGGGCCAGGCCCTGCGCTGGCCATTCCGGATCGGTGGCCGCATGGTTGAACGCACGCCGAACGCCGGCATCGTCACCGACTTCAGCGATGCGGTCGCGGCTATTCTAGTGGCCGGCGGCGGCATTGGCATCTCGCCGACGTATGTCGTCGCATCCTACGTCGAGCGAGGCGCGTTAGTGCCAGTCCTGCAGAGCTTCGCCACCGAGCGTTCCGTGTTCACGGCGCTGTGGCCGGAGAGCCGACGCGGCAATCCAAACGTGAAAGCTTTTTTGGCCTTCCTTGGTCGTGTGTTCCCATCCCCGACACCTTGGGACAAGCTGCTCGAAGGTGCGGCGAGGCCGTAAGCAGTCCCCGTGGAGATGTCCGCCTCGAGACATCCGCCGGTCGGAAGCAAACGGGCAGCACCCAGGACTGCCGACGGTCCTGCCCTTCGACGAACCGACCCATGCTGGCCTCCGCAGATGAAGCGACAAGTCTATCTCAGAAGGGACTTTTGACACAGCCTCGACCCAACCCGGTCGCAGAAGCCGGTCATGGCGACACCACGGAAGCGGACATCCGTCTCGTTGCCCGTCCGGCTAACGATCGGCCCTAGCCGATAGCCGCCCGCCGCGGACGGGGCCCACAAAGTTGCCCCAAGCCGCCGCTAGCGTGGTACTTCGGCGCGATCGCGGCACATGCGCAACCCTGAAGCGAACGTTCTGTGCGCATCCTCGTTCTCGAAGATGACCCCGTGCTGTCGGACGGTCTGGTCTCAGGCTTGTCGTTGCATGGCATGACCGCGGACTGCGTTGCCACATGCGGGGACGCGGTATCGATCTTCGATGCGACGCATTACAGCGCGGCGATCTTGGATCTGATGCTGCCCGACGGCTCCGGACTGGACGTGTTGAGCCACATCCGCGCGCGGGACGACGCCACACCGGTCATGGTCCTCACCGCGATCGACGCCGTTGCCGACCGGATCGCCGGGCTCGACCGCGGAGCGGACGACTACATGGGCAAACCGTTCGACCTGGGCGAGCTCGCAGCCCGGCTTCGTGTCATGATCCGGCGGGCGGCCGGACGCGCCTCTGCAACCTTCGCGTGGCGCGACCTCACGATTGACTTGAGCAGCCGTTTGGTCGCGCGGGCGGGCGTCGCGCTCAACCTTTCGCGCCGCGAGTTCGCGTTGCTGGAGGCGCTGTTCGAGCGGCCCGGCCGTGTGTTGTCCCGAAGCCAGCTGGAAGCCCGCCTCTACGGCTGGAACGAGGAGATCGGCAGCAACGCGCTCGAAGTCCATGTCCACAATCTGCGCGCCAAGATCGGACGGGACGCGGTCGAGACCGTGCGCGGCCTCGGCTACCGCATCCGGGAGGACCGTGCGTGAACTCTCTGCGCATGCGCCTGTTCGTGACCCTGGTCACGGCAACCGGGCTGGTCTGGCTCGCCGCCATCGCCTGGACCTATGTCGACAGCCGCGCCCAGTTCGAGAGCATCCTCGACCGCCGCCTGATGGAGGCGGCCCGCATGGTCGACAGCTTGTTCACGCCGGCCCGGGCGGGGGCCGCACGGCAGGTGGGCGGAGACGGCGACGCCCTTGCGCGGGTGGTGAGCTACGACCGTCACCTCAGCTGCCAGATCTGGTCCCTGGACGGGCGCCTGATCGGCGCCTCGGACGGGTCGCCGGATCCGGTCTTGTCGGACCAGCACGAAGGGTTCTCGAACCGCGTGGTCGAGGGTCAAGCTTGGCGTGTCTACGCCCTGTCCGACCCGGCCAAGGGCTTCCGCATCCTCGTGGGCGACAATCTCGGACAGCGGCGGCAACTGGAGCACGGCCTCGTCGAAAGCCTGCTGCTCACCGCCGGTTGCGTCCTGCCGATCCTGGCGCCGCTCATCTGGCTCAGCGTCGGCCGGGGCCTGCGGCCGCTGAACCGCGCGACCCGCGATCTCGCCGCCCGGGATGCCGACAACCTGGAGCAGGTTGAGACCGGCCGAATGCCGTCGGAGATCCGACCGCTGGTCGATGCGCTGAACCGCCTGTTCGGTAAGGTCGCGGCTGCGCGCGAACACGAGCGTACCTTCCTGGCCTATGCGGCGCACGAGTTGCGGACGCCGCTGGCCGGCCTGAAGACACAGGTGCAGGTGGCCATGCAGGCGCCCGGGGCCGCCATGCGGGACGCCGCCCTCGCCCAGACCCTGCGCGCGGTCGATCAGTCGGCACGCCTCGTCGAGCAACTCCTGACGGTCTCGCGCCTCGACAGCGGCGGGCGCCCGGCCGCCATCGCCTGGATTCCCGTGGAGGAGCGCCTGCGCGATCTGCTCGCCGGGATGGGCAGCGTGCCGAAGCCGGAGCGCGTCGCCTTCGCGCCCGCCCTCACCGCGCTCGAGATCCAGATGGACGAGGATCTGTTCGACCTCGCCATGCGCAACCTGATGGAGAACGCCCTGTTGATCACCCCGCCGGAAGGGGCGATCGCCTGGGACGCCGCGCTCGGCGCGGATGGAAGCGCCACCCTGTCGATCACCGACGAGGGACCCGGCATTGCCGAGGCGGAGCGCGCCCTGGTGATCCGTCGCTTCGTGCGCGGCAGCCGGCGGGCGAAGCTCGGCAGCGGCCTCGGCCTCTCAATTGTCACCATGGCGCTGGAGCAATCCGGCGCCCGCCTGCTCCTCGACGGACGGGACGGCGGCCCCGGCCTCAAGGCGAGCGCGATCTTCGGCCCCGGGCTCGCCAGGCGTGCCCCGCCCGCTACGGCTCGCCTTTGACCCGCGCGAGGTAGTCGACGATCACCCGCGCATCCTCCGGCGTGATCGGAGCCTTGTAGGCGGTGATCATCTTGTCGACGACCGCATGCCACTCCTCCCGGGAGAGGGCGGGCTGGTTCAGGGTGTGGTCGGCGGAGTGGCAAGCCGTGCAGTTCGACGCGATGACGTCGGAGCCCGGCCCGGCGGGGAAACCGATATCGTCGCCGAAGGGCAAGTCGACCTCGGGCGTCGGGCGAAGCTCCAGCGGCGCGGCGGCGAGGGCCGGCGCCGAGCCGGCAAGCAGGCCGGCCAGCAGGGCGGTGCGGAGGGATCGGGACATGGTCGCGCTCACCTCTCAGGCCGCCACGAGGTCGAGGGTCTCGACCTGGTTGGACATGTAGCCCCCCGGGTTCCAGACGCGCCGCATCGGCTGCACCACCCGGTCGGCGTTGGTGCAGCGGGCCATCACGGTGTGCGCCCCGCGAGCCGGAAGGCTGATCGTGGCCTGCCATTGCCGGAAGCTGTAGGTGCCCTCATCCCTGCCCAGGGTCGTGGGCTGCCAGGTCCTTCCGCCATCGAGCGACAGGTCCACCGCGGCGACCCCGCGGTCGCCCCCGAAGGCGATGCCGCGCACCGGTTGCGGCGCCCCGACCGGGACGCTGTCGCCCGGCTTGAGGTTGGTCACGAAGGAGCGGGGCAGGTTCCGGGTGATCGGGACCATGCCGAAACCCTTCTGTCCGGGCTCGACCGTGTGATTGGGCGTGTCCGGCACGCGGTAGCTCCGCGTGGTCCAGACGCTGGGGTCGGGGTGGTCTGTCACCTCGATATCGTCGAGCATCTTGATCCAGTAGACGGCCGACCAGCCGGGGACGATGAGCTTGAGCGGGAAGCCGTTCAGCATCGGCAGTTGCTGGCCGTTCATCGCGAAGGCCAGCATGACCTCGCCGTCGCGGGCGTGATCGATGTCCAGGGCCTTCACGAATTTCGGTGCGTCAGGCAGCATCGGTTCATCGAGGCCGCCGAACTGCACATGGGTGGCCCCGCCCTTCACGCCGGCCCGATCAAGGACATCCTTCAGGCGCACACCGGCATAGAGAGCGTTGCTCATGGAGCCGTTCGCCCATTGGGCACCCGCGACCCGGGGCTGCGCATAGAGACGCGAATTGCCGGCGCACTGGCTGACCGCCGCGATCTCGAAGCGCGGCAGGTCGTAAATCAGCTCACGCAGCGACAGCGCCTGCGGCCGCTCGACAAGGCCGTGGACCTTTAAGGCGAAGCTGCCGGTGTCAACGTGGGTCGGGAAGGTGGCCCAGTGCCAGCTGACGAAGTGCTGGTCGTTCGGGGTGAACACGCCGGTGTCGAAGACATCGAACGGCGTCTCCAGCCAAGGCGGCCGGGTACGCTGGACGATCATGCGCCCCTTCTCGGGATAGGTCGTGGTCATGGGCCGGGTGCTCGGGCCGCCCGGGACATGGAAATCGAAGGTGTCGGCGCGAGCTCGGCCGGCGAGCAGGCCCATCCCGCCGAGGGCGGCGGCCGACAGGAGGCCGCGGCGGCTCGGAGACGATAACGTGGTGTGTTGAGGCATCGAATCGAAAGGTCCGCTGAGCCGGAGCCCTAGAGGCCGGCGCAGGGTCTCCGCGCTCCTCAGCTTAAGGGCACCTTAAATGCGCCGCGGCGCGTCGCGGAACGCGTATGGGTGAAGCGAAGCGGGTGAGGCCAGACGCACCAACAGGCGAGCCGCGTCTTCGATTGCAATTCGCAGAGGTCAGCCTGGGTCGACTTCGTGGCCCAATCGCAGAGCGCATGCCTCGGGTGTGCGAAGAGGATCGTGGAGGGGCGCGACGGCGTCTGCTTCTTGGAACTCTCGTTCAAGAGCGGATCGACGGAAATCCACCCACCCCGGTCATTCAGAGGCACATTCCAGCGGGCTGGAAATGGCCGAAAGCGGCTGGTCCGCTTCCGAGACTGTCCGCCGGGAAAGCGGACGGGGTCCTACCGACCCAAGCCGGACCGTTAGTCTCGCTCGTTCTTCGCCTGAAAGCAGACGTGCAGGGCGGCGCGACGGCCACCGAGTTCTGGGATGTCGCCGGCTACTCGACGAAGACGTCCGCGATCACCATGTCGGCGGCCGATCTGGTCGATGCGGCTATGGCCGGTCTCGATCAGGGCGAGCTCGTCACCATCCCGGGCCTGCAGGACGCGGCCGACTGGACGCGCTTGGGAGAGGGTCGCCGGGCGATCGCCGCCAAGTTCAACAACGCCAAGCCCTCGGCGCGCCAAGCCCTCGGCGCGCTACGGGCTCACGACGGCGAACGCTGCCTGAACCTTGGGGAACATCCATGCCGTACCTTCAGCTCGACGTGATCGGTCCTCATTGCGTAGCGTCCAAAAAGCGCCTCGCGGCGCAGATGAGCCAGACTTACGCGGAGATGATGTCGGTCGACATCCGGCGGATCAGTGTCGCCATCCGCGAACTCGGCGAGGGCGGCGTGTGGCGGATACCGGAGGCCGGCGGCGAGCCGGTGCCGGTCTCCGTGATGATGCTGGACATCCGCAAGGGACGCTCGGCCGAGTTGCGGATGGAGGTCGCCAAGGCGCTGTGCGCCCACTGCGTCGAGATCCTCGGCCTGAGCGAGGATCGCCTCAACGTGGAGTTCACGCAGCATTCCGGTGACGAGATGTATCACCCGGCCCTCGGGGGCTACAGCCCCGAGTGGTCACCAGACGAGCAGTGACTTGGCGCGCACGGTTCTGCTCGTGCGTGGAGCACCACTGTCGGTATTGGCCCCGGGCTGCCATCACGGCTGCCCAGCTGGCGACGGGCTAAACGGCGGATCAAAGCCATGGGCTTGGTGAATGCCATTCCACAATTGTTTGCCTCGTCGGTAGCGCGGAACTTCACAGTCTCGTAGCTCAACACGACACTTACTTCCTGAGCTTCAGCGCCAAAACAGAGCTTCGCAAGTCCACCCATCTGAGATGTTCAGGCGGGCGTTTGGTGAGGGCGGATGCTGGCTCGACGCTGCCCGCCGGCTCTGTCTAAGGTCGGCCAGACAGGCGGATGCTGTCCGAGCGTGACTGAAACGGCTGGCGTGACCGTTGCACCGGCAGGTCTGCTTCGGCAGACAGCGCCTGGACACCCGTCCGAGCCGCCGGAGCGGATCGCGACCCGGAGAGGAACATGACCGACCAATCCCCAGGGACGGTGGCGCCAAGTCCGGGACGTCGATGAAGGCTCGCGATGATGGGGATCGCGTGGGCACCATCTGCCAAGCCCTCCGACGGGCCATCGTGGAACGGGCGCTCGCCCCTGGCGACCGTCTGCCGGAGGATGCCCTGGGCGAGCGGTTCGGGGTCAGCCGCACCATCGCGCGGCAGGCCCTGCTGCGGCTGGCCGGGGAAGGCTTGGTCGACCTGCGCCGCAACCGCATCGCCACCGTGGCGACGCCGAGCTGGGAGGAGGCGCGTGACACCTTCGACGTGCGCCTCGGCCTGGAGCGGCTCGTGGTCCGCCGCCTCGCCGGGCAGCTCAGCCCGGAGCAGCGCCAGGGCCTGCTGGACCAGATCGCCCGCGAGGAGGCCGCCCGGGGCGGGCCCGAGGCGCTGTCGATCCGGCTCGCCACGGAATTCCACCTGATGCTCGCCGAGATGACCGGCAGCGCCGTGCTGACCCGCTACGTCGCGGAACTCGGCTATCGCTGCGCCCTGATCCTGTCCCTCTACAGCCGGCCGCATTCCTCGGACTGCGCCGTGAGCGAGCACCGCGATATCGTCGCCGCCCTGGTCGCGGGCGATGCCGAGCGCGCCGCCGCGCTGATGGATCACCACCTCGACGCGGTCGCCGAGCGGGCGCGGATCGTGCCCCCGGCCCCGCGCGAGCGCGATCTCGCGCGCCTGCTGGCGCCCTACGTCGCGGGCGGCGGGGCCTGAGCGCGCGGCGTCAGGCCTCGAGACCGTGCTTGGTCAGGAGGCGCTCGGCGCTGTCGTTCCAGACCTCCATGCCGACGATCAGCCCGTCGCGCACGGTGAAGCGGTCGACGTAGCGGTTGCCCTCGAACGGGGTGCCGTCCGGCCACGCGCCGTACAGGGTGCCGAGGCTGTAGACCGTGGTGACGCCGTCGCCCGGCACCACGTCCAGCCGCTCCATCCGCTTCTTCACCCAGGCGTAGCGCCCGGCATTGAAGGCCGTGACCTCGGACGGGTGGTGGAACACCCGGGCGCCGGTGAACACGATCGGGGTGCCCGGCGCCATGTAGCGGGCGGCCGTCTCGGGATCCGGGACCATCGAGGCTTCCAGATAGGCGGTGACGTTGGCGGCGTCGCGGGCGGTCGCCGCATCGTGGATCACGTCGGTCATGGCGGGCCTCCTGTCCGCTCAAAGTGACGCAAAACCTGCGCCTGTGCATGCAGGAAGTGTATGCACTTTGGCTATGGATTGAGCACAGGATGCCTCTGGGGACACAGCCACCGGTACGTGAAACGGCCGAGTCGAAAAATTCCAGTGGCATGGAGGTTGCGCTCGGCAGGTTGCGCCCCGCCCTCGGAGACACGCCATGGCCTCCTTCCTGCCCCCGACCCTGCGCCGCTTCGCGGTGACGACGAGCGCCCTGTTCGGCCTCGCGATATCGACCGCGCAGGCGGCCGACACCGTCAAGATCGGCTTGGTGACGGCCCTGAGCGGCCAGTCCGCGAAATCCGGCGAGGCGATCTCCCGCGGGATCGGGCTCGCCATCGACGAGATCAACGCCAAGGGCGGCGTCCTGGGTCGCCCGCTGGAGCTCGTGGCCCGGGACGACGAGGCCAACCCCTCGAAGGGCGTGCTGGCGACCCGCGAGTTGATCCAGCGGGTCGGGGTCGTCGCGGTGGTCGGCGGCCTCGACACGCCGGTGTCGATGGCGATCGTGCCGATCGCCAACCAGATGAAGGTGCCGTTCATCGGCCCCTGGGCGGCCGGCACCGGCATCACCCGCAACGGCGCCGCCGACAACTACGCCTTCCGGGTCTCGGCGGTCGACGCCCTCGTCGACGAGGCGCTGGTCGCCTACGCGGTGAAGACCTACGGGGCGAAGAAGCCCGGGATGATCCTCGTCAACAACGCCTGGGGCGAGTCGAACCAGAAGGGCCTCAAGGACGCCCTGCAGGCGGCCAACCTCCCGGCGGCGGGCATCGAGAAGTACGAGGCCAACGACGTCGACATGGTGCCCCAGCTGTCCCGGCTGAAGGAGGCCGGCGCCGACGCGCTGTTCCTCGTCGGCAATGTCGGCCCCTCGGCCCAGGTGGTGAAGTCGCTGGACCGTATGGGTTGGTCGGTGCCGGTCGTCTCGCACTGGGGGCCCGCGGGCGGGCGCTTCGGCGAGCTCGCCGGCCCGAGCGCCGGCAAGGTCCACTTCATCCAGACCTTCACCTTCGCGGGCAACGCGTCGCCCAAGGCGAGCGCGGTGCTCGACGCGCTCAAGGCCAAGTACCCGGCGATCAAGTCGATGGCCGACGTTACCCCCGCGGTCGGCATCGCCAACGCCTACGACGCGACGCACCTGCTGGCGCTCGCCATCCAGGCCGCCGGATCCACGGAGGGCCCGAAGGTGCGCGACGGCTTCTACAAGATCGGCACCTATCCGGGCCTGATCAAAACCTACGACACGCCCTTCGCCCCCGGCCGGCACGACGCCCTGGGACCGAACGATTACGTGTTCACCCGCTTCAAGGACGGTGAGATCGTCGCGGTGACCAACTGAGCCCGGCGATGCTGACCTCCATCCTCGTCAGCGGCCTCGGCCTCGGCCTCGGCAGCATGTACGGGCTCGTGGCCCTGGGCTTCCACGTGACCTACGCGGTGTCGGGGACCGTGAATTTCGCGCAGGGGAGCGTCGTCACCCTGGGCGCGGTCCTCGCCTACGCGCTCGGCGTCACCCTCGGCTGGCCGATGCCGGCCGCGATCGTCCTGGCGCTCGCCGGCTGCGCCCTGTTCGGCCTTGTGGTCGAGCGGGCGCTGGTCCGCCCGTTCGTGGCCCGCGGCTCGGATGCGTGGCTCCTGGCGACGGTGGCGGGCGGCATCGTCCTCGACAACACCATGCTGTTCACCTTCGGCAAGGAGCCGCGCAGCCTGCCCTCGCCGCTGGCCACGAAGCCGGTGGAGATCCTGGGGACCGGCATCTACCCGCTGCAGCTCGTGATCCCGGTGGTCGGGATCGCGCTCGCCTTCGCGATCCGCACGGTGTTCCGCCGGACCGATCTCGGCCGCGTCCTGCTCGCCGTGGCGCAGAACGCCGACGCCGCCCGCCTGATGGGGATCGACGTGCGCCGCACCGTGGCCTGCGCCTTCGCGCTCTCGGCGGTGCTGGCCGGCATCGCGGGCCTGCTGATCGCGCCGCTGTTCTCGGTCTCGGCCGAGCTCGGCACGCTGTTCGGCATCAAGGCCTTCGCGGTGGCGATCCTCGGCGGCATCGGCTCCGCCACCGGGGTGATCCTAGCGGGGCTGCTCTACGGCCTCGTCGAGGCCGGCGTCACCGCGACCCTGGGCTCGACCTACACGCAGCTCGTGGTGTTCTCGGTGATTATCCTGGCCCTCACCCTGCGCCCCGACGGCCTGCTCGGCCGCGCCGCGGTCAACAAGGTCTGATGCAATGCCGTACCTGCGCTCGGCCCCGGTGATGCGGCTCGGCATCGCCGGTCTCACCGCCGCCGCGCTCGGCCTCGTCGCGCTGACCGCCGGCTACAGCCACTTCGTGATCGCCCTCGTGGCTTTGACCACGGTGGCCGGCGTCGGCCTCAACGTGCTCCTCGGCCTGACCGGGCTGATCTCCTTCGGCCAAGCCGGCTTCTACGCGATCGGCGCCTACACGAGCGCGATCCTGACGCTCCACGGCGTCAGCTTCTGGCTGGCGCTGGCGGCGGCGACGCTGATCGCAGCCCTCGTCGGCGGCCTCGTGGCGGTGCCGGCGATGCGGGTGAAGGGCCCCTACCTCGCCATGCTGACGATCGCCTTCGGCTTCATCGTTGAGCACGGGCTGATCGAGGGCGGCGAGGTGACCGGCGGTCAGAACGGCCTCGTCGTCACCGACGCGCCGACGCTTCTCGGTGAGCCGCTCGCGCCGGCCGGCCTCGCGGTGCTGGCGGTGCTCGCCGCTGGGGCGAGTCTAGCCGGGTTCGACCTTCTCGCCCGCAGCCGCCTCGGCCAGGCGATGCGCGCCGTGCGCGACGCCGACGTCGCAGCCGCGGCTTTGGGCTTCGACCCGGTCCGGGTGAAGACCCTCGCCTTCGCGATCTCCGCCGCCCTCACCGGCCTCGCGGGGGCCATCCTGCCGCCGCTGATGCTGTTCATCGCGCCGAGCTCGTTCCCGTTCTCGCAGTCGATCCTGTTCGTCCTTTCGGTGATCGTCGGCGGCGCAGGCACGGTGCTCGGCCCGCTCTTCGGAGCCCTTGTCACCGTGCTGCTGCCGGAGGCGCTGTCCGGCCTCGCCGAGTACCGCCTGCTGTTCTTCGGGATCGCGGCGCTGGCGGTGATGTGGCTGGTGCCCTCGGGACTGGTCGGCAGCCTCGCCCGGCTGCTGCCGCGGGGCCGCGAGGCACCGGCCGCCGCGGAGGCCGGTGAGCCGCTGCTGCCTGGCACGGCCGCGCGCGAGGCCCTCATCCTCGACGGCGTCGGCATCCGCTTCGGCGGCATCACGGCGGCGGATGGTGTCGACCTCACGGCCCGGCCGGCGGCGGTCACCAGCGTGATCGGCCCGAACGGGGCCGGCAAGACCACCGTGCTCAATTTAATCTCGGGCTTTTACCGCCCGAGCGCTGGGGCGATCCGGCTGGGCGACCGCGACCTCGCCGGCCGGCCGGCCCACCTTGTCGCCCGGGCCGGCATCGCGCGCACCTACCAGACCACGCGTCTGTTCGGCTCGCTGCCGGTGGTCGACAACGTCGCCCTCGGCCTCGCGCCGGGCCAGCTCTGGCGCCGCGCGCGGGCGCGGGACCGGAAGACGGCGGACGGGCTCCTCGCCTTCGTCGGCTACCGCGGCGCCCTCGATCGGCCGGCCGCCGAGCTGCCCCATGTCGACCGACGCCTCGTCGAGATCGCCCGGGCGCTCGCCGGCAACCCCGCGGTGCTGCTCCTCGACGAGCCCGCCGCCGGCCTGTCGCGCGCCGACACCGACGGGCTGGCCCGGCTGATCCGCCGGATCGCCGACAGCGGCGTCGCGGTGGTGCTGGTCGAGCACGACATGCCGCTGGTGATGGGCATCTCCGACCACATCCTTGTCATGGATGCCGGCCGCCCAATCGCGCGCGGCACGCCCGCCGAGATCCGGCGCGACCCGGCGGTGCTGCACGCCTACCTCGGCGGCGCCGACACCCCGGCCCGGCCGCGGAGCGCGCCGTGGCAGGGGCCGGCGGACGCTGTCCTCTCCGTCCTCGACCTGACCGCAGGCTACGGCGCCGCGCCCGTCCTCGACGGCGTCCATCTCGACGTGCGGCCGGGCGAGACCGTCGCCCTGCTAGGCGCGAACGGCGCCGGCAAGTCCACGGCGATGCGGGCGCTGGCGGGGCTGCTGCGCCCGGTCGCGGGCGCGATCGTGTTCGACGACCAGCGCGTGGAGGCACTGCCGGCGCACCGGATCGCCCGCGGCGGCCTCGTCCTGGTGCCGGAGGGCCGGCAGGTCTTCCCGGAGCTCACCGTCGTCGAGAATATCCGTCTTGGCGCCTTCGGGCGCGGGACGCCGATCGACCCTGCCGAGGTCGAGCGCCTGCTCGACCGGTTCCCGGGGTTGCGCGAACGAGCGGCGAGCCGGGCGGGCCTGCTCTCCGGCGGCGAGCAGCAGATGCTGGCCATCGCCCGCGGGTTGATGGCGCACCCGCGCATCCTGCTCCTCGACGAGCCGTCGCTCGGCCTCGCCCCGGCGATGATCAACGCCCTCTACGCCACCGTGGCCGAGCTTCGCGACGAGGGCATCACCATCCTGATCGTCGACCAGATGGCGGCGCTCGCCCTCACGGTCGCCGACCGCGGTTACGTGCTGGAGCAGGGCCGGGTCGCCGCGCGCGGAACCGCCGCGGAGCTGTCGGCGGATAAGGGGCTTGAAGCGGCCTATCTCGGTGCGGCGTGAGAAGACACGGCGTTGAGACGCGCGTGTGGGATGCTCGCAGACGTAGCTCTGACGGTTGTGCGATGGCCGCCGCGCAGACTTGCCTCTGCCGTAGCAGGCGCCAGCGAGAGCGCGGTTCATAACAGCAGACACGTCTGCGTCCGGTTCGCGCCCCAAGCTGTCTGAACGGCGTGCCTATGCGCCCAGGCAAGCGTCCGGTTTTGGACAGCGGGCTGACGGCGGTTGATGGCACGAACCATGCGCGTGGTCGCACGATACCAGCCGCTTGATACGACCGTGCCCGGGTTCGCGAACCCGATAGCCCCGGAGATCGCAGGTGATTACGCCGACCACCGCTGAGGAGCAGTCGCTCGCTCAGATCGCGCGCCGCGTGCTGCCGGGGGGCAACTTCGGCAACATGGCCGGCGATATCGTCATCCGCTCCGGCCGGGGCGGCCGCGTGCGGGACGTCAGCGGCAACGAGTACATCGATTATCTGCTCGGCTCAGGGCCGATGCTCGTCGGGCACGCCCACCCGGCCGTGAACGCCGCCGTTTTGGAGCAAGTCGAACGCGGCTCGACCTTCTTCGTCAACAACGAACCCGGCATCCGGCTCGCGGCCGAGATCGTCGCCGCGGTGCCCTGCGCCGAGCAAGTCCGCTTCGTATCCACCGGCACGGAGGCCGACGCCTACGCCATGCGGCTCGCCCGCGCCCATCGCCGCCGGCCGAAGATCCTCAAGTTCGAGGGCGGCTATCACGGGATGAGCGATTGGGCCCTAATGAGCCTGTGGTCCGCGCGGGAGACCAACACGGGGCGCGCCGTCGCCGACACGGCCGGCATTCCGCCCGGCCTGCTCGACGAGATGCTGGTGTGCCCGTTCAACGATCTCGCCGCGGCGCGCGACATGATCCACACCCACCACGCTGCGATCGCCGGCGTGATCGTCGAGCCGATGCAGCGTCTGATCCCGCCCACGCCGGGCTTCCTGCAAGGCCTGCGCGACTTGACCACCGAGTACGGCATCGTGCTGATCTTCGACGAGGTCGTGACCGGCTTCCGTCTCGCCTACGGTGGGGCCCAAACCTACTACGGCGTCACGCCCGACCTGTGCACGCTGGGCAAGGTGATCGGTGGCGGCTACCCGCTGGCAGCGGTCGCCGGCCGGGCCGAGATCATGGCGCACTTTGATCGTGAGCAGGTTGGGCCGGAGAGCTTTACGCCGCAGATCGGTACGCTCAGCGGAAACCCCATCGCCGCCGCGGCTGGGCTGGCCGCTCTCGACGTTCTGAAACAACCGGGCGCGTACGAACGCCTGTTCGAGACAGGGCGCGCCATCTGGGCGGGCGTCGAGGCGGCTCTGCGCGACGCAGGCCACGCCATCACGATGGTGGGCGAGCCGCCGATGTTCGACGCACTGTTCACGACATCGCCCGTGACGGATCACCGAGGCATGGCAGGGGCCGACGCCGCGCGCGCCAGACTGTTCAACGGCCTGCTGCGGACGGGTGGGATCCTGAAGGGCGAGGGTAAGACCTACGTCTCGCTCGCCCACGGCGAGCGGGATGTCGCCGACACGCTCACGGCCTACCGCACCGCCGCTCTGGGCCTGGACGCGGCACAAGGCGCGGCTTGAGGCGCTGCGCTTTCAGGGTTCGTCGCGCGAGAATCGCCGGACCACATTCTCCAGCAGCCGAGAGATCTGTCCCTGGAACGCACCCGCTTGCCAGAGGCTGCCGCAGAACGTGATCGAGCCCACCGATAGCACCGCCCCCCCGGATGGATTCTCGAAGTAGACGACCTCGCCCCGCTTGAGCTCCTCGGGCTCTTCGCCCGAAATGGTCAAGACGTGCGTGAGCATCTCCTCCGGCACGGTCACGAACGAGCTCGGCGGGTCCTCTGACACCGCGAGAATCACCGCGTCCTCCGGCGTCCCGAGGTCCCGATCGGCCCGGTCGAGCTCGAACCCCGCTGCCCCGCCGCCGGACAGGCCGTACCCGCCGATCGTCTCCCCCTCGACCCCCTCGAACACCCACGCGTACGTGGGCGCGTATGAGGCCGGCAGCCGCCGGTAGTGGGTGCCCTCGAACAGTCCCTGACCTGAAAAGCCGACGCCGACCAGCGCCTGCGGCGGCCGACGGTTACGCCGCCACAGGCCACCCAGCGCGCCGTCGAAGGCATTATGGTACTCGCCGGGCTCGGCTTCCCAGGCCCGGATCCCGCCTTCGGCGCGCCGGATTTCGATCACGCCCGGCATGTCATGATGGCGGGCGATGCGCCAGTAGAACCCGTTGCCCCCGAGGTACACGAGGCGGCCGCCGCCCGCGGTATAGGCTGTCAACGCGTCGAGCGTGCCCGGCGTGTGGTATTCCGGGTGCGAGCCTGTCAGGATTGTCCGGTAGGGCCGGATCAGGTCGAGGCCCTCCTCGTCGAGATCCTCGTCTGTGACGATGTCGAACGAAAAGCACTTGGCGGTGAGCCACGCGAGGAGGTGCGTGTCGGCGGGGTAGTGCCGCAGGCCGGAGCCCTTCGGGTCATCGAAGGTCAGATAGCCCGGCCGCATTGTTAGGATCGGCCGCAGGCGGGACGAGAATGCGATGCCGCTGCCGTCGGCGTGACGGTTGTAGGTCGAGCGGCCGTAGACCGGGAAATCATCCGGGTTGTAGGGCGAGGCTCCCCAGGCTGCAGCACGCGCCCGGAGGCTGTCGTCAAAATTACCGCGCGCGTGGTTGGCATAGGCCTGGTAGGTGAAGGTGGAGGCCAGAAACGCGATCGGCGCCCGGGGGCCGTCGCGGCGCGGCAGGACATAGAACGGCAGGCGGTCCTCCCCGCCGGCACAGGTCAGCCGCAGCGCGTAGGCGCCGCTCGGCAGGTCCGGGATCGGCAGGGCGAAATCGGGCTCCCAGCGGCAATCATCGAGGTCGTCGTCGTGGAAATGGATGGCGGCGTAGTCGTCAGGCGCGTGGCGGAAGCAGGTCTCGCGTCCACTCCAGAACGCTCCGACCACGCCGCGGGTAGGCAGATTCACGGCGCGGCCGTGGCACTTCTGCGGGCCGGTGTCGATGAGTTCGATGCCGCCGATGTCCCGCGCGAAGTCCCACAGCGCGAGCGGGGCGAGTTCCTCGGGGATGCGGGCCGGATCGGGCCATTCGGTCGCTGACCCGCCCAGGATCGCCGGCGCCTCGATCTTGCCGGTGAAGTGCCGCGTCGGCTCCGCCGCACGCTCGGCCGCGAACAGCACGGGTCCCCCGGTGGGGAGCGCGAGCCCGGTGGTCTCACCGCGCCGAACGGCTGGTTCATCGCCGTCAAGCGCCCGCTGCCCGAGGGTAAGCACGCCACTCCGCGGGTCGGCTGCGAGCCAGATCCGGTACCAGCGCCTCCGCTGGATCGGAACGTCCGTGGCGAGATCGGCGCTGCCGCCCGGCCACCGCAATGACGCGGTCGCGCCCGCCAGACCAAACGAGATGACGACCGCACGATCCCCGGCCTCCTCGGTGAGGACGGCGCGTGTGTCCCCCGGCCGAGCCGCCCAGACCAAGACGGTCCAGGTACAGGGGGCAGACGCATCCCGGTCTGGTCCAGCCGACACGAACCCGTAGGATCCAGACCGGATCGGCTGACGGCGTCCGGATACCGTCCGGTCGAAAAGAGCGGACAGATCCTCAATGCGAAGGCCTGGGCCCTCCGGATTCGGGTCACCCGAGACGACCCGCTCCAGCCGCGCTCGGTATGAACCACCGTCACGCAGGCTGACGTGGACCGAGAGTGTGTCGCCGGGCCGCCCGGAGAAGCGGGACAGGTAGCCCGTGACGGGAAGTTCGGCCGGTACCACGTCGCTCATCCCATCGGCCCTCCGGCCCACCACGTCACGCTTTCCGGACGTTGTAGAACAGCGGGAAACCCTTCAGCAGCCCCGTCACGGTGTTGCGCCGCGCCGTCGGCTGGAAGAAGATTCCGAGGGGCAGATAGGGCACCTCGGCGAAGGCCTGCTCCTGCAACTGCCGGCAAATCGCCAGCTGCGCGACGGGGTGAGAGGTCTCGAGGTACTTATCCCGCATCGCCTCCAGCGCTGCGCTGGTCGGCCAGCCGTAGATGCCCTTGGTGCCGATGCCACGGATGAACTTGTTGTCGGCCGGGGTAATCGTGCTGACCGCGGTCGTGAACGTGCACATGGCGCTCCACCCGCCCGCCTCGACCGGCTGCATCGAGCCCCAACGCTGTGCCATGGTGCCCCAATCCAATGCCTGGAAGTCGACGTTGAGACCGATGCGCTGGAACATGTCGGCCATCACTTCGCTCATCGCGTTGATGCTGGCGAAGTCGGTCGGCGCCATGAACACCACGCGCTCGCCCTTGTAGCCTGACGCCTGCACGGCGGCTTTGGCCTTGGCGAGGTCCGGCGTGCGCGACAGGCGCTCCATCCCCGCGTCGTTAGTCATCGGCCCCGGGGTCATGTATCCGATGCCGTCCCGCCACATCGTCGGGTTGTCACCCGCCACCGCCGTCATCACGTCCGCCTGGCTCAGTCCCATCAGCAAGGCCCGGCGAAGGGCGGGATTGTTGAACGGCGGTTGGAGGTGGTTGACGCGCATCAGGCCGAGGAAGCCCGCCTCATCCTGAACTTCCGTGCGCAGGTCGCGGTTGCGGTTGAGCGACGCGACGAGGTCGGGGATCGGCTGTTCCCACCAGTCGATCTCGCCGGTCTGCAGCGCGGCGGCGGCGGTGGCGGCATCCGGGATCGTGCGCCACTCCACCCGGTCCAGATGGACGATTTTGGGGCCGGAGAGGAAGCTCGGGGTTCCATCCTCGCGCGGGACGTAGGCATCGAATCGCTCGTAGACGTTGCGCGCGCCTGGGACGCGCTCGGCGGAGAGGAATCTGAATGGCCCGCTGCCGATCACCTCCGGGACCGGCTTGAAGGGGTCCAGCTGCGCCAATCGCTCCGGCATGATGCAGGGCATGTTCGTATTGGCCTTGCCGAGCACATC
Source organism: Methylobacterium sp. E-005 (assembly GCF_022829725.1). Taxonomy (GTDB): domain Bacteria; phylum Pseudomonadota; class Alphaproteobacteria; order Rhizobiales; family Beijerinckiaceae; genus Methylobacterium. The sequence continues at coordinate 51,841 of NZ_JAKSYG010000256.1, read as the reverse complement.
GGGCAGGGTCGGGAAGGGCCGCTTGAGACGGATCCATACCTCGCCATCGGAAGGCGCCGTCATCTCGTCGATGGCCGCCATCAGATCGAAACCGTAGAGGTCGCGTGCGCCCCAACGCTTGAGGCTCGCGACGACATCGCGACCGCGCACCGGCTGGCCGTCGTGGAAGCGCAGCCCGTCGCGCAAAGTCAGCCGCCAGAGCAGGCCATCCCGCTCGACAACGTGTCCGGCGACCATCTGCGGATGCGCCACGTAGGCGTCGTCAACCCCGTACAGGGTGTCGAAGACCATGAAGCCGTGGTTGCGGGTGACGAACGCGGTGGTGACGATCGGGTCGAGGAGAGCGAGATCGGCCTGCGGCACGAAGCGGAGCAAGCGGTCTTTGCCCGCGGCCCGGGCGACTGCTGGCATCGCGAGACCAGCGCCGGCGAGTTGCAGAAACTTACGCCGCCGCATCCTCATGATCCTGATCTACCCTTCGCGCCTTCTCAATACCCCCAACAAGAAGCATGCCGTTCAACCTGCTGACCCGTGAAGCTTGGCAGCGAGGCGCACGATGATTTCAGCGTGACCCAGAATTTCGGCAATGTGTCGTCGTTCTGCTTTTGGCCGCAAGCGGTCTGGCGACTTTCGGTTGCGCGAGGCGCCAAACCGGACAGCGCAGCGTTTTCGCTGCCAGCTGCCAACGCTCACGTTTTTCCGACGTTTGAATTTTCGACGCAGTTTTCCGACAGAACCCGGTAGGCTCGGCGGGCGCAACATGCATCGTCAGCGTTTGTCGGTAAGACGATCGCTTCCCCGACATCACGAACTGCAGGACGAATGTCCGACAAGGATCGAAAACAAAACGTCCGCCTCCGAATTAGGGGACGAAGTTAGACTGCCATCTTGGACGGTCATTGCGTCCCACCAGGATTTGGGACCGTGTGGTCCGCGCGTGCACTACCTTAAACCGCCCCGCGTAAAACTTGCCTAGAAGGAAGCGCTCTGCACAAAGCCTGCACAAAAGTCCTGACCCGCTGCACGTTCTGTCCCTCGCCGGTGCAAGCTCCGGCTTCATGCTGCGGTCGTGAGTTCGAGGCGGCCTCGCCATCGGTGATCGAGACACGCGATCGTCCGTCAGAGGTTTTCGCCGCTCCGCCGTTCGGCGCGCCCGCGCCGTTCGGTTCTCCGACCGCAGAGGCCCGTATGACATCCCTGCCCCTGGACGCGCCCGCGCCCGCAATCTCCCAACCCCTCCCGAAGCTTGTGCTCGCCGGCGCCGTCGCCTTCCTTGGTGACCGTCTGTTCTATGACCATCCGCTGGGGATCTCTCTCGTCCTATTCCTCGCGCTGATCGGCATCGCAGCGCTCGTCACCGGGTGGCATCGCATTCGCGCTCGCGATCTCACTGCCGCACTCGTTCTGCTAATCGTCGGCCTCGCCCCACTGATTGAAACAGTCGGCTTCGTGTCCGTGATACTCGGGATCGTCGGCCTCGCCCTGTCCGTCGCGGTGCTCACCGGTGGCTTGAACCGGCGCGCGGGCGCGATCGTCGCGGCGGCCAGCGGCATCCTCCTCACGGGTCCGTTCGACCTCCCGCCGGACGTCTACAGGGTCGCGCGTCGGGCCGTGAGCGCCGGGCGCGCACCGCGCGTGGCGACCCTCATCGGCTGGGGCGTGCCGATAGCGCTCTGCGTCGTCTTCGCCGGATTATTCTCGGCGGCCAACCCCCTGATCGAAGGGTGGATCTCGGGCATCCCGTGGTCGGCGCCGATCCCGAACTTCGACCTCCCCCGCATCCTGTCGTGGCTGATGCTGCTCGCGATCGTGTGGGCCTTCGTCGCCCCGCGGGCGGGAGGCCGATCGAAGCTTGCAGGCGACGCGGACTCTCACGCCGCGGAGATGACTGTCGCCGTCGCACCGCCGGTCCTGTTGCGCCCGTCCATGGTCCTGCGATGCCTCGTGCTGTTCAACCTGCTCTTCGCCGTTCAGTCGGCGACGGATGTTGTCTACCTTTGGGCTGGCTTCGCCCTGCCATCTGGCGTGACCCACGCCGCCTACGCGCACCGAGGGGCCTACGCGCTCGTCGCAACCGCACTTCTCGCCGCAGCCTTCGTCCTTGCGGCGCTGCGCTCTGGGGGGGTGGGGGAGCGCTCCCCCCTCATCCGGGCCCTCGTCTGCGTATGGATCGGCCAGAACGTCCTGCTGGTCGCCTCGGCGATGCGGCGGCTCGACCTTTACGTCGAGGCCTATGGGCTCTCGATCCTGCGCTTGGCGGCGCTGATCTGGATGGCCCTGGTCGCCGTCGGCCTCGCGCTCATCCTCGCGCGCATCGCCCTGCGGCGCAGCAACGCTTGGCTCGTCCGGGCCAACCTTCTGGCGCTGGCCGCGACGCTCTATGCGTGCGCGTTCGTGAACTTCGCAGGTACGGTGGCGGACTACAACGCGGAGCGCTGGTCCCGGACCGGGCAGGCGTTCGACTTCGTTTATGCGATGAGCCTCGACGCCGAAGCGATCCCGGCGGTCGACCGGGTCCTGGCAGACTACGACGGCCCTCAGACCGAGTACGCCCGGTGGTGGCGTGGGTGGCACGCACGCGACCTGCGCGAGCGGATGCGGGACTGGCGCGCCTGGACGTTCCGGGATCAGCGGCTTCTGAACTACCTTGGCGCCCACCCCGACGCACCGTCCCGCGCGCGGTGAACCCTCGAACTGGCCGGCACGACTGACGCTCATGGACCGCAGCATCCTCGTCGTTGATGATGATCCACACATCCGCGACGTCATCCGCTTCGCGCTGGGGAAGGCTGGCCATGCGACGCGGGTCGCCAGCGACGGCGACGAGGCGCTGGCCGAGTTCGGTCGGGAGCCTCCGCGGCTCATCGTTCTCGATGTCGGGCTGCCGGGCATCGACGGCCTGGAGGTCTGTCGCCGTGTGCAGCGGACCTCCGAGGTGCCGATCTTGTTCCTCTCATCCCGCGACGAGGAGATCGACCGGGTGCTCGGCCTGGAGATCGGCGGCGACGACTACGTGACCAAGCCGTTCAGCCCGCGCGAGCTCGTCGCTCGCGTGGGGATCATTTTGCGCCGCACCGAGAGGCCGCGCCCCGCCCCGGCGGAGGACGGGGTCCTGCGGCGCGGCCGCCTGATGCTCGACCCGCCGCGACACACGGCAACCTTCGACGGGGCAGCGGTCCCACTCACGGCGGTCGAGTTCGCGATCCTACGGGCGTTGGCCGTGCGCCCCGGCTATGTCCTGGACCGGGACCGGTTGATGGATGCCGCCTATGGCGGCCGCGTCGCCGTCTCCGACCGCACCATCGACAGCCACGTGCGCAACGTCCGCGCCAAGTTGGCCGCGCTCGGCTGCGCCGACGTAATCGAGACCGTGCACGGCGTCGGCTTCCGGCTCGGACCCTGCGGATCGTCGACGTGATCGCCCAACCTGACGCGGCCTCGGCAGTCCATGAGAAATGGCGGCCGAGCCTCGGTCTCGTCGTCCTGGCCATGCTGCTGACGGTGGCGCTCCTCCCGGTGTTCGGCCTGTCCTTCGTCAGGCTGTACGAGAACCAGCTCGTCCGTCAGGCCGAGGGCGAGCTGATCGGTCAGGCCGCCGTGCTGGCCGCGGTGGTCGGGCGCGAGATCGCTGTAGATCCGGCACGCGATGCCCTGCTCGGTCCGGCCGTGACGGCGGCCGACCCGGCCGCCATCGAGCCGACCTTGGACCTGACCGTGGATCCGATCCTCGGCCGCCGGCCGGACGCGACCGACGCCCCGGCATCTCCGCCGGTCGCCGCAGCGCTCGCCGCACGCCTCGCGCCGCTCCTGCCTCAGATCCGGGCGATCACGCTCGCCGGCTTCAGGATCGTCGACCGCGACGGCGTCGTTCTCGCTGGCGGTGACGAAGTCGGACGGTCGCTGGCCGGGGTGGAGGAGGTCGCCGCCGCGTTGCGGGGACAGTTCCGGGCCGTGATGCGGGTCCGGATCTCGAAGCACCCGCCGCCGCCGCTCTACGCCCTCAGCCGCGGCACCGGCGTACGGGTGTTCGTGGCGTTGCCGGTGCTCGTCGAGGGGCGCGTGGCCGGGGCGGTGTACGCCTCACGGACCCCCGACAACATCGTGCGGCTCCTGTACGGCGAGCGCAACAAGGCCGGTCTCGCTGGGCTGATCGTCCTGACCATGACGCTCGCCATTGCCTTTGTATTCACACGAACGATCGGACGCCCCATCGACACGCTGATGGCCCGCGCGGCGGCGATCGGTCGGGGTGCGCCGGTTCCAGCCGATCCCGGAGCGCGGTTCGGCACGCGTGAGATCGCAGCCCTCGCGCGCAGCCTCGATGCGATGGCACTGCGCCAGCGCGAGCGTTCGGACTACGTCGCCACGTTCGCCAGCCACGTCTCGCATGAGTTGAAGACGCCGCTGACTGCGATCCAGGGGGCGGCGGAATTGCTGCGGGACGAGGAGTGTGAGGCCTTGGGCGACCACGGCGACGATCCGGGCGCGACGATGAGTGCGGCTGAGCGGCGACGCTTCCTCGACAACATCGTCGCCGACACAGTCCGGCTCGGCGTACTTCTGCGACGGTTGCGCGCGTTGGCCCGCGCCGAGGGTGTTGCTTCGGAAGGGTCCACGTCACTTCGGGCGATCACGGCGGACCTCCAGGCCCGTTTCATCGATCTCGACATCCAGGCCGGCGGCGCGCTCGACCACCCGCTGCCTCTTTCGCCGGAAGACGCCGGCATCGTGTTCGGCCACTTGGCTGACAACGCCGCCCGTCACGGTGCAGCGACCCTGCGCCTCGACGCAGCATTGGTGCGTGAGGGGCTGCGCGTGCGCGTCGCCGATGACGGACCTGGAATTCCGGACCGGGACCGGGCGCGGGTATTCGAGCCGTTCTTCACGACGCGCCGCGAGAGCGGCGGGACAGGGATGGGTCTGAGCATCGTGCGCGCGCTCCTCAGTGGGTGCGGCGGGTCGATCGTGCTCGCCGCCGCGGAGCGCGGAGTTACCTTCGAGGTCGGACTACCTCCGGTGGGCCGTCGAGAGGCAGCAGCGGCGTTGCGCGATGATGGCCGGATCAAGCTGAATGCCATCACCGGGGGGGCCTAAGCCGGAGGTTGCCGGTACGGCAAGTTTCGCCGGGCGATGAGCCACTCGCACCAAGCGGCTGCGCGGATCCCGGCCGCGTAGGCGACGAGGTTCCATGGCGAGAAGATCCGACCCAGGAGGAGTGCCCCCGGGAGCGTCAGCCGGAACGCGTCGAGCCAGGGCTGGTGATAGAGGCGAAGCAGTTCGATGGAGAGCGCGACGAGTCCGGCCACGGTCGCTGTCGCCGCGATTGACCACCGGGGCAGCAACGCCGCGGACAGGCTGTAGACCATCGAGGCCCAGAGCAGGGATCCACCGTACTTGAGCGCGAAGCGGGGCAAGCCGAGCGGGACCAGACGCCAGACGAGGCCGATCCCGATCAGCGCAATCGAGAGGGCCAGCCAAGCCGGACGTGATCGCGGTCGGCTTGGCGTCGAGTGAACACGCGTCATCGATGTCGCCACGTGTGTCATACCTGTGGAACTTGGTGGGACCGACGCGTAGCTGACAACGTGAAGGCTTGCGTGGAGTCATACGCGGCAGCTTGCCGTACCATCGGACCGTTCCGTAAGCCGACGTTATGCGAACGGCCGGTTGAGGATCACAATTCAGCCTGCGCCCTTCGCCGGGGAAGCAGCCGTACCGCTTCTAACCTGTTACGGCCATAAGGGAGAGGCACCGGCTGATCCCGAAAGCAGCCATCATCTGCCATTGGCCAGAGTGAGGAGAATTCAGAAGCGGCCTCGCCGGTCGCCGGTTAGAGGTTCGACAGCGTGCGTCCGCGGGCGGCCTTGATAACGTCGTGCGCGGGGACGTTGACCCAGGCGTCGCCGCCAGTGTCTGCCCCTGCGTCCAGCCAGTCGCCCACGATCCTGTAGCCGAGGGTGTACCCGAGCCAACGCGGATACCGTCCACCGAAGCCGAAGAACCACGCACCGTGGTCGTGCCCGTTGCCCACGAGCGTCGCGTTGTCCGGCAAGTTGGCTGCGAGCACCTCATCGGTCACAGCGCATTCCCAAGGCGCGGGCGGCGAGTTGAACAGGCGGCTGACGAACTGCCCTGCCAAGCCCTCGCTGACGAGGGCCTCACCCAGCGTCCAGCCATAGCCGGGACCGGCCATGCGCATGCAGTGATGGGCCTCATGCGCCACCGTCCGGCGCAGATCGCCATCACGCAGCGAACGGGCGAAATTGGGGTTATTGGGGTCAATGGTGAGGGAGAAAAGGCCGGCGCGCGTGGCCTGTCCCGTCGTGCCGGTCTCCGGGATTACCGCGCCGGGCAAGCGCTGCACGAGGATGTCGAGCGGCGACACCGGCAGCACGGTGCCTACAGCCGTTCGGGCGATCTCGACCTCCGCGGCGATGGCGCTACGCCAGGGAGTCAGATCGCCAGACGCTTCAAGCCAATGTAACTGCCAAGTCATCCTATGCCTCCTCGGGCTCGGCAGCCTCACCTTGCCGTGAGCGGCAGGAGTGGACAACTCGGCCTAGGGATCAGAGACGGGCACCGTGATGAAGTCTGCTTCACATCATTTTCCATTGATCGCAATCCATATATCTCAGAGATGTGATAAAATTTTAAATTGATAAATATTTTACGCAAAATGAGGTCGAAGTACATATATTATAGATTGCAAGTGCTTGCAAAATACGGCAATAATCTATGATAAACTAGAAATTGCAGCGACATATCTGCACGAATTACCTTGCCACTTTGTATGGCTTAGCTAATGTTGCGGCGCACATCGTCCAAAGGTGGAGCATGCGCAGGTTCGCGATCGGTCTCGGAACCGGAATGGTCTTGTCGTTTGGCGTGATGGTAGCCTGGCCCGCCGCGCCGGACTGGCTCGCTTCGCAGCGCGGGAAAATACTTCCGGCGGGGCCGTCCGTTCAGTCGGCATCAGGGGGAGCGCCACCGGCTAGACCTCCACAGACTGCCGCCCGTGTCGCGGTCGAGGCGACGCGCAGCAGCGACGTGCCGATAACCCTGTCGGGCATCGGGACTGTCCAGGCCTACAACACCGTCGGCGTGCGCTCGCGCATCGATGGCGAGATCACCCGGGTCCTGTTTCGCGAAGGCCAGGACGTCAAGGCGGGCGATCCCATCGCCATTATCGACCCGCGCCCACTCCAGGCCCAGCTTGATCAGCAGGAGGCAACGCGGCTCAAGGACCAAGCGCTCCTCGACGGCGCCCTGCTCGATCTCCAGCGCTACGAAGCCCTCGTCCTCAAGAACTTCGCCAGCCAGCAGCAGGTCGACCAGCAGCGCGCGCTCGTCGCCCAATACCGAGCCCAGATCAAGACCGACGAGGCTCAGATCGCCTACGCTCGGACACAGCTCTCGTACACGAGCATCACCGCGCCGCTCACCGGCCGCACGGGCGTCCGCTTGGTCGACCAAGGCAATTACGTCCGCGCCGGCGACGCCTCCGCGATCGTGGTGGTGACGCAGCTTCAGCCGATCTCCGTCCTCTTCACCCTGTCTGCCACCGCCGTCGCCCAGAGCCGCCTGACCCTCGGCGAGATCAAGGCGCCGGTCAGGGTCTATGCCGCCGACGAGAAGACCCTCCTCGACACCGGCACAGTCGAACTCGTCGACAACCAAGTCGATCCCGCCACCGGCACGATCAAGCTCAAAGCGAGCTTCCCGAACGCCCGGCTCACGCTCTGGCCCGGCAATTTTGTCAATGGCCGCATCACCGTCGGTGTCCGCTCCCAGGGCGTCACGATCCCGCTCGCCGCCCTGCGCCACGGTCCGCGCGGCGACTTCGTGTTCCTCACCCAGGACGGGCACAGTGTCGTGGCCCGATCCGTCACCCCCGGCCAAGTGAGCGACGGCCGCGTCCTCATCGAGAACGGGCTCAAAGCCGGCGACCGGGTCGTGACCGAGGGACATTACCGGCTGGAGAACGGCACCCCGATCACGATCATCGACAAGCCGGAGGCGCCACCCCGCCCCGCGTCCTCGCCGCGTACGCCGAGCTGACGGCCGCGGCGATGTCGGCCCCCTTCATCCGGCGCCCGATCGCGACGGCTTTGCTCACCCTCGCGCTGCTCCTGCTCGGCACCATCGGCTACCGAGCGCTGCCAGTCTCCGCCCTGCCGGCGGTTGATTTCCCGACCATCCAGGTCACCACCACCTATCCCGGTGCCTCACCAGAGGTGATCGAGACCGCGATCACCTCGCCGCTTGAGCATTATCTCGGCCAGATTACTGGCCTCACCCGGATGAACTCCACCAGTGCCGCAGGCACCAGCCAGATCACGCTGCAATTCGACCTCGCCCGTCCGATCGCCGTCGCCGCTCAAGATGTCCAGGCCCAGATCAACGCAGCCTCGGGTTGGATGCCCGTCAGTCAGCTCCCCGGCCCGCCGGCCTACCGCCTCGTCAACCCCGCCGACGCACCGGTCCTGATCCTCGCCCTCACCTCCGAGATCCTGCCTCTGCATGAGGTCAGCGACTACGCCCAGACCGAGGTGATCCAGAAGCTGTCTCAGGTGCCGGGTGTCGGCGCCGTGACGATCGAGGGCGATCAGACCCGCGCCGTGCGCCTCGACGTCAGTCCCGGCCGCCTCGCTGGCCTCGGCCTCTCGCTCGAGGACGTCCGCCGCGCCGTCGCGGCCTCCTCCACCAACCTGCCCAAGGGCAGCCTCGACGGGCCAGAGCAGGCCTTCCAGGTCGGCGCCAACGACCAGCTCCTCGAGGCCGAGGCATTTCGCGACGTGGTGATCGCCTACCGCGACGGCGCGCCGGTTCACCTGCGCGACGTCGGCACCGCCCGCGACGGGGTCGAGAACACCGACCTCGCCGCCTGGTTCGATGGCAAGCCCGCCATCCTCCTCGACATCCAGCGCCAGCCCGGCGCCACCACGATCGAGGTCGTCGACGCCATCCACGCCCTGCTGCCCAAGCTCCGCGCCGCCCTTCCGCCCGCCCTCAAGATCGCGGTCGTCACCGACCGCACGGTCTCGATCCGCGCGGCGATCGCCGACGTGCAGTTCACCCTGGTTCTCACTGTGGCCCTGGTGGTGCTGGTAGTGTTTCTGTTCCTGCGCAAGCTCTGGGCGACGGTGATCCCGAGCCTTGCCCTTCCGGTCTCGCTGGTGGCGACCTTCGGGGCGATGGCGTTGCTGGGATATTCCCTCGACAACCTCTCGCTGATGGCGCTCACCATCGCATCCGGCTTCGTCGTCGACGACGCCATCGTGATGATCGAGAACATCGTGCGCCACATCGAGGCCGGGGAGGCGCCGCTTCCGGCCGCCCTGAAGGGCGCGCGCCAGATCGGGTTCACGGTGGTGTCGCTCACCGTGTCGATGGTGGCGGTGTTCATCCCGCTGCTGTTGATGGGCGGCCTGGTCGGGCGGCTGTTTCGCGAGTTCGCCGTCACCCTTTCCCTGGCGGTGGTGATCTCAGGCGTCGTCTCGCTGACGCTGACCCCGATGATGTGCGCCCGGCTCCTCGCCCCCGAGTCGCCGGGCCATCAGCCGGGCCGGCTGTTCCGCTGGAGCGAGGCCGGGTTCGAGGTGCTGACGCGCCTCTACGTGCGCGGCGTCGATCGGGTCCTGACGCATCGCCGCGCCACCCTGGCGCTGTTCGCCGTCACGGTCGTTGCGACCGCCGGGTGCTACATCGCAGTCCCCAAAGGCTTCATCCCCGAGCAGGATACCGGGCTCCTCGTCGGCGCCACCGACGCGCCGCAGGACATCGCCTTCCCGGCCATGGCCAAGCGCCAGGGCCGCATCGCCGCGATCCTGGCCCAGGACCCGGCGGTGACCGCAGTGTCGAGCTTCGTCGGCGTCGGCACCGTCAACCCGACCCTCAATACCGGCCGCCTGTACATCGATATCGGCCCGGCTGACCGGCGCGACCCGGCCCCCGTCGTCATCGCCCGCCTACGCCGGGCCGTCGAGGCGGTGCCCGGCATCGCCCTCCACCTCCAGGCGGCACAGGACCTCACCATCGAGACCCGGGCGGCGCGCACGCAGTACCAGTACACCCTCCAGGCCCTCGACGCGGAGGCAGTCCGCCTCTGGAGCCGGCGCCTACTCGCCGCCCTGCGTGCGGAGCCGGCGCTCGCCGACATGACGAGCGACCAGCAGGACGAGGGCCTGCAACTCGCCCTCACCATCGATCGCAAGGCGGCGGCGCGCTATGGCATTACCGTCGACGCCCTCGACCAAGCCCTCTACGACGCCTTCGGCCAGCGCCAGATCGCCACGGTCTACGGCCCGCTCAACCAGTACCGGGTGGTGCTCGGCCTCGATCCGGCCCTGAGGCAGGCGCCGGACATCTTCGATCGGGTCTACGTCACCACCGGCACCGCGCGGGCACCGACATCAGGGGACGCCGCCAACGGCCTTGGCACCGGCTACCACGAGGCCGGGAGGGCAGTACCACTCTCGGCCTTCGTACGGGTCGAGCGGCGGGTGGCGCCGCTCTCCGTCACCCATCAGGGCCTGTTCCCCGCCGTGACCCTGTCGTTCAACGTCGCGCCCGGCTCCTCCCTCGGCGCGGCCGTCGAGGCCTTGCACCGGGCCGAGCAGACGATCGGCCTTCCCGACACGGTGACGACCGGCCTCTCGGGCGCGGCGGCCGAGTTCGCCGCATCGCTCAGGAGCACCGGGATCCTGATCCTGGCCGCGATCGTGACCGTCTACATCGTGCTGGGCGTGCTCTACGAGAGCGTCATCCACCCGCTGACCATCCTCTCCACCCTGCCTTCGGCCGGTCTCGGCGCCCTGCTGGTCCTGATGCTCGCCGGCATGCCCTTCGACCTGATCGGGCTGATCGGCATCCTCCTGCTGATCGGCATCGTGAAGAAGAACGCCATCATGATGGTGGATTTTGCCCTGGAGGCGCAGCGCGAGCGCGGTCTCGCGCCGGAGGCGGCTATCCGCGAAGCCTGTGCCCTACGCTTCCGCCCGATCATGATGACGACCTTCGCGGCCCTGCTCGGGGCGCTGCCGTTGGCGCTCGGCGACCACATCGGGGCCGAGCTGCGCCGCCCGCTCGGGGTCGCAATCGTCGGCGGCCTGATCGTGAGCCAAGTGCTCACCCTCTACACCACGCCGGTCATCTATCTGGCTTTCGACGCGCTCGGCCGCGGCCGCCGACGGTCCCGGGCCGTCCTCGTGGCGCCGTAGCGACCCGTGAACCTCGCCACCCCCTTCGTCGCGCGGCCGGTGGGTACCGCGCTCATCGCCCTCGGGCTCCTGCTCGTCGGCCTCGTCAGCCTCACCCGGCTGCCGATCGCCTCGCTGCCCAACGTCGAGCGCCCGACCATCGTGGTCCAGGCGAGCCTGCCCGGCGCCAGCGCCGACACTGTCGCCTCCGCCCTCGCCCAGCCGCTGGAAAACCGCCTCGGCCTGATCGCCGGCCTCAGCGAGATGAGCGCGTTCAGCGCGCTCGGCGGAACCCAGATCACGCTCCAGTTCACGCTCGCGAAGGACATCGACGCGGCGGCCGGCGACGTGCTCGCGGCGATCAACGCGGCGAGGCCCGACCTGCCCAAGGATCTGCCGCGTCCCCCCGTCTACTACAAGGCTAATCCTTCGAACCTCGCCGCCATCGTGCTGGCGCTGACCTCCGACATCCTGCCGCCGAGCGAGGTCTACGAACTCGCCGACAGCGTCGTGGCCGCCAAGCTCGCAGCCCTGCCGGGGGTGGCACAAGTCAACGTCTCGGGTGCCGAGCGGCGGGCGGTGCGCATCCGGGTTTCGCCGCACCGGATGGCGAACATGCAGCTTTCCCTGGAGGAGGTGCGCGCGGCCGTCCGCGACGCGAGCCGGAACCTGCCGAAGGGCGCGGTCACCCTCGCCGACCAGACCTGGACGCTCTCGGCCAACGACCAGCTGATCCGGGCCGAGGACTGGGTCGACGTGATCGTCGGCTTCCGCGGCGACCGGCCGATCCGCCTCGGCGACGTCGCCGAGGTCACCGACGGCGTCGTGAATACGCGGCTTGCGGGCTGGTTCAACGGCGAGCGCAGCGTGGTTGTCTACGTCCGCAAGCAGCCGGACGCCAATGTGGTCGAGACCGTCGATGCCGTGAAGGCGGCCCTGCCCGACCTCGCGCGCTGGCTGCCACCCTCGCTGGAGGTGCACACGCTCTACGATCGCACGGTCCTGATCCGCGAGTCGGTCTCCGAGGTGGCCCGCACCATCGCGATCGCGATCGGCCTCGTGATGGTCGTGGTCGCCCTGTTCCTGCGCCGGCTCCCCGCCACCCTGGTCCCGGTGATGAGCATCCCGATCGCGCTGGCCCTGACCCTCGCGGCGATGGAAGTCCTCGGCTACTCCCTCGATAACCTGTCGCTGATGGCGCTCACCATCGCGGTCGGCTTCGTGGTCGACGACGCGGTGATCGTGGTCGAGGCAGCGGTGCGCCTGATGGAGGAGGGCCGCTCTGCTTCCGCCGCCGCGCTCGAGGCGGCGCGCCGCATGGGCGCTACCATCGTGGCGATCTCGGCCGCCTTGGCGGCGGCCCTGCTGCCGGTTCTGCTGATGCCCGACGTGATCGGGCGCTACTTCCGCGAGTTCGGGCTGACGCTGGTGGCGGCGATCGCCGCCTCGGCCCTGGTCTCCCTGACCCTGGTCCCGATGCTGTGTGGCCGCTTGCTGCCGCGGCGGAGGGACGATCATCCTCCGTCCGCCCCGTCCCGGCCGGCCCGTGCCTACCGGGCGAGCCTCGCTTGGTGCCTGCGCCACCCGGGCCCCGTACTCGCCGCCCTGGCGGCGAGCGCCGCGGGCTCCGCCGGGCTCTACGCCGCCCTGCCGAAGGGCCTCATGCCGACGCAGGATACCGGGATCCTGCAGGTGCGCACGCTCACCAGCCCGAACGTATCCTTCGCCGCCATGGAGCGGCTGCAGCGCCAAGTCGCGCAGCAAATCCTGCAGGAGCCCGCGGTCGCGGCCCTGAGTTCCTACATCGGCGGCGACGGCTCGTCGCTGAGCAACGGTAACCTCTATGTCGGCCTCAAGCCGCTCGCGGAGCGTCCAGGCGTGGAGGTCGTGGTGGCGCGCCTGCGCGAACGGCTCGCCGGGGTGCAGGGGATCCGCACCTTCTTCAAGCCGCTGCAGGACCTCAGCCTCGGCGGGCAGAGCGCGACCGCGCGCTATCAATACGCGATGGTCGGCCCCGATCCGGACGCCCTCTGGACGGCCTCCGAGGCGATGCGCAGACGCATGCTGGCGATGCCCGAACTCACCGACGTCGTGACGAGTGTCGAGCGCGCCGGGCTCGAGGCCGGCCTTGTCATCGACCGGCAGCGGGCGGCGCAGTTCGGCGTGACGCCGCTCGCCATCGACAACACGCTCTATGACGCGTTCGGGCAACGGCAGATCCAGATGATCTACCTGCCGTCGCGCTACGCCCGGGTGGTGCTGGAGGTCGAGCCGGCGGCGCAGGGCAGCCCATCCTCGCTGGACGGGCTCTACGTGCCGGGGGCGAGCCTGAGTCGACTACAGGTGCCGCTCTCGGAGGTGATGCGCCCACGCCGGGCGCATGCCGCGATGTGGCAGCGCCATCTCGACGGGCTGCCGAGCGTGACCCTCTCGTTCAACACCCGACCAGGGGTGGCGATTGGCAGTGCACTAGCGGCGATTCGGGCCACCGAGCAGGAGCAGCACCTACCCGACGAGATCCGGGCGAGCTTCCGGGGCGAAGCGGCGGAAGCTGAGAAGTCTGAGGCGCGTCAGCTTTTTCTGGTCGTCGGCGCAATCTTGGCGATCTACATCGTGCTGGGGGTGCTCTACGAGAGCCTGATCCATCCGCTGACGATCCTCTCGACGCTGCCTTCGGCGGTAGTCGGCGGCCTCCTAGCGCTTCACGTCACCGGCACACCGCTGACACTGGTGGCCTCGATCGCCTGCGTGCTTCTGATCGGGATCGTAATGAAGAACGCCATCCTAATGGTGGACATGGCTCTCGTGCTCCAGCGCGAACAGGGACGCCAAGCCACCGAAGCAATCCTGGAGGCGGCGCTCACCCGAGCACGACCCATCCTGATGACGACGCTGGTGGCGGTGTTGAGCGCCTTACCGCTAGCGCTCGGAACCGGCCCGGGCCACGAACTCCGCCAGCCGCTTGGTCTTACGGCGGCAGGTGGACTGCTCGTATCCCAGCTTCTGACGCTTTACTCGACGCCCGTGGTCTTCTCGGTCCTCTCCCGTCTCGTCCAACGTTGGTCCGGTTTCTGCCGAGGTTGAGCACCATTGTCCACCAAGCCGGCAGCAGGCCACTATGCGCTATGATTGCGATGGCTGCTCGCTGCGTGACATCTTCCGTAACCGGCCCTTATGCGAACGCGCCACCGCGCCCGTCACGGGGAACGTCCGCTATTGAGGAGCGTCCGCGGCTCAATTTATGACTGAGATGGGCGCATTGCTGCCGGACCGGTTCCGAAGCCCCTCGACACAAAAGCCGAGGGGCCGAACGCGCAAATCTCAGTTCCTTCGGCAAGGGTCAGAGCATCCTCGACGTCGACACCGAGGTACCTAACCGTGCTCTCGATCTTGGTATGGCCGAGCAGGATCTGGACAGCACGCAAATTGCCGGTCCGCATGTAGACCAAGGACGCCTTCGTGCGACCGAGGGAATGCGTCCCGTAGTCCTGGCTTCGCAACCCGATGCCCGTGACCCACTCGTCGACCAGCCGCGCATACTGTCGAGTGCTGATGTGCGTGATGCCGTCGAGCCTGCTCGGGAAGGCATCATCGTCGAGCGTCCCACTGCGGGCCTCCAGCCATGCCAAGATGCTGGTACGAGCGGGTTCGAGTCACTCAAACTGCACCGGCCGGCCGGTCTTGCGCTGGATGACGATGGCCCGGCTACGGATGCGCCCCCCCCCGCTGCCGAGATCACCGATCTTGAGCTTGACGATATCGCAACCGCGCAGCTTGCTGTCGATGGCAAGGTCGAACATCGCCCGGTCGCGTGTGCGCCGCTCGCGGTCGAGCCAAAACCGGATGGCCCAGACCTGCTGAGGCTTAAGAGCTCGCTTGGCCCCGAGCTTGCGGCCAGCGTTCCAGGCTGGCCGGCCCTTCGTGGCCGGATCGTGTGCTGAGTGTCCCATATCTATCTCCTCGCCGGCCCATGCCGACGTGGCGAGAAGACACGCAAACTGAGGCTCCGGAGATCAGGGCAGGCATTTGCTGACGTTCCACTGGCGACCCATCGCAGCCGTTCCAATCGCTATTGACGCTACTCGAAAGCGGTCGTTGCGGTCCGGTTGGCGATTTCGGCTCAGGGAGTTGCCCAGACCTCAGCGTCTACCCGAAATTGGACTTTCGAAAAGCGATCAGCTTTGCGCGTGATCGCTAAAGCCTAACGCGGCACAGCCGGGCGGCGCGGACCGCCGCAGGGAATTGGCCGGCATTGACCTGTGGCGAAGACAAGTGTGGCTGCGTCCGGGCCAGCGCATGGCTGCTCAGACACGCGGCTTCGGAGATCTGGTCGCATCGAGCGGATCGGTCCGCGGCAACGCCGTAGCTATGCGCGAGAATGTGCGGCACTGGTTCGCGATACGCTTCAGCGCGGCAATCGCCGCCGTCATGGGCAATCCCAGCTTGCTTTCCGGGCCGATCAGATTGGTCATATCGGCGATCTTTGCCTTTAGTCGGTCGCTCAGCTCGTCCAGAGCATGAGCGGAGGCGCGGATATGGAAGACGCGCGATCCGAGATCGTCTCCGGCCTCGAACGACCTTGCCAGCTCCTGGGTCGAGCGCCGGAGCCCGTTGCCGCTGAGGCCGACGAGCGGAAGATGGTGGATGTCGGCCATTGCTGCCGCCGGTGGTGCGCCGAGGTGATGCGTCGACGGAGGTCACCCCGCCCTGAGAAACTTCTCCATGCTGGCGCCGAGCCCGGCTGAATGCGCCGCCAGCTTGTCGGAGATCTGCCGGACCATCTCGGCGAACTGTCCGGTCTCGCCGGCTGCCGCAGAGACACCGGTGATGTTGGATGACATCTCCTGGGTCGAGGCCGCCTGTTCCTCGACGGCACTCGCCATGGCCAGCGTAAGCTTCGAGAGTTCGGCGACCTCATCGGTGATCATCCGGATCGCCGTCACGGCCTCGCCGGTGGCGTCCTGAATGGCCCTGACCTTGCCAGTGATCTCGCCAGTCGCCTTTGCAGTCTGCCCAGCCAGTTCCTTCACCTCGGTGGCGACCACGGCGAAGCCGCGGCCCGCTGCGCCGGCACGCGCCGCCTCGATGGTGGCGTTGAGCGCGAGCAGATTGGTCTGGTCAGCTATAGACTTGATCATGCCCACCACCGTATCGACCTCGCTGGCGTTGGCGGCGAGATTGCGCACGGTCGCGTCCGTCGCCGTCGCCTGATTGGCGATCTGCTGGGTGCGTTCGGAGACGCGCCCGACCTGGCCTGAGATCTCGTGGATCGAACTCGTCATCTCCTCGGAGCCGGCCGCCACCGAGTTCGCCCGCTCGCTCGCCGAGTCTGCCGAGCGGTTCAGACCTTGCGCAGAGTCCTTCATCTCGCCGATGGCGGTGCCCAGCGCATCGACGACGCCAGCGACTTCCTCGGCCATGGCGAGCTGTGCCGTGATGATCGACCACGTTAGCATCGGCCCGACATAGGCGCCGTCCGCGTCGGTTATGGCCGAGACTTGTAGGTCCAGCGTCTCGGGACCGACCCTGATCTTGGTCCGATGCGGTAGCCGACTGGCATCGGCCAGCATGTTGCGCTGATGATGCGGGTTTTTGTGGAAGACGTCGAACGACCGACCCATCATCTCGGAGGCCTTGATGGGTAGGTACTTCTCGATCGACTCCAGGGTCTTGCGCGAGGTGTTGTTGAGGTAGTTGATCTTGAAGTCGTTCTTCGGATCGGCGGTCATGACAGCGACCGGCATCTCATCGATCATCCGCAGCAGGCGGCCAGTTTCATTTTTCTTGGCCGTGATGTCGCTGGCGAACTTGACGACCTTGAACGGCTTGCCGTCGGGGCCGAGGATCGGGTTGTAGGTCGCCTCAAGCCAGACCTTCGCGCCCGATCGCGCCCTCCTGAGGAACTCACCGGACACGAACTCGCCAGCCCGCAGCTTTGCCCAGAACTCGGCATAATCCCAGCTGTTGGCGGCATCGTCACCGACGAAGATGCGGTGATGCTGCCCCTGCAGGGACGCCAGATCGTAGCCGACGACGGCCAGGAAATTCGAGTTAGCGCGCAGGATGGTTCCATCCATGCTGAACTCAATGATGGCCAACGAGCGCGTGAGAGCGTCGAGCGTAGCCTGAGTCGCACTGAAGGTGGGCTTGCGAAACATGGGACAACTTTCGGTAGACGCAACATCGTCCCACGAAGCTTCTAACCCACCGTTCACAAGGCGCAGCATTACACTGGAATTGTGCAATCTTCGACGTCATTTTCGACAAATCCAGCGCGGCCAACAAGCATCCCAAGCTGAAAATGGCACAAAACATGCCACTTGAGCATCGCACAAATGTCGTGAATACGATCTAGTTGCGCGCTTGGCTAGAGTTCCATCAAAGCTATGAGCAACATTCCAAATCTGTTCGTATGGCGCCGTTTGCGTCTTCCAGCTCTCGCTCCAGAGCAGACGGTCTCAGAACTACCCTGAGCGGCTATTCTGGAGGCGATCCCAAGCGGTCACCAGCGGATGAGGTGAGCGTCTCCCAAACCAGACATTCGCCCCGCCGCGGATGACCATGGCCTTCGCCGGCGCAGATCACGGCCACATCGTGAAGACCGTCCGTCCGGCTCCGCAACCAAAGGCGGCAACGTGGCAAAGCTTGATCCGATTCGCGACGCTTGCGGGACTTGACGTCATTCGGCGACCGCGGCGAGGACGCTCCGAAGCAGGCCATCCAGTTTACGGGCGACGGCGTCGACCGGCGGATTACTGTATTGACCGAAGGTGCTGGCCGGGCGGTCATACCCGAAGGCGACACCACCCGCGGCGTCCTCGCGCAAGAGCACCCGGATCGGCGCGTATAAGGCGGCCGAAACGTTGTGCCGGGTCATCGATGCCGCCGTCAGCGGGTTGCCGATGTCATACTGGATGGCCTTGCGGCTCAACCCGGCGGTGAGCAGCACGTCGCCGTGGTCCCTGGATCCGAAGATCGAGAGCGGCGCCTGCCGTTCGAGGAGACCGCGCGCCTCGTCCACGTCACCGGCCTTCAGGAGCTTGGCGTCATCGAGGTCGATGGCGGGCACCGAAGCCTCCAAAGCGGATTGGACCGCTTCAAGGGACTTGGTCGAGGAAAGGGTCACATGCTCGACCGTGACCGTGGTCGAAGTGAGCTGACTGGTCATGATTTCATCTTCGAATTTCGAAGAGTGGGCGGCCTGCGGCGCAGTCTGCGATTGCCAGTCCTCGGCCTTTCCGGCTGTCCGCTCAGTTCATGGGCTCAAGCGACCCGAGCTTGACCGTGCCCGTGTTGGCCTCGACCGTGACAGGCACGTCGGGCAGCCACCGGACGACGCCCGCGGTCGCGAAGCCTCCCTGCTTGAGGACCTGCGCGGCATCCGTCGCCACGTTCCGGTTCCGGTAGGCGACGGTGATGGTGCCGGGCGCCTTGAAGGGCTCGACGGAGGCGATGGCCGGCCGCGCCTCCTGCCAGCGCGTGAGGGCCGGCACGAGGAGACCGCCCTGCGCACGCACGTCGGCCGCGCTCAGCGCGAGACCCGGCGTGTGGTAGGCGGCGCCGATGACAGCGGGGACGGAGAAGGCGCCGTGCGCGGCAGTGCCAAGGGTCGCCTCCGACCCTGCGGCCGGCAGGAGGGCCACAACGGTCATCGTCAGGGCGGCGGTGACGGTGATGGTACGGTGGGTCATCGTTCGATCCTCTCGGTGTGACGGGAACCCGTCGTTCGATGAGGGGAAGATGCAGCCCACAGTCGTATTCATCAAACAGATGCAATCGATAGCCAACATCCACGCCGTGAATGATGGTATGGTGACTTCAGCCCTGTCGTCATCTCATTCCGTCAGGGACGCCACACGGTTCCGCTTGCCGGACCCTCCATCGTCGGGCCGTCGGGGATCTGGTCGGGAATGACGCGCGGGCCGAGCCATGACGATCAAGCACCGTGACCTCGCCGGCATCGACCTGAACCTCATCGTGGCGCTGGATGCGCTCCTGAGCGAGAGCAGCGTCACGCGCGCCGCCGTGAAGGTCGGCATCACGCAATCCGCCATGAGCAGCAGCCTGGCACGCCTGCGCAAGCTCCTCGGCGATGACCTCCTGACCCGCACGCCGGACGGCATGCGCCCGACTCCGCGCTCGCTCGCCCTCGTCGAGCCGGTCCGAGCCGCCCTGCGCCAGTTCCAGGGCGTCGTCCTCCGGGAGGACGATTTCGACCCCGCGACGGTGGAGCGGTCCTTCACGCTCGCCATCCCCGGCAGCGTCGAGGTGCGTCTCATCCCGCGCCTGCTCGCATTCCTCGCGCACGAGGCGCCCGGCGCCTGCATCTGGTCAGCCTCGATTACGGGAGCGTGTTGGCGAACCTCGACGCCGACAGGATCGACGTGGCCGTCGGCATGATCTCCGAGGGCCAAGTCCACCACAAGGTCCGGCCGCTTTATCGCTTCGGCTTCCTGAGCCTGTTCAATCCTCGCTTGCTCGGCGTGAGTGGTCCGCTGTCGCTCGACGACTTCGTCCGGTTCCCGCACATCCTGACATACCTGACCGGCGTCGGCCCGGGGGTGGTCGACACGGCGCTCGCCAAGGTGGGCCGGACGCGGAGGCTGGCGGCGACGACGCCGCGCTTCGCCACCGTGCCGTTCCACGTCCAAGCCGCGCCCCTGATCGCCACGATGGCCGACGAACTGGCCACGACCTTCGCGGCCCAGCTCGGCTTGGCGACGAGCCCCGTGCCGGTGCCGACCGAGGACGATCGTCATCTCGATGCTGTGGCACGCTTCCTATGACCGTGATCCCGCCCATCGTTGGCTGCGGGAGGTCATGGTTCACTTGGGGCGGGAGGCGGGGAGCGCACACGGGGAAGAAGCGGTCTGATCCGTTCCCTCGCGCTGACTTCACCCGGGAGCCCGCGCGAACGCGTCGGCAGGTCCGACGATGTCCGGCGGCTGCGATTTCAGGGGGGGGCGACAACCCCGACCGTGGCGGTCCTGGCGTCCGTCGTCATCCCCACCCGGGCAGGCCATCCACGGGTTCGACCGGTCGACGGGGCGGCCACCATCCCGGGGGCCGGCCGGCGACGCTCAGTCATGGTGGCCGCAGCCACATCCCGGTGCATGCGTCCCGCCGGGCCAGCGCGAGGCGCGGATCACGCTGCAGAAGTTGCCCTTGCGGAAGCCCGGCTCCTTGTCGGCGATCACGTTGGCCTTGACGTTGCCGAAGGTGGTGCTCGGCTTGTGCTTGATGCCGTCGTAGAAGGCCTGGATGATGTCCTCCTTGAAGTCCGGGGTGCGGGGAAAGGCTGACACGACCGCCTCGCGCTCGGCGTCCGTGTACTCGCCGTACGTCAGGCCGAGCACGTCCATCTCGACGCCGGCCGTCACGAGCGCCACCACCGGGTGCATGTGGACGGGAATGCCGGGCGTGGTGTGCAGCGCGATGGCGGTCCAGACCGTGTAGACGTCCGCCTCGGGCACGCCGTGCGTCTTGAGAAAGTCGCGGGCCGCGTTGGCGCCGTCCACCTCGAACCGCTCCTCCGCGCTGCCGTGACCGGGCATCAGGCCGACGTCGTGGAACATGGCGCCGGCGTAGAGGAGCTCCCGATCGAAGTTCAGGCCGCGGTGGGCGCCCGCGAGGGCGCCGAACTGGTAGACCCGGCTCGAATGATTGAAGAGCAGCTCGGTCTCGGTGTCACGGACGAACTCCGTGACCGCACGGGCGAGCTTGCTGTCGGGGATGGCGACGTCCTGGTCGATGCTCATGGAAGGGCTCCTTTGCTTTACCTGTCCTCCGGAGCTAGGAGACACGGTGCTTGGCATCAATCGACGTAGTCCGACGATTTCTGCCAACATGCGTGCATCGTCGGACACCGGTTCTCATGACGTCCCGAACAGTCGCCCTCCTTGCCCTGCCGGACGTTCAGCTCCTCGATGTCGCCGGCCCGCTCGACGTCTTCGCCGAGGCCAATATCCAGTGCGGCCGGGAGGTCTATGCCCTCGCCGTGGTCGGGTCGGCACCGGGCCCGATCACCACCTCCTCGGGACGGCGCCTCCTACCGGACCTCATCGCCCCAACCGAGGCGAGCTCGTCTTTCGACACGCTCCTCGTGGCCGGCGCCCCCCGGATGCATGAGGCGGCGGTCGCCCCCGAGCTGCTCGCGTGGCTCCGGGACGCGGCGGGGCGATGCCGGCGCTATGGCTCGGTCTGCAGCGGAGCGTTCCTGCTCGGGCAAGCCGGCCTTCTCGACGGCCGGCGGGTGACAACGCACTGGGCGGTCGCGGAGAGGCTGGCCGCACGCTTCCCGGCGGCGCGAGTCGAGGTGGACGCTATCTGCCTGTTCGACGGCCCGCTTCGGACGGCGGCCGGCGTCACGGCCGGGCTCGATCTCGCCCTGGCGCTCGTGGAGGAGGACCTCGGGGCCGAGATCGCCCGGCGGGTGGCGGCGCAGCTCGTCATGTTCTTCAAGCGCGGCGGCGGCCAGATGCAGTTCAGCCGTCGCGGCGTGAGCGCGTCGTCTGGCCGCTCGGCGTTGCAGGAAGCCCAACGCTGGGTGGCCGCGCATCCCGCTGAGGATCATGGTGTCGAGCGGCTGGCCAGCCGGACCGGCATGAGCCCCCGTCACTTCGCGCGCGTGTTCCGTGCCGAGACCGGCATGACTCCGGCGGCTTACGTCGAGACCGTGCGGATTGAGGCGGTGCGCCGCCTCCTGGAAACGGGCGACGTTGCTTTGAAGCAGGTCGCGGGCGCCTGTGGCTTCCGGGACGTCGACACGCTCAGGCGCGCCTTCATGCGGCGGGTCGGTACGACGCCCGCCGAGTATAGGCGCCTACATGCGGCGCCCGGGAGCCGGCTCTAGGCGCGCAGCCATTCCAATCGCTGACAGACCACCGAAAGAGCTGCCAAAGAGAACCCTTGGATTGAACGACGGAGCTCGCTGCAGGTCAGGAGGGATCGAGCAGCCTTTCGCGCGCACTACCAAAGCCTTCCTACGATTGATCGTGCAGGCGAAGAACGGATCACTCGCGCGCTTCGACGTCTGCGCCGCCACCGTCCGGCAGCGATGCGGAACAGGATGGTCCCGATCGTCGCTCGGTTCCACGCCAGAGAGCGGCGGCGCGCATTCGGATGACAATGAACCAGGGCGTCCCGTCCTCTAACCTTTAGTAACTTGCATAATGAAAGTGACTCGGCCATGTTGGGCCGATGCAACGCACGCCCTTCGATCAGATGCCCTGTCCCGTCGCCCGATCCCTGGACCGGGTCGGCGAGTGGTGGAGCATTCTCATCCTCCGGGACGCCTTCTACGGGCTGACCCGGTTCGACCAATTCGCGCAGAGCCTCGGGATCGCGCCGAACATGCTGACCCGCCGGCTCAAGGCCCTGTGCGAAGCGGGTCTTTTGGAGCGGCGGCCCTATCAGGAGCGGCCGGCCCGGTACGAATACGTCCTGACCGAGAAGGGCCGCGATTTCCGGCCGGTGCTCTGGACCCTGTTCGCCTGGGGCAACCGCCACCTCGCCCCCGAAGGCGAGAGCGTGATCCTGACCGATCCGGCCACCGGCCTGCCCGTCGATCCCGTCGTGGTGGACCGGCGGACCGGCCGCCCCCTCGAAGAGGGTGTGCGCGTGGCGGCGGGCCCGGCCGCCAGCGACAGGCTGCGGCGTCGTTTCGAGCCCAACACCACGATCTGACAGCGGGAGCTACGGGGATGGGCGACGCCGCGACAGCCGATGCGTTCGTGAAGGGCGATGGCCAGGAGAAACTCGTGGCACCGAGGCGCCTGTCCCGCAAGCGGGCAGCGTTCTGCGGGATCGCGCTTCTGGCCCTGGCCGGGGGTGGATTCTACGGCCGTTTCTGGTGGGAAACCGGCCGATTCATCGAAAGCACCGACGACGCCTATGTCGGCGGCGACGTGACGGTGATCGCCTCCCGTGTCCCGGGCCTCGTGGCCGAGGTGCTGGTGAGGGACAACCAGCGCGTCACCGCCGGAGACCTTCTCATCCGCCTCGACGACAGGGATTACCGCGCGGCCCTGGCGAAGGCGGAGGCGTCGGTGGCGGGTCAGGACGCCACGCTCCTCAACCTCGCCGCCACAAGGCGTCTGCAGGAGGCGGTCATCGCGCAGAACCGTGCCGAACTCGCGGGGGCAGAGGCCGAGGCGGCTCGCACCCGCTTCGACGTCGACCGCTATCGCGAGCTTTCGGCCAAGAGCTACGCATCCGAGCAGCGCTTCCAGCAGGCGGATGCCGACGACAAGAAGGCTATTTCCGCCGTCGCCAAGGCTCGGGCCAGCCTCGATGCCGCCGAGCGACGGATCGCCGTCATCGACACGCAGAGCCGGCAGGCCGACGCAGCCCGGGCGCAGGCCGTGGCCGAGCGCGACGCCGCCCGGCTGAACCTCGGCTACACCGAGATCCGCGCGCCGACCGATGGCGTGGTGGGCAACCGCAGCGCCCGAGCGGGCTCTTACGCCACGACCGGCGCCGGGCTCATCGCCCTCGTGCCGGCGGATGGCCTCTGGGTCGACGCGAACTTCAAGGAGAGCCAGCTCGCGCATATGCGTCCCGGCCAGACCGTCGGCATCGTGGCGGACGTGCTACCGGACGAAACCTTCACCGGCCATGTCGAAAGCCTCGCCCCGGCGACCGGCGCGCAGTTCAGCGTCCTGCCGCCCGAGAACGCCACAGGCAACTTCACCAAGATCGTCCAGCGGGTGCCGGTGCGTATCCGCCTCGACGGCGATGGGGGACGCCTCGGCCGCCTGCGCCCCGGCCTGTCGGTGACCGCCTCGGTCGACCGCCGGGGCGGATCACCCCGGTCCGGCACCCCCGACGCGGCTGCTGCGGTCGTGGTCGGGGCACTCGGCCGGTGAGCATCGCCGGCCGCACGGAGCTGAGCGAGGGTCGAAAGGTCTTTGCCTTCGCGGTGATGTGCGTCGGCTTCTTCATCGCCCTCTTGGACATCCAGATCGTCTCGGCCTCCCTGAAGGAGATCGGTGGCGGGCTCTCGGCGAGCCCGGACGAGGTCGCCTGGGTGCAGACGAGCTACCTGATCGCCGAGATTATCGTGATCCCGCTTTCGGGCTTCCTCGCCCGGGTGATGTCGACCCGCTGGCTGTTCTGCGTCTCGGCCGCGGGCTTCACCGCCACCAGCCTGCTCTGCGGCTGGGCCTGGGACATCGAGAGCATGATCGCCTTCCGGGCGCTCCAGGGCTTCCTCGGCGGCTCGATGATCCCGACCGTGTTCACCACGGCCTTCGCGTTCTTCCCCGGCAAGAAGATGGTGGTGGCCGCCGCGACCATCGGGGCGCTCTCCTCGCTGGCCCCGACCCTGGGGCCGACGGTGGGCGGCTGGATCACCGACAATTACTCCTGGCATTGGCTGTTCTTCGTGAACCTCGTGCCGGGGATCTTCGTCGCCGTCGTCGTGCCGCTGATGGTGCAGGTGGACGAGCCCGAACCAGCCCTCATCAAGACCGCCGACTGGCTCGGCATCGTCCTGATGGCGCTCTTCCTCGGCTGCCTCGAATACACCCTGGAGGAAGGCCCCCGCTGGAACTGGACCGAGGACGCCACGGTCCGCACGACGGCGTGGGTCTCGGGGCTTGCCGGCATCGGCTTCCTCTGGCGGAGCCTGACCTACGCCCACCCGATCGTCGACCTGACGGCCCTGAGGAGCCGCAACTTCGCCCTGGGCTGCTTGTTCTCCTTCGTCACCGGCATCGGCATCTTCGCCACGATCTACCTGACGCCGCTGTTCCTCGGTCGGGTGCGCGGCTTCTCGGCCCTGCAGATCGGGCTCGCGGTGTTCTCGACCGGCGTGTTCCAGGTGATGGCGATCCCGGTCTACGCGATCCTCGCCCGACGCGTGGACCTGCGCTGGCTGATGATGTTCGGGCTCGGCCTGTTCGGGGTGAGCATGTGGTCGTTCACGCCGATCACCCATGAATGGGGCTGGCGCGAGTTGCTCTGGCCGCAGGCGATGCGGGGCTTCGCGCAGCAATTTGCCGTGGCGCCGACGGTCACGCTGACCCTGGGTGGCCTCGCCCCGGCGAAGCTGAAGCTCGCCTCCGGCCTGTTCAACCTGATGCGCAACCTCGGCGGCGCCATCGGCATCGCGGCCTGCGCGACGATCCTCAACGACCGCACCAACCTGCGCTTCCTGCGCCTCGCCGAGCACCTCAACCCGACGAACCCGGCGATGCTCACGAGCCTGCACGGCATGGAGGCGCGGATGGCGAACGGCTTCGCCGGGGACCCGGCCCACGGGCACGCCGCAGCCCTGCGCCAGCTGTGGTCGCTGACGTACCGCGAGGCTCAGACGATGACCTATGCCGATGCCTTCGTGGTCATCACCGGCTGCTTCGCCCTCGCCACCGCCCTGGTGCCGCTGATGCGCAGGGTCGGACCGCCGAAAGGACCCGTCGTCGATGCCCACTGATGCCGCGCTCGATACCGCATCGTCCCGCCGCCGCGTCTTGGAATGGTCCGACCGTGCCCTCGTGGCGAAGGCAGGCCAGGGCCTCGATGGCCTTGCCTTCCTGCGGGCGATGATGGCGGGGGAGGTTCCGCCTCCGCCGCTGATCGCCCTGCTCGGCATCGATCTCGTCTCGGCCGAGCCCGGCCGGGTGACGATGCGGAGGGGGCCGGGCGCGTACCTCTGCAACCCGCTGGGCTCCGTCCACGGCGGCGCGCTCGCGTCGCTCCCCGACAGCGTGATGGGTTGCGCCGTGCATGCGACGCTGCCCCTGGGCCGGGGCGACACCACGCTGGAGATCACGGTGAACGACCTGCGCGCGGTCACGGCCGCGTCCGGGTCGCTCACAGCGGTGGGAGAGATCGTCCATGCCGAACGCCGGCAGGCGGTGGCCGAGGCTCGGCTCTCCGACGGGGCAGGACGACCCTGCGCCACGGCAAGCACCACCTGCCTGCTGATCGACCTGCAGCCACCGGCGCCCGATCCGGTCGTGGCGGCCTGGACCCGAGTCTCGTGAGGGCCGCTCGTACCGCCCGGCCGCCGGTATCGGCGCGCGATCTCGACCCGCCCGGCCTCGGGAGCGGGGCCCCCCCCACGGGATGCCCGCACGGAGCGCCTGCTGAGGGGCTCGGTCCTCGGGACCTTGCTGCGCCTCGCGGGGCCCAACGTCCTGATGACCACCGCCCAGGCCTCGACGGGCCTGATCGAGACCTACTTCATCGCCCGCCTCGGCACCGATGCCCTGGCCGGCATGGCCCTCGTCTTCCCGATGCTGATGCTGATCCAGATGGTCTCGGCCGGCGCGGTCGGCGGGGGCATGCTCTCGGCCGTCTCGCGGGCGCTTGGCGGCGGTCGGCTGGCGGAGGCGAACGGTCTGGTCTGGCACGCGGTCGCCATCGCGGTCGGGCTCGGTGCGCTCACCACCGTCGCGGCCCTGCTCGCCGGCCCGCACCTCTATGCCGCCATGGGGGGAAGCGGGGCCTCGCTGACGGCCGCGCTCACTTATTCGGATGTGGTCTTCGCCGGCGCCGTGCTGCTCTGGCTGTTCAACGCGCTGGCCGCCGTGATCCGGGGCACCGGCAACATGCTGCTCCCGGCCGGGGTGATGTGCGGGGGCACGCTCGCCCTCATCCCGCTCTCACCCGCGCTGATCTTCGGCATCGGGCCTCTGCCGCAACTCGGGGTAGTCGGCGGCGCGGTCGCGGTGCTCGCCTACTACGTGGCCGGGATCGTCGTCTTCGCCGGTTACCTCTGGTCCGGCCGCGGGGTCCTGCATCCTCCGGTCCGGCCGCCGGCCCTGTCGCGGACCGCGCTGGCGTCGATCCTCCGGATCGGTGCCGTCTCGGCCGTCGTCAGCGCCACCACGAACGTGACCATCGCCACGGCGACCGGCCTCGTGGGCGTGGCCGGGCCGGCGGCGGTGGCGGGGTACGGCACGGGGGCGCGGCTCGTATACCTCCTTGTGCCCATGGTGTTCGGCTTTGGGGCGCCGCTTGCCGCGATGGTCGGAACCGCGGTGGGCGCCGGGGATACGGCCCGCGCCAGGCAGGTGGCCTGGATGGGGGCGGTGATCGCCGGCCTCCTTGCAGAATGTATCGGGCTCGCCGCCGCACTCCGACCCGAGGTCTGGCTGCACCTGTTCGACCAGGATAGCGGCATGCTCGCCGTCGGCGCGCTCTATCTTCGGCTCGTCGGGCCCTTCTACGGCCTCTTCGGCGTCGGGCTCGCCCTCTACTTCGCCGCGCAGGGGGCGGGACAGGTGGGGTGGCCGCTGGTTGCAGGATTGCTCCGCGTCACCGTCGCGCTCGGCGGGGGACTCCTGGCCTTGCATCTCGGCTACGGGTTGGAGGGCCTGTTCCTCGCTCTCGGCGCTGGCCTTGCCACCCTGGCTTTCATCAATGCCGGCGCCCTGGCGTCCGGGGCGTGGCTCGGACGATCTCGGACGTCGACCGCTCTGCCACCGACGCCGCGCAGGGCATGACGGGCCGCCGGTCATGCCGGTTCGTCAACCGGCGGACCTACTCCTTCCGACCCCTGCCAGGCGAAGCAGGGGCTTAGCCTAAATCCCGAAGGCCCCCATTCCCTATGCCCACTTCCAAGTTGAACGCCCTCGCGTGCCTCGTGTCGGGAACCCCCGTGCCTTTCGGGGGTGACCGCATGACTGTGATCACGCCGGAACTCACGGAGGCCTTCCAACCTGGCGACCACCTGCTGGTCCTGCAGGAGACCGGAGACCTGCTCCACATCCCCGCGGCCCAGATCGCCATGGCGGCCGCCGCGGTGGACCGGGCCCATGCAGCCTTCCTGGAGATGTCGGCGATACCGGATCGGGGCATCGGGCGGTTCTTCGACCGTTTCGCTGCGCTCCTCGAAGACCCTTCGGCCTGGAGTGCCATTGCTGAGGCGAACCGGCAGGATGTCGAGCGCGCCCAGGGCGGTGGCCGTTCGACGACCCGCCTCGTCGCCACCGACCGGATGCGGCAGGACATGATCGCGGGCCTGCGGGCGTGGCGCGACAGCGAGACGCCGCGCGATCGAGTCGTCGAACGCATCGTCCATGCGGGCTGGACGGTCGAGCAGGTGGCGGCACCGCTCGGCGTGGTCGGCTTCGTCTTCGAGGGGCGTCCCAACGTCCTCGCCGATGCCGCCGGTGTCCTGCGCAGCGGCAACACGGCCGTCTTCCGCATCGGCAGTGACGCGCTCGGCACCGCACAGGCCATCATGCGGCACGCCCTCATGCCCGCGCTGAGGGAGACCGGCCTCCCGCCTGGAGCCATCTCGCTCGTCGAGAGCCCGGAACGGTCGACCGGCTGGGCACTCTTCGCGGACCGTCGGCTCTCGCTGGCGGTGGCACGCGGGTCGGGTCGTGCGGTGGCCCAGCTCGGGAGCGTCGCCCGACAAGCCGGCACGGCGGTCAGCCTGCATGGAACCGGCGGTGCGTGGATGGTGGCCGACCGCGATGCGGATGTGGCGCGCTTCTCCGCAGCCGTCGAAGCTTCCTTGGACCGGAAGGTCTGCAACACGCTGAACGTGTGCTGCATCCATCGCGCCCGGGTGACGGATCTGGTGCCGATTTTCCTGGCAGCCCTGGAATCCGCCGGCCGCGTGCGCGGCTCCGGATGCAAGCTTCACGTGGTCGTTGGCGACGAGACTGCTCTACCGGAGGCTTGGCGCACCGCTACCGTCCGGGTCCGGCGCGCCGGGGGTGAGCAGACCGAACCGCTGACGGAGATCCAATCGGAGGGTGATCTCGGCCACGAATGGGAATGGGAGGACACGCCCGAGGTCAGCCTGAAGATCGTGGACGATCTCGATCACGCGGTGACCCTGTTCAATCGCCACAGCCCGCGTTTCGCCGCATCGCTGATCAGCCGGGATCCGGAGGCGCATCGCCGCTTCTACGACACGGTGAACGCGCCCTTTGTCGGCGATGGGTTCACCCGGTGGGTCGACGGGCAATATGCCCTGAACCAGCCCGAGCTCGGGCTGTCCAACTGGCAGGGCGGCCGTCTCCTCGCCCGGAGCGCCATCCTGTCCGGGGGCGGTGTCTTCACGGTGCGCAGCCGCGTCACGCAGGACGACCCACTGTTGCGGCGATGAAGGACCGGAATGCCGCGAGGTCGGCTAGGCGACCGGCCACGGAGATCTCGACGGCCGGCAGCATCCTGGACAGGCGGCCACCGCCGGCGCGAGACCTCGGCGTGCGGCACTCTTTCCCAGGCACGCCAACGCTGCGGCTGGCGGAGCGAGGGCGGCGACTGTCGCCACCCCCGCCTCGACGGGTCGGGCCCGAAGGCCCCGGAAAGCCAGATCGACGGAGGTCCGTCAGCCGCCGGCCTGCAGCGCGGCTTCGAGTTGCGGCCCGGTCTGGGACCAAAGCTGGCCGATCTGCTGCGCGGTGGGGTCCGGGAAGATCGAGGTCTGACCATCGGCGAGGCCCCGGACGATGTTGGCGGCCGCATGTTCGGGCGACGCCTTCTCCATCGGCATGTCCTTGGCCAAGTCCGTGTCGATGGGACCGGGATAGATCCCGACGACGGTGACCCCGGACTTCGCCAAGGTGCCGCGTAGTCCTTGCGTCAACGACTGCAGGGCGGCCTTTGAGGCCGAGTAGCCGGCCAGGAGCGGTACGGGCGCAAGGCCGACGACGCTGACGACGTTGGCAACCGTCCCCGATCCACGGCCGGTGAGATGCGGCAGGAAGGCCCGGATCACCCGCAACGTGCCGTAGTAGTTGACGTTCATGTCGGCCTCGACCGCGTCCTGGCTCGTGGCGATCGAGTCGCCGAACGCCATGGTGCCGGCGTTGTTGACGAGGATGTCGAGATCCGCGGCGGTTCCGGCGGCCGCCGCGACGGATGCGTCGCTGGTTACGTCGAGCTGCAGCGGGACGACACGGCGGTCGCCGAAGTCGGGCAAGGACGCCACGCTGCGCGCGGCGGCGTAGACCTTCGCCACATCCGCCTTGAGGAATTCGCGCACGACGGCCGCACCGATGCCGCGGTTGGCGCCGGTGACCAGAACCACCTTGTTCTGCAGGGACATGATCTCTCCTCCAATAGGCGTCGCACGCCGGACCCGTCCCGCGGCGAAGTAAACCGATCTGTTTACATGCTTGGCACGTAAACAGATCGGTTTACCCGGTCAAGGCCATTCGGTATGGTGCGGAAGGATGGAAGGGGGGCCCGATGGCCGGCGACGTGCGGGGCGAGGACAAGAAGCGGGAGATCGTGCGGCAGGCTTTCGACCGCTTCTACGACGGCGGTTTCCATGCGACCGGCGTCGATGCCGTCCTCTCGGAGAGCGGCATCTCGAAGCGTACGCTGTACAAGTATTTCCCGACCAAGGACGACCTCATCGAGGCAGTCCTGGAGTTCTATGGTCAGTTCATCGTCGGGAAGCTCTTTGATCCCGTGGCGGCTTCGAACGAGGAACCGCGCCAGCAGATCATGGCCATCTTCGATGCCCGCAAGGCGATGATCGACGAGAACCCGACGCGAGGCTGCCTGGGCATCAAGGCGGCCCAGGAGTTCGTCGGCAAGCACGCCGGCTTGGCCGCGCACGGGAAGCATGCGGCGCTTTACGTCGAGCGACGCTTCGTCGACCTCTGCGAGCGGGCCGGGCTCGCGAGGCCGGCCGAGGTGGGCAAGCAGATCAACGTGCTGTTCCAGGGAGCCCTGCTGCTCTCGCAGGTCTACGGCGACGGTTCACCGTTCGTGTCCGCCAAGCATGCGGTCGCCGCGCTCCTGGAGGCCGACGACGAACCTACTCCCTCGGATCGTCAGTGAGGCCACGGCTCTCCGCTCGAACATTGCCGACCTTGATTCCGTCGTTGCGAACAGGGGCAAATGCCGCCATCTCGATGCAGGCAATGGGCCGTGGACGCCAAGGGAGCGAGAGGCACATATGGACGACGTGCCACCGGAGGCCTGCAGTTGCTCCGCCGTGAGGCAGGCCGCCAGGCACCTGACGCGTCTCTACGACGGCGTGCTGGCTCCCACGGGCCTCGGCCTCAACCAGTATTCCATACTGACCAAGGTCGACCGCCACGGCGAGCCGTCGGTCCAGCAGCTCGCCGCGCTTCTGGTCATGGATCGCTCGACCCTCGGCCATCTCCTGCGACCACTGGACCGGCGCGGACTTCTGACCGTCCGGCCATCGACGAGGGATGGCCGAAGACGGGTTGTGGCGCTTACGCCGGAGGGAAGCGCGCTCCTCGCATTGGCCAAGCCACTCTGGAAGTCCGCGGAGGAAGGCTTCCAGGCTAGCTTCGGGCAGGATGAGGCAGCCGGTCTCAAAAACCTGATGCGCCAGGTTACCACGACCGATCTTCCGGGTCCGGCGCGCTAGGCGTGTCGGTTCCGGACGATGGGTAGGGCCGGTTCGTCTCAGGCGTTTCCGAACCTGTTCTGGTCGGCGCGGCCCGCCTGGGCGAGCCGGCCCCCAATGTACCCGCCGGTCGATCCGGCCCCCACGACGAGCAGGCGCATGGTGTTCTCCTATTGAGCGAGGGCGAGTTCACGCCGTAGTGCCGGTCACCTGTTCCGCGAGGGCGGCAAGCTTGGCATCGAGGCCTCGGGCCGCGGCGAGGCATGCTTTATCGGCGATGTTGCCCATCAGCGTGGAGGGCACGTTGTAGGCGAGACGCGTCGTTCCCGAAGCCTCGTCACGGTAGAGGAAGAGCCGAACGGGCACGTTGAGGCCGGCCCGGATATCGTGGCGCAGCATCGTGATGGCGATGAGCGGGTTGCCAAGGGTGTACATCATCGCCTTGGCGTCTTGCCCATAGACATTGAGCCAGTCGCCGTGGTCGAGCGTGAGGAAGCGGGTGAAGCCGCTCGGTCCAAGATGCTTCTCGACCTGGCTCCGGAACTCCCCCTCGTCTCGCGCACCACCTGGGAGAGCCGGCCAGCCGACCTCCTCGATTGACCCTACGGCGTGTTCGAAGGCGGCGACGACCTTCTCGAACGACTGCGTGGTGACGTGCTCCACGTGTTGGACCCGCAGTTCCTGGATCATCTTCGTTCGTCCCTGATCACGCGTCCGGGCAGGTACTCGCCGAGTCAGTATGTGCAATTGCCCTTATTCGACAAGCCGACGTCGAGCGGTTCGAATTAGTCAGTCACTTCACTCCGTGCAGGAGGTCTGTCCGACCGGCCAGCCGGTGACATTGTGCGCTCCAGCACGCCAGCCAAGTCGACGGACAGGGACGGCATTGACGTCCGTTTCGCCTCCAAATAGATGTCGATCATAATGATTGATGCGGTCGGAAATGGCCGCAGAGGAGCGGTGCGATGGACCCCAGGGCTTTCCTTGTTCTGACCCCGCTGGCTTTGGCAGCCTGCTCGCCGGCCGAGACCGCAGTGCCTCAGGAGCCGCCGCTGGTGCAGACGGTCGCGGTCGCCCCGTCGGCGGCTGGCATCGCGCGCTACACCGGCGTCATCCGGGCCCGGACCGAGAGCAACCTCGGCTTCCGGGTCGGCGGCAAGATCTACGAGCGCCTCGTCGATCCGGGGGACCACGTCCGCCTCGGTCAGCCGCTGATGCGCCTCGACCGGACGGACTTCACCCTGGCGCTCAACGCGGCGCGGGCGTCGGTCGAGGCGGCCCGGGCACAGATGATCAAGGCCAAGGCTGACGATGAGCGCAGCCGCAAGCTCGTCGGGGACGGCTGGACCTCGAAGCAGACCTACGACCAGAACAAGGCCGCGGCGGATGCGGCCATCGCCCAGTTCGCCAACGCCGAGGCGCAGGCGAGCCAGGTCGCCAACCAAGCCGGCTATTCCGAACTCCAGGCCGATGCCGACGGCGTCGTGATGGAGGTCCCGACCGAGCCGGGCCAGGTCGTTGCCGCCGGCCAGACCGTGGTCAAGCTCGCCCGTGATGGCGCTCGCGAGGCGGAGGTGTTCCTGCCGGAGGGAAGCCGGCAGCTCGCGAAGGGCTCGGCATCTGCGACCCTCTACGCCGAGGGCGAGACCACCTATCCGGCCAAGCTCCGGGAACTTTCCGCCACCGCCGATCCGGCCACACGGACCTATCGCGCCCGCTACATCCTCTCTGGCGGAGGCGAGACCGCGCCGCTCGGCGCGACCGTGACGCTCCGGCTCAAGCCGCTGGATGCACAGCGCACGGCATCGGTCGACGTACCCCTCGGGGCCCTCATCGACATCGGGCAGGGCTCGGCGGTCTGGAAGTTCAACGCCGACACCAAGACGGTCACCGCCCAGGCAGTCTCCGTCGCCCGCATGTCCGAGGAAAGCGCACAGGTCGTATCGGGCCTCAGCCCGGGCGACCGCATCGTGTCGCTCGGCGCCCACCTCCTGAAGGCCGGCCAAGCGGTCCGGCAGGCCCCCGCGAGCCTGACGGGAGTCACCCAATGACCGGCTTCAATCTCTCCGCCCTGGCGGTCCGCGAGCGCGCCGTCACGCTCTTCCTGATCATCGCGGTGACCGCCGCGGGATTCTTTGCCTTCCAGAAGCTCGGGCGCGCCGAGGATCCGGCCTTCACCGTCAAGACGATGTCGGTCTCGGCGGCGTGGCCGGGGGCGACCACCTCGGAGATCCAGCGGCAGGTCTCCGATCCGCTGGAGAAGCGCCTGCAGGAGCTCGTCTACTACGACCGGGTCGAGACCACGGTCCGCCCCGGCCTCATGCTGATGAAGGTCTACTTCAAGGACAGCATGCCCCCGGCCAAACTGCAGGAGCAGTTCTACCAAGCCCGCAAGAAGCTCTCCGACCAGGCCTCATCCCTCCCGCGCGGCGTGCTCGGGCCCCTGTTCAACGACGAGTTCTCCGACGTTTACTTCGCCCTCTACGCGCTCCAGGCGCAGGGGCTGCCGCACCGGCATCTCGTCCTGCGCGCCGAGGACCTGCGCCAGCGCTTGCTCCGGGTGCCGGGCGTGGAGAAGATCAACATCCTCGGCGAGCAGGCGCAGAAGATCTTCGTCGAGATCTCGTATCAGCGCCTTGCGACGCTCGGCATCACTGGCCAGCAGCTGCTCGCGGCGCTGGCCAACCAGAACGACGTGACGCCGGCCGGCTTCGTCGAGACCGCCGGCCCGCGCGTTTACCTCCGACTCGACGGCGCCATCGACGGCCTCGACACGATCCGCAACCTGCCGGTGGCGGTCGGCGACCGCAGCCTCAAGCTCGGCGACATCGCCGAGGTGAAGCGCGGCTACGAGGACCCGAAGGTCTTCGCGATCCGCAACAACGGCGAGCCGGCCCTGATGCTCGGTCTCGTGATGAAGCCGGGCTTCAACGGCCTGGCGCTCGGCGAGGCACTCAACGCCGAGGAGGTGGCCATCCACCACGAGCTCCCGACCGGCATCACGTTCGCGAAGATTACCGATCAGGCGAAGGTCATCGACGACGCCATCCACGAGTTCATGGTGAAGTTCTTCACCGCGCTCTCGGTGGTCATCGTGGTCAGCCTCGTGGCGCTGGGCTTCCGGGTCGGCATCGTCGTCGCGCTCGCGGTCCCGATCACGCTCGCCGCCGTGTTCGTGGTGATGATGCTCACCGGCCGCGACTTCGACCGCATCACTCTCGGAGCCCTGATCATCTCGCTCGGCCTGCTCGTGGACGATGCGATCATCGCCATCGAGATGATGGTGGTGCGCATGGAGGAGGGCTACGACCGCGTCGAGGCCGCAACCCATGCCTGGAGCGCCACCGCCGCGCCGATGCTGACCGGCACGCTCGTCACCATCGCGGGCTTCCTGCCGGTCGGCTTCGCCGCGTCCACGGCGGGCGAGTACGCCGGCAACATCTTCTGGGTGGTCGGCTTCTCGCTGATCATCTCGTGGATCGTAGCCGTGACCTTCACGCCTTACCTTGGCGTCAAGCTTCTGCCCAACATCAAGAAGGTGGAGGGCGGTCACGAGGCGATCTACGCCACGAAGAACTACGAGCGCCTGCGCCGCGTAGTCCGGGCTTCCGTCGACCACAAGTGGCTGGCGGCCGGAATCACGGTCGGGCTGTTCGCGGCGGCCGTCGTCGGCATGGGCAAGGTCGAGAAGCAGTTCTTCCCGAACTCGGAGCGCCCCGAACTCATCGTCGAGGTGACGCTGCCCACCGGCTCCGCCTTCGCCACCACCGAGGCGAGCGTGAAGAAGGTCGAGGCGGCCGTCCGTGGGCTCCCCGAGGCGCGCGAGATCACGAGCTACATCGGCCAGGGCATGCCGCGCTTCGTGCTTTCGTTCGATCCCGAGCTGCCCGATCCCGCCTTCGCGCAGATCGTTGTCCAGACCTCCGATGCGGTCTCCCGCGACACGCTCCGCATCAAGCTGCGCAAGCTCGTGAGCGACGGGCTCTTCCCCGAGGCCCGCGTGCGCGTGCTGCAGATCGTGTTCGGTCCGCCGATCCGCTTCCCCGTCGCCTTCCGCGTGATGGGACCCGATCCCGACGTCATCCGCGGCATCGCTGATCAAGTCCGCGACGTCATGATGGCCAACCCCAACATGCGCCTCGTCCACCTCGACTGGGGCGACAAGACCCCGAGCCAGCACCTCGTCCTCGACCAGGAGCGCCTGCGCCTGATCGGCCTGACGCCCAAGGAGGCCGGCCAGCAGTTGCAGAGCTACCTCAACGGCACGCCCGCGACCCAGGTCCGCGAGAACCTGCGCTCGGTGGATGTACTCCTGCGCAGCCCCGGCCCGGAGCGGCGCTCGCTCGGCGACATCGGCGACTTAACGCTTACCACCCATGACGGGCGCCAAGTGCCGGTCTCCCAGGTCGCGCACCTAGAGAGCCGCAACGAGGACGCGGTGCTCAAGCGCTACAACCGCGAGACCTACATCCGCGTGCAGGGCGATGTGCTCGACGGGAAACAGCCGCCGGACATCCACGCGCAGATCTTTCCCGAGCTCGACACGATCAAGGCGAAGCTGCCGACCGGCTACCGCATCGACACGGCCGGCGCGGTTGAGGAGAGCGCCAAGGCGATGAACGCGCTCGTGGCGGTCTTCCCGCTGATGCTGATCGTGACGCTGACGGTCATCATGCTGCAGGTGCGCTCGTTCACCACGATGTTCATGGTGTTCGCCACCGCGCCGCTCGGGCTCGTCGGTGCCGTCCCGACGCTGCTCGCCTTCCACCAGCCGTTCGGCTTCAACGCGATCCTCGGGTTGATCGCCCTGTCGGGCATCCTGATGCGCAACACCCTGATCCTGGTGGACCAGATCCACCACGACCGCGCGGCGGGCCTGTCGGACTACGAGGCCATCGTGGAGTCGACCGTGCGCCGGGCCCGGCCGGTCATCCTGACGGCGGCGGCGGCGATGCTGGCCTTCATCCCGCTGACCCATTCGGTGTTCTGGGGTGCGTTAGCCTACGTCCTCATCGGCGGCGTCGGCGTGGGCACGCTCCTGACGCTGCTGTTCCTGCCCGCCCTCTACGCCCTCTGGTTCCGGGTCAGGCGGGCGCCCGCCGAAACAGGCGTCGCCTCCGAATCCGCTCAGATGCGTGTTCAGGCGCCGCGTTGATCCAGGGACACGGACCGATGTCCCGGTGAGGGGGTATTCCGGGATCGCGCGTTCGTCGGCCGAACGCGCGGTGCACCGGCCGGCCTGCGACCAGCCCCCCTGCGCAGGCCGGCCGGTTGTCGTGCCGAGTTCGCTTCGCCATTCCCGGCAGCAGCGGGCGGCCGCATGAGGGACGCCCCTTCTTAGATGACGTTTCGCATCTATATTGGACCCAAGAACGCCGGAGAATCAGGCAATGCCCAGGGTCTCGCAGGAACAGGCCAAGCTCAACCGCCGCCGCGTCGTCGAGGTCGCCGCGTCGCTGTTCCGGGAGCGCGGCATCAATGGCGTCGGCGTGGCCGACATCATGGCGTCCGCCGGCCTCACCCATGGAGGGTTCTACGGCCAGTTCGCCAACAAGGAAGCGCTCGCGGCCGAGGCGTTCGATTCCGCGCTGGATGAGGACTACCGGGGGGCCGTCGACACCATCATTGCCAACTATCTCTCCCTCGCGCACGTCCGGGCACCCGGGATGGGCTGTCCTCTCGCCGCCCTGGCAAATGACGTCGCGCGGGAGCCGCGGGGCGGCCCCGTGCGTGCGCGCTTCACCCAAGGCGTCGAGCGCATGGCCTCCATCCTCGCCGGCCTGACGCCCAGGGCAGCCAGGGAGCGCCGCAGGCAGCGGTCGCTGGCGACGCTTTCGACGATCGTCGGTGCCGTCGTCCTGGCGCGGGCGGTCGACGACGAGGCGTTGGCGACCGAGCTCATCGAGGCGGCGCGGACTTCCGTCTCGGCATGACATCCACGGGACCGGGCCGACCGTGACGGCTCGCGCCTGACGGCGGCGCGTCCCTGACGACCTGAAGGAATGTCGGTGCCCGGCCTGTCGGGACCTGCCTGTGCCGTGCGCCGCTGCGCGTACGATCTCGGCGAGAGGATATCCATGCGCGAACGGATCGTGGTCACCGGTATGGGCGTCGTGTCCCCCCTCGGATGCAGCGTCGAGGGCCTGTGGCGCAGGCTTGTCGCATCCGGGTCCGGGCTGCGGCGCCTGCCGGACGACCTGGTCCCCGACATCGACGCGAAGGTTGCCGGGCTCGTGCCGTCCCGGGAGGAGGACCCGGATGGGTTCGATCCGGATGCCCTCATCCCGGTGAAGGACCGCCGCAAGATGGACCGCTTCATCCAGTTCACGCTGGCGGCTGCGGACCAGGCGCTCCGGCAGTCGGGCTGGACGCCGTCCAGCGAAGCGGAACGCATTCGCACCGCGACCGTCGTGGCATCCGGCATCGGTGGCTTCCAGAGCATCACCGACGCGGTCGAGACCGTACGCACCCGTGGCGCGCAGCGCCTGTCGCCCTTCACCGTGCCGTCCTTCCTGGTCAACCTGGCCGCCGGCCACGTCTCCATCCGGTACGGCTTCAAGGGACCGCTCGGCGCGCCCGTCACCGCCTGCGCGGCGAGCGTCCAGGCCATCGGGGACGGAATGCGCCTCATCCGCGGCGGCGAGGCGGACGTCGTCGTCTGCGGCGGCGCGGAAGCCTGCGTCACCCGGGTCGCGCTCGGTGGCTTCGCTGCAGCCCGCAGCCTCTCGACGGCCTACAACGACACGCCCGAGGCCGCCTCCCGTCCCTTCGACCGAAGCCGCGACGGCTTCGTCATGGGCGAGGGTGCCGGCATCCTTGTGCTGGAGACCTTGGACCATGCACGGGCGCGCGGTGCCGTCCCGCTGGCCGAACTGGTCGGGTACGGCACCAGCGCCGACGCCTACCACCTCACCGCCGGCCCGGCGGACGGCAGCGGCGCCCGGCAGGCGATCACCGCGGCCCTGGCGATGGCGGGGCTCGAACCCGCCGCCATCGGCTACGTGAACGCGCACGCGACCGCGACCTCGGTCGGTGATGCCGGCGAACTGGCGGCGCTCAAGTCCGTCTTCGGCGAAGGCGGACCGGCTATTTCCTCGACCAAGTCCGCGACCGGGCATCTCCTCGGCGCGGCCGGCGGCCTGGAAGCCATCATCACGGTTCAGGCGCTGCGCGAGGGCATCCTCCCGCCCACGCTCAACCTGACGGACCCCGACGAGGCTGCGGCCGGCCTGGACCTGATCGGTCCGTCGGCCCGGCGGGCATCCGTGGACTATGCGCTGTCGAACGGCTTCGGGTTCGGGGGCGTGAATGCGAGCATCGTCCTGAGGCGGATGCCCATCGGCCGAGAAGTTTCCACGCTCGAAAGTTAGTCCGCCGCGATTGGAACTTCGCGGCGGTTGACGTGTCTTCGCTGAGCTAATAAATGTTGACCATCATATTTAATCTGAATCTGAGTCGTCGGCCGGGCCTCGTCCGGCCACCCCTCGGCAAGGCATGGAAGTTCACACCCTATGAACAGCGCCAACCGAGCCGCTGACCGGACATCGTCCGACGGCATCCTGCGCATCGACAGGCCGGAACCTTGGGGTAAGGCCAGTCCCCTCGGCGGCGAATCCGGGCTGGACCTGCTTCGCGCCATGGTGGCGGGCGAGATCCTTCCTCCGCCCGCTATGGCCCTGCTCGGCATTGAGCTGGTCTCGGTCCGGGACGGCGGCGCGACGCTGCGCCGGAAGCCGGGCGACTACGTCTACAATCCCATGGGACCGGTCCACGGCAGCGCCGTGGCGGCCCTGTTCGACCTGGCCCTCGGTTCCGCGATCCAGTCCGCCCTGCCGAACGGTCGAACCTACACGACGCTGGACACCCGGATCAGCTACCTGCGTCCCATCACGGCCAAGTCAGGAACCCTCACCGTGACGGCGCGGGCCGTCGACGTCTGGGAGCGGGAGGCGGCGGCCGAGGCGCAGCTCACCGATGCGGACGGCCAGGTCTGCGCCACGGCGACGATGACCGGCACCGTCGTCGAGAGACCCCGCGAAGGCTCCCCGGAGAAGCCGAACCGGACGTGGGACGTCTCCGACTGGTTCAAGATCTCCTGACACCTCGCCGCCCAGTGACTTGGAGGCCCGACCATGCGTGACATCGTCCTCTGCAATCCCGTTCGGACCGCCATCGGCGCCTACGGCGGTGGCCTGAAAGGCGTCGCCGCCACCGAACTCGGCGCGATCGTGGTCCGCGAGACCCTTCGCCGTTCGGGGCTGGAGGGCGGCAGGCTCGGGAGCGTGACGATGGGCAACGTCGTCCAGGCCGGGAACCGCATGAACCCGGCCCGCCAGGCCGCGGTGAACGGGGGCGTCCCTGTCCCGGTGCCGGCCCTGACGGTGAACCGGGTCTGCGGCTCCGGCGCCCAGGCCATCGTGACGGCCGCCGACGAGATCCGGCTCGGCCACCACGATGTCGCGCTGGCAGGCGGCATGGAGAACATGGACCGGGCGCCGTACCTGATGGAGGGCGGTCGCTGGGGCCATCGCATGGGCCATGCCCAGATCCTCGACAGCATGCTGAGCGACGGGCTCAACGACGCCTTCTCGGGCGAGCATTCCGGGTGGCACACCGAGGATCTTGCGACGCGCGCCCAGATCGGTCGCGAGGCCCAGGATGCCTGGGCGGCCCGCTCCCAGGTGCGGTTCGAGAAAGCCCGATCCGCAGGCGCGTTCGATGCCGAGATCGTCGCCGTCGAGGTCAAGGGCCGCAAGGGGATGGAGACCTTCGCCCTCGACGAGGCGCCGAGGCCGGAGACCACCGTTGACACGCTGGCGAAGCTCAAGCCCGCCTTCCGCAAGGACGGGACGATCACGGCTGGCAACGCGCCCGGCTTGAACTCCGGTGCGGCGGCGATGCTCGTGGCCGAGCGGGGTTTCGCCGACGCCAACGGCCTGGAGGCGTTCGGGCACCTCGTGGCCTACGGTATCGGGGCCTGCGAGCCGGGCCTGTTCGGGCTGGGGCCGGTGCCCGCCGTCCGCCAGGCGCTGGAGCGTGCCGGGTGGTCGCTCGGCGATCTGGAGCGCGTCGAGATCAACGAGGCTTTCGCGGTCGTACCCCTGGCGGTCGCCAAGGAACTCGGCCTGCCGGAGGACATCATCAACGTCGAGGGTGGCGCCATCGCACATGGCCATCCCATCGGCGCGACCGGCGCGGTCCTGACGACCCGCCTGCTCCACTCCATGCGTCGCGACGGCATCCGGCGCGGTCTGGTCACCCTCTGCATCGGCGGGGGACAGGGCATCGCGCTCGCGGTCGAGGCCGCCTGACGGGCCTACTCCTGCGTTCCGGCCGGCCCGGAGCCCTCCGTCGACAAGCGAGGACATGGCCATGATCGGGTCCACGGTTCGGAAACTGCGCTCGCCGGCTACGTGGCGAAGCCTTTGGGAGAGGCTCGCGGCGATGGAGGCCGCCCTGTCCACGACCGAGGCGGAGATCCACGATCGGCGCATCTCACGGCTCGAAGCGGAGATGGCCGAGTTGCGCGCACGGACTGGCCTCCCGCCTCTCGCCGACCGGTCGAGAGCGGCGGAGTCGTCCTGCCTGCCCTGAGCGGCATCGGAGGCCGGGCTCTCAACGAGCGCGGGATGGTCGCGAGGATCTGGTTGCCGAAGGAAGGCGTAGTGATGTCGCAAGTAACGCTCGACACCGTCGAGGATGACGCCCGGACGTACACGCGCCGCTGGCTCCACGCGGGTGACATCGCTTACGCCACGCTGAAGGACGGGACCCGGATGCGCTACGTCAGGTCCGGAGAGGGGCCGGATCTCGTCCTCACGCATACCGTGCGCACGCAGCTGGACATCTTCCAGTTCGTGATCCCCCTGCTGTCGCGGCACTTCACCGTCTACGCCCTCGACCTGCCGGGTTTCGGTTGGTCGGACCTGCTGCCGGAGCGGCCGAAGGACGAGCCGACGCTCCGGGCGCAGCTCAAGGACTTCCTGCAGGTGCTCGGTCTCCGCCGGCCGATCCTGGCCGGCGAGTCGATCGGTGCCACGCTGTCCCTCTCGCTGGCGGCGGAACTCGGGGACGGGGTGGACCGCGTCGTGGCCTTCAACACCTACGACTACCTGCCCGGTCTGGAGCGTGCCAACCTGCTCGCGTCCATCATCGTCAAGAGCGTGCGTGCTCCCCTGATAGGCCCGGTCTTCGCGGCGACCGAGAACCGTTCGATCACCGGCGGCATCCTCAAGGGCGGCTTCGCCGACCCGCGGAAGCTGCCCGACGACCTGCTGGACGAGATCTCGCGCGTGGGCATGCGTCGCGATTACGGGAAGGGCATGCGGCGACTCCTGAAGGCGCTCCCGAGCTTCGTCGCGGCCCGTTCGCGATACGGCGCCATCAAGGCCCCCGTCACGCTCGTCTGGGGTGAGCGCGACTGGTCTTCCCGCGAGGACCGCGCCGGCGTCGAACGGAGCGTGCCTGCGCCGAAGGTCATCACCCTCGCAAACACGGGCCATTTCAGCGCGCTGGAGCGTCCTCAGGACTGGGCGAACATCGTCGTCTCGGCCACGACGAACTGAACGTGGGAAGCCCGATATGTCCGATGCGACCATGGTCTCGCAGGGTTACCGGCACTGGCAGCCGTCGAATGAAGCAGGGCGGATTCTTCGAGCAGCCACCGGCCCGTCCCGCCGAACCGTGATGTTCGGGAGCGGAGCCTTCGTGCTTGCCGGTAACGCCGCTCACGGCGCCGGGCATTCCCCAGGAGGAGCAGGAGTCCCGATGAAGAACCCCGAGATATCGTTTGTTCCCGTCACGACCGAGCACGTCACGATCCGGTCAGCGAAGCCGTTCGAGGCGGTGCGGGCGGCCTTGGAGGCCGCGGTGCCCCTTATCGACAATGCCTACGTTCAGCTTCTGGCCGCGGGAAAGGTGGATGCGGCCCGCGACCTTCTGCGGAAGCAGGCACCCCTCTCGATCTTCGGTACGCGAAACCACGGCCAGTTGCTGCAGGTCGCCGGACTGCAACGCCGGGCGATCCAGTACGACATCGGCAACCCGCTCACGGCCTCCGAGATGACGCGCCACGTCCTCTCGTCCGCGCTCTACGCCCCGATCAGGGTGCTCCTGAGCGAGGACCACGACGGACGCGCCGTCTTCGAGTACGACCGGCCGAAGACCAGTTTCGGTCAGTTCGGCGACAAGGACGTCGATGCGGTGGCGGGCGCGCTCGACGGACGCCTGCGTGAGGCGCTGGTGGCTGCGTCCACCTAAACCGTAACGCGTCCTGGGAGCATCGGGCCACACGATGGGCTCTGACGGTTCCTGGACGCGCGGCGTCCGTGGCGCGATCCGGGGCCGTCGGTCGTGAGGTGTCCCGGGCCGGCCCGTCAACGACGCGCCCGGGTCGCGGTCGAAGACCGCGAGAAAGGCTTGGCGGGCTTGTCCTTTCCGGTGCGCCCTCAGCGATGACTCACGCGTCGGTGCGGGTTCGAGGGCCCTCGCCACCCGGAGGCCGAGGCTTTCGCCTCAACGGTCCGCCACGCTGCCGGCCACGGCCACGACGGGCCGGGACGCACCGGCGGGCGGTACCAAGGACGGCGTGGTGGTCAATTCCGAGGCCGGATGCACCGCCGCCGCGGTGCGGGCCTGCTCGCGATAGATCGGCGGCGTGACGTTGATGCGGCCATCCGCCTTTGCCGCGCCCACCATGATGACGATCGCGAAGGCGGAGAGAACGAGCGAGCGCATGTTCATGACGTCATTCCTTCGGGATGCGCAGGGCTTGAGCCCCGTTCCATTCACCGTATGACTTGCCGAATGCCGGGATTGGGACGAATGTCATCGACGTAGTCTTCGATGACATTCATCTTGCTTGCGGCGACCGGTAATTTTCAGTGGCAATGCTTCAGTAGTTCGGGGCGTCGAGCCACGAGCCCCAGACATTGATCCTGCGGGGAGCCGGCCGGTCGACTGCGGTCCCGGTCGTGACAGACCCCGCCAAGCCCGAGGCGTAGGACTGACCGGGTGAGACGGAGGCTTTGGCCTCGGCGTTTCTGCCGCGGTGCGCCGCGGAGGGGACGCCTAAATGCGAGCCGGGCACGTTGAAGGTGTGTCCCCAGGCCTCGAAGGTCTGTGCCTGCTGGGCCAGGGCCGGAGCTGCGATGGTCGCCAGGCTGGTGGCGACGACTACGGCGGCGAAGGCGGATCGAACGGTCATGATGGGTCTCCTATTCACGTCAGCGTCGGAAGCTGCGTGGTCCGAGCGGACCGGCCCCTCGGCGTGCTCCGATTACGTTGATATAAACCTTTTTCGGCGGGCGGCCGTGCGCCACCGCACATGAGTTGATATCAACATTTATGGCGCGGCTTTCGGCTTCGGGGATTGCGGGACGCGCGGATGCCCCTCATATCGTTGGTATCAACTATTTTCGGGAGCTTCACGTGGCATCCGGCGCCGAAATGACCTCGACCATCGCCGCGTCCGTCGAGCAAACCTGCTTCAGCTTCGCGGCCCAGCGGGCGGCCCGCGCCATCGGCCGTCGCTATGACGCGGCCCTGCGTCCGACGGGACTGTCGAACTGGCAATTCACGCTGCTGATGATGCTCATTCGCGACGAGGCGCCGACCATAGGTACCCTGGCGCACAACCTGGCGATGGACCGGACGACCGTCACTGCCAACCTGAAGCCCTTGGAGAACCGTGGGCTCCTCGCGACTCAGCCCGATGCCGAGGACCGGCGCGTCAGGCGCGTCATTCCCACGGACGAAGGGCGGGCGCTCCTGTCACGGGCGTATCCCCTGTGGGAGAAAGCCCAGGAAGCCTGCGCGGGCCAACTCGGCAAGGCCGGCCAGAAGGCCTTCCGTTCCGCTGTTGACACGCTGTCGACGTAAGCCGGCCCGGCCGCACGCCTCGTCCAGCTGATCCAAAATGCCCAGACCGGCGCAACCTTGCCCCGTTAGGCACAAGCCATCAGCCAATCCCTGAGCGTCCGCATTTTGCGGTTTCGGGTCCGAAAGCGGAACGGCAAAAAACCACCCTGAGCCGTCATTCCGATAGCGACCCAACCCAGCCGCCTGGAGCAGTATGAGCGCGTTCCATAAGCAGTCATTAGTCGGTCGTCCGGCAACTTCGGCTCGGGGTGAATAGCGGAAACGCCGGTTCTGGATATGACGACACTGAAACCGGATCTTCAGTCTGCACAAGTCGGTTAGCGATGCTCTGCTCCGGGTATTGGACACCCGCGCTGCCGAGTCGTTGCTGTCAGATTTCTGCCATTGCTGCGATGGCCTTAACCTTCCGCTGTCAGCAGCTCTCTCCAGGAGGTCCTGAAGGAGGCTTGGGAGAAGCGATCGAGCGACAACTTCATCTCGGCGAGGCGGTGCCCCTTCTCCTCCTCGCCCATGCCGAGCGCCTCGTCCATCCCGCGGCTGATCGAACCAAGGTCGTCGCAGTCG
Source organism: Methylobacterium sp. E-005 (assembly GCF_022829725.1). Lineage (GTDB taxonomy): Bacteria > Pseudomonadota > Alphaproteobacteria > Rhizobiales > Beijerinckiaceae > Methylobacterium. The sequence goes on along the minus strand of NZ_JAKSYG010000256.1, from coordinate 6,901 downwards.
ACCGCGATCGCGTTGGGGCCCGCCACCTCGAAGAGCACGCTGTCGCGCGTCACGATCGGCATGAGGTCGCTGTTGATAGCCTCGGCGACCGGGACGCCGAAGCCTTCAAGCCGGCTCGCGAGCGCGAAGGCGCGGGCGTGGGCGTAGAGCCAGGTCAGTTGCCCGTCCGTCACGTAATCTAGGATCCGCACGCCGGGCGTCTCCGCGGCCACCCGCTCAACCTGCTCGAAGCCGGTCTCCCGCGCGCCACAGAGGATGTAGGACACGCCCTCGGCGTGCAGGCGCGATCGGGCGTAGGCCTGGATCATGGTGGCCTGATTTTTGCGGTGTCCAAGGCTCCCCACGGTCAGGATGAACGAGCTCGACACCCCCTCGACGGGGGATGCTTTGGCGGAACTCATTTCTTTGCGCACCGGAGGGTAGACCACCCTCGTCCGGGGCAAGGCGCCGTACAGCCGGGCGAACTCGTCCGACGAGAACCGGCTGACGAAGACGATCTCCGGCTTGACGGCACAGATCTTTGCGTAGGCGTGCTTGTAAAGGTTCGCGATCCAGCTGTTGTAGAGGTCGGGATGGCTGATGGGGCCGAGATCGTGGCACAGGACGATGTCGTGCGGCCGGAGGCCGGCGTGGATCACGCTGTGGGGGTCGAGGTGCACGCACCGCCCACCCCTGCCGATCGTCGGCAGCGGGTTGAAGCCAAGGACGCTCATGAGGCGCAACTCCGCCTTGAAGCCCGTGTCCAGGCCCAACGAAGACTTCACCTCCTCGTTGACGCCCGCGGCACGGCGCCAATAATGGACAGTGGAGATCACGTCTCTGTTATTGTCGATGATGTCCCGTCCGATAAAGTATTTTCCAGTCTTGTTCTCAAGTGCGGAAGAAAAATCAACGTGCCACGCTTGTCGATAGCGGGCATCGGCATTCCGCGATGGGGAGCCTGTCATCATCGAGCCTGTCTCTCGTCGTCTCCGGAGGCGGTGCATGACGGTTCACGCCGAACCGTCCCAAAATTCGATGCCGTTCGCGCCGCCTGCGCAGGATCTTCGGAGGATTGCGATATTGCGGTCGGAGCCAAGGGCGCTGTCGTACCATGTCCCACGGTTCAGTCGAGCGATCGGCGTGACGTCCGCCCCCGTCGACCTTCTCTTTCAACTTTCATAGCTCGAAACATTATCGGGGCTAGCAGGTTGAAACCTGGATGGCTGACCGGCATTGAATTTCTTGGCGCGAAAAAAGCAAGCCTCGCTGTTGATTACTGAACTCCCGGTTGCGCGAGCTGAGGTCGCCCGGGCCGACCTACCGGACGGTCAATCGATCCGTTGCCTTCCCGCGACGGGCTGGCCCCGCCTATCAGACACAGATGATCCATGAAGATCCTACTTGTCCCCGCCGCGTATTTCCCCGCCCTCGGCGGGACAGAAAGGACGACGCGCGTGATCGCCGAGTCCTTGGCACGACGGGGCCACTCCGTCGCGATTGCAGTTGCCGACATCAGCAGCTTCGCCGGATATTATGACCTCGCCTCCCCCCGCACGGGTCGGCCGCAGCGGGAAACCCTGGACGGCGTCGACATCTACCGGATCGAGCTCTACTCCAGGCTCGTGAGCCAGCAGGCGAAGCTGATCCGCCGCTTCCAGACGCCGCCGAGATCGGGCGAACTCGCGATGAAGGTGCTCAAATACGTGTCGCGCTCGGGCTTCAAGCGGCGCTTGGGCGCCCTGGTGCGCTGGCTGAAGCCGGACGTCATTTTGACGCTCCCGCACCTCCAGCCCCACGTAAAGATGGCGGCCGAAATCGCCCTCTCCGAAAGGATCTATCTCGGGATCTTCCCACACATCCATGCGAACGACCCGTCCTTCCCTCATCGCGACCTGGCTAAGGTCTGCAGGTCGGCCGATCTCTGCATCGCCATCACCGAGCAGGAGCGCAGGAGGCTAGTCGAAGACTACGGCGTCCCGCTCGCAAAGGCGCTATATTCCGGGCTGGGCACGGTGCTGCCCGAGGCTGGCGAGGGTGGGGCCCGCGGTTCGACCCCGACGGACGTCCTGTTCGTCGGCCGGAAGACGGCAACTAAGGGCCTCGCGGTCCTCGCCGAGGCTGTAAAGGGCATGGCCCGGCGGGGCGGCTTCAGAGTCGTCCTCATCGGGGCCAGGGCGCCGGACACCGAGGCGCTGGAGGCCGCCTTCAGGGCCGAACTCGGGGAAGGGCAGTTCGTGAGCGAGCACGATGTGTCCGACGACGAGCTCGACAGGTGGTATCGGCAGAGTAGGCTGGTGGTGCTGCCTTCTAGGATCGAGTCCTTCGGATCCGTCATCCTGGAGGCCTGGGCCCGCGGGCGGCCGATCGTGACCCTGGACCTGCCGATCTTCCGGGAGATCGTGAGCGCGGGCATCGACGGGCTGCTCGTCCCCCCGGACGACGCCGGGGCGCTGTCCAAGGCCATTTCCGACCTGCTGGACGACGAGGCCGAGGCAGACCGGATGGGGCGCGCGGGCCGCGAGAAGGTGGCACAGAATTATACATGGCCATCAGTTGTCGACCGCATCGAGGGCTGCCTCCTGACGGGGTTGGATAGCCGCGCGCGGGCTGCGGGAGAGGGACTCAGTCAAGGCACGACCGCGCAGCGCTGATCGCTCGGATGCTCGCGTCTTGCTCCGATGTTCTGGTGCTTCATGAGCCAGTGCCGGAGCGCACAAGTTCTGTGTAATTCTGCAGGACTCTGCCGGTTCACAGCTTAATGCTTCTCTGGCATGTCACTTTGGCAATGTTTGCTAGGTGAGTTGGGCGCAGCGCAGGCAGCAGGTAGGTGGGCCCGAGAGTCACACCAGCATAGCCTCCCACACGGCCGGAAGGGTTGGCTGGGGCGGTGGCAGGCCACCGTCAGCTTTTCCTCCTGCCCCGCTCGGGCGAAGCGTCTGCGCTGCAGAAAGGCGTAGGGCAGCATGGCCGTCAGCGAGTGTCGCTGCAGTCCGGTTCAGAAGCGGCCCTCGAAATGGTCGAGGCCGAATTCCTCCTCCACTCGCTGGTGTGCCTGCTCGCACACCCGGCGCACCCCGATGGTGCTCACCAGACGGCGTAAGCTGGGTGTTTGATCTCGTGGTGTGGTGGTACGGTTGAGCACCATGCTGCGAGGGATGCGCTAAGTGGCCAGGTTCTCCATGGAAGCGCCACCACGACATAGGCAGTCCGTCGCGCGATCCAGTTACGTGAAGAGAGCGTAAGGTCGTTGGCCAAGCGCTACGGCGTCAGCCCGACGACGGTGCACAAGTGGCGCAAACGGACGAGCACAGCGGATGCCCGGACGGCCCCCAAGGGACCGCGCTCCACCGCGCTCACCGTTGAGCAGGAAGCGATCATCGTCGCCTTCCGCCGGCACACCCTGCTGCTGCTTGACGACTGCCCCTACGGCTTGCAGCCGACGATCCCGCACCTGACGCGATCCTCGCTGCATCGCTGCCTGGAACGGCATTGCAGTAGTCGACTACCCGAGATCGACGGAAACAAACCCAAGAAGCAGCGCTTTGCAACTTACGCTATCGGCTACGTCGACATCGCCGAGGTGAGTGCGGCTGCGGGCAAGCTCAGACTGTTCGTCGCCATTGACCGAACCAGCAAGTTCGTCTTCGTACGGCCGGTGGAAAGCGCCGGCATGATAAAAGCCGCTCAGCTCCTGCGTGACTTCATCGAAGCTGTGCCTTGCCGCATTCACACCGTGATCACATACAATGGCGCTCAGTTCACATAACGTCGGCAGGATATCTACGATAGTCAGCACATCTTCGACCGCGTCTGCGACGAGATATCCATCGGACATCGGCTGACCAAAGTGAACCATCCTTGGACCAATGAACAGGTTGAGCGGATGAACCGCACGATCCAGGACACGACGGTCAAGCGCTACCACTATGACAGCCACGACCAGCTTCGAATGCATCTGCACTTGTTCGTCGATGCCTACAATCACGCGCGTAGACTCAAGACCCTGTAGGGCCTGACACCCACCGAGTTCCTCCTGAATGCCTGGACGAAAGAGCCCAATCGCTTCAGGATCGATCCGTCACACCTCATCCCGAACCTATACACCTAGCCTTCGGCGGCAGGTTGACCCGTAGTACCTACGCTCGCCCGAGGCGAGGTGCTTGCCCACCAGCCACACCTGCTCTTCACCAGGCAGGTGCTGGTTCGCCTTGTCACCAATACGCCACGTGGGGCCGTCTGCGACGCGCATTGGCACCGCGGCGAAGTTTGTCCTGAGCTATCCCTTAGTGGTGAGAACGGGCTTGACAATCAACGTCATACTATCTGTCCAGGCCCGGATCTTAAATCCTGGGTGATGTCATGGCCCGGCAGGCTGAGGTGCATGCGGCCGATTAGTCTCATCAGGCGGTACGCGGCGGCTGGCGAGGCAGCGAACATGATCGTCTACGCCTGCTTGGAACAGGCCTCCGTGACCATTAAAACGGTGCACACCATCGACGGCGATGTGGCTCGCTTCATGGTCCGACAGAGGGGCCTGAACTAAGCAGGTGCAAGCAGCACCCCTGTATTGGTGCCCAACGTAAAGGACGAGAACCGAACGCCCTGAAAGGCGCTCCTGCTCTCTCCTGAGCCCACCGCAGTGAACGTCCGCTTCAAGGTAGTCCACACATCGCGCGGAACGTCCCGGTTGGGTCGTGAGCGGTTCCCACGGCTATGTCCGCTTGATTCACCCGCTGCCCAGTAGCGGACGGGCAGGAGACCACCCAAAGCGGCCGCTCCGCAATCGACCCAACCCAGCCGCCCGGATCGCCGTCGGCGCTTCTCCAAAGCAGCCATCGTAGAACGCCGCTTGAAGCCGGTTTCAACAGCATTGCGGTCGGGCGGATGCCAGCCCGACCGCCGAACACTCATGTGCGATTGTCGATCTCCGGTACGCCGCTGCTACGGTCAGCATAGGCGGCGATGAAGGCCGGTCGAGCCTGCCATCGTCGCCACAGGGCATCGAGATATTCGAACCGCTCATCGAGTGGGGTGGCGTTGACGGGGAACTTGGAGAACGCAATCGCCGTCGCCAACGTGATGTCGGAGAACGTCGGCTGATCGCCACCCAGCAACCAATCGCGGCCATCCGCGAGATGCCGGTCCACGAGAGCGGCATGCGCCAGCGCCACCTTCCGTGAATGCTCGCCCCAGGCCGGGTTGCTGGTCAGTTCGAGCTTCGGGCCCAATCCCTGGTGCAGGACGTGGAAGGCGGTGACGATCGGGTAGAGGATGTGCACCCACACCCGGTTGTCCCACATCTGATCGAGGCCGCGCTCGTGGGCCGTCGCCCCCATGATCTTGCGACCCTCGAACGTGTCGTCGAGGTAGCGCGCGATGGCGGAGGTCTCGCTGAGGTAAGAACCATCGGCGAGCGCGAGCGTCGGTGTCTCGCCCCAGGCGTTCATCTTCAGGTGCCTCCAACCCCGCTGCTCGCCCACCGGCGACATGTTGTAGATCGTCTCGTCGAAGCGGTCGGCGATGCCCTTCTCGTGCATGAAGATCCGCAGGCGCTGCGGGTTAGGGAAGGCCGAGGGGGAGGTGAAGAGCTGGAGCTTGTCGGACATTATGGTCTCGCTTTCCTAAGCCGCCTGTCTGTCAGATGACAGGCAACAAGCTAGGCCTAGCATCTTGCCCCGTCAACCCCTGTCTGCCATATGACAGACGGAGGTTGGACATGGCCGCGACATCAAAGGGAAATGTGAGAGAGGCCATCCTCATGGCCGCCAAGGAGGCGGCGATGGCCTATGGCTACGGCGGCCTCAACTTCCGCGACCTTGCGCAGACCGTCGGCATCAAGGCTGCGAGTATCAGCTACCACTTCGCCAATAAGGCTCTCCTCGGCGAGGCAGTCGCACGGCGCTACTGGGAAGACATCGCCCGCGATCTCGAAGCCATCTCGACGGATGCCCGAAGCCCAACTGAAGCGTTGCAGCGATACCCAAGCATCTTTCGGTTATCGCTTGAGCGCGACAATCGCATGTGCCTGAGCAGCTTCATGGCGACGGAATATGATGAGTTGCCGGAGCCCGTGTTGAAGGAGGTGCAAACCTTCGCCGACGTGAACACCGCTTGGCTGAGCGAACACTTGATCGCCGCCAAACTCGCCTCCCCGGCTGAGGGTGAGTCGAAGGCCAGCGCCATCTATGCTGCTGTCGCCGGGGCGCAGATCATCGCGCGAAGCCGTTCGAACGTACAATTGTTCGACGCGTTGATCGAAAGCTACCGACGGATGGGCTTGCTCCCAAGCTAGTCGAACTGCATGTCCGGCAGTTTCGAGTTTGGCTGCCTTCGCCGCATCCAATTCCCGCCGGGCGACTGGTTCAGCGGGTGTCTCACCCCGAAGCAGACCGTCTGTTTTCCACCCAAAGCACTCGTGACGCCGGACGCTGCGCGCCCTCTGCGTGCGCCACCGGTAGCTCGCCCACCTGCGTCGTGTAGCGCGGCATGCGCATCTCGAACTTGGTGTTCCAGTCCCACCGGCTGACCAGCCCGGCTCGCGCCGGCACCACCGCACCCCGGCCCCAGCGCGCCGATCAGCGCCCGCGGGCTGTGCGACAGCGGCACGAGGTCGTTCGTCACGATCCCGGCCTTCGAGTAGCGCCACGGCCGCTCGCCCGGCTCGCGCCAGGTCTTCGCCACCCCGTGCCGCGCCGCCTTGATCAGCGCCAGCGTGTCCGAGCTGTGCTCGGGCAGGCACACCGTCGTCGAGACCGAGCGCATCGGCGCGCCCCGGTCTTGCTCGCTCGTGTGATAGAAGACCGTCACGTGGTCGGTGCCCAGCCCCTCCCGCCGCAGCTTCTCGCCGAGCCGCGTCGCGTGGGCGGCGACCGCCTCCTCCAGGGTGGCGCGGTCCTCGATCCGCGCGGAGAACGAGCGC
>NZ_JAKSYG010000209.1 GCF_022829725.1 Methylobacterium sp. E-005 | reverse complement strand
ACTTGCACTGGGTCAGCAAGGATGTGTTTTTGAACCCAGCAGATCAGATACGAGATTATCTCGAGTGATTGGTGTCCAGCCGTGTGCTCTTCCGAGTTACGTCACCATCCTGTGCGAGGCCGATCTGCCGAACCTGAGCGTCACGCCGCACGTGGCTTGGGCCAGGAAGGAGGCGATGCAGATGCTGGCCTATCAGCTCGTCGACGATGTCGAGGCCTTCGTGGCGCGCAAGCCGCAGAACGTGGTCGAGTAACGGGCGGATTCTCCCTCCCCCGCAGAGGGGGGAGGGGACGCGCGGATCCCGGCCCTGACTCCGATCTCGATTGGAAAAAAACACCCTGACGGCGCCTCACGGGCGCGACGGAAAGGTCCCTAAAAAATGACGAAGAAACTGCTGTTCCTGTTCGACACCGATGCCGTGCCGAACGTGTTCGACACGGTCGTCGGCTACGACGGCGGCGCGGACCACATCACCGGCTATGGCGGCGTGAATCCCGACAATGTCGGTGCGCTGGTGGACGGCACGATCTACACCCGCGGCGGCTCCGAGAAGAAGTCGACGGCGATCTTCGTCGGCGGCGGCAGCATGGCGGCCGGCGAGGAACTGTTCACCGCGGTCAAGAAGCGGTTCTTCGGCCCGTTCCGGGTCTCGGTCATGCTCGATTCCAACGGCTCCAACACCACGGCCGCCGCGGGCGTCGCGCTGGTGGCCAAGGCCGCGGGCTCGCTCCAGGGCAAGAAGGCCGTCGTGCTGGCGGGCACCGGCCCAGTCGGCATGCGCTCGGCCGCGCTCCTCGCCGGCGAGGGCGCCGAGGTCACCATCGCGGGCCGCTCCCTCGACAAGACCCAGGCCGCCGCGGAGCAGATCAACACACGCTTCAAGGTCAACGTGAAGGCCGCCGCCACCCCCGACGAGGCCTCCCGCGTCGCCCTGGTGAAGGGCACCAACCTCGTGTTCTCCGCCGGCGCCATCGGCGTCGAGCTGCTGCCGGAGGCCGCCTGGGCGCAGGAATCGTCCATCGAATTCGTGGCCGACTACAACGCCCAGCCCCCGACCGGCATCGGCGGCATCGACGTGATGGACAAGGGCAAGGAGCGCAACGGCAAGCAGGCCTTCGGCGCGCTCGGCATCGGCGGCCTGAAGCTCAAGCTGCACCGGGCCTGCGTCGGCCAGCTCTTCGAGAGCACCGACAAGGTGCTCGACGCCGAGGAGATCTACGCCCTCGCCAAGTCGATGGCCTGAGGAGGTGCCGGTGACCGAGACGCATCGCCCCGAGACCGACAGCATCGAAAAGTTCCTGACGGAGCTCGCGAGCGCCGCGCCGACCCCCGGCGGCGGCGGCGCGGCGGCGATCTCCGGCGCCATGGGCGCGGCCCTGGTGTCGATGGTCTGCAATCTCACCATCGGCAAGAAGAAGTACGTCGAGGTCGAGGCCGAGCTGAAGGACGTGCTCGCCCGGTCCGAGGGCCTGCGGGTCGTGCTCACCGGCATGATCGGCGAGGACGTCCAGGCCTTCGACGCCGTGATGGGGGCCTACGGCCTGCCGAAGGCCACCGACGACGAGAAGGCCGCGCGGGCGGACAAGATCCAGGCCGCCCTCAAGACGGCCTGCGACGTGCCGCTCGCCTGCTGCCGGGCCTGCCGCAGCGTGATCGACCTCGCGGCGATCACCGCCGACAAGGGGAACCTCAACGTCGTCTCGGATGCCGGCGTGGCGGTGCTCTCGGCCTATGCCGGGCTGCGCAGCGCGGCGCTCAACGTCTACGTGAACGCCAAGGGCCTCGAGGACCGGGATTTCGCCGACGAGCGGTTGAAGGAGCTGGAGGAGTTGCTCTCCGAGGCGGGGACGCTGACCGAGAAGGTCTACGGCGTCGTGAAGGCCAAGGTGAACTGACACGCGCGGCGCTCTCCCTCGCCCTCTGCGGAGGAGGGGGAAGGGCGTTGCGTCGTCGCCGTTCTAAAACGTGCCGACGCGTCCAACTCCAGTTTCAGCATAAGTGATCGACAGTCGAGGCCGGGTGCATCATGCCCCGGCCTCGTTGTTTTTCTGTATGCTGCAGCGCGCAAACGAATACGATTCATGTTGCGTCTGCGAAAAAGCCCCCCTGAACCCGCGGATCAAAAAATTTGACGGGCGTAATCTTTCGACTCAACTAAACTGAAGCGCATCACCAGCGGCAACGAACCGCGGAGGAGGCGCCGAATGGACGTTCACGAGTATCAGGCCAAGGAGCTGCTCGCGAGCTTCGGCGTGGCCGTCCCGAAAGGCGCCATCGCGTTCAGCCCGGATCAGGCGGTCTATGCCGCCACCGAACTCGGCGGCTCGTTCTGGGCCGTGAAGGCCCAGATCCATGCCGGCGCCCGCGGCAAGGCCGGCGGCATCAAGCTGTGCCGGACCTACAACGAGGTCCGCGACGCCGCCAAGGATCTCCTGGGCAAGCGTCTCGTCACCCATCAGACCGGCCCCGAGGGCAAGCCGGTGCAGCGGGTCTACGTCGAGACCGCCGACCCGTTCGAGCGCGAACTCTATCTCGGCTACGTGCTGGACCGGAAGGCCGAGCGCGTCCGTGTCATCGCCAGCCAGCGCGGCGGGATGGACATCGAGGAGATCGCCGCCAACGAGCCGGATTCCCTCATCCAGGTCGTGGTCGAGCCGGCGGTTGGCCTGCAGCAGTTCCAGGCGCGGGAGATCGCGTTCCAGCTCGGGCTGAACATCAAGCAGGTCTCGGCCGCGGTGAAGACGATCATGAACGCCTACCGGGCGTTCCGCGATTGCGACGGCACCATGCTGGAGATCAACCCGCTCGTCGTCACCAAGGACGACCGGGTGCTGGCCCTCGATGCCAAGATGTCGTTCGACGACAACGCCCTGTTCCGCCGGCCCGGCATCGCCGACATGCATGATCCGTCGCAGGGTGATCCCCGCGAGGCCCAGGCCGCCGAGCACAACCTCAGCTACATTGGCCTCGAGGGCGAGATCGGCTGCATCGTCAACGGCGCGGGTCTGGCCATGGCCACCATGGACATGATCAAGCACGCGGGCGGCGAGCCGGCGAATTTTTTGGACGTGGGCGGCGGTGCCTCTCCGGAGCGCGTGGCGACGGCCTTCCGGCTCGTGCTCTCGGACCGCAACGTCAAGGCGATCCTCGTCAACATCTTCGCCGGCATCAACCGCTGCGACTGGGTCGCCGAGGGCGTCATCCAGGCGGCCCGCGAGGTGAAGATCGACGTGCCGCTGGTGGTGCGGCTGGCCGGCACCAACGTGGAAGCGGGCAAGAAAATCCTGGCCGAGAGCGGCCTCGACCTGATCACCGCCGACACCCTGTCGGAGGCGGCCCGCAAGGCGGTCGACGCCTGCGCCGCAGCCAAGACCACACACTGAGGGGAGACCGCGCCAATGAGCATCCTCATCGACGAGACCACCCCGATCATCGTCCAGGGCATCACGGGCGACAAGGGCACCTTCCACGCCAAGGAGATGCTGGATTACGGCACGAACGTCGTCGGCGGCGTCACCCCGGGCAAGGGCGGGCGCACCCATCTCGGCCTGCCGGTGTTCAACACCGTCAAGGAGGCGGTGGCAGCGACCGGCGCCACGACCTCGATCACCTTCGTGGCGCCGCCCTTCGCGGCGGACGCCATCATGGAGGCGGCCGATGCCGGCCTGCGGCTGGTCTGCTCGATCACCGACGGCATCCCGGCCCAGGACATGATGCGGGTGAAGCGCTACCTGATGCGCTATCCGCGGGACCGCCGCACGATGGTGGTCGGCCCGAACTGCGCGGGCATCATCTCCCCCGGCAAGGCGATGCTCGGCATCATGCCCGGCCACATCTACCTCCCGGGCAATGTCGGGGTGATCTCCCGCTCGGGGACGCTGGGCTACGAGGCCGCCGCGCAGCTCAAGGAGCTCGGCCTCGGCATCTCGACCTCTGTGGGCATCGGCGGCGATCCGATCAACGGCTCGTCGTTCCTCGACCACCTCGCCCTGTTCGAGACCGATCCGGACACCGACGCGGTGCTGATGATCGGCGAGATCGGCGGCCCGCAGGAGGCCGAGGCCTCGGCCTGGATCCGCGAGAACATGTCCAAGCCCGTGATCGGCTTCGTGGCCGGGCTGACCGCGCCGAAGGGCCGGCGGATGGGCCATGCCGGCGCGATCATCTCGGCGGCCGGCGACAGCGCCGCCGAGAAGGCCGAGATCATGCGCTCGTATGGGCTCACCGTGGCACCGGATCCGGGCAGCTTCGGGCAGACCGTGGCCGACGTGCTCGCCCGGGCGGCGTAACGGCGCCGCACCTGCCGGGCGCAACGCTCTCCCTCCCCCCTCTGCGGGGGAGGGTGGCCCGCGAAGCGGGTCGGGAGAGGGGAGCCCGGCCTCCGGAACGTGCGCGCCCTTCATGACGGATGCAGTCCCATTCTGCACCGTCGTTCCCCTCTCCGGACCCCCGCTGACGCGGGGGCCATCCTCCCCCGCAGAGGGGGGGAGGGGGCGTCGCGCGTGATCGAAAACTTGCGCCACGAGGTGGCCCCATGACCCGTACCCTTCACGCAACACCCGGCCTCGTCGATGCCACGGCCTTCGCGCCGCCGGTGATCGTCGGCACGTCGTCCGAGCAGGCGCTGGACATCCTGTTCCAGGCGCTGCTCGACGTCGCCCGCCGGCACGATCCAGACCTGGAAGCCGTGCTGCACGGCACCGCCGACATCTCGCGCTTCTCGCCGCAGATGCTGGCCCGCGCGCTCCAGGTGCAGGGCATCTGGTTCCAGCTGATCTCCATCGCCGAGCAGAACGCCGCGATGCGCCGCCGCCGCCATGTGGAGCGCACGGAAGGCCGGGCCGCGCTCGGCGGCTCCTTCGCCAAGGTTTTTGCGGATGCGCGCAAGCAGGGCGTGCCGCCTGAGAAGATCCAGGCGCTGCTCACCGACCTGCGCATCCGCCCGACGCTGACCGCCCATCCCACCGAGGGCAAGCGGGTGACGGTGCTGGAAAAATTCCGGCGCATCTACCTCGTCCTGCGCGAGCTGGAGATGCCGCGCTGGACCGACCGCGAGCGCAACGGGCTGATGAACGAGTTGCGCGACCAGATCGAACTGGTCTGGATGACCGGCGAGCTGCACCTGGAGAAAGCCACGGTCGAGCGGGAGGTGGCCTGGGGGCTGCACTTCTTCGACGAGACCCTGTTCGAAATGCTGCCCGAGACCCTGGAGACCCTTCACGAGGCGCTGGCGGAAGCCTATCCGGGGATGGACTTCAAGGTCCCGCCGTTCTTCCAGTTCGGCTCGTGGATCGGCGGCGACCGGGACGGCAACCCCTACGTCACGGCGGTCGTCACCCGGCAGACCCTACACCGCAACGCGCTCGCCTCGCTCACCCGCTACCGGGACGGCGTACGCGAGCTGGGGCGGACCCTGTCCCTCACCGAACGCTCGCTGCCGCTGCCCGAGGAGTTCCGCGCGGAACTTGAGCGGCACCTCGCCGAGAGCGGCCAGGGGCGCGCCATCACCCGGCGCAATCCGGGCGAGCCGTATCGCCAGTATCTCTCCTGCGTCCTGCGCAAGATCGAGGCGACGATCGCCCGCAACGAGGGCGAGCATCCCTCCGGCCCGGATTACGCCAGCGCGGACGGGCTGATCGAGGATCTGCGCACGCTGGAGCGCGGCCTGACCGAGGCCAAGTGCGGGGCGCTGGCCCGGGACCTCGTCCGCCCGGTCCGCCGCATGGTGGAGATTTTTCGGTTCTCGACGGTCCGGCTCGACCTGCGCGAGAACACCACCCGGACCACCGACACGCTCCACGCCCTCTGGCGCCAGCGCAACGGCGAGGGTGAGCCGCCGGAGCTCGGCAGCGCCGCCTGGCGCCAGTGGCTCGACGCGGAACTCGCCCGGCCGCGCGATCCGGAACGCTCCTTCGAGGATCTGCCGGACGCGGCCCGCGAGACGCTCGCCACCTTCGCGTTGGTGGCCGAGATGCGCGAGGCCCTGGACCGCGAGGCCTTCGGCGCCTTCGTGCTGTCGATGACCCGCTCGGTCGAGGACGTGCTCGGCGCCTATCTGCTCGCCAAGGAAGCCGGGGTGTTCCTCGATGAGGCTGGGACCGAAATCTGCCCGCTGCCGATCGTGCCCCTGTTCGAGACCATCGACGACCTGCGCGCCGCCCCGGCGATCATGCGGGCGCTCCTCGGCACGCCGGTGGTGCGCCGCTCCACGCGCTGGCAGGGCGGGGTGCAGGAGGTGATGATCGGCTATTCCGACTCCAACAAGGACGGCGGCTTCGTCGCCGCCAATTGGGAGCTCTACAAGGCGCAGAGCAAGCTGACCCGGCTGGGCCAGGAACTCGGCATCGGCATCGCCTTCTTCCACGGGCGCGGCGGCTCGGTGAGCCGCGGCGGCGTGCCGACCCAGAAGGGCATCATGGCCCAGCCGCCGGGCTCGATCCGCGGCCGGTTCCGCACCACCGAGCAGGGCGAGGTGGTCTCGTTCAAATACGCCAACCGCGGCACCGCCGCCTACCAGATGGAGCTGCTGGCGGCCTCCGTGTTCGAACATGCGCTCGCCGGCGACGGCGAGCGGGTGGGCCCCGGGCACGACGATGCCCTGGAGGCGTTGGCCGGCGCCTCGCGGGCGGCCTACGTGCAGCTGCTCCAGACCGACGGCCTCGTCGATTACTTCCAGGCCGCGAGCCCGCTGGACGAGATCGCGCTCCTCAATATCGGCTCGCGCCCGGCGCGTCGGTTCGGCGCCCGGTCGCTCTCGGATCTGCGGGCGATCCCCTGGGTGTTCGCGTGGTCGCAGAACCGGCACGTGATCACCGGCTGGTACGGCGTCGGCTCCGGGCTCGCGAGCTTCATCGACGTCCGCGGCCGCGAGGGCGAGGCGACCCTCAGGCGCCTGTTCCAGGAATCGCGCATCCTGCGCCTCGTCCTCGACGAGGTCGAGAAGACGCTGATGATGGTCGATCTCGACATCGCCCGCGCCTATGCGGGCCTCGTCCCGGACACCGGCATTCGCGATCGCATCTTCTCGATGATCGAGGCCGAGTACGCGCTGACCCGCGAGATGGTGCTGCGGGTAAGCGGCGGCACCGAGCTGGCCGAGCGCTTCCCCCTGTTCCGCGACCGGCTCAAGGGTCGGCTGCCGACGATCAATCAGGTGAGCCGCGAGCAGGTGGAACTCCTCGCCCGCTACCGGGCCGAGACCGACGAGGACCGGCGCGAGGCGGTGAAGTCGGCGCTGCTCTTGTCGATCAACTGCATCGCGGTCGGCTTCGGGGCGACGGGGTGAGGCAGCACGAGGACTTACACGCACCATTCCCTCCCCCCTCTGCGGGGGAGGGAGAGCCGCGCGCCCTCAACAACACCTCTCGCTCTGTCGCCGAGCGAAGCGAGCGCCATCTTCATCGCCGAGCGGATACCCCGCACCGGCATCAGAACCGTCACCAGGAGAGAGACCCCACGATGAGCTTCACCCTGATCCAGCAGGCCAAGGCCCGCCTGCACCGCTCCGAGCTGGCCGTCCCCGGCTCGAACCCGACCTTCATGGAGAAGGCTACCTCGTCGGCGGCCGACGTGATCTTCCTCGATCTGGAAGACGCCGTGGCCCCCGACGATAAGGAGAAGGCCCGCACCAACATCATCCAGGCGCTGAACGACCTGGATTGGGGCAACAAGACCATGATGATCCGCATCAACGGTCTCGACACCCACTACATGTACCGTGATGTGGTCGATATCGTCGAAGCCTGCCCGCGGCTCGACATGGTCCTGATCCCCAAGGTCGGCGTGCCGCAGGACGTCTACGCCATCGACGTGCTGGTCACCCAGATCGAGCAGGCCAAGAAGCGCGAGAAGAAGCTCGGCTTCGAGGTGCTGATCGAGACGGCGCTGGGCATGGCCAATGTCGAGGCGATCGCGCAGTCGTCGAAGCGCCTGGAGGCGATGTCGTTCGGCGTGGCCGATTACGCCGCCTCGACCCGCGCCCGCTCGACCGTGATCGGCGGCGTGAACCCCGACTTCTCGGTGCTGACCGACAAGGACGAGGGCGGCAACCGCCAGACCCATTGGCAGGATCCGTGGCTGTTTGCCCAGAACCGCATGCTGATCGCCTGCCGCGCCTATGGCCTGCGCCCGATCGACGGCCCGTTCGGCGACTTTTCCGATCCGGACGGCTACGTCTCGGCGGCCAAGCGCTGCGCGGCGCTGGGCTTCGAGGGCAAGTGGGCGATCCACCCCAGCCAGATCGATCTGGCCAATCAGGTGTTCACCCCGTCCGAGGCCGAGGTCACCAAGGCCCGCCGCATCCTGGAGGCCATGGAAGAGGCCGCCAAGGCTGGACGCGGCGCCGTCTCGCTCGACGGCCGCCTGATCGACATCGCCTCGATCCGCATGGCCGAGGCGCTGATCGAGAAGGCGGATGCGATGAAGGGCTGAGCGGTTCCACACCGACAGCGCGGTTCAACATGAGCGCGCCGCCGTCATCGACGGCGGCGCGTTTTTGCCGGTACAGTCAGGCAATCCGTTGTCGCGCGCCATCGCTAGAGTGTGGTGCGGCCCTGGAATGCTTCGCTGCATTCGTAACGATGGCGAGGGCGCTGCTGACCTCAGAACGGCCGATCATCCGGCAGTCGCGCCGCCGCCATCTCCTCCGGCGTCGGATCGCGCAGGATCTCGATCCCCTCACGCCAGTCCGCCGCGATCAGCCCGAGCCGGGCGAACCCGTCGAGCCAGCCGTCCATCGGCCAGAGGCCATGCTGCGCGTGAAACCGCGATGCGTTGGTGACGATATCGCGAAAATGCTGGAGCGGCGGGTCGTAGCCCGGATGGTGCTGGTGATAGGCCCGCGGGCCGCCGAGGAACAGGATCGGCACCCCGGCCTTCTCGGCCCGGAACGCCAGATCGGTATCCTCGGCGCCGTAGCCCGAGAACGATTCGTCGAAGCCGCCGAGGCGGTCGTAGGTCTCAGCGCGCACCGCGAAGGCCAGCGACCAGAACAGGCCGGCCTGCGGCGCGGCCGTCACCGCCCCGGCGGGCGGGAAGGCGCGCACCGGATGCGGGGCCCCGAGTCGGTCGAGGTCGGCCTCGCGCCAACCATCCGTGACGGCGCCGGCCGGCAGATAGCCGATCTCGCAGCAGATCAGCCCGTCATGCTGGGCCACCGCCCGGGACAGGCCAGCGACGAGCCCCGCCGAGGGGATGCAATCCACGTCGAGGAAGATCAGCGTGTCGGTCCGGGCCGCCCGGCGGCCGGCATTGCGCGCGGCCGCCAGCGGCAGGCCGGCATGGGGAAACGGGACGTGCTCCACCGGAAAGGGAAAAGCTGGCAGGGGCGCCGCGTCGCCGATCTCCACCACGATACAGGCAGCCGGCGGTGTGCCCCGAGCCAGCCCTTCGAGCAGGCGGGCGAGATGCGCGTCCCGGCCCTTGTTGAGGGTGATGACCGTCGCGCTCACGCGGCGGCCCCGGCGCGCGGGACATCGAGCCGATACGCGGCGGTCCCGGATTGGTCCAGGAGGCCAGCGAACGGCGTGGCCTGCACGATGAAGTCCTCGGCGGCTTCGTCGCCGGATGTCGGGTAATCGGTCACGCCGAGCCAGTGCATCGGGACCAAGTCGCCCCCGGGCTCGATCGCGTCTCCAACCCTCTGCACCGGGGCGGCTAGATCCGGCGGCGCCAGGACGAGCGGGAATTCGGACAACACGATCCGGTCGAACCGGCCCGCGGGCCGCTCGGCCGGCCCGGTCTGCAGCCGGCGCCTCATGCGGGAACCGCGACGAAGCGCTCGTAGGGGCCGCACAGCCGGTCGATCATCGCGGGCTCCAGCCTGAATCCCTGCGGATCATCCGCGATCAGATCGGTGGTCTGCGATTCGTGTGCCGCGACCGCGCGGGCCTTGATCTGGCGATACGGCGCAACGTCGAGGCGCAGGCCCGTCGGCGCCGGGCCGACTTCGGTGTCGGGCGGCAGGGTCCAGCCCCAGACGGGATATTCGTAGATCCGCACCCCGGGCATATGAGGCCGGGCAAGGCCCACGATGGCGGCTGACGCCCTGTGGTCGCAATGCGGATCGTGCCGCCAAGTTACGAACACCGCGCCCGCGCCGCAATTGGTAGCGGCCCGCGCCACCGCCCGCGCGGCTTCCTCGGCAACGGGCCCCACGCTCGGGACATGCGCGTCGGGCAGGCGCAGGAAGGTAACATCCTCTGCTGCCAGGCCGAGGATCGACACGGCCCGCACGGTCTCGGCCTCGCGCAGGGTGCGCAGCCTTTCGGGCGGGTAGAGCTGGGAATGCGTGTGCGAGCCGCAGCCGTCGCTCACCACGACCAAGCGGACCGCTCGGCCCTCTGCCCGCGCCGCGGCGATCAGACCGCCGCTGCCCAGACTCTCGTCGTCAGGATGGGGTGCGACGACGACCAGACCGCCGGTCCCGACCAGCGCATCGAGGCTGCCCAGGGGAAGGGCGTCGGCCGCCGCCAGGAAGGCATCGGCGCGCATCAGCGGGCCACCTTCCGGGAGGGGGTGGATCCCCCGGTGGTCCGGGGTGGCAGGCGGGGGAGGTCGGTCACGGATCGCTCCAGGCCTCGTGGGGGGCGTGTCCGGTGACTTACGGCCCGAGCGTCTGAACGATCCCTGAGCGGCGCGTTCGGTCTCCCGCCGGCTAGCGGTCGTTCTCCGTGGTCAGCGCCCCGAGTCGCGTGCCTTCGTCGGCCCCCGACGCCTCCGCGAGGTGGACGCCCTGCGTCGGCGATTCGGTGAACACCGCCCCGGCCGCACTGAGCGCGCTGCGCAGGGCCTCGATCTGTCCGCTCGGCGGATCACCGTAGCCAGCCTCGAAATCGCGCACGAGACGCTCATCGAGCCCGACCTTCGCGGCGAGGTCCGCCTCGGACCATCCGAGCAGCCCACGGGCCGCCCGCGACTGTGCCGGACTCATCGCCGGCGCGCCCGCACCGCTTTGCGCACCCTCGTCCGATCCTGCCAAGGTCGCTCTCCCGCTCTTTCGATGATCAACAACGACGGCCGTCGCGGATCGTTTCCGGGCGGACGCCCAGGGCGCTTGACCATAATTGTGCTGAATTCCTATCGCATCCGCCACGATGCAGGGATTCGGACCGCCTCTGGCACGGGTCTGGATCCGGGGTGACCTGAGCGCGGAGCGCGCGAGATGGGGACGGAACGATGAGAGGGGTGCTGATCGCAACCTTGGCCTGTGCGGTTCTGGCCGCGGGTCTGACCGCAGCGACGCAGGCGCAGGCCCAGATGGGGTCTCCGACGGGCTTCGGTAAGGGCAATCGCCGTCCCGGCGGCGAGGACGAGAAGAAGCCCCAGTACGTGCCGGGGGCCAAGGCCAGCGAGAAGATCTTCCCGCTCGATTCGACCTGGACGGCCGTGAGCTTGAACGGCAAGCCGTTCTCTGGCGGCGACCGGCCGAGCTTCATCATCGACAAGCAGTATCGCGCCCGCGGCTACGGCGGCTGCAACACCTTCGCGGCCACCGCCTTCCCGCTCAAGGAGCAGCACATCGCGGTCGGTCCGCTCGCACTGACCAAGAAGAGCTGCGACAAGGGCCTCGCGGCCTCCGAGCAGGCCTTCTTCGTCGCCCTGCGCACCTCGGCGGTGTGGGACCTCGTCGGCTCACAGCTGGTCCTGCAGAGCCCGAACGGCGAGCTGAAGTTCGACCGCGCCCTTTAAGCGGCCGTTCACCACGCCGCACGAAGGCGAGGCCCGATTCAGACGGTCTTGGCGAGTTTCGAGCCGTACTCCCCGCGTGTCGGGGAGGCTACGGATGCCAGTCGGAATCGGTATCGGGCGTGGGACGGATCTGCGTCCGGGCGCGGCGCGGAGCCTGCGCTTCACGGGACCCAAGGGGTTTCATGCGGGCGCCCTCTGGCTCGCCGCCGCCGCTCCGGTGATGGCGACGCTGCTTCTCCTCGCCCGGCTGGTGTCCTGAGGACGCCGCCGGCTGCGACTCGGCCAGATTCAGGGATCGTTGGCGGTCTCCCGAGCCGGGTCCGAAGCGTCGGCCCGGACGGATTCGCCTGGGATCTTGGAGGCCGGCACAAGGGGGAACAGGGCCGCCAACCCTGCGGCCACGCCGTACAGAATCGGGTCGGAATTCAGTCCCGCCTGGGGTGGTTGTAGATCACTCGTCCGCATGACTCGTCTGCGGGCATCGCGCGCAATAGCGTGCATCCGACCGCACCCCCACATCTGTCGATCACCATTTCGAGATAGGTCAATGCCGGGTGCCGCGTTTTGTTGCCGCGGGCGCTTGGATTTTCCGGTCCGGCTTGAGGCCGGTTCCGGCGGGGGCGGAACGCGCCGCGCTCACCCACGCCGCTGGAGGACCGTGACCGGTAGCCCCTCGTAGCGCGGGCAGGCCTCCGGGATCACGCTCATGATGACCGCATGCCGGCAACGCGACTGGCAGTTCCGGGCGGCTTCGATCTGATCGCGGCCGCAGGCATCAGCGAAGCAGAACGTGCCGAGATCCTCGCAGGTCGCGCGGAAACCCGCAGGGGGGACGACCCTATCCAGGTCCGCTGCGGACGCAGCGCCCGGGATCAGCAGAAGTCCCACCAGACCGAGACGTGCAGAAATTCGCGCCATCACTGGGCCCCTTCGCATCGAGACGCACGCCACACGGCTCAAAGTGATCAGTGTGACGCGCACGCCGTCGAACCGGTGTCCGTTTCGACGGCGTGCGCTCGCATCAGCAGGCTGGAAGCGGCGTGCCATTCCCGTGGCAGGGGACGACGCGCTGCTCCGTGACAGCCCCGGCTTACGCCTTGGTCTTGCCGCGCTCGATCGCCTCTTCGATCAGGCGATGCGCCTCCTCCTTGCCGCCCCAGCGAACGAACTTGACCCACTTGCCGGGCTCAAGATCCTTGTAGTGCTCGAAGAAGTGCTGGATCTGCTGGATCGTGATCTCGGGCAGGTCGGTGTAGTTCTCGACCCGGTCGTAGCGCTTGGTCAGGTGGCGCGAGGGAACCGCGATGATCTTCTCGTCCTCGCCGCCCTCGTCCTGCATCACCATCACGCCCACGGGGCGCGCGCTGATGAT
Source organism: Methylobacterium sp. E-005 (assembly GCF_022829725.1). Taxonomy (GTDB): domain Bacteria; phylum Pseudomonadota; class Alphaproteobacteria; order Rhizobiales; family Beijerinckiaceae; genus Methylobacterium. The sequence continues at coordinate 116,566 of NZ_JAKSYG010000209.1, read as the reverse complement.
CGCGCCCGGCAGGACGGCGCGGGTGTTGGCCACCAGCACGTCGCAGGGGTCGCCGTCGCCCGACAGGGTGTGGGGAATGAAACCGTAATTCCCCGGATAGAACATCGGCGTGTACAGGAACCGGTCGACGACCAGCGCGCCGGATTCCTTGTCCATCTCGTACTTGATCGGCTCGCCGCCGAGCGGCACCTCGACGATCACGTTGACGTCGTGCGGCGGCTTCTTGCCGAGCGAAATGGCGTCGATTCTCATGGCGTTCCGCTTCCAGGATCCGGGGGGCCGATGGCGTCCCGGTTCTCTTAGTGGCGCCGCATGAACTTGCAAATCAGTCGCCGCTACGGTCCGGCAACGGGCTTGGGAAAACGTTAGCCGAACAGGAAGCCGATCTTCGGCAGCGGCACGCCGGCCACCCGGTCGAGCACCCGCGGGCCCGGTTTGCCGCCGAGGCCCATGTAGAAGCCGCCGGCGCGGTCGTTGTCCTCCAGGCTCCAGACGCCGAGCCGCGTCAGGCCGTGATCGGCGAGGTCGTTGCGGACCGCCCGGAACAGGCGGCGGCCGAGGCCGACGCCCTGGTATTCGGGCAGGAGATACAATTCATCGATCTCGGCCTCGGTGGCGAGGGCCCGGCTGCGGGTCCGCCCGTAGGCCGCGTAGCCGACGATGAGATCCGCCGTCTCCACGACGGCGATGGGTCGTCCCCGGCGCAGGGCCCCGCGCCACCAGGCCCTGTCGCGGCTCGCGATCAGCCGCTCCAGGGCGACGCCCGGAATGATGCCGCGATAGGCCTCCCGCCAGGACGCATCGAACACCTTGGACAAGCCGCCGAGATCGGCCTCGCGGGCCCGGCGGATGCTCGTGGTGCGCGTGCTCATGGGCTTCGGGCCTCCCCTCGTCCAACCGGCGGATAACCCGCGCGGTCCGCCCAGGTTCGATGCCGATCCGGGCAGAGTGAAGGCAAGATCGGCGCCGAAGGCCGGCGGATTGCGCGCGCGGCGGCGGTCCGGCGGTGAATTGCAGGCCCGGCGGGCGGCTGGTAGAGCCCGCGCTCCTTCCCCGCGGCAGGCCCGGCCTTGTTCAACCGCTTCCTCAAGCCCGAGACGCGCTACGCGCGCCGCATGGCCCGAATCGCCCGTTTCGAGCGGCCGATCGCCGGTCCGGGCGACCGGCTGCGGGCCTGGGCCAACATGCTGCTGATGGATCACGGCGTGTTCCGGCTCGCCTATCTCAACCGCCACCGGGTCGGCTCGGGGGCGCTCTGGCGCTCGGCTCAGCCGGGCCCGCACCAGCTCGCCCGGTTCCGGGCCGAGGGCGTGCGCACGATCATCTCGCTGCGCGGCGGGCGCGAGCACGGCTCCTGGCCGCTGCAGCGCGAGGCCTGCGAGCGTCACGGGCTGAAGCTCGTCGAGTTCGTGCTGCGCTCCCGGGAGGCGCCGGACCGGGCGACAATCCTGGCCGCCAAGGCGTTCTTCGCCGGCATCGAGTATCCGGCCGTGATGCACTGCAAGTCGGGCGCCGACCGGGCGGGACTCGCCTCGGCGCTCTATTTGATCCTGCATGAGGGCCGCCCCGTCGCGGAGGCCGCGCGCCAGCTCTCGGCCCGCTACGGCCATCTCCGCTTCGCCAAGACCGGCATCCTCGATGCCTTCTTCGCGCGTTACCGGATCGAGGGCGAGGCGAAGGGGATCGACTTCCTGACCTGGGTCGAGACGATCTACGATCCGGAGGCGCTCAAGCGGGATTTCAGGCCGGGTTTCTGGTCGGATCTGGCGGTCGACCGGGTGCTGCGGCGGGAGTGAAAATTCAAGCTATCGCCGCTACTCCTGGGCCCGCACATAGCTCATCCGCACCGCGTTGATCCGGGTTTGATAACCCGTTCCGGAACTCCGGAAGTGTCGCAGCACCTCCGCGTCGAGTCGAAGCGTGATCTGCTCCTTGACCTCGGGCAGCACAGCATCCGCTTCGTCCCGAAAACCGGCGGGAACCGCGCCGGCATCGGGATCTGTGGCCGCGCGCCGTTCGATCTCCGCATCGCCCATGTCTTTGAAGGCATCGCGGAGCGGTTCGGCCGCCGGCATGTCCTCGAACCCTTCAAACCGGACGGTTGCCCTGCGCGCGGGCTCCGGCTTCTGCGTAGACCTGCCTGTCATGGCGGTTCGCCTTATGCCGAAATAATGCGGATATCGTTGTCGCGTTCGACATAGACGACCCGCAGCACTGCTTCATCGTAGAGCCCCAGGCCGATGAACCGGCGCTCGCCGTCGTCGCGGCGCCTGTCTTCACGAGCCAGCCGGAAACTCCGAAAGCTCTCCGCAGCCTGTCGGAATCCGATGAGATGCTTAGCTCGATTCGCTGCATCCTTATCGGGATCCCACCGAAGGCCCATGCCGAAGCGTGGTTAGAAAAACGTCGTTCCGGTAATGACGGGGCAAGACGTACCGTCCCGCGCCTGTCACTCCGCCGGAGGCCGCGCCGCCTCGCGGAACGGGTGCGCCGGATAGGTGCCGATCACCCGCAATTCGCGGGAGAAGAAGCCCAACTCGTCGAGCGCCCGGGCGAGGCCCGGATCCTCGGGGTGGCCGTCCACCTCCGCGTAGAACTGCGTGGCGGTGAACTCGCCGTCCATCATGTAGCTCTCGAGCTTCGACATGTTGACGCCGTTCGTCGCGAAGCCACCGAGCGCCTTGTAGAGCGCGGCCGGAATGTTGCGCACGCGGAAGACGAAGCTCGTAACGCAAGGTCCCGTCCCCGGCGCCACCGGCTCGGCCTCGGGCGAAAACACCACGAAGCGGGTGGTGTTGTGCGCCTCGTCCTCGACGTCGCGCGCCAGGATGTCGAGCCCGTAGACCTCGGCGGCCAAAGCGGGCGCCAGGGCCGCCCGGCTCGGATCGCCGAGATCCTTGATCTCCCGCGCTGCCCCGGCGGTGTCGCCCGCCACCACCGCCTTCAGCCCGAGGCGCCGGATGATCCGCCGGCACTGGCCGAGGGCGTGGACGTGGCTGTGGACGCTCTTCAGCGCCTCGATCCGCGTGCTCGGCAGCACCATCAGCTGAAAATGGATCGGCAGGAAGTGCTCGGCCACGATGTGCAGCGGCGAGAGCGGGATCAGGTGGTGGATGTCGGCAACGCGGCCCGCGATCGAGTTCTCGATCGGGATCATGGCCCGCTGGGCCCGGCCCTCCGTGACCGCCGCGAAGGCATCCTCGAAGCTGGCACAGGGCAGGGGCGTCCAATCCGGATACGCCTCCGAGCAGATGATGTGTGAGTTGGCTCCGGGTTCGCCCTGATAGGCGATGGTGCGGTCCGTCATGGCCTCGATATTCGTGCGCGCGGTCAGTTCAGGCGCCGGCCCTGGAGCAGGGCGCGGGCGCGCTCCAGGTCGGCGGGGGTGTCGACGCCCAGCGGCAGGTCGTCGACGATCACGGCGTCGATGCGCATGCCGGCCTCCAGCGCCCGGAGCTGCTCCAGCTTCTCCCGCTGCTCCAGTTCGCCCGGCGGCAGGGCAACGAAGCGGCCGAGCGCCGTGCGGCGGTAGGCGTAGAGGCCGATATGATGCCAGAGCGGTCCGTCGCCCCAGGGGGCGCGGGCCCGGGTGAAGTAGAGGGCGCGCAGCCGCCCGGGTCCGACCGCATGACCGACCAGCTTCACCACGTTCGGATTGTCGGCCTCGTGCGGATCGCTGATCGGCGCGCAGAGCGTGACGATGTCGACGGTGCGGTCGGCCAGCGGTAGCACGGAGGCGCCGATGATCGCCGGATCGATGGTCGGCAGATCGCCCTGCACATTGACGACCACGTCGTGGCGCCCTTCCGGATCGACGATCTCCAGCGCCTCGGCGAGCCGGTCGGAACCCGAGGGATGGTCGGAGCGGGTCATCACCGCCAAGCCGCCCGCGGCCTCCACGACCCGGGCGATCTCCTTCGTGTCGGTGGCCACAACTACGGGCCCGATTCCGGCCTCGACCGCCCGGCGCCAGACATGAACGATCATCGCCTCGCCGGCGATGTCGGCCAGCGGCTTGCTGGGCAGGCGGGTCGCCGCAAGGCGCGCCGGAATCAGGACCAGGGGATCGGACATCGCGTTCGAACGAGACGATTCGTGCCGCACGCCCGGAGGAGAGCGGCCGCGCGCGCAGGCGGGCCGGCTGCTTAACAGGCCGGCTCCCGATTGTCGTCCCCTCCGCGTCCTCTGTTCGTCCCCTCGGCGGGGACAGGGCCTCGGCAAAAAGATGCCAGATGGTGACAAGCTTGACGATTCAACGGCACAATTCTGCGCCTGAGCGACGCGGGGGCTCTCGCTGGCATTGTCAGGGACCGTCCGGAACGGCTAAGGCAACCTCGAAATCTTCCAATGTCCGGCGTCCAAGCTCGCTCGCCCGTGATCAGGCGCGCGACGGGTCCGGGCGAGACGCGAGAAGAGCATGAACTCGTTCGAGGTGAACAAGGTCCTGGGCGCAGTCCTCGGCGCTCTTCTGTTCGCGGCCGGATCGGGTTTCGTCGCCGAATTGATCTACCATCCGAAGCCGGCGGGCAAAGCCGGCTACGACCTGCCCGAGCCCCAGCCGGAGGCGGCCGCCGCGGCGCCGGAGGCCAAGGTCGAGCCGATCGCGGTCCGGCTGGCGAGCGCCAATGTCGAGAAGGGCGAGGCCGGTACCAAGGCCTGCCATGCGTGCCACAACTTCGAGAAGGGCGGCCCGAACAAGGTCGGGCCTGACCTCTACGGCGTGGTGGAGCGACCAAAGGGCTCGCATCCGGGCTTCGACTATTCAGCCGGCATGAAGGAGAAGGGCGGTACCTGGACCTACGCGGATCTCGACGAGTTCCTGACGAACCCGAAGGGCTACGTGAAGGGCACCAAGATGGCCTTCGCCGGCATCGCCTCGCCCCAGGAGCGTGCCAACGTCATCGCCTATCTGCGCACGAACGCCGAGACCCCGAAGCCGCTGCCGGCCGTCGAGAAGTCCGAGGCGCCGCCCGCGGCCGCCCCGGCGGCGGCGAAGCCTGAGGACAAGCCGGCCGCCGCACCCGCCGACAAGCCGACCGCTGCGCATCCGGCCGCCTCCAAGCCGTCGGAGGGCAAGGACAGCCCGGCGAAGCCCGCCGATACCAGCACCGCCAAGCCGGTCGAGGAGAAGTCCCCAGGCAGCCCGCGCGCGCCGAGCGAGTCCAGTGATCGCAATGCCCCAGCGCCGCCCGCCGATGCCCATGATGGCGACCAGCAGGGCCAGCCGTCGAGCGTGATCCCCGCCGAGCCGACCGCCCCGACGGCGCCGGCCGCCAAGGAGCCGGCCGCCCAGGCCAACCCCGAGGCGGTGGAGCGGGCCAAGGACCTCAATGTCGGTGTTCCGACCAAGGATCCGAACGCACCGCTTCCGGCCCCGCAGCCGCTTCCGAAGCAGTAGGGACAGGCACGGCCGGGCGCGTGCGCGCGTCCCGGCTCCGCCTGACAGCCGCGTTCCATCGGCATGGCTCCGGGCCCGGCCCTTGCTGTAGGGCGAGGGCGCTCCGGCATCCTGTCGGACTGGAAACCGCGTAGGACCCCTTGGCTGACCGAAGTCCCGAAGTCGCGGAGCGCCGGGCGCCGCTCCCGCTGCTCGTCGCCGTGACCATGACCGGGACGGTGGCGCTGCATATCTTCGTGCCGGCGCTGGCCGCCGTCGCCGTCGATCTCGGCACCAACGCGGCTGGTGCGCAGCTCACCATCACGGTCTACCTGATCGGCCTCGCGGGCGGGCAGCTCCTCTACGGCCCGTTGTCGGACCGCTACGGCCGGCGGCCGGTCCTGATCGGCGGGCTGGGTCTCTACCTCGCCGGGCTGCTGCTCGCGATCCCGGCGCCCAATATCGGCGTGCTGCTGGTGGCGCGGGTGCTCCAGTCGCTCGGGGCCTGCGGCTCCCTGGTGATCGGCCGTGCCATGGTGCGCGACGTCTCGACCCGCGAGGACGCCGCCCGCAAGCTCGCGATCCTCACCACCGCGATGACGCTCACTCCCGCCCTGGCGCCGGCGATCGGCGGTTTGGTCAACGAGGCCTTCGGCTGGCGGGCGGTGTTCGTGGTGCTGGCCGGCCTCGTGGCGGTGCTCGGTGCCCTGGTGCTGTTCACCCTGCCCGAGACCAACCGGCACAAGGTGGCGCTGCCCGGCTTCGTCGCGGTGCTGGCGGGCTATTTCCGGCTCGTGCGGATCCCGGTCTTCCGCGCCTATCTCGTGGCGGGGGCCTGCGGCGGCACAAGCCTCTACGCCTTCCTGGCGGTGGCGCCGTTCCTGCTGGTCGACCGGCTTGGGCGCTCGTCGCAGGAGGTTGGGTTCGATTGCCTGATCGTGGTGTTCGGCATGGTCGGCGGGGCGGTCCTGGCGAGCCGGCTCGCCGCGCGGGTGCCGATCCGGAAAGCCGCGCGGCGTGGCAACCTCCTCTGTATCCTGGCGGCGCTGACGCTGTTGGTGGTGGATCGCACGGGGATGCTCGGCGTCGGCAGCCTGATCGCGCCGCTCTTCGCCTACGCGGTGGGCGTCGGCCTGCTGAGCCCCAATGCGGTGGCGGGGCTGATGAACGTCGATCCGCATGCGGCGGGCTCGGCCAGCAGCCTCTACGGGTTCACGCAGATGACCTTCGGGGCGATCTTCACGGCCGCCGCCTCCGCGTGGCCCGCCACTTCCGCGACGCCGGTGGCGTTGGCACTCCTCTCGGCCGGGCTGATCGCGGCCCTGGCGCTTCGGCGGGCGTGAGGCCCATCCGGGCGCATGACGCGGCCCGGACGACCGTCTCGGAACGGTCTCGGCGGGTTCGGCATTGAGAGGCCCCGACAGGAGGAAAACGCCATGCCGCGCTTACCCATCATCATCCTGGCCACGCTGGCCCTCGGCGGAACCGCCCTCGCGGCCGAGCAGGGTGCCGCCTCGCGGACGCCCGGTCACGAGATGCAGGACCACGGTAGCCGGCCCGGCAGCCCCGGTGCATCCGGCTACGCGCCCGGCCACGAGATGAAGTCCGGCACCTCGGACTCGACCGGCTCGACCTCGCGGATGGGCGGCTCGGGAACCGGAACCTCCGGCACCAGCGGTACCGGCACCCGCCGCTGATCGCCGGCGATCCGCCCCATTGATCGGCCGACCGGTCGGGGCGGTCCGCTAATCCGAGGGGCCGTGCGCTTTGGCGCGCACGGCCTCGACCGGGCCGGAGATGCGTTCGGAAAACCCTGCTTCCAAGTCCAGCCACAGGAGCCGCGCCGGATCGACCGGCCCCGGCAGAGTCAGGCGCCCCGGCGGCACCGGCGTGAAGCCGAACCGGCTGTAATAGGGCCCGTCCCCCACCAGCATTATTAACCCGTCGCCTGCCTGATGCGTCGTCGCGATCGCCGCACGGGTGAGGGTGCCGCCGATGCCGCGGCCTTCGAAACTCGGATCCACCGCGAGCGGGCCCAGCATCACGAAGGGCGTCGCGCCAGTGCGGACCGGTCCCATCCGCACCGAGCCCACCAGAAAGCTGCCGACCCAGGCGGTGACGCCGAGATCGATCCGCTCGGCCGCCCCCTCGCGCAGGCGGTAGGCGGTGCGGGCGAAGCGGCCGGGACCGAAGGCCCGGGCCTGGAGGCGCGCGATGGCGGGGGCATCCTCCGGCCGCTCCGGCCGGACGACGAGGGACAAGGCTGTCACGGTGCGCTCTCGGATCGGACGGCCGCCGCGTAGCAGCGCAGGCCCGGACCCGCAAACCGCCGCGCTATTCGGCGGCCGCCAGGGTAGGCCGGTCACCGCCCTGCGTCAGCCTCAGGAAGCCGATCGCCGACAGCCAGATCACCGCGCCGCAGGCCGAGGCCGCGCCGAGCACCAGCCCGAAGCCGCCGCGATCGTGCAGCAGGGCGATCGCCGGCACCACGAAGCCGCTCGCCGTGAAGCCCACGAAGTAGCGCACGCTGTAGGCCCGGGCCCGATAGGCCGGGGGCACGTAGCGGGCGATCATCGCGTCGTTGATCACCACTTGCCCGTAAATTGCCGTCATGGCGATCACGAGCCCGACGAGCAGCGGCAGGCCGGTGGAGACGGCCGCGATCCCGAGCCCCAGCGGCTGCAGCACCGAGAGCGCCACGAACAAAGCCGGCAGGCTGTAGCGGTCGATCAGGCGGCCCATGGCGAGCTGCATCAGCGCGCCGAACAGGAACACCACCGTGGCGATCGAGCCGGTGAGCGCCAGCGGCAGGGCATGGCCGACGCCCTCGTCGATCACCTTGGGCAGGCTGATCGTCGTCAGGTTGAAGGTCAGGCCGCCCGCGAAGATCGCCAGGGCGAACATCGCCATCAGGGCCCAGGGCCGCGTGACGGGGATCACCGCCGCGCCGCCAGCCTTCTTGCCGCCGCCCTCGCCGTCACCCGGAACCAGCGCCACGAAGGCTGCCCCGCAGGCGAGGCAGATCAGGCCCGGCACCACGAAGGCCGCGCGCCAGCTGATCGTGGCGGCGAGCAGCGCCGTGACGCCGGAGGCCGAGGCCGCGCCGAAATTCCCCCAGACGCCGTTGAGGCCGAGATCGCGGCCGAGCCGCCGGGCGTGGGTCACCAGCATGGCTGAGCCGACCGGATGGTAGATCGCCGAGGCGAGCCCGAGGACGCACAGCCAGAGGGCGAAGGCCAGCGGCGTCGAGGCCGTGGCGACGCCGAGGCACGAGAACCCGTAGCCGAAGAAGAACACCGCCAGCATGGTGCGCCGGCCGAACCGGTCGGCCAGCGAGCCCATTGGCAGGGAGCACAGGCCGAAGGCCACGAAGGCCCCGGTGGCGAGCCCGATCAGCTCGCCGTAGCCGAGCCCGGTCTGGGCCGCGATGGCGATCACCGCGGTCGGGTAGATCAGCAGGACGAAATGATCGAGGGCGTGCGCGACGTTGACGAAGCGCAGGGTGCGGCGGGACAGCGTATCGGAATCCATCGCGGCGTATCCTCCTGGATCGGACCCTGATAGCCTGACCCGATGGAAGTGTCGGGCCGGATATGCATGCGAACGGGCCAAACGCGTCGTCGCCACGCTCCACCGCGGCGGCCGATGACCAAGCGATCCCGCGTCCCATCGCGGTGGTCCGCAAGCCTCTGACGGCGGGGGCCCGGACCGGCCTGCACCACCATATCCGCGCGCAGCTCCTCTACGCCACGGCGGGGCTGATGTCGGCCTCGGCCGAGGACGGCGCCTGGGTCGTGCCGGAGGGCCACGCGCTCTGGATCCCGGCGCGCCTGCCGCACACGACCGTCACCCACGGCTTGGTCGCCCTGTGCACCGCCTATCTCGACCGGACCGCCGTCGCGACGTTCCCGGAGACCTGCCGGGTCATCGCGGTGTCGCCGCTGCTGTCGGCGGCGCTCGTCGCCCTGGCCGAGGAGCCGGTGCTCTACGCGGAAGACGGCCGCGGCGGTCATCTCGCCGCTTTGGTGCTCGACGAGATCGGCCGTGCCCCCGCGACGCCGCTCACGCTGCCGCTGCCGCGGGATCCGCGCCTGCGCCGGGTCTGCCTGGGGATCATCGAAGATCCTGCGTCGGAGGACGATCTCGACGCCTGGGCCGACCGGGCCGGGGCGAGCCGGCGCACGCTGACCCGGGGATTCCGCGCCGAGACCGGCCTGAGCTTCGGTGACTGGCGGGCGCGGGCCCGGGTGATCCGCGCGCTGGCGCTTTCGGCCGAGGGGCGTCCGCCCCGGGCCGTGGCGGCGGCGGTGGGGTATCGGAGCGCGCAGGCCCTGCGCCTGACGGTGGCGCGGGTTCTCGGACCGGCCGGAGCGCGACAGGCGCTCGTGTGAGCCTCGCCGCATGACGCGGGTGTTCTACCTCCCGGCCGGAACCCCCTGGAGAACCCCGGGCATGCTCTACGAACTCACCACGCTGTCCTGCCCGCTTTTGGCCCTGGCCCAGATCTGCGAGCGGGCGCGGGCCTGGGCCGCCGAGGCGGAGGCCGGGACGCTGCTCGGCTGCTGGCGGACGGATATCGGCACGCTCGGACAGGTGATCGTCCTGCGCGGTTTCGATGCGCCCGAGGCGATGACGGCCGAGCGGCGGCGCGCCCTGATGAGCGCCAATCCGTTCCACGGCGGTGACCTGCTGACGGCCATGACCATGGACAGCTACGCGCCGTTCCCCTTCCTGCCGCCGCTCCGGACCGGGGCGCGGGGTGGCGTCTACGAGGTCCGCACCTACCGGCTCCGCCCCGGCGGGCTCGCACCGACGCTGTCGGCCTGGGAGGCGGCGATCGGGCCGGCCAAGGCCTACACCGACCATCTCGTGACCAACCTCTACGCCCTGGATGGGCCGCCGCGGATCACGCACATCTGGGCCTTCGCCAGCCTGGAGGAGCGGGCGCGGCTCCGCGGGGAGGCCTACGCCGCCGGACTCTGGCCGCCGAAGGGCGGGCCGGACCAGATCCTCGCGGCGACCTCGACCATTGCGTTGCCGGATCCGGGCTCGCCCCTGTCGTGATGCAGCCTCAGGTCGCCCGCGCCGAGAAGTCGATGCGCGGGTCGATCCAGACGTAGATCAGGTCCGAGAGCAGGTTCACCGCCAGCCCGAGCAGGGAGAAGATGTAGAGGGTGGCGAACACCACCGGATAGTCCCGGCCCACGATCGCCCGGAACGACAGTTCCCCGAGCCCGTCGAGCGAAAAGATCGTCTCGATCAAGAGCGAGCCGGTGAAGAAGGCCGAGATGAAGGCCCCCGGAAAACCCGCGATCACGATCAGCATGGCGTTGCGGAACACGTGGCCGTAGAGCACGCGGCGCTCGGATAGGCCCTTCATCCGCGCGGTCAGCACGTATTGCTTGCGGATCTCGTCGAGGAACGAGTTCTTGGTGAGCAGCGTCGAGGTCGCGAAGGCGCCGATCACCAGGGCGGTCAGCGGCAGCACCATGTGCCAAGCATAGTCGGTCACCTTGTGCCAGATCGAAAAGCCCTCCCAGCCCTCGCTGGTCAGGCCGCGCAGCGGAAACCATTGGTAGAACGAGCCGCCCGCGAACAGGATGATCAGCATCAGCCCGAACATGAAGCCCGGGATCGCGTAGCCGATGATCACCACGAAGGAGGTCCAGCGGTCGAAGCGCTCACCGTCCTTCACGGCCTTGCGAATGCCGAGCGGGATCGAGATCGCGTAGGACAGGAGCGTCATCCAGAGCCCCAGTGAGATCGAGACCGGCAGGCGCTCCTTGATGATTTGGATCACCGTCACGTCGCGAAAGTAGCTGCGGCCGAAATCGAAGCGGGCATAGTCCCAGATCATCTTGGCGAAGCGCTCGGGTGCCGGCTTGTCGAAGCCGTACTGCCTCTCCAGCTTGGCGATGAATTCCGGGCTCAAGCCTTGCGCGCCGCGATACCGGGAGTTCGCTGCGCCCCCACCGCCCGAGGGCCGGCCGCCGCCGCCGAGATCGCCGCCGCCCCCGGACACGCGGGACATCGCCCCGTCGCGCTGGCCCTGAAGCTGCGACAGCACCCGCTCCACCGGGCCGCCGGGGGCGAACTGAATGATCGTGAAGGTCATCAGCATGATCCCCAGCAGGGTCGGGATCATGAGGCCGATGCGGCGCAGGATGTAGGTGATCATCGCGTCAGTCCCGCCCGATCCGCTTCGCCTTGTCGGCGTCGAACCACCAGGTTCCCGGCGCACCGAGGTCGTATCTCGGTGGGGTCTCCGGGCGGCCGTAGACGTCCCACAGGGCGAGGCGGTGGGTCGAGCCATACCACATCGGCACCCAGTAGCGCCCGGCGCGCAGCACCCGGTCGAGGGCCCGGCACGCGGTGGTCAGGTCCGCCCGGGACTTGGCGTCCGCGATGGCGGTGAGCAGGGCGTCGATGGCCGGGCTCGCGATCCCCGACAGGTTGTTGGAGCCCGTGGTTGCGGCCGCCCGGGAGCCGTAGGTCTCGCGCAGCTCCGCGCCGGGCGTCAGGCCGCTGCTGTAGCGGCGCGGCGAGACATCGAAGTCGAAATCCTTGAGCCGCGTCTGGTATTGCGCGGGATCGACCACGCGCAGGCTCGCCTTGATGCCGAGCAGCCCGAGGTTGCGGATGAACGGCTGCGTCACCGCGTCGAAGACCGGGTCGTCGTCCAGGAATTCGATCGTCAGCGCGCGCCCGCCGGGCAGGACGAGGCTGCCGCCCTGGCGGGTGCAGCCGGCTTCGCGCAGCAGCGCGTCGGCCCGCTTGAGCAGGGCTCGGTCCTGGCCGGACCCGTCCGAGACCGGCGGCGTCCAGGCCTCGCCGAACACCTCGGACGGCAGATCTTTGAATGGTTCCAGCAGGGCGATTTCTGCGGCCGAGGGTTTTCCCGTCGCCTTGAGGTCGGAATTCTCGAAGAACGAGGCCGTGCGGGTATAGGCGCCGTACATCAGGTTCTTGTTCGACCACTCGAAGTCGAAGCACAGCCCGATCGCCTCGCGCACCCGGGGATCGCGGAAGGCCTCCCGGCGGGTGTTGATCCACCAGCCCTGCGTGCCGCTCGGCCGGGCGTCCGGCACCGTCTCGCGCGTAACGCGGCCCTCCTTGAGCGCCGGGAAATCGTAGCCGGTGGCCCAGACCCGGGCGGTGAATTCCTCCCGGAACGTGAAGGCCCCGCTCTTGAACGCCTCGAACGCCACGGTGCGATCGCGGAAATACTCGTAGCGGATCGCGTCGAAGTTGTTCTGGCCGACATTCACCGGCAGGTCAGCCGCCCAGTAATCCGGCACCCGCTCAAAGCCGATGGAGCGGCCGACATCGACCGTGCCGACCCGGTAGGGGCCGGAGCCCAGCGGCGGCTCCAGGGTCGAGGCCTCGAAGTCGCGGGCGCCGTAATAGGCGGCGGAGAAGATCGGCAGCTGCGTCACGAACAGCGGGAGGTCCCGGGCGCGGCCGGCGGCGAAGGTCACGACGAGCCGCGCGTCGTCTTCCGCCCGGGCGTCCGTCATGGGGCGGATCACCTCGGCAATCTCCGGGTGACCCTGGTCGCGCAGGAGCTTGAGGCTGAAGGCGGCATCCCGGGCGGTCAGCCGGGAGCCGTCGTGGAACCGGGCCTGCGGGCGCAGCAGGAACGTGTAGGTCAACCCGTCCGGGCTCACCGTGACGGCGCGCGCCACAAGCCCGTAGACCGCGTCCGGCTCGTCGAGGGCCCGGACCATCAGGCTGTCGAAGGTGAGGCTCATCCCGGCGGCGCCCTCGCCACGCAGCACGTAGATGTTGAGCGTGTTGAACGTGTTGAACGCCTGATTGCCGGTCGTGCCGGCGAGCTGGGCGGAGAAACGGCCCCCGCGCGGCGCCATCGGGTTCACGTAATCGAACCGCTCGAAGGTCGGGGGATATTTGAGTTCGCCGAAGCTGGAGAGGCCGTGGCGCTCCCCGTCCACCGCCCAGCCCGGCCGAATAGCCGCGAGGGCGGCACCGCCGAGGACGATCCCGCGCCGGGTCGGCGTCCAGAGGCGACCCGTCAACGGGGCGCCCCGGTCTTGGCCGCGAGCGCCTTGTCGTACCACCACGTCGTCGGGAAGCCGGAGCTGGCATAGAGCGGCAGGATTGCCGGGTGGTTGAAGCGGTTCCAGCGCAACGTCCGCTGCTGGTTGGAGGACCATTGCGGCACGACGTAATCGTGGGCGAGCAGCACCCGGTCGAGCGCATGGGTGGCCGCGATGACGGCGGGCCGGTCCTTCGCAAAAATCACCTTCTCGATCAGGGCGTCGATGCCGGGATCCTTGATGCCGATCAGGTTGCGCGAGCCGGGACTGTCGGCCGCCTTCGAGCCCCAATACTCGCGCTGCTCGTTGCCGGGCGAGAGCGACTCACCCCAGTTCGTCGTGGTGATGTCGAAGTCGAAGTTGCGGATGCGGTTCTGGTACTGCGCCGGATCGATCACCCGCAGGGTCGCGTCGATCCCGATCACCTTCAGCGAGGCCGAGAACGGCAGGATCACCCGCTCGAAGGTGTTCTGGAATTCCAGGAACTCGACGGTGAGCGGCTCGCCGGTCGCCTTGTTGACCATCTTCCCGCCGCGCAGCTCGTAGCCCGCGTCCCGCAGCAGGCCGACCGCCTCGCGCAGGTTTTTGCGCACGGCTTCGGGGCTGTCATTGACGGGGTTGGTGTAGGGCGTGGTGAAGACCGAAGCCGGGATCTTGTCCTTCACGCTCTCAAGGATCGCCTTCTCGTCGCCCTCCGGCAGGCCGGAGGAGGCCAGCTCCGAGCCGAAGAAGTAGGAGTTGATCCGGTTGTAGAGCCCGTAGAACAGGGCCTTGTTCATCTCCTCGTAGTTCATCGCGAGGTTGAAGGCCCGGCGGACGCGCGGGTCCTTGAACTTGTCTTTGCGGGTGTTGAACGCGAAGGCCTGCATGATGCCCATGCCGCGGTCGGGGAAGGCCTCCTTGATCAGGCGCCCTTCCTTCACGGCCGGGAAATCGTCGTAGGCCGTGGCCCAGTTCCGGGCGATGTTCTCGACGCGGAAATCGTAGAGGTCGCCCTTCAGGGCCTCGACCAGGACGGTGCCGTCGCGGAAATACTCGTAGCGCTCGGTGTCGAAGTTGTACTGCCCGGCATTGGCCGGCAGGTCCTTGCCCCAGTAGTCGGGCACGCGCTCGTAGGTGGTGCTGCGGCCGGGATCGAACTTCGCCAGCCGGTAGGGGCCGGAGCCGAGCGGCGGCTCGAGGGTCGTCTCGGTGGGGTTGCGTTGCTTGCCGTTGGCGTCCTTGGCCATCCACCAGTGCTTGGGCAGGATGCGCAATTGCCCGATCACCTGCGGCAACTCGCGGTTGCCTTTCTCCGTGAAGGTGAAGGTCACCTCGTGCGGCCCGGTCGCCTCGGCCTTCGACACCGTGTGGTAGTAGGCGGCGTAGAACGGGCTGTTGGCCTTCAGGATGTCGAAGGACCAGACGACGTCCTCGGGGGTGATCGGCTTTCCGTCGTGCCAGCGGGCGTTCTCGCGCAGGCGGTAAGAGACCGAGCCGAGATCCGGCGCGACCCGCACCGCCTCGGCGATCAGGCCGTAGGAGGTGAACGGCTCGTCGGAGGATTGGGTCATCAGCGGATCGTAGATCTGCTGGATGCCGTTCTCGAGGTCGCCCTTCAGGCCGGAGACGACGATGTTGAAGTTGTCGAACCCGCCCTGGGCGCCGAGGCGCACCATGCCGCCCTTGGGAGCGGCCGGGTCGGCATAGTCGAAATGCTTGAAGTCGGGGCCGTATTTCGGCTGGCCCATCAGCGTGAGCGCGTGGACCCACTGGCCGGTGGCGGCGGGCATCGACGGCGGATCGGACGGCATCGCGGCCGGTTCCTGCGCACGGGCCGGGGCGAGATGCAGGCAGGCGACGAGGAGCGTCGCGGCGAGGAGGCGTCCGGTCACGGTCTGCGCTGTCACGGGCAGGCTGTCTCCGTTGTGTGGGTTCGCGCGGGGCGCGGGGGGTTGCGGAGGTTCATAGGCTGGGCGAGCCGCGCGCGTCGAGCGCGCTCGCGCACGGACCGTGGTCCAGAAACGAGGCGCGGGATTTCCCTCCCCCGCAGAGGGGGGAGGGAGACGCGCGGTGAGAACCCCTCACGCGGCCCGGCCCCGTCTTCCCTCCACCAGCCACATCGCCAGCAGGGCGGCAGCCAGGGCCGCGAGGGCCGCGAGGCCCAGCGCCAGCGGGTAGACCTCCACGCCGCGGATATTGGCGCTGTCGCTCGGCCGGAAACCGATCCAATCTGCTCCCGAGAGCCGCCCACCGCGCACCACCGCGAGCCGCGGCACGTCGATGGCGCCCCCCGACCCGGCAATCCGGCGGATCGATCCCCCCGACCCGTCCGCCACAGCCTTCAGGCGGTCGGTATCGCTGAACACGTCGGCGAGTTCGCGGGGATTGGCCGGGCCGACGCTCACGAAGGCCACGAGGTTGCCGGACCGCAGCGTGTGCAGGCCGAGGCTTTCGGCGTCGAAGGTCGCGGTGAAGAGGCCCGGCTCCTTGGGCTTGAGCGTCAGCGTCGTCACCTTGCCGGTCGGCCCGGTGACGGTGACCGGCTCGGCCTGATCCGCCATGGTCTGGCGCTCCACCCGGACCTCCCGGCCGCGGCCAGTGGTCTGGGCGCGCAAGGCTTCCTCCTCGAGGGCCGGCTCCTTCATCAGCCAGTGGCCGAGGCGGCGCAGCAGGTCGAGATAGGGGCCGCCCTCCTGGTAGCCCCGCGCCCAGAGCCAGGCTTGGTCCGACAGGAGCAGGGCGACCCGGCCCTTCTCCTCCCGGGACAGGGCAAGCAACGGTAGCCCCTCGGCCCCCGACAGGATCGGCTGGATGCCCGCCCGGGTCCGGGCCTCGACGATGCGCACCCAGTCGCCCCAAGCGGGCGGATTGGCATCCGAGCCCGGCAGGTCGCGGGTCACCGGGTGGCGCTGGCCGACCTGGGTCGGCGTCGCCTTGTAGGGCTTTTCCACGACCCGCCCGTCCGGATCGCCCGGCAGGATGCCGGCGAGTCGGGTGCGGGCGAGGCTCGCCGGGCCGGCGAATTCGGGGCCGGCGGCGATCAGCAGGGCGCCGCCCTCGCGGACGTAGCGGACGATGTTGTCGAAATAGGCCTGCGGCAGCACGCTCTGGTTGGCGTAGCGGTCGAAGATGATCAGGTCGAAGTCCTTGATCTTCTGGACGAACAGCTCGCGCGTCGGGAAGGCGATCAGGGAGAGTTCGGAAATCGGCGTGCCGTCCTGCTTCTCCGGGGGGCGCAGGATGGTGAAGTGGACGAGATCGACGTTGGCGTCGGACTTCAGCAGGTTGCGCCACGTCCGCTCGCCCTGGTGCGGCTCGCCCGAGACCAGCAGCACGCGCAGCTTCTCGCGGATGCCCTCGATCGGCAGCACCGCGCGGTTGTTGACGGTGGTGAGTTCGCCCGGCAGCGGCTCGACCTCGATCTCCACCACGTTCGGGCCGCCATGCTCGATCCGGGTGGTCAGCGAGAACGGCTTGTCGGTGGCGACATCCCGCCGGCCGATCTCCTCGCCGTCGCGGCGCATGGTGACGACCGCGTGGCCGGTGCCGCCGCGCTCCATCACCTCGGCCCGGATCGTCAGGTCCTTGCCGACGATGCCGAAGCGGGGGGCTTCCAGCAGCTTGATCTGCCGGTCACGCTCGTCGGGATGGCCGGTGACGAGGACGTGGAGCGGTGCCTTGATGCCGAGCTGGGCCATCGAGGCCGGGATGTCGTGGACCACGCCATCCGTGAGCATCACGATGCCGGCGAGCCGCTCCGGCGGGACGTCGGCCAGCGCCTGGCCCAACGCCGTGAACAGCTTGGTGCCGTCATCGCCCTCCTTGGCGTCGGGCACGTCGATGAATCGGGTCTCGATGTTGGCGAGCGCCCCGAAGCGACGCTGCAGCTCGGCACGGACCGCGTCGGTCATCTGCGGCCGGTCGCCGAGCTGCTGGGAGCCCGAACGGTCGACCACGATGGCGGCGATGTCCTTCACGGGCTCGCGGTCCTCGTGAACCAGGGCCGGGTTGGTCAGCGCCGCCAGCACCAGGGCGAGGACGAGGACGCGCAGCAGCGCGGTGCGGCCGCGCGCCAGCACGGCGAACACCGCCAGGACGGCGACGATCACCCCCAGTACGGCGATGGCCGCCCACGGGAGGAGGGGGGTGAAGCTGAGGCTCAGCATGGGGCGGAGCGCTCCGGATCCGTGATGCGACGTCTCCCTCCCCCCTCACTGGGGGAGGGTGGCCCCTGCGTCAGCAGGGGTCGGGTCGGGACGAAGTCCCGCAAGGGGGAAGCGACGTTTCCAGACAGGGCGCGGCCGGCATGAAGGACTCTACCCTGTCCTGCACCGTTGCTCCCCGCTCCCCCCCTGCTGCGCAGGGTACCCTCCCCCGCAGAGGGGGGAGGGGGGGCGGTGCTGTGCAGGTCGTCACGGAAAACAATCACTGCCCCAGCCGCTCCAGTAGCGCGGGCACGTGCACCTGATCTGCCTTGTAGTTGCCGGTGAGCGTGTACATCACGATGTTCACGCCCCCACGGAACGCCATCTCGCGCTGGCGCTGGTCGCCGCCCACCACCGGGTAGAGCGGCTCGCCCCGGCGGCCGATCGCCCAGGCGGCGGCGAGGTCGTTGCCGGTGATGATGATCGGGCTCACCCCGTCGCCGGCCCGGGCCGGGCGGCGCTCGGCGCCCTCGGCGGCGGGCGGCAGGGCCTCGACCCAGGTCTGGCCGGTGGCGTAGCGGCCCGGGAAGCTGTCCACGAGGTAGAACGCCTTGGTCAGCACGTGGTCGAGCGGTACCGGCTCCAGCTCCGGCACCTCCAGCGTCGCCAGCATGGTGCGCAGATACGTGGCTTCCGGGGTCGGCGGGCCGCCCGGCCGGGCGGTCAGCGCGTCGCGGGTGTCGAACAGGATGGTGCCGCCGTTGCGCATGAAGGCGTCGATCTTGCGGATCGCGGTCTCGGACGGCTGCGGCCGGTTCGGCGCGATCGGCCAGTAGATCAGCGGGTAGAAGGCCAGCTCGTCCTTGGCGGGGTCGATGCCGGCGGGTTCCCCCGGCTCGAGGGCCGTGCGGGAGGCCAGCATCTGGGTCAGGCCGGTGAGGCCGGTGCGGCTCGCCTCGTCGACGGCGGCGTCACCCGTGATGATGTAGGCAAGCCGCGTGACGAGGGCGGATTCGAAGCCGTTCGGCCGGTTGGCCGGCGGCTGGGCCTCCTCGGCGCGGACGGGCGAGGCCGGCAGGGTCGCCAGCAGGACGAGTCCCACGAGCGCCAGCAAAGCTGGCCGCCCGCGCAGACGGGCCGCGAGGCCGCCGCGGCGCAGGAAGCCGCCGAGCCACAGCCCCGCCAGGGTGTCGAGGGCCAGCAGCAGCAGCGCCAGGGTGAACAGGCTCGGGCGCAGATCGACGGTCTCGGCTCCGGCAAGCGATTCGAACCGGGCGCCGTTGAGGGCGGCCATGTCCAGGGGCTTCAGCCTGTCATCGGGCTTGAGGGCGTTCACGCTGATGCCTCCGTCCGGCGGGCCATAGAAGCCCGGCGGGTGCTCCAGGGTCGCCCGGTCGGCGTAATCGGCCGACACCGCCGTGGCCGAGGCCGGGGGCGAGCCGAGCGCCCCGAACCCGTTTAGCGTCACCCGCGGGGCGAGCACCGGGGCGGCCGCCCGCGAAGCCTCGCCCTGGATCGGGGCCGACGCGCCGGCCAGCGCCACGACCCGCCGGAGCATGTCGATGAACAATCCGGAGAGCGGCAGGTTCGACCACGTCGTGTCGGCGGTGACGTGGAACAGCACGATCGTGCCCTGGCCGCGCTTCTGCGCCGTGACGATCGGCGTGCCGTCCTGAAGGGAGGCCCAGGTCCGGTTCGGCAGGTCGCCGTCGGGCTCAGCCAGGATCTGGCGGCGCACGCCGATATCGGCCGGCGGCGTCAGCCCCGCGAAGGGGCTCTCGGGCGGGAAGGGCGCGAGGGTCTTCGGGCTGTCCCAGGACAGGGTGCCGCCGAGCGTTCGGCCGCCCCGGCGCAGGCGCACCGGCACCAGCGGGTCGTTGCCGGCGGCGAGCCGCGGGCCGGCGAAGCGCAGGAGCATCCCGCCGTCCTTCACGAAGCTCTCGATCCGGGCGGTGGTCTTCTCGTCCAGCGCGCCGACATCGGCCAGCACGAGCACCGAGACCTGATTGTCGAGGAGTTGGTTGATCGATTCCGCCGTGCCCTTGGCGCCGCGGGGCTCCTGCACGTCAGCGAAGGGCGCGAGTGCCCGGGACAGGTAGTAGGTCGGCGCCAGCAGGGGCTGGGCCTGATCGAGGGTCCCGCCGAACACGAGGCCGACCCGGCGGCGCTTGCCGCGCTCGTCCTGCAGCACAACGGCTCCGGCCGAGCGCTCGCCCGCGATCTCCAGCCGGCTGATGCTGTTGCGCAGCTCGACCGGCAGCTCGAAGGTCGATTCCGTCTCGGTGGCATCCCCCGCGAGGGCGAAGTCCCGCTCGGCGAGCGGCAGGCCCTTCTGGTCGAGTGCCCGGATCACGCCGGTATCGCGCCCGTTCGGGCCCGCCCGCAGGACGTGAGTGACGAGCTTGCCGGCAGTCTCGGTGGCGGTGAGCGCCAGGGCCGGCGGCCGCTCGGCCCGCAGCACGGTGAGCGCCGCACCCTTGTCGCCCGCGAGGTCGGCGAGACCCTTGACGAAGCGCGTGTCCTCCGCGCCGGCGACGCCGTCGCTGACCCAGACGAGGCCGGCGCCGCGGTTCTTGTCCAAGAAGGTCTCGATCGACGCGAGATGCGCGTCGCGGGAGGGCAGGATCGGGCGGGGCGCGAGGGCGCGCAGGCGCTCCAGGGCTGCGGCCGGGGTCTTCGCCTCGAAGGCAGCGGGCGCGTCGGCGAGGCCGATCACCGCGACCGGGCGGCCGTCGCGGGCCGCGCCCTCCACGGCGTCGGTGGCGACCCGAAGCCGGTCGCGCCAGTCGTGGGCTGCCGGAAATCCGTTGTCGAGCAGGACCAGCAGGGTGCTGCGACCGCCCCCGGCCCCGATGCCGCCGGCATTCCAGACGGGACCCGCCACCGCCAGGATCAGCGCCGCAGCGATCAGCAGCCGCAGGATCAGCAGCCAGGGCGGCGTGCGCGCCGGGGTCTGCCGCTGCGGGATCAGGTCGGCGACGAGCTTGAGCGGCGGGAAGTTGATCCGGCGCGGGCGCGGCGGGGTCACCCGCAGCAGGAACCACAGGGCCGGCAGGCCAATCAGGGCGGCGAGCGCCAGCGGGGCGGCGAAGGTCAGACCCAGCATGGCGGCCTCACTCCGTGCCGCGGGCGGCGATCAGCGTGGCGAGCCGCAGGGCCGCCTCGCTCGCCGGCCGGTCCGTGCGGTGGATCGTCAACGTCCAGCCCTGGCCGCGGGCGATGGCCGCCAGCGCGGCCCGATGCTCGGCGATCCGGGCGCGGTAGCGCGTCCCCCAGGCGTCGGCGTCACCGATATCGAGGCTCAGGCTGCCCTCCAGATCGTGCAGGACGGCTTGGCCGGTGAACGGGAACGTCTCCTCGATCGGATCCACGACCATCAGCAGATGGCCGCGGCTGCCGCGGCCGGCGAGACTCTGCACGGAGGCCGCGATCCGGTCGGGTGCGGTGAGGAAATCACCGATCAGCACCACCTCGTCGAACCGGGCGGGGCTCGCCTGCGGCGGCAAATCCTGGGTCAGGCCGGCCGTGTCGGCGACCAGTGCCTGCGCCAGCCGCTCGACGATGCCCCGCGACGCGCTCGCCCGGGTCAGCCCGAGAAGGCCGACCCGCTCGCCGCCCTCCACGAAGGCGTCGGCTAGCGCAAGCCCGAGGATGAGCGCGCGCTCGACCTTCGGCGCGGAGGCGAGGTCCGAGGAAAAGCCCATGGAGGCCGAGCGATCCATCCAGAGCCAGATGTTGTGGGCGGCCTCCCATTCGCGCTCGCGCACGTAGAGCCGGTCGTCCCGGGCCGAGCGGCGCCAGTCGACCCGCGCGGCGGCCTCGCCGGTCACGAAGGGGCGGAACTGCCAGAAGCTCTCGCCCGGCCCGGCCCGGCGGCGGCCGTGCAGGCCGTGGGCCAGCAGGCTCGACACGCGCCGCGCCTCCAGCACGAGGCGGGGCATCTTGTCGGAAAGGGCGGTCGCGCCCTCGCTCTCGCGCCGGCCGGGGGTGCGCCTGCCCGTATCGAAGGCGTGTGTCCCGACCATCGTCAGCGCAGCCCTCCGGGGCGGCTCAGCGCTGACGATGGCTCGAAAGCACGCATTTTCTTCATGTCAGCCGGCATCCATCGAATTCGAAAATGCTTCCGGATCAGATCTTCTCCGCGAGCTTGGCGATCAGGCCCTCGATGGTCTCGCCGTCGGCGCGGGCGGCGTAGCTCAGAGCCATCCGGTGCTTGAGCACCGGCTCGGCGAGCGCCTTCACGTCGGCCACCGAGGGGGCGACCCGGCCCTCGATCAGCGCCCGGGCGCGGGCGGCCAGCGTCAGCGCCTGGCTGGCGCGGGGCCCGGGACCCCAGAGGAGCTTGTCCTTCACGATGGCGTCGCCGCTGTCCGGCCGGGCGGCGCGCACGAGGTCGAGGATCGCCTCGACGACGGCTTCGCCCACCGGCAGCCGGCGCACGAGGCGCTGGGCGGTGAGCAGCTGCTCGGTGGACATCACGGCGCGCGGGCGCACCTCATCGATGCCGGTGGTCTCGATCAGGATCCGGCGCTCGGCGGCGCGGTCGGGGTAGCCGACATCGATCTCCAGCAGGAACCGGTCGAGCTGCGCCTCGGGCAGCGGGTAGGTGCCCTCCTGCTCGATCGGGTTCTGGGTGGCGAGCACGTGGAACGGCCGGGGCAGGTCGTGGCGGGCGCCCGCCACCGAGACGTGGCCCTCCTGCATGGCCTGGAGCAGGGCCGACTGCGTGCGCGGGCTCGCCCGGTTGATCTCGTCGGCCATCAGGAGCTGGGTGAAGACCGGTCCCTGCACGAACCGGAAGGCCCGGCGGCGCTCGGCATCCTCCTCCAGGATCTCGGTGCCCAGGATGTCGGAGGGCATCAGGTCCGGGGTGAACTGCACGCGCCGCGCGTCGAGGCCGAGCACGGTGCCCAACGTCTCGACCAGCTTGGTCTTGGCGAGGCCCGGCAGGCCGACCAGCAGGCCGTGGCCGCCGGCCAGGATGGTCACAAGGGCGAGATCGACGACTTTTTCCTGCCCGAAGATCACCCCGTGGATCGCGTCCCGCGCCGCGCCGACATCGGCGAGGCAGCTCTCCGCGGTCGCCACGATGCCGTCGTCGAGGGTGGTGGCCGGGCTGATCCCCTGCGTCATGCCGCTATCCATCTCCTGCCCGGGCCTCCGGAAAGGCCCGCCGGTCAATCCCGTAAGTGTGGGGCTGATGATACCGGGCTGGCAAGGTCGGGATCGCCGCACGTCAATTCGGGGCGCCGAACGCGCCCCGGTGGGGCGGGTCAGATCTTACCCTGGAGGCCCATCGTGTAGTATTTATGCACGATCTTGTCCTGGTTCTCGAGGAGCCAGTCGATCGAGGGCTCGTTGGTCATGGCCTTGCGGATTGCCTCGGTCATGCCCTTGCGCTGGATCTCGAACAGCGCCTTGTGGTCGACCGTCTCGGCCTGGATCACGCCGGGGCTCAGCCAGACCGAGCAGATGATGCCGAGATCGTTGGCCTTCTCCTTCGGGATGTAGCCGGCCCGCACCGCGTCCAGCACGCCGTTGGCGATGGCGAACTGCACCGTGCCCATCAGGATCGAGGTGTACTTGCTCTCGGTCACGCTGACCTTGGAGACGCAGAGCGTCACCGGGCGGACCATGATGTCGGTGTTGAGCAGCGCGAAGACGCGGCTGTGGCCGACGACCTGATCGCCCGTCAGCGTCGCGAGGGCGGTGCCGACCGGCCCGTCGAGCTCGCCGATGATGACCTCGGGCTCGGCGGCGGTGTTCGGCGGCCCGCCCGCCACGAGGGCCTCGCCGGCGCGGAGGATGATGCGTTCACTCATTGCGGTAGGCTCCATGGTTTGCGGCCCGCGCAGGCGGCCGGGCCCCGGTCACGTCGGACGGGGCGGCGTCGCGCATTCGAGAGCGCGGCTCGTACACGAACGGGGCGACTGCAGGATAGGGAAGGCGCGGAGATTCCGAGCCCTGTCCCGCGGATCCCGGGACCGGTGGTGTCGGCGGTCCGGCGGCCGGGTCTTGGCGTCGGCGACCCGGACCATTAGGAAGGCGCCCAAGCCGGGGCGATCCCGCCCGTTATCGCCGGACCGGCTGATTTCCCTGATGTCTCTCGCGGATCGCGGCGTGGGCAGCTGCACGGGTGTCCCGCGTATCCGGACCTGACCATGCGCCTTCGAGATGTGTTCGCCGCCGGATCGTCGGAGAAAACCGGCCTTGCCGGGGCGGCGCAGTCCCTCGCGCGCCCGCTGACCCGGCGTCTCAAGCGCCGCCGCGGCGAGCCCCGACAGGCGGAGCTCGTGCAGGCGGTCAAGGCGTCGGGCCTGTTCGATCCGGCGTGGTACGCCCGGCGCTACCCCGACGTGGTCGGCGAGGGGATCGATCCCGTGGTGCATTACGCGGTCCATGGCGGCCGCGAAGGGCGCTGGCCGCACCCGCTGTTCCACGGCGACCGCTACCTCGATTCCGTGCCGGGGTTGCGGGCCGAGGGCATCAATCCGGTCGTCCATTATCGCAACCACGGCGCCGAGGCGGGGATCCGGCCCAATCCGCTGTTTGATCCGGACTGGTATGCCGAGCGCTATCTCGGCGGCGCGGAGCATCGCGGCCGGGCGTTCCTGCACTTCCTGGCCCATCCCGACACCGATCCGTCGCCTGTGTTCGACACGGCCTGGTACCTGTCCCGCTATCCGGATGCCCGGGCCGCGGGCGGTAACGCGCTCGCCCATTATTACGAGACCGGCCGGAAGCAGGGCTACCTGCGCAATCCCGAGGAATTCGCCGGCCTGTCGCGCCATGTGGACCTGATCCGCCGCGCCGGACTCTTCGACGCGGAGTTCTACCGCACCCGCTGTCCCGAGGCCGAGACCAGCGGGCTCGAGCCCCTGGAGCATTACGTGATGGCGGGCGGCTACCGCCGCTATGCGCCCCATCCGCTGTTCGACCCGGATTGGTACGCCGCGCAATCCCCCGCCGTACGGGCGGATGCCCTCAATCCCCTCGTCCATTATCTGGAGCACGGCGCCGCCGAGGGGCTCGATCCCGGCCCCTGGTTCGACACGCGCTGGTACGCCGAGACCTACCTCGCCGACGACGAGGCCGGGCAGAACCCGCTGGTTCATTTCCTCGCGGATGGCGGGCGCACCACCAGCCCGTCGCCGCGTTTCGATGCGCCCTGGTATCTGGCCCGCTATCCGCGGGTCGCTGCCCTCGGGCTCAACCCGCTGGTCGATTACGTGCTGACCGGCCTTGAGGCGGGGCGGCTGACCCGTCGCGTCCCCGGCACCGCGGTGCCGGAGGCGTCCGATGCCCGCCTGTCCTGCCTCAAGCGGGAGCCGCGCCGGCACAGCCGCACGGCCCTGTTTATCACCCATTGCCCGGAGGGCCGGATCCGCGGCCATGTCGAGCCTTACCTGAAGGCCTTTGCGGAGAACGGGGCCGACATCGTCCTGATCATCGCCGCCGATCAGCACAAGAACGCGGTGCCACAGGCGATCCTGGATCTGTGCGCCTCGGTCTACCTGCGGGAGAACACGGGGTTCGACTTCGCCGCCTGGGCGCATGTCCTGCTGGAGGACACCGATCTCCTCGACGCGGAGACCCTCTACCTCGCCAATGACAGTCTCGTCGGCCC
This sequence comes from Methylobacterium sp. E-005, assembly GCF_022829725.1. Classification (GTDB taxonomy): domain Bacteria; phylum Pseudomonadota; class Alphaproteobacteria; order Rhizobiales; family Beijerinckiaceae; genus Methylobacterium. The sequence continues at coordinate 91,378 of NZ_JAKSYG010000209.1, read as the reverse complement.
CCTCGACGGGACCGATTTTTCCGCGCTGCTCGCGAAGATCGACGCGTTCCCGGAGGGGGTGATCGGGCTCGCCGACAATTTCTACTACTCTCACCACCTGCAGAGCTTCTTCCTGGCCCTGAAGCGGCGCTGCCTGTCGTCCTACGCGTTCAACCACTTCCTCCTGTCGGTGGCGAACTGGCCGGACAAGAATGCGGTGATCACCGAGTACGAGCTGACGTTCTCGCAGCGTATGCGGGCGGCGGGGCTCGGGATGCGCAGCCTGTTCTCGGCGCAGAACAAGCACATGTCGCTGGTCAACGACCCGCGCAACAACCGCACCCTGTTCGACTGGGAGAACATGCTCAGCCAAGGCTTCCCGTTCGTGAAGCGCTCGCTGCTGGGCGAGCACGCCGCGATCGGCGGGGAGGCCGTGCGGGAGGCAATCGCGGAGCGCGGCTTCGACCTCGACCGGCTCGACGTGACCTACACGTATCCGGGCGCCCGGATCTGGGCGGATCTGCGCAAGCCCCAGGCGCCGGAGCGGCCCCTGCGCGTCTCGTTCGTCGCGCCGATGAACTACGCCAACGGCCTCGGCGTCGCCGGCCGCAGCTACGTCCGTGCGCTCCACCACGCACCGTTCGCCCTGAACATCCACCCGATGGAGCGGCCCTTCCACGTCCACGCCCGGGTGGCGCCGGCGTGGCAGGCCCGGACCTTCTCGGGGCCGGCGGATGTCGCCCTGGTGCACTTCAACGGCGACAGCTGGCATTCGCTGATGAGCGACGCGCAGCAGGCGGTGGCCGCGCAGGCGCGGTTGAAGATCGGGCTCTTCGTCTGGGAGACCTCCCACGTGCCGGGGGGCTGGCTGCCCACCGTCGATCGCCTCGACGCGATCTGGGCGCCCACCGAGTTCTGCGCGGCGATCTTCCGGCAGATCACCGACATCCCGGTCGATGTCGTGCCCTACGTGGTGGAGAACGAGGCCGGCGAGCCGGCGAGCGCCGCCGCCAAGGCGAACCTGCGCAAGGCGTTCGCGATCGACCCGTCCAAGCGGGTGATCCTCTACGCCTTCGACGGGTCGAGCTACCTCGCCCGCAAGAACCCGCACGCGCTGATCCGGGCGTTCCGGGCGGCGGGGCTCGCGCAGGCGGGCTGGCAGCTCGTGCTCAAGACCAAGCACGTCTTCGACCTGCCGGAGGAGGGCAAGAAGCTCCTCGACCTCGTCGGCACGTCGGGCGACGTGGTGGTGATCGACCAGCCGCTGTCGCAGAACGAGCTCGGCGCGCTGTTCGAACTCTGCGCGGTCTATGCCTCGTCGCATTCCTCGGAGGGGTTCGGCCTGACGATCGCCGAGGCGATGGAGATGGGCAAGGTCGTGGTCGCCACCGATTACGGCGGCTGCCGCGACTTCCTCGACGCCACCTGTGGCTTCCCCGTGAAGGCCGAGGTTACCGCCCTCGACCAGACCTACGGGCCGTATCTGCGCGGCGCCGAATGGGGCCAGGTAGACGAGACGGACCTCGCCCGCGCGCTGGCCGACGCCGCCCGGGCGGTGGCAAGTGGCGACGCGGCCCGGATCGGTGCGGCGGCCCGGGCGCGCATCCGCGAGCGCCTGTCCACCGGTGCGGTGGCGGCCGCCATGGAGGCGAGCCTCGGTCGTCTCCTGGCCGCCGAACGAATCTGACGCCCCGGAGACGCGACCTGTGTTGAAGAAAAAGCCGGTCCTGGCGCCGTCGGCCTCCTGGGGGGCGCTCGCGTGGCCGGATGCGATCCTGCCGCTGCCCCTCGACCCGCAGTTCCGCCCCGTGGACGAGCGGCGGCTCGATCAGATCGCCGCCGGGCAGCTGCCGTCCTGCCGCGCCGTGTTCGTGGCCCCAGTGACCTCGGAGCTGCGCCCGGACCTCGTGGCGCAGCTCACGCGCGCCCTGGCCGAGCGGCCGGATATCGGCATCTTCTACGGCGACGACGCCGTTGTGGACGGCGCAGGACAGGTCCGGAGCGTCCACTGCAAGCCGACCTTCAATCCGGCCCTGCTGATGGCCGACGACTACATCGGCTTTCCGCTTCTGATCCGCGCCTCGGTGTTCGCAGGCCTCAAGCCGGATCTCCGTCAGCGCTACGCCAGCGCCACGTGGTTTCGTTTCCTGCTCGGGGCGATCTCCGCCGGCATCGGCATCGACCGGATCCCCGAGACCCTGATCGCCTCGCCGCTGGAGCGGCCGAAGGCGACGCGCACGGCCCGGGGCCACGCCCTGGACCATTGGTTCGAGACGACGGGAATCCCCCTGCGCACCGGAGCCGGGCTGACGCCCGACACGCTGGAGATCCGCCGGACGCTGGACCCGCGCCCGTCCGTCACCCTCGTGGTGCCGACCAACCAGAGTTGCCCGAAGGACGACCAGCGCCGCCCCGTGGAGGGCGCCAAGCCGCACGTCATCAACCTGCTCGACAGCCTCGGCCGCAGCACCTACCCGGCCGACCGGATCCGGGTGCTGATCGGCGACGACGTGGCCGACGACGCGATCTATCGCGGCCGCTCGGACCGCTTCGCCGTGACCCGCCTGCTGACGACGCGGGCGCCGGGGGAGGCATTCAACTACGCGGCGAAGATGAACACCCTCTGGCGGGCCGCCGAGACCGATCTCGTCATCCTGATGAACGACGACCTCGTGGTGCGCCGGCCCGGCTGGATCGAGGCGCTCCTGACCTTCGCGCTCGACCGGGGCGTCGGCGGCGTCGGTGGCCGGCTGCTGTTCCCGGGCGGCCGGATCCAGCATGCCGGGATGACCGGCGGCATCTTCGATGTCTTCGCCCATCCCTGGTACAACCGCGACGCGGCGGAGCCTACCTATTGTAACTGGGCGTTGACCCAGCGCGACTGCTCGGCGGTGACCGGCGCCCTCTTCGCGACGCGCAAGGCCGTGCTGGAGGCCGTGAACGGCTTCGATGAGGATTTCGCCCTCGATTTCAACGACGTCGACCTGTGCCTGAAGCTGCGCCAGCTCGGCTACCGCATCGTCTACACGCCGTTCGCCGAGATGGCGCACCACGAGAGCGCCTCGCGCCAGACCAGCTTTGCCCCGGGCTCGCAGACCGCGCGCTTCCTGCGCCGCTGGCACGACGTGCTGGCGGAGGACCCGGCCTACTCGCCGCAATTGCGGACTGATACCGACGTGGTCGCTCCCCGGGCCGAGGCGACGCGTTGGATCATGGAGCGGCGCGCGTAGGGGGGCACGGGTATCCCTCTCCGCAGAAGGCACAGAGAGACGCGCGAAAACCGTTCCCCGTCGCGCGAGGGCCGCTCTCGTCATGCCGCCACGCGTCCCCGCGAGACATAGACATCAGAATGCCTATTGGGCAGGAATTTCGGTTAAGCAATTTCAGCAAAGATCCCTGTTTGCTTGGTAGAAATCTATAACGCGCAGTTCTCGCGGACCGCGGAATAGACGACAGTGCTGCGCCCCATCGAGCGGGCACTGTCCGCCGCCTGCTGGAGCTGACCGTGAAGAGGATCCTCGCCGCCGCCCTGCTCCTGGCCGCCGCCAGCGCCTACGCGGAGATCCGCCTGCACGAGGGCAGGCGCCCGATTGCCGGCACCGCGATGCGGCCCGGGGTCGCCGCCTTCAGCCCGGCGCCGATCCCGTCGGACTGGGTCGTCTCGGGCAACCCCGTCACCGAGGTCGCGGAGGTCTCGGAGACCCATGACGGGAGCGCAAACGTCTATCTCTGGCGCACCACGGCAAGCACGTTCCGCTGGACCCATCATAGCGACGAGATCATCACGATCCTCGACGGCGACGTCTTCATCACCGAGGCCGATGGCAAACGGCACCACCTGACCCCGGGCGATGTCGCGCATTTCCCGGTCGGGTCGGTCCAGCTGTGGGAGGTGCCCAAGACTCTCCTGAAATCGGCAATCCTCAAGCATCGCGAGCCCCCGCTGGTCGAGGCCTCGCTGCGCTGGATGCGCCGGGCTCGCGCGCTCGTCGCCGGTTGAGGCTCGGGTCGTCTCCGTCGTCGGTGTGAACCCGATCAGCTTGCGCGTGAGGTGGTTGTTCTCGACCCTACTCGGACGCGCGGTTCATGATAGATTTTAACAGAATCAACCATGTTTCTGGGCGGCCGGTGGCAAACGATCCCCGGCTGTGCCGCGACAACGAGAATGCAAAGTGGGTCTATCATCGTGTTAGATCATGTTTCTATTGCCGTCGCTGATTGTTCTGCCGCTGAGGCCTTCTATGACGCGACGCTAAAGCCCCTTGGCGTATCGAAGGTTGGCTCAGATCAATCCGAAGGATGGATTGGATATGGGTTGAGATGCGACGCGGATCATCCAGACAGGATTTATTCATCAATTCGGCGCGGTCCATTGACTGAAGATGCTCCAGGTCGGCACTGGTGTTTTAAGGCACCCGATCGCTTGGCAGTCGATGCCTTCTGGAAGGCTGGGCTAACAAACGGAGGCACCGATAACGGAGCCCCCGGCCTACGACCCGACTACCATCCGTCCTATTACGCAGCTTTTCTAATTGATCCGTCCGGAAATCGAGTTGACGCTGTTTGTCACCATTCGGAATAGAGCCCTCAAAACAAGGCGCAAGCAGTCGCCCTAGCGACGTCCGCCTTCGGGATATTGTCGCTCACAGGCAGACGGACCTAAATCCACCCCTCTCGGTCACCGCTCCGGCCAAGCCGATGGGCACAGACCCTCAGAGCGCCTCCCCGCGCATCAACCGGGGCCGCGTTCCACGGGCTGCCGCCGCCTCGCCGATGAAGAAGCGCTTGAGCCCCGGCAGTCGGTCCACGATCCCGAGGCCGAGATCCCGGGCCAATCGCAGCGGCAGGGCGTCGTTCGAGAACAGGCGGTTCAGCCCGTCGGTGGCCGCCGCCATGGCGAAGCTGTCGAAGCGCCGGGCGCGCTCGTAATCGCGCAGGACATCGGGGCCGCCGGGGTCGAGACCGAGGCGCAGCGCACCGGTCACCGCCTCGGCGAGGGATGCGGCATCCGCGAGGCCGAGATTGAGCCCCTGTCCGGCGATCGGGTGGATTACGTGGGCTGCATCGCCCAGCAGGGCGAGGCGCTGGGCGTGGAAGCTTCGTGCGAGACCCAAGGCCAGGGGATGCCGGCTCGGCCCGTGTTCCAGGGCGAGCGCACCCAGGTCGAGGGTGAAGCGGCGCTCGATCTCGGCCAGCACCTCTTCGGGCTCCCCGGCAAGCAGCGCATCGGCGGCGTCGGCGCGCTCGGTCCAGACGATGGAGGAGCGATGGCCAAGGGTTCCGCCGTCCCGCAGCGGCAGGATTGCGAAGGGGCCCGCGGGCAGGAAATGCTCGAAGGCCCGCCCACCGTGCGGCCGGGCGTGGCCGATCGTCGCCACGATGCCGACCTGCGGGTAGGACCAGCCGACCCATCCGATCCGCGCCGCCTCCCGCAGACGTGAGCGCGCCCCGTCGGCGGCGACCAGCAGATCGCCCCGCAGTCGCCCCCCGATGGTCAGCTCCACGCCGATTGCGGTGCCCTCCGGCGCCGCGCGCACCACACCGGCCGTGACGAAGCCCACCCCCACATCCCGGCAAGCTCCTGCCAGCGCCGCAGCCAGCGGCTCGGCCTCGACCATGTGGGCGAAAGGCTCGCCGTCGATCCGGTCCGCCTCTGCCTCCTGCGCGGAGTCTTGGCCGAAGGTGAGAAACACCGGGCGCACCGGATCGGCGAGGCGGCTGTCGCTGATCACCATTTCGGTGATGGGCTCCGCCACATCGGTAAGCCGATCCCAGAGGCCGAGCCGCGCCAGCATCCGCCGGCCCCCCGCCGCCAGCGCGTAGGCCCGACCGCGATGCCGTGCGGGATCGGCACCGGACGGATCGATCACCGTGACGGCGAGCGCTGGCCCGTGGGCCTGCTTGAGGGCCAGCGCCAGGGCGAGGCTGGGGAGGCCGCCCCCGGCGATCAGGAGTCGGCGGCTGCCGGGGCGGGGCGTCTCGGCCATCATCGGGGCAGATCTCCGGTTTGCCTCCCGGGCGGGAGACGTTGGCTTGGTTCGTCCGAAAGGCCTATGTCGCACGCGGGCAACGAACGGAAACCCCGCGCGCCATGACGGATGCCAACACCGACGCGATGACGGATGCTGTCGCCGAACTGATCGCCATTCTCGACCTCGAACGGCTGGAGGTCGATCTGTTCCGCGGCCAGAACCCGACGACCGGCTGGCGGCGGGTCTTCGGCGGGCAGGTGGTGGCACAGGCTCTGGTCGCTGCCACCCGGACCGTGCCGGACGATCGTCCCGCCCATTCCCTCCACGCCTACTTCATGCTGCCGGGCGATCCCCGCACGCCGATCGTGTACGAGGTAGAGCGCATCCGGGACGGGCGCAGCTTCACCACCCGCCGGGTCAAGGCGATCCAGCACGGACGGGCGATCTTCGCCACCACGGTCTCGTATCAGGTGGTGGAGGAGGGGCTCATCCACCAGCCCACGATGCCGGGCGTGGCCGGCCCGGAGGGGCTCCTCGACGGCAAGGCCTTGGCGGCCGCCGGCGGCAGCGGCATGCCGGAGGCGATCGCCGCCTATTTCGGCCGCGAGCGGCCGATCACCCTGCGGCCGGTCGATCTGGACCGCTACATCTCCGCCGGGAAGGGCGGCCGGCCGCCGGAGCCGATCTTCAACGTGTGGCTGCGTGCGGCCGCCACCCTGCCGGACGACCCGGCTCTCCACAGGGCAGTGCTGGCTTACGCCTCCGACATGACTCTGCTCGACGTGTCGCTGATCCCGCATGAGCGCTCGGTGTTCGATCCCACCATCCAGGCGGCGAGCCTCGACCACGCCGTGTGGTTCCATCGGCCGGTGAAGATCGACGACTGGCTGCTTTATGCCCAGGACAGTCCGGCCGCCGGTGGCGCACGGGGCTTCGCCCGTGGGCAGATCTTCGATCAAGCCGGTCACCTCGTAGCCTCTGTGGCCCAGGAGGGTTTGATTCGACCCATCAGGGATTAAAACGGCGATCTCAAGCGTATGTTGCGAACCTGCAACAGGGCTTGATGCATCTTCTTGTGCAGAATGCACAGATTGAGGGCACCTAAGCCCTGTAATGTGCGCGCCTCTTGATCGTCGGGGGTCAATTCATGGGCAAATCAGCGCTGCAGGAAAAGGTTCCCGGTTAAGCTTATCTGGCACGGTCCTTGAATAGCGGCCTTCGACCGCGGGCCATCCCGAGCCTGCGGGCGACTCTGGCCGGGTCGCCCGCGGATCGGGTGACGGCAACGGTTCCCAGTCTTTCGAAGGGGGCGTCGCCCATGAAAATCGTGATGGCCATTATCAAGCCGTTCAAGCTCGAGGAGGTGCGCGACGCGCTCACCGGAATCGGCGTCCACGGTCTGACGGTGACGGAGGTGAAGGGGTATGGCCGGCAGAAGGGCCACACCGAGATCTACCGCGGCGCGGAATACGCGGTGAGCTTCCTGCCCAAGCTGAAGATCGAGGTGGCCGTTGCCTCGGACCTGACGTCGAGCGTCATCGACGCCATCGCGGGGGCGGCCCGCACAGGCCAGATCGGCGACGGCAAGATCTTCGTGATGCCGCTGGAGAAAGCCGTGCGCATCCGGACCGGCGAGACCGACGCCGACGCTCTGTGAGCCGCGGCCCGGCGCGACCGGGCCAGCGCATCGAACACCTTTTCAAGCAACACGGATTTGAGACCCGGAGCCACGTGCCCATGAAACTTCGTCATGCCCTCATGCTCAGCTTGGGAGGGGCGGCGATCGCCGCCCTCCTGATCGAGCCGTCCCTCGCGCAGACGCCGACGGCGGAAGCCGCCTCGCCGCCGCCGTCGCCGATCCCCAACAAGGGCGATACGGCCTGGATGATGATCTCCTCGGCCCTCGTGTTGATGATGTCGGTGCCGGGCCTCGCCCTGTTCTACGGCGGCCTCGTGCGCACCAAGAACATGCTCTCGGTGTTGACCCAGGTCTTCGCGATCGTGTCGATCGTCGGCCTGCTCTGGGTGTTCTACGGCTACAGCCTCGCCTTCACCAACGGCGCCGGCCTCAACGACTTCGTGGGCGGCTTCTCGAAGGCCTTCCTGAAGGGCATCGACGCCAACTCAACGGTGGCGACCTTCTCCAACGGCGTCGTGATCCCCGAATACGCCTATCTGTGCTTCCAGATGACGTTCGCGATGATCACCCCGGCGCTGATCGTCGGCGCCTTCGCCGAGCGGATGAAGTTCTCGGCTCTGGTGGTGTTCACGATCCTCTGGGTCACGGTGATCTACTTCCCGATGGCCCATATGGTCTGGTACTGGGGCGGCCCGGACGCGGTCGGCAATGCCGCCAAGGCGCTCGCTGCCGCCACGGACGACGCCTCGAAGGCCACCGCCCAGGCGGCGCTGGACGCGGTCAACAAGGATGCCGGCTTCCTCTTCCAGAAGGGCGCCCTCGACTTCGCCGGCGGCACCGTCGTGCACATCAACGCCGGAATCGCGGGCTTCGTCGGCTGCCTGATCATGGGCAAGCGCATCGGCTACGGCCGGGACCTGCTCGCCCCGCACTCCCTGACCATGACGATGATCGGCGCCTCGCTGCTGTGGGTCGGCTGGTTCGGCTTCAACGCCGGCTCGAACCTCGAGTCCAACGGCACGGCCGCGCTCGCCATGCTCAACACCTTCGTGGCGACCTGCGCCGCCGCGGTGGCGTGGCTGTTCGCCGAGTGGGCGCTCAAGGGCAAGCCGTCGCTGCTCGGCATGCTGTCGGGCGCGGTCGCCGGCCTCGTGGCCGTCACCCCGGCTTCGGGCTTCGCCGGCCCGATGGGCTCGATCGTGCTCGGCCTCGTCGCCGGCGTTGTCTGCTTCGTGATGTGCTCCACGGTGAAGAACGCCCTCGGCTACGACGACTCGCTCGACGTGTTCGGCGTCCACTGCATCGGCGGCATCCTGGGCGCCCTGGCGACCGGCATCCTGGTCGACCCGAATCTCGGCGGCGTCGGCATCCCCGACTACACCTCCAAGCCGGGCGAGCTGGCGGTCGGTGCCTACGACATGATGAGCCAGCTCATCATCCAGGCCGAGGCCGTTGGCCTGACGCTCCTCTGGTCGGGCATCGGCTCGGCGATCCTCTACAAGCTCGTCGACCTGACGATCGGCCTGCGGGTGACGCAGGAGGAGGAGCGCGAGGGCCTCGACATCGCCGATCACGGCGAGCGCGCCTACAACTACTGAGCGTGTATGGCGCGGTCCTTCGGGACCGCGTCCGTCAAACGAGAAAACCCCGGCTCGAAAGGGCCGGGGTTTTTTTTATGACGCTCCTCCTCCGGCCGTCATCGCGAGCGCCGCGAAGCGACCCATGGAAGCGACCCAAGAAAGCGCTACGATCGCAAGTGGTGCGCCGCCCTGGATTGCTTCGCTGCGCTCGCAAGGACGGCGAGGATTTGGTCGCCGACTGAACAGACGGCCGCCCCTCACGCGGCCTGCGCCAGCGCCGCCTTCTCTTCCGCGAAAGCCCAGTCGAGCCAGGGCGTCAGCGCCTCCAGATCGGCGGTCTCCACGGTGGCGCCGCACCAGATCCGCAGGCCCGCGGGGGCGTCGCGATAGGCGCCGATATCGATGGCGACGCCCTCGCGCTCGAGCCGCGCGACGAGCCCCGCCGCGAAGGCCGAGACCGCCGCGTCGCCCCGGGCGAGCACATCCGGATCGGCGAGCACCAGGCAGACGCCGGTGTTCGAGTAGGTCGCGGGATCGACCGCCAGCGGCGCGATCCAAGGGGTGCGGGCCACCCAGTCGTAGATCGCCTTGGCGTTGGCATCCGCCCGGGCGTGCAAAGCCGACAGGCCGCCGATCCCCTCGGCCCAGGCCAGGGTGTCGAGGTAATCCTCCACCGCCAGCATCGAGGGCGTGTTGATCGTGTCGCCCTTGAAGATGCCCTCGATCAGCTTCCCGTCCTTGGTCAGGCGAAACACCTTCGGCAGCGGCCAGGACGGGGTGTGGCTCTCCAGCCGCGCCACGGCGCGGGGCGAGAGGATCAGCATGCCGTGCGCGGCCTCGCCGCCCATGACCTTCTGCCAGGAGAAGGTCACGACATCGAGCTTGTCCCAGGGGAGGGCTTGAGCGAAGGCCGCCGAAGTGGCGTCGCAGATCGTCAAACCCTCGCGATCGGCGGCGATCCAGTCGCCGTCCGGTACCTTCACGCCGGCTGCGGTGCCGTTCCAGGTGAAGACCACGTCGTTGTGCCGGGTGTCGACCGCCGAGAGGTCCGGCAGCACGCCGTAGGGCGTCTGGTGGATGCGCGGATCGATCTTGAGCTGCTTCAGCGCGTCCGTGACCCATTCCTTGCCGAACGCCTCCCAGGCGGCGACCTCGACGGTTTTCGGGCCGAGCATCGTCCACATCGCCATCTCGACGGCGCCGGTATCGGAGGCCGGCACGATGCCGATCCGGTACTCGGCGGGCACCTGCAGAACGGAGCGCGTCAGGTCGATCGCCCGGCCGAGCTTGGCCTTGCCCACGGGCGACCGATGCGACCGGCCGAGGGCTGCGTCGGCCAGGACGGCGGGGGTCCAGCCCGGGCGCTTGGCGCAGGGGCCGGAGGAGAAATGGGGCACGCGCGGGCGCTGCGTGGGGCGGCTGGTCATCGCGAATCCATCCTGCAGAGGGGCGCTCCTCAGCGGGGAAGAGCACCCGGCCTCGCGCATGCGCCGAAACCGGCCGCCTGGCAAGCGCTTGTCAGCGTTGCAATCTTCGCGGGGTGGCCCCGGCCGGGACAGGCTCTCCCGCCGCAGGGAACAGTCGATTAAGCCTGGCCCGTTAGGCTTAATGCTGTGCCGCGTAGCGTTTGAGGTACATCGATGACTATGCACAGCGCCGCGATAGTGGCGGTCTGGTCTGCTCTGCTTGTGGTGATTGGGGCCTTAACGGCCCATATCGCGCTCCCGAGCCGCCTGCGCCGACCGGCGCGGCAGGCCCTGCAACGCGATCCGCTGGATTATGACCGGGACGGTCCGGTGATCGACTTGGAGGCGGCCTGAGCGCCGGGGAGGTCCGGCCGCCGCTCGGCGGTGAGGCGCTCGGCCTTCGCCCGCCGCCAGCGGGCGATGGCCGCATGGTTGCCGCCGGAGAGCACGTCGGGGATCGCGCGGCCCTCCCAGTCCCGGGGCCGCGTATAGTGCGGGTATTCGAGGAGGCCGCCCTCAAAGCTCTCCTCCACGCCCGATTCCGTCTTGCCCATCACGCCGGGCAGGAGCCGCACGCAGGCGTCGAGCACCACCAGGGCGGCGATCTCGCCCCCCGAGAGCACATAATCACCGATCGAGACCTCCTCCAGGTTGCGCCCGGCGATCACACGCTCGTCCACCCCCTCGAACCGGCCGCAGACGATCAGCGCGCCGGGACCTTCCGCGAGGCTGCGCACCCGTCTCTGGGTCAGCGGCCGGCCGCGGGGAGACATCAGCAGGCGCGGGCGCGGGTCGTCGGCTTGGCCGGCGGCGTCGATGGCGGCGGCCAGGACGTCGCAGCGCAGGACCATCCCGGCGCCGCCCCCGGCCGGGGTGTCGTCCACCGCCCGGTGACGGCCGATTCCGTGCTCGCGGATGTTGCGCGTCTCCAGACTCCAGGTGCCCCGGGCGAGGGCGTCGCCCGAGAGCGAGATTCCGAGGGGGCCGGGAAACATCTCCGGGTAGAGCGTGAGGATGGTGGCCCGCCAGGGCGTGTCGGTGCGCGTCATGGCGCTTGATCGCGCGTGGGGTGCGGCACGGTCAACGCCGCCGGCACCGATCGGGCCTGCCCGGTGTTACCCGCCATGATCCGGATCCTGGCCCTTCTCGCCGTCCTCCTCGCCGGGCCGGCCCGCGCGGCCGAGCCGCTGGCACCCCCCGGTGCCCCGGCCGACGCCTTCCCGAAGCCCGACCGGCCGGTCGCCGAGATCGTGGCGCCCCGCTGGTCCTCCGAGTCCGCGCGCGACAAGGCCGGCGAATTCGCCGCGGTCGCCCGGGGGATGGGGTTCAAGCCCGACGAGACGGTCGCGGATATCGGGGCCGGCAGCGGCTACTACGTGGTGCGGCTGAGCCCCCTGGTCGGGGCGAGCGGCCGGGTGCTCGCCGAGGACGTCACCCCGGATTACCTCGCCGCCCTGGAGACCCGTGTGAAGGGGCTCGCCAACGTCACCGTGGTGCGGGGCGAGCCGCACGACCCACGCCTGCCGCCGAATTCCGTGGACGCGGCGATCCTCGTGCACATGTACCACGAGATCACCCAACCCTTCGGCCTGCTCTACAACCTCGCGCCGGCGATGCGGCCCGGCGGCCGCGTCGGCATCGTCGATGCCGACGACATCCCCTCCCGCCACGGCACGCCTCCGGCGCTCCTGCGCTGCGAACTCACGGCCGCCGGGTATCGGGAGACCGGGTTCCATCCGCTGAAGGACGGGGCCTATCTGGCGGTGTTCACGGCGCCCGCTCCAGATCGGCGCCCGGCGCCGGGGACGATCCGCCCCTGCCGGGATGGGGCGAGCCGGCGGTAGGGCGAGCCGAGCCGCCGGCGACCTTCACGCTTTCTCAGCCCAAGGTTGTCAGCATCGTGGCCCCGTCGCCCACCATGCAGGCCGCCGCATGCTTCTCGGACTCTGGCTCGATCAACCGCTTTGGGCGATCTTCGGGGTGCTGGCTCTGCTGTTCGGCGTCCTCAGCGCAATGCTGTACGGACTGTCGCATCTGCGCGGGACGCGCCCAATGATGCGTCGCCTCAATGCCGGCATGGTACCCACCTACTTCACGGCGCTCGCAACATTGCTGGCCCTGCTGACCGGCTTCGTGGCCAACGATGCCTGGGAGCGTCAGCGTTCGGCCTCCCGCGCCCTTCAGGCCGAGCGCGCCGACGCCCTGGCGGTCTACGATCTCAGCCTCGCCTCGGCCTCCGACATGCGGAACATCCGGGCGGCCCTCGTCGCCTATCTCGACGCGGTGATCGAGCGGGAATGGCCCCGGATGAGCGAGGGCGGCTACGCTCCGGAGGCCGGAGCCAATCTGCGAAAGCTTCTGGAGACCGTGTCCGATCCGAAGATCACCGCGGAGGCGGGGGCGCCGACCCATGCCGCACTTCTCAACGCCGCCATGGCGTTGCGGGGCGACCGCGGCGACCGGCTGGCGCTGAGCCAGACCGCCAGCGACGGCACCAAATGGCTAACCCTGCTGATCCTGGCGGCGCTGACCCTGGTGGCTCTGGGCCTTGTCCACACGGAGAGCCGGGCCGCCCAGGCGACGGTTCTGACAACCTTTTCGCTGGCGATGGTGACCACCCTCGGGCTGATCGCCCTGCACGAGCGCCCCTTCGACGGGCCGCTGGCGATGAGCGCGGAGCCGCTGGTCATCGCCCGGGCCGCGGTGGCGGTGCCAGCGCCATAGGCGTCCTTTCGGTTCGGCCAATGTTCCAAACCATTCCCCCATCCTGACGTGCCCGCTGGCGCGGGGACCTCAGGATGGGGGGAATCGCAGGGTCGGAGGGCGAAGCCGCGGCGTCGTCCAGCCTGGAACGTTCAACCCGGATCGTCAGCCGGCTTCTCGCCCGGCGGTGCGAACAGATCCTCCGGGGGGACGATCGTGACCCGCCGCTGCGCCATGTCGAGCACCGGCACGAATGCCTTGGTGAAGGGCAGGAGCGCGGTGGCGCCGCCGCCCGGCGGGCGCAGTTCCAGAAGATCGCCGCCCCCGTAATTCGGCACGGCGACAACCGTCCCGATGACGGTGCCGGCTTCGTCCAAAGCCGTGGCGCCGATCAGGTCGGCTGCGTAGACCTCGTCCTCGTCCTCGGGGGCTGCCAAGTGGTCACGGGGGACATAGAGGGCAACCCGGTTCAGCGCCTCGGCGGCCGACCGGCCGGACACGCCCTTTACCCGGGCGATCAGCATATCGGGGGACGTGCCCGGGGCGGGGCGCACCTCGGCCAGCGTCAGGCTGCGGCCGTCCGCGGTCAGCAGGGTGCCGTAGGTAGCGATCGCTTTCGGTTCAGCGGTGTAGGATTTCAGGCGGATTTCGCCGTTGAGCCCGTGCGCCCGCCCGAACTCGCCCATCAGGACGAGGTTCGGGTCGGTCGGGGGAGGCGCCGGCTTCGGAGCCGGCGCCTTGGGCGAGGTCGCGGCGTCGGGCGCGATCGCGCCGACCGCCGCGTTCAAGCGGCCCCGGCGGCCGCCGTCGCGGGGGGAGGGACCTGCGGGGCGGCGCGCCATGATACGCGCGCCTTAAGCGGCCGCGTCCTCGGCGGGGGCGGCGGCCTTCTCGGCGCGCTTGGCGGCCCGCTCCTTGGCCTTCTCGCCCGGCTCGGCCTTCTGCGGGTTGTTGCGGGTCGGACGCTTGGCGAGGCCGGCCTGGTCGAGGAAGCGCAGGACGCGGTCGGTCGGCTGCGCGCCCTTGGCGAGCCAGCTCTGGATCTTCTCGTTGTCGAGCACGATGCGGGCCGGATCATCCTTGGCCTTCATCGGGTCGTAGGCGCCGACCTTGTCGATGAAGCGGCCGTCGCGCGGGGCGCGGGCGTCAGCGACGACGATGCGGTAGTAGGGGCGCTTCTTGGCGCCGCCGCGGGTGAGACGGATCTTGAGGGCCATTGTTTGCTACTTTCGCGATTAATCGATCTTGGAATCGTGATCTGCTTTGATCGATTGGTGGTGCCGAATGACTTCCTTGACCACGAAGGCCAAAAACTTCTCGGCGAAATCGGGGTCGAGCTTGGCTTCGACCGCGAGCTTGCGGAGCCGGGCGACCTGACGGGCCTCCCGGTCCGGATCGGAAGGGGGGATCCCCTTTCGGGCCTTGAGCTCGCCGACCCGCTGCGTGCAGCGGAAGCGCTCGGCGAGAAGATGGATCAGCGCGGCATCGAAGTTGTCGATGCTGTCGCGCAGGCGCGCGAGTTCGGGATCGACGGCCTGCGCCGCGAGCACGTTCATTTCTTCTTCCCCGGCATGAACCCACCGAGGCCCGGCAGCTTCGGACCGCCGAGGCCCGGAAGACCGGGAAGCTTCGGCATGCCGCCCCCGCCGCCCAGGCCCGGCGGCATCGGCGGCAGCTTGCCGCCGAACTGCTTCTCGATCTGCGCGATCTGTTCCGGCGTCGGCTCCGGCATGCCGGGGGGAAGGCCGGGCATGCCGCCCGGCATCCCGCCCATCCCACCACCGCCAAGGCCGAACATCGAGCCGAGCGCCTGCCCGATCCCGCGCTTGCCCGAGCCCATCGCCTTCATCATGTCGGCCATGGTCCGGTGCATCTTCAGGAGCTTGTTGATCTCCGAGACGTCGACGCCCGCACCCGCCGCGATGCGCTTCTTGCGGGAGTTCTTGAGGAGATCCGGGTTCTTCCGCTCCTGCGGGGTCATCGACGAGATGATGGCGCGCTGACGCCTGAACATCTTCTCGTCGAGGTTGGCGCCCTCGACCTGCTTCTTGATCGCGCCCATGCCGGGCAGCATGCCCATCAGGCCGCCGATGCCGCCCATCTTCTCCATCTGGCCGAGCTGCATCGACAAGTCCTCGAGATCGAACTTGCCCTTGCGCATCTTCTCCGCGGTGCGGAGCGCCTGCTCGTGGTCGATGGTCTCGGCGGCCTTCTCGACGAGCGAGACGATGTCGCCCATGCCGAGGATGCGGTTGGCGACGCGGGACGGGTGGAACTCCTCCAGCGCGTCGACCTTCTCGCCGGTGCCGACGAGCTTGATCGGCTTGCCGGTGACGGCGCGCATGGAGAGCGCCGCGCCGCCGCGGGAATCGCCGTCCATGCGGGTCAGCACGATGCCGGTGACGCCGAGCCGCTGGTCGAAGGCGCGGGCGGTGTTGACCGCGTCCTGGCCGGTGAGGGCGTCGGCGACGAGCAGCACCTCGTGGGGCTTCGTCGCGGCCTTCACCTCAGCGGCCTCGGCCATCAGGCCCTCGTCCACCGTGGTGCGACCGGCGGTGTCGAGCATCACCACGTCGAAGCCGCCGAGACGGGCGGCATCCATGGCGCGCTTGGCGATCTGCACCGCCGACTGGCCGGCGATGATCGGCAGCGACTCGACGCCCACCTGCTTGGCCAGCACCGCGAGCTGCTCCATGGCGGCCGGGCGGCGGGTGTCGAGGGAGGCGAGCAGCACCTTGCGCTTCTCGCGGTCGGAGAGGCGCCGGGCGATCTTGGCGGTGGTGGTGGTCTTACCCGAGCCCTGCAGGCCGACCATCAGGATCGGCACCGGGGCGGGGGCGTTGAGGTCGATGGTCTCGGCATCGGTGCCGAGCATGGCGACCAGCTCGTCGTTGACGATCTTCACGACCATCTGGCCGGGCGTCACCGACTTGAGCACGACGGCGCCGACCGCCTTCTCCTTCACCTTGTCGGTGAAGCCGCGCACGACCTCGAGGGCGACGTCGGCCTCCAGCAGGGCGCGGCGCACCTCACGCATGGCGGCGGTGACGTCGGCCTCGGTCAGCGCACCCCGGCGGGTGAGCCCCGAGAGGATGCCGGACAGGCGGTCGGACAGGCCTTCGAACATGCTCTGACGCCCCGCGCTTACTGTTCGAGCCCGGCGCGCTCGACGCGGCGCGCCTGGAGGGCGGCCTCGAAGCTGCGCAGGGCCTTGGCGAATTTGTCCCGGCACTCCGGGTTGCAGAAGCCCACCACGGCGCCGTTGTAGAGGGTCAGCGAGTCGGCCGAGATCGGCTTGCCCGACCACGGGCAGGTCTCGTTGATCGCGTCCTCGATCTTCAACGTTTGCTGATCTGGCGTCATGCGGGTGCCTCGGCCGGCGGGGCCCGTCGTGGCGGATTGGCCAACACCCATCGCGCCCGAGGGCGCAGACGCGCTGTCGGGCGTTGACCTCCGGTCTCACGGGACCGGTCGGCTTGGCATTGGACGATCTGCTTCGGATCGGGAGCGCGGGGCGTAGCCGCGCTGGCAAAGAAAGTCAATTTTCGGGTCGATGCGGCTGCGCAGAGCAGGGGACGTGGCAATCGTCGGAGAACAACCGCTCCGCGATGAAATCGACGGTGACCCGTACTTTGGGGGAAAGGTGCCGGCTCGACGGCCAGATCAGGTTGAACTGGCCCGGGGCGTCGAGATGGTCGAGGAGCACCGGCACCAGACGCCCCGCCCGCAGCGCGGCGGCGGCCAGGAAATCGGGCATGCAGCCGATCCCGAGGCCCGACAGGACCGCCCCGTGCAACGCCTCCATGTTGTTGCAGACGATCGCGTGGTGGATATCCGGCCCGGCTGCGTCACCGGCCCCGGGCAGGGGCCAGACCTGGACCTTCCCGGAATTGGGATACCGGAAGCCGATGCTGCGATGGCCAGCGAGGTCCCGCGGGTCTTTCGGGATGCCGAAGCGCGCAAGGTAGGCCGGCGCCGCGCAGAGCAGCAGCCGGAACGGCCGCAGGGTCCGCACCATGATCCGGCTGTCCGGCAGCGGGCCGCTCCGGATCGCGACATCGACGCCTTCCTCGATGAGGTCGGCGATCCGATCCGAGAAATCGAGATCGAGCTCGATCTCCGGATAGCGCGCCATGAAATCCGGCAGCACCGGCAGCAGCAGGTGGTAGGCCACGATCGGGCAGGACATCCGGACCCGCCCCCGCGGCGCCCCGCGGGTCTGCAGGATCCCGGCATGGGCATCGTCGAGGTCGTCGAGGATGCGGCGGCAGCGTTCGTGGAAGGCGCGCCCCTCCTCGGTCAGCCGCAGGCTGCGGGTCGAGCGCTGGAAGAGCCGGACCCCGAGCTGGTTCTCCAGCTTGGTCACCGCCTTGCCGACCGCCGAGGGCGAGAGGCCGAGGATGCGGCCCGCGGCGACGAAGCTGCCGAGATCGGCCGTCCGCACGAAGGCCGAGAGGCCCGTCAACCGATCCATCGCGGCTCCATTCGAGCGTCCCGTTCCGAAGTGTCCGGAACCGGCTCGGCCTTATCAGCCATTCGAGCCTGAATAGACTGGATGGCGCGCCGGATCGACGGTGACGCTCCGAAACTGACGCTCGGACCCATCCCCCATGACCCGACCTCACCCGGCGCCGCACGGCGGCGCCACGAAGCCGCTTGCCCTCCTTGCGGTCTGCCTCGCCGCCGCGGCGATGCCGCTGACCTTCACGGGCACAGCCGTCGCCCTGCCGACCGTCGGCCGCAGCCTGGAGGGCGGCCCCGTCGCCCTGGCCTGGGCGACCAACGCCTTCATGCTGACCTTCGGCTCGACGCTGCTGGTGGCCGGTGCGCTCGCCGATACCTTCGGGCGCCGGCGCGTGTTCCTGGCCGGCACCATGGCGTTCGCGCTGGTCTCCCTCGCCCTGGTGTTCGCGCCGACGATGCTGGCCTTCGATCTCCTGCGCGGTGGCCAGGGCTTTGCGGCGGCCGCCGCCTATGCCGGCGGATCCGCCGCCCTGGCCCAGGATTTCGAGGGACGGGCGCGGCTGCGCGCCTTCAGCGTCATCGGCACGAGCTTCGGGGCCGGCCTCTCGCTGGGCCCGATCGCGTCCGGCCTGATGATCGAGGCGTTCGGCTGGCGCAGCATCTTCCTCGCCGTCGTCGCCCTGACGACGCTGGCCAGCCTCCTGGGCCTGCGCGCCCTGCGCGAGAGCCGCGATCCGCAGGCTTCCGGGCTCGATTGGGCCGGAGCCCTGAGCTTCACCGCGATGCTGTCCCTCTTGACCTGCGGCATGCTGCTCGTCCCCGGCCGGGGCTGGGACGACCCCGCCGTTCTCGGCTGCCTGGCCGGATCGCTGCTCTGCCTCGCCGTGTTCGTGGCCACGGAACGCCGGGTCGACCGTCCGATGCTCGACCTCGCCCTGTTCCGCTATCCGCGCTTCGTCGGCGTCCAGCTTCTGGCGGCGGCGCCGGCCTACGGCTTCGTCGTGCTCCTCATCCTCCTGCCGCTGCGCTTCGTCGGCATCGAGGGTTTCAGCGAGGTGGCGGCGGGTGGCCTGATGGTCGCCCTCTCGGCCCCGCTTCTGGTCATCCCCGTCGTGGCGGGGGCGCTGACCCGCCGGTTCCGCCCCGCCACGATCTGCGGCGTCGGCCTCCTGCTCTCGGCGGCGGGCCTGCTCTGGCTGGCCCTGACGCCCGTCGGCGCAGCCCCGCTCGCTACGGCTTTGCCGATGCTGCTGATCGGCACCGGGATCGGCCTGCCCTGGGGGCTGATGGACGGGTTGGCGGTCAGCGTCGTGCCGAAGGAGCGGGCCGGCATGGCGACCGGCATCTTCTCGACCGTCCGCGTCGCCGGCGAGGGCGTGGCGCTCGCGGTGGTGGGAGCGGCCCTGTCCATGCTGATCGCCCGTCAGATCGATGCGGCCGGACTGCCTGGGCAGATCGTCCCGGCGGCGCAACGTCTGGCCGGCGGGGATCTCGGCGGCGCGCTCCACGTCCTTCCGGCCGCCGATGCGGGGCGGCTGACCGCCCTCTACGGCGCGGCCTTCGGTTGGCTTCTCGTCGCGCTGGCGGGCATCACGGCCCTCACCGCCCTGGTGGTCTTCCTGTCCCTCGGGATGGGAGAGACCGGAACTGCGGCAGCGACCGGACCAAGCCGAGACGGGCGCAGTGACAGAGGCCTCGGCGGCGACGCGCCGACCTCGGCCTGACTCGACGGCGCCGGGCGGATCCCGGCCGCCTCCTTTACCGATCGTTAAGCATGATCGGATTGTCTGCGAAGCAATTTCGTTCAGGACGCCGCCCATGTCGGAACCCGCCCGCTCCCTGCCGTCCGAGTCCGGCAGCCGCCCCGCGCCGGGGCCGCTCCGGGACTGGCTCTCGGCGATGAAGACCCACAGCCCGGCTGAGGCCGCCCGTCGCGAGCCGAAGGCCGGTCATGGCGCCGCCGAGACCGCGTGGTCGCCGCGGGTGGTGGCGCCCGCCGGACCGTCACAGGCGGCCGAGCCCGAGGATGCCGACATCTCCGAGCTGATGGCCGAGAACCTGATGCTGAAGGCGAAGCTCCGCCTGGAGGCCGACCGTCAGGACGAGCTGCAGGCGATCCTCGCCGAGGAGATCCGCACCTTGCGCGCGCATATCCAGGACGAGATCGGCTCCCTCGACGAGTTGCGGGCGGAGCAGGCGGAGATCCGCGCGGAGCGCGAGCGCGTCAAAGCGGAGCGCGAGGCGATGCAGGCCGAGCGCGAGCGGGCCGCGGTCGAGCGTTCCGCCCTGTCAAGCGAGCGCGACGCCCTGCGCGAGGAGCGCGACCTATGGCGCGCCCGGACCGAGGCTTTGGCCCAGCCCCTGTTCCAGATGCAGAAGCGCTGACCCTGAAACGTCGAAGGGCCACCCGAGTGGGTGGCCCTTCCATTGCCGAACCGTGTCGTCCGGCGGAACTGTCCCGAAATCGGGTCTCTGACGCGTCTTAGAGCGACGCGCCGGAGGCGACGGTCCAGGTCCGATGAGCCGAGACACACGGCTGATGACAATGAGACACTGGATCACCTCCTTTCGTTCGTTGCGGGTGAAGCGAAGGTAGGCGGTGCGAGCCGGCTTGTGAAGCCCCGGGCCTGCGCCCGTTTGTCCTCCCCGGACCGGCGCTTTCGCGCATCGGCCGCCGGGCGTATGACGGGGCATCCCGTCCGAAGCCCGAGCCGCCTTGAACGCGCCCTTCACCAACCCGCCGCGCCCCGCCGACGAGGCCGCCCTCGATCCCGACGCGATGCGCCAGCCGCTCGGGGATGCGTGGTACTGCGTCGGCCAGTCCCGCAGCCTCGGTAAGGCTGGCGGTAAGACGGGCCTCCGCGCCGTGGAACTGAACGGCGAGCAGATCGTGCTCGGCCGCGCCCCGGACGGAACCCCCTTCGCCCTGCGTGACCGGTGCCCCCACCGCGGTATGGCCCTGTCCAAGGGCCGGTTCGACGGCGACAGCCTGATGTGCCCGTTCCACGGCTGGCGCTTCGGCACGGACGGGCGCTGCCGCGATGTGCCGACCCTCTCGGAGCACGATGCCGCCGATTTCTCGCGCATCCAGGTCCAGCGCTTCCCCATCCGCGAGAGCGCCGGCTTCCTCTGGGTGAACCCCCATCTCGGCCCGGCCGGCGGCGATGTCCCCACCCTGCCGGAGCTCGATTTCACGCCCGCCGGCTCCGTGGTGGTAGAACTCGTGGTCGAGGCCTCGTTCGATCTGACCACCTTGAGCCTCGTGGATCCCGGCCACGTCGCCTTCGTCCACGATTCGTGGTGGTTCCGACCCTCGAAGCAGCTCCGCGAGAAGGTGAAGACCTTCCAGCCGGTCCCCCACGGCTTCGTCATGACGAGCCACGCCACCACCACGAGTTCCCCGGTCTACCGGCTGCTCGGCGGCGTGCCGGAAGTCGAGATCGAGTTCCGTCTGCCAGGCATCCGGCTGGAGCGGATCCGGGCGGGCGCGAAGCGGGTCGCGAACTACACCTTCGCGACCCCGCTGACGCCGGACCGGACGCTGCTCACCAACGCCCTCTATTGGAGCATGCCGGCGCTGAACCTGCTCAAGCCCGTCGCGCGGCCGCTGATGCGGCAGTTCCTGACCCAGGACCAGCAGGTGCTGCAGCACGCGCAGGACGGCCTCGACCGCAAGCCCACCATGGTGCTGTTCGGCCAGGGCGACCTGCCCTCGCAGTGGTACTTCCGCCTGAAGCGCGAGGCGCTGGAATCGGCCCGGGACGGGCGGCCGTTCCTGAACCCGCTGGAGCGACGGGAATTGCGCTGGCGGTCCTGAGCCTGCGGCTCGGCTGCGGCAGGCGGGCTACGATCTTCACACTTCGCGTGCCGAGGCGCTCTGTCCGCCCCCGTGCTGCGCGGGGAAATGCCTGTTGTCTCCATGGGGTCGGCGGCAGGCTCAAGGTGAAGCCGGTAGCCGTTCCGAGGGCGTGAGACTTGCGGACAGGAAGAGGGACCGCACAGGTCCTGGGCGGCGGATCAAGCCGGCGAAGCAACTGATCCATCCCGAAATTAAGTTCCTATTAACCATGACTAGAGCAATCATACCAACGCAGTACCTCTCTCCGAGACACTTCGCGCCGATGCCTCGCTTCTTCATCGATCTTCACGACGGCTCGCAGCCGATCCGCGACGATGTCGGCTTCGAGCTGCCGGATCTGCCGGCCGCCCGCGCCAAGGTCACCCGGATCATGTCGGCGATCGCCCGCGACATGCTGCCGGATGTCGAGCGCCAGGATTACGTCGCCTGCGTGCGCGACGGCGTCGGCAAGATCGTCTACCGGGCGCGGCTGTCCCTGGCCGCTGAGGCGGTGGAGTGAGGCTTGCCGCCGCAAGGCCGGGGAACTTGACCGGAGCGTGCCACCCGCCATCTCGGGGGACATGAAACGGCGCAGCCTGCTCACGGTCGCGAGTGCGGCCACGGTCATGACGCTCGGCGGCGTCGGCTATGCCGCCCATCGGCGCGGCCGAAATCCCTATTATCGCGGGCCCACCTCGGACCATTTCGACGGGCTGCGCTTCTTCCTGCCGGACCAAGCGACCGACAAATCGCTGCCCGACGTGCTCCGCTGGCAGGCCAAGCGCGCGCGGGAGCCATGGCCTAAGAGCTTCCCGAGCCCGTTCCCGGCGGATCGCCCGCCCGAGCGCGTCGGGGGGCTGCGGGTCGTGCTGATCGGCCACGCGAGCTACCTCGTACAGGTCGCAGGCCGCAACATCCTGATCGATCCGGTCTTTGCCAAGCGCGCGAGCCCGGTCCGCATCGCGGGGCCGAAACGCGTCAACCCGCCGGGCATCGCCTTTGCCGACCTGCCGCCGATCGATGCGGTGCTGATTACCCACAACCATTACGACCATCTCGACGGGCCGGCCGTCGCGCGGATCTGGCAGGCGCATCAGCCGCTGATCGTGGCGCCGCTCGGCAACGACGCGATCCTGCGCGGCTACGACGACACGATGCATGTCGAGACCCGCGACTGGGGCGAGTCCGTCGATCTCGGCGACGGGCTGCAGGTTCACCTCACACCGGCCAACCATTGGTCGGCCCGGGGCGTCCGGGACCGGCGGATGGCCCTGTGGTGCGCCTTCGTGATCACCTCGCCCCGGGGCGTGCACTACCACGTCGGCGATACCGGCTTCGGCGACGGATCGCTGTTCCGGGACATCCGCGCCCAATTCGGGCCGCCCCGGCTGGCGACCCTGCCGATCGGCGCCTACGAGCCGCGCTGGTTCATGCGCGCGCAGCATGTCGACCCCGCTGAAGCCGTGCAGGCCTTCCGCCTGCTCGGCGCCGAGCAGGGACTCGGGCATCATTGGGGCACGTTCCAGCTCACCGACGAGGGGATCGAGCGCCCCGTCGAGGCGCTGAATGCGGCGCTGGGGGCTTCCGGTCTTGCGCCGGAGCGGTTCCTCGCCCTCAGGCCCGGGCAGATCTGGCAGGCCTGAGGGCGGACCGTCCAACTGCCGTCCGATTGGGCATGATGCGTGCATGATACTGTATGCAGCATGGGGTCGTGGCGCTGAGAACGCCGTCGCGCCTGGCGAGCGGGCGCCGCTCCATGCGGCGCATCCGCTTCCAGCCGAGAGACACGATGGACCTGATCAAGCCGACACGCCGCTCGCTGATGGTGGGAGGGGCGGCACTGGCCGCCTTCGGAGCCCCGGGCCGGGCCGGCGCGCAGGGCGGGACGCCCGGTAGCCTGACCTACGGCATCTCGATGACCGACCTGCCGCTCACCACCGGTCAGCCGGACCGGGGCGCCGGTGGCTACCAGTTCACTGGCCTGACCCTTTACGACCCGCTGGTCGCCTGGGAACTCGACGTGGCCGACCGGCCCGGCAAGATGATCCCCGGCCTCGCAACCTCCTGGGAGGCCAACGCCGCCGATCCGAAGGTCTGGACCTTCCACCTGCGGGAGGGCGTGACCTTCCACGACGGCTCGGCCTTCGACGCCGACGCGGTGATCTGGAATTTCGACAAGGTGCTCAACAAGGAGGCGCCGCATTTCGACCAGCGGCAGGCCGCCCAGGTGCGCCCACGCCTGCCCGGCGTCGCGAGCTACAAGAAGCTCGACGCCAAGACCGTCCAGGTGACCACCAAGTCGCCCGACAGCCTGTTCCCCTACCAGATGCTCTGGTTCCTGATCTCCTCGCCCGCGCAATACGAGAAAGTCGGTCGCGACTGGGCGAAATTCGCCTTCGAGCCCTCGGGCACCGGGCCGTTCCGCATGGGCCAGCTGGTCCCGCGGGTGCGCCTCGAACTCCTGCCCAACGTCGGATACTGGAACCCCAAGCGGGTGCCGAAGCTCGCCAAGCTCACGCTCACCTGCGTGCCCGAGGATCTCGCCCGGGTGAATGCGCTGCTCTCCGGCACGGTCGACCTGATCGAGGCGCCCGCGCCCGATGCCGTTCCGCGCCTGAAGGCCGCCGGCATGCGCGTCGTCGGCAACGACACGCCGCATGTCTGGAACTACCACCTGTCGATGCTGGAAGGCTCGCCCTGGCGGGACCTGCGCCTGCGCAAGGCGGCCAACCTGGCGATCGACCGGGCCGGCGTCGTCGAGCTGATGGGCGGCTTGGCGCAGCCGGCCGTGGGACAGGTCCAGCAGTCGAGCCCCTGGTTCGGCAAGCCGACCTTCCAGATCAAGACCGACGTCGAGGCAGCCCGCAAGCTGGTCGAGGAAGCGGGCTTCTCGGTAAAGAACCCGGTCAAGGCCACGGTCCTGATCCCGACCGGCGGCACCGGGCAGATGCTGTCGCTGCCGATCAACGAGTACGTGCAGCAGAGCTGGGCCGAGATCGGCATCCAGGTCGAGTTCAAGACGGTCGAACTGGAGGTCGCCTACACGGCTTGGCGCCAGGGCGCGGCCGACCCGAGCCTCAAGGGGATCAGCGCCGGCAACATCGCCTACGT
This sequence comes from Methylobacterium sp. E-005, assembly GCF_022829725.1. Lineage (GTDB taxonomy): Bacteria > Pseudomonadota > Alphaproteobacteria > Rhizobiales > Beijerinckiaceae > Methylobacterium. The sequence goes on along the minus strand of NZ_JAKSYG010000209.1, from coordinate 66,626 downwards.
CACCTCGGACCCGTTCTACGCGATCCTGCGCTTCTATGATTCGAAGCAGATCGCCCCGAACGGGGTGAACTGGAGCCATTATCGCAATCCGGAGGTCGATGCCCTTTGCGACAAGGTGAAGGCCAGCCTGGACACCGATGAACAGAACAGGCTGCTGGCGCGCATCCACGAGATCGTCGTCGACGATGCCGTCCAGGTCTGGGTGGTACACGATACCAACCCGCACGCCCTGTCGCCGCGGGTGAAGAGTTATGTGCAGGCCCAGCACTGGTTCCAGGATCTCGCGACACTGGCCTGAGCGCACCGGATAGCCCGGGCAAGGCCGGCAGGATTGGAATGTCCGGGGCACGATCCCCGCGAGCACGTGGTGCGACGTCAACGCACCAAGGCGTGTTCCAGGACGACCCTGCCTGTCGGCGCCGTCCTGGCCGCCTCCCGCGCGAGCGTCGTTCCCGCAACGGCGCAGCGCAACGATCTCGGGCCGGATGGCGCCAGCGTGGACCTGCGCTCCCGCGGCCAGCGGGGGCGGGATTTCCGGCGCGAGCAAGATCGGCGCGAGGAAGATCGGCGCGACGGGGCCTACGACGATGACCGGCCAATCGTCCGCCGCGGTTGCGGCGATTGTTTCGGACCGCCGACAGCCGAGTGAGGATTGTTCAAGACAGGAGGGGTCGGCATCCGCCGGCCCCTTTTCACATGGACGATGCTGTCAGGGTCTCCCGAAGATCCACAGCCTGCTGATTTCGCACTTGCAGCAAAGCGAATCGCCGCCTAGGAAGAATTTGCATCACAATTCGGGAGAGTTTGGCAATGACCCTTCGTGTTCTCAGTGGCTTCGCCGCGGTGGCCCTCGCCGTGTCCAGCCTGTCGGTTCCCGCTGCGCTGGCCAAGCCCGTGAGCGGTGCGAGCGCCGTCAAGATGATCGATACCGACAGTGACGGTACGGTGGACATGAAGGAAGTCGAGGCCGTCGCCTCCGCCACCTTCGACCGTCTGGAGAAGGATTCCGACGGCACGCTCGATGCCCGTGAGCTGAAGGGTCGTCTCAGCAAGGTCGGCGTGAAGCAGGCCGATCCGGACAGCGACGGCACCCTCGACAAGAAGGAGTACCTCGCGGCGGTCGCCGAGCGCTTCAAGATGGCTGATCCGGACGGCGACGGCACCCTGGACGCCAAGGAGCTGAACTCCAAGGCCGGCAAGGCCCTGCTCGCCCTGATCAAGTAAGCACGCTGGCACACGGCGCGACGTCCGAAGCCCCCGTGGACCTCGCCACGGGGGCTTTCTCGTTCGGACGCGCCGCTGCCTTAAGGTCTCAGGCCCGGCCCAGCGAGACCAGAGCCCAGCCGCGCTCGTGCAAATAATACAGCGCCGTCTTGGTCAGGGTCTCGGTCGAAGCGATCGAGCCGGCGATGAGGACGTTGCCGGTGAACAGGTACGACAACATCAGCGTGTCGAGGCTGCCGACGACGCGCCAGCTCACCGCCTTGGCGATCGAACGAAGACGGGTTTCCCCATACTGTCCGGTTGGGTCCCGCCGAGCCGATCGATCCTTCGCCGGCACATCATCGCCCATCATCTGTCCCCCCGCATCTGCGCGTTGAGCAAACGCGCGACGGCCCGACCTGTTTTGGGGCTGGGGGTGAGGATATTCGAGGACCGCGAATGGCCACGGCGCGATCCCATCCGGGCGGTCGCTCGATCGTGTTGCGGCAGTCAACATGGGTGAATGCGTCTCCCTGTAAATCGCCCGAAAACCAACCTGTGAGGCAGGAGGGAACGAGCGATGCACGAGCCTTCGATTCGACAACCCGCGGGTTGCCCGCCCGAGTTCTGGGAGACGGTCGCCGGGACGGTGACCGCCAAGGTCGAACCGGTCATTGGCCGGGGCGAGAAGCAGCGCAGCCCGGTGATCGACTACCTGCGCGATCTGGAGGCCCTGGCGCGACGTCAGTGCAGCAGCCGCGACACGGTCCAGATCATCGCTTCGGGGCGGCGGCTCCTCGGCGACCGAAGCGAGATTGGCCCTTCGGACGGCCCGTTCGCACAAACCTGAATGCGGCCGCCGGCCGATCTGAAACCGGCTATCTAGGAACTGGTCTCATCCGGGAGTGGATCAGAAAGATCGCTGCCGCGACCGCCCAGGCCGCGCAGGTCGGCGCCACCCATTGCTGGAGGTTCGGCAGGGACCAGCCGTACAGGAACTCGGCGCCGAGATGCGCCTGGACGGCATCCCAGCCGGCATGCTTGATGTCGTGCTCGCGCTGCCCGGCCTCCCGGCCGTAATAGTAGGTCGAGACCAGAAGCGCGGCGGTCCCCTCTGGCCGCGGGGTGCGCAGCAGGATCAGGGCGGCTGCCATGCCGGTGGTCTCGAGGATCGCCGTCAGGGCATGACTGGTCGCCGGGTTCGCGACCATGAAGGCGACGAGCGTGCCGAACATGGCCGGCGCTTACACCAGGGCGGCCGGCCCGTCACCCATGACGCGATGCGATGCGGCGCCGAGCCGCCGCGATCGGGCGAGCGGAGCTGTGAGCCACGATGCAGGACCGGTACAACCTCGATCGCTTCGTCGCCGCGCAGACGGGCGTCTTCCACTGCGCCCTGGCGGAACTGGAGGCGGGCGAGAAGCGCAGCCACTGGATGTGGTTCATCTTCCCGCAGATCGCCGGCCTCGGCTCCAGCCCGATGGCGCAGCGTTACGCGATCGGCTCCCTTGAGGAAGCGCAGGCCTATCTCGGGCATCCGACCCTTGGAGAGCGTTTGCGAACCTGCACGGCGGCGGTGAACCGGGTGTCGGGCCGCTCGGCGCACGCGATCTTCGGTTCTCCCGACGACATGAAATTCCGCTCCAGCATGACCCTGTTTGGGGCCGCCGCGCCCGACGAACCTCTCTTCGCCGCGGCGCTGACACGGTATTTCAACGGCGAACCGGACTCGAAGACTCTGGCCAAGCTCGGGAAGGGCTGAGCCCTCAGCGACCCCAGAGGCCCACGCGCTCGGCGCGCGCCTGCTCCTCGGCGCCGAGCAGATCGGGCGGGGCATCCTCCGAGGCGCGGGCCCCACCCGCCGCCAGGATCAGCCCGGCGAGATCGTCGCCCTCGATCTGGCAGCGAGCGGTGGCGCCGTCGGAGAGGCCGGTGCAGACCACCTCCCGCCGACGCAGATAGCTCGCGAGCTGGCGGGCGAGATGGCCGCGCTCGCCCTCGACGCCGAGCAGATGCACGACCCGCCCGCGCAGGTTGAGGGTCCCGGTGTCGATCACCTCCGGGACGCCGCGCATCTCGCCGGCCGCCACCGGGGTCGCCGCCGGCGCCGGAGCGGGAACCGCCGCCCGGGCCGGCTCTGCCCGCTCGGCCGAGGGGCGCGGCCGGCCCTTGGCCAGTTTCTCTGCCGCCCGCTGGACGAAGTCGTGGAAGATGCCGGCGGGCATCTCGCCGCCGAACATCCGGTTCATCGGAGAGTCGTCATCGTTCCCGACCCAGATCCCGACCACGAGATCCGGCGTCATGCCGACGAACCACGCATCGCGGAAGTCCTGGCTCGTGCCGGTCTTGCCGCCGATGATCTGGCCCGGCACCCGCGCCGCCCGCCCGGTCCCCGATTCGACCACAGCCTGAAGCGAGTCGAGCATCATGGTGCGCGGCTCCTGGGCGAGGCCCGCCGTGGGAGCGGGGTCGGTCTGGACGTAAAGCGGCTGCGGTGCCGAGCCGCGGATCGCCTGGATGCCGTAGGCCTGGAGCGGGGTGCGGCCGGAGAGGACGGAGCCGTAGGCCCGGGTCATCTCCAGCAGGCTCACGGCGCCGGAGCCCAGCACGAGGCTCGGGACATTCGGCAGATCGGACTGGATGCCGAGCTTGCGTGCGGTGGCGATCACCGCCGGGATGCCGACCTCCTGGCCGAGCTGCGCCGCCACCGTGTTGATCGAGAGCGCGAAGGCGGTCCGCAGCGGCACCGATCCGCGATAGCGGCCGTCGTCGTTCTCGGGTTCCCAGTCGCCGATCTTCACCGGCCGGTCGACCATGAGGGAATCCGGTGTGTAGCCCTGCTCGTAGGCAGTCAGATAGACCAGCAGCTTGAACAGGGAGCCCGGCTGGCGCTTGGCCTGGACGGCCCGGTTGAACTGGCTGTCCTCGTAGTCCCGCCCGCCCACCATGGCGAGGATCGCGCCCTCCTTCGAGAGCACAACCATGGCAGCCTGTCCGACCTTGCGGCGGCGCCCATCCTTGTCCAGGCGCCGGGCCACGACGCCCTCGGCGAGGCTCTGAAGATCGAGGTTCAGGGTGGACCGGACGGTGAGATCGCCGTCCTTGCCCGCCAGCCGCTTCACGTCGCCCGCGATCATGTCGAGGAAGTAATTGGTGCCCGGCGGTGCCTCCGGGGGCGTCTTCAAGGTGACGCTCTGCCGGCGGGCCGCGTCGGCCTCGGCCTGCGTGATCGCGCCGGTCTGGACCATGGCCTGGAGCACCACGTCGGCCCGCTCCTTGGCGCCACCGAGATTGCGGGTGGGCGCGAGCTGCGAGGGCGCGCGCACCAGCCCGGCCAGCATGGCGGATTCGGGCAGGTTCAGCGCCCTGGCGGGCTTGCCGAAATAGCGCCGCGCCGCTGCATCGGCCCCATAGGCGCCGGCGCCGAAATAAGCGGTGTCGAGATAGCCGAGCAGGATCTCGTCCTTGCTCATGGTCGATTCGATCCGCAGCGCCAGGATCGCCTCTTGGACCTTGCGCCAGAGCGTCTTCTCCTGGTTCAGCGAGGTCAGGCGCGCATATTGCTGCGTGATCGTCGATCCGCCCTCGCGCACGCCGCCGCCCAGGGCATTGCGGTACGCTGCCCGGACAAGCCCGCGCAGGTCGATGCCCCAGTGGCTGTAGAAGCGTCGGTCCTCGATCGCCACGATCGCCTGGGCGAGGTGCGGCGGCAGGTCGGCGGCGGTGAGCTTCTGGCCGCGGAAGCTGCCCCGGGTGGCGAAAACGCGTCCGTCATCGGCCTCTACCGTGATCGCCCGCTGGCCGCTCTCGACCACCGCCCCGCCGAGCGGCGGCAGGGTGACGAGGGCGGCGAGCAGGAAGATGCCCAGTGCCAGAATCGGGAGCAGGATCGCCGCCCCGGCGACCAGCAGGATCGGCCGGCGGCCCGAGCGCGCGGCGAACGGCGATGCGGCGCGGGCTCGCGAAGGCACCGCCACTGGATCCGGCGAAGCGGGCGGGGTGCGGCTCCGGCGCGCGAACCGGTCCCGCGACCGCGCCGCCGCAGCGCGCGCGCCGCCGGCGATGCCCAGGCCGCCCGCGGCGATCAGGGACCACAGGCTGCGGATCAGGTCGCCAGCGGCGCGCCGGGCCTCCTGGGCCGCCGCGCGCGGATCCGGTGCAGCGGCAGCCCGCCCGACCTCGTGAACTGATGGCCTGTCGGCCGGGGCGCTCTCCGGCGCGTCGGGCGTCATCGTGCGGGGTTCCAGAGCCGATCCGAGTGGCCGCTGACTAGTCTAGGCGTTATCGCCGGTCCTGTCCTTCCGTCTCCACGACGCAGTCCGAGCTTCGGGCCGCGTTATCGGCTGGATGAGGGCAGAGACTGTCCGGCGGCATGCCGGCTGCGCAGCTGGAACGCGAGGATCAGAAGCAGCACGCCGAAGGCGAGGGTGTAGCCGCCGATCCACCATGTCAGCACCAGGGCCGACATGCCCGGATTGATGATCAGCGCGATCCCGAACAGGATCGAGACGAGACCGCCCAGCACCAGCCACCAGCGCCCGTAATGCAGGTGCAGGCGGAATGCCGCCGCGATCATCAACCCCCCGGTCACCATGGCCCAGGCCGCGAGCAGGAGCACGAAGGCCCACACGGCAGCGCCGGGCACCAACACGGCGGCGACCGCCACGACGATGTCGACGATGCCCTCAAGGAGCAGGAAGCCCCAGCGCTCGTGGTGCTGCGCCGCGCGGATCGCACCGAGGATCGCGAAGATGCCGTCGGTCAACATGTAGGCGGCAAAAAACAGCACGAGGGAGAGGACGAACGCGCCCGGGGCGACGAAGGCGAGGACGCCGAACAGGATGGCGATGAGGCCGCGCAGGGCGACGAGCCACCAATTGCGGGCGAGCGCCGCACTCATGGCGTCGAGCCGGGCGACGCCGACGAGCGGGACGCCGCTGGGGGAGCTTCCTGTCGGGCCGCGCCGCGGGGCAGAACTGCTGGTCATGGCAAGCCTCCGAGAACGTGATGCCGTGAACGGCAGAGGTTTCGGGCCCAGAACGCCGCACTGCGGCAACCGTTCCTGAGCGTCATCGCTCCGTCATGGAACCTTGGGGCCACGGCCGGCTTTTGCACGGCGAGGCGGGCGATGTGCAGCGCCCGGTCGCCGTCAGGTGACCGGCCCATCGGGCGACGACTTCCCATGCTTGACGATCAGCGGCAGGCCCCAGAGGCCGAGGCGCGCGCGCGGCCGGCCGAGGGCCGGACCGGAACCGGCGGCCGCGATGCCCCGGACCGCGATGTCCTGGATCTCGGCCCGTCTGAGACGGCGCGCAAGCCCGGCTCGGAGGATGAGGACCCGTCTGCCCAGGCTGATGGGGACGGCGACGCCGCGCAGGACGGCGGCGACGATGCCAACGGCGAACAGCGCCGGCCCAACATCCTGCGGCGGCACCCCTGGGCTTTCCTGCTCGGCGGCCTCGCGGTTATCGCCCTCGGCGTCGGAATCTTCTTCTACTGGCTGCTGTACATGCACCCATACGAGAATACCGACGACGCCTTCGTCGATGCCCGCAGCATCGCGATCCAGCCCAAGGTCGGCGGCTATCTCGTCGACGTTCCTGTCACCGACAACCAGCATGTCGAGGCCGGCCAGATCCTGTTCCAGATCTACCAGCGCGACTACGTCATCGCGCTGGATCAGGCGAAGGCGCAGGTCGAGGCTGATCAGGCCGCGATCAAGAACAGCGATGCCCAGATCCAGGCCCAGAACGCCAATATCGACGTGTCGAAGGCGCAGGTCGCGACCGCCGAGGCGGCGTTGAAGTTCGCCCAGGAGGATGCGGCCCGCTACAAGGACCTCGCGGAGCGCGGATCGGGCTCGATCCAGCAATCGCAATCGGCGACCTCCACGCTCCAGCAGCGGCAGGCCGCGGTTCAGAGTGCCAATGCCAGCGTGGTCGCGGCGCAGAAGCAGATCGGCTCACTGGAGGCCCAGAAAGCCTCGACCCAGGCGCAGCTCGCCCGCGACAGGGCTCAGGTCGAGCAGGCTGAGCTCAATCTCGGCTACACCACGGTCCGCTCGGTCCAGTCCGGCCGCGTCGTGCGGCTCACCGGCGGCATCGGCCAGCTCGCCCAGGCGGGTCAGAGCGTGGCGATGTTCGTGCCCGACGACATCTGGGTCACCGCGAACTTCAAGGAGACCCAGATCAACGATATGCGCCCGGGCCAGCCGGTGGCCATCGAGATCGACGCCTATCCGGGCCGCAAGATCCACGGCACCGTGGCCTCGGTCCAGCCGGGTTCCGGCACCGCGTTCAGCCTGCTGCCAGCCCAGAACGCCACCGGCAACTACGTGAAGGTGACGCAGCGCATCCCGGTGAAGATCATCGTCAAGGATTGGCCGAAGGACGTCGCGATCGGCCCGGGCATGTCGATCGTTCCGACCGTTACGGTACGGTGAGCGCCGTGGCCGGGACATCCTCCACCGGCAAGGCGCCGGGCGGGCACAATCCGTGGCTGATCGCGGGCGTGGTGGCGCTCGCGACCTTCATGGAGGTGCTGGACACCACCATCGCCAACGTGGCGCTCCGCTACATCTCGGGCGGGCTCGCGGTCGGCCCCGACGAAGCGGCCTGGGTGGTGACCAGCTACCTCGTGGCCAACGCGATCACCCTCACGGCCTCAAGCTTCCTGGCCAAGCGCTACGGCCGCAAGGCCTTCTTCATGTGGTCGGTGGGGCTGTTCACGATCTCGTCGATCCTGTGCGGTTTCGCCTGGAGCCTGGAATCACTCCTGTTCTTCCGCGTCCTTCAGGGGCTCGGCGGCGGCGGCATGGCGCCGCTGGCGCAGTCGATCCTGGCGGATTCCTTCCCGCCCGAGAAGCGTGGCCAGGCCTTCGCGCTCTACGGCGTTGCCATCGTGGTCGCGCCGGTGATCGGCCCGACGCTCGGCGGCTGGCTGTCCGACAACGCCTCTTGGCACTGGTGCTTCCTGATCAACGGCCCCGTCGGCGTCCTCGCCCTCGGGTTGATGTACTGGCTGATCGAGGACAGCGCGGCGGCCAAGAAGGAGCGGCGCGCCCTGGTGCGCAAGGGTATCCGCTTCGACATCGTCGGCTTCCTGCTGGTCGCCGTCTTCCTCGGCTCGCTGGAGGTGATCCTGGACGAGGGCCAGCGAAAGGACTGGTTCGGGACCTCGACGCTGATGAACGTCTCCGGCGTGCTGATGGTGGTCTCGTTCATCGCCATGATCCCGTGGCTCCTGAACACGAAAAATCCGGCGGTCGATCTGCGCCTCATCGGCAACCGCCAGTTCGGATCCTGCTTCGTGGTGATGATGTTCACCGGCGCGATCCTGATCTCGACCACGCAGTTCATCCCGCAGATCACGCAGGAATATTACGGCTACACCGCCACCCTGTCGGGCCTCGTGCTCGGCCCCGGCGGCATCGTCACCGTGGTGATGATGTTCCTCACCGGGCGCGTCTCCGCCTACATCCAGCCGAAATGGCTGATCGCCACCGGCATGATGATCGTGGCGCTCGGGATGTACGACCTGACGCGGCTCAGCGGAACCACGACCTTCGCGTTCTTCGCCTGGTCGCGCGTCTATATCGGGCTGGGCCTGCCGATGGTGTTCCTGTCGATCACCTCGGCCTCCTACGAGGGCATCCGCAAGGATCAGACCGATCAGGCCTCGGCGCTGATCAACGTGGCCCGCAACGTCGGCGGCTCGATGGGCGTCTCGCTGGCCCAGAACATCCTGGCCTATCGCAGCCAGTTCCATCAGAGCCGGCTGGTCGAGAACATCAACCCGACCGAGCCCGCCTATCAGGAAACGATGCGGCAGGCGACGCAGTACTTCTCCGAGCACGGCTATGTCGGCATCGAGGCGCAGAACCAAGCAACCGCCTGGATCGGCAGCGTGCTGAGCACGCAGGTTGCCTACTGGGCCTATATCGATGTGTTCTGGGTGCTCGGGCTGGTAGCCGCCTGCGCGGTACCCATCGCGTTGAGCTTGAAAACCATCAAACTCGGCGGCGGGGCGCCGGCCGGGGGGCATTGAGGCGGTGCAGCCCTCACACCCCGTCCGGCGGCAGCGCCTCCGTCACCTCGACGCGACGGGTTCCGGCCGCCTGACCGGTCTCCGCGGTGCTGGCAACGTCGGTCGGTGCCGGCACCTTGTCGAGCGCCTCCGCGACGGCGGCGACGCCCTGGTAGCGGTTGAGGCGGCGATCGATCATGCCATCGAGCCGGTCGTGCAGTTCCGACACGGTCAGGCTCCGGCGCTTGCCGCCATCGGCCTCGGTGAACAGGTTGCGGTTGGCCCGGGCGGCGCTGCGGAAGGCACGGCCGGCAACTTCATCGGGCTTCTCGGTGGAGAGCGACAGGAAGCGCCCGGCGCTCGCCGTGCCGAGGAAATGCGCGAGGTAGAGCTCGGTCGTGGTCAGCGCACGGCCGACCCGGGCCTCGATCCGCTCGCGATCGCGCTTGATCAGTTCGGCCGCCATCAGGGCTGCCACACGCGGATCGTTGCGCAGGCCGAGAACCCGCGACCGCATGGAGCCGGCGACCGTGATCCCGGCGCCCCGGCCCTTCACGGCGGCGGCCTCCTCGGCGAGCCCGTAGCGGGCGCCGTAGTCGCGGATCATCTCCAGCCACGTCCGGGCGACGAACTGGAACAGACCCTGCGCCGAGGAGGTCGCGGCCTTGGCGTCCGTGTCGAAGCTCGATTCCTTGTCGGCCAGCGCCATCATGTAGACGGGGTCGACGCCGGCCTCGTCGGAGGCCTTCACGATCGTGTCGACCACCTTGCGCGGTACGGAACGCTCGCCGAAGCGCACGGCATCCGCGCCCTGCTCCTGCGTCACCCGCGGCAGAGCGGCAAGGTCGTCCTGGATCAGCGCCGTCGTCGCCGGCTCCTGCTCCGGCACCGGCAGGCCGTTCCAGCGGGGCGCGGCGGATACATCCTGCGGCGTGTCTTGCTGTGTCTCCTGCGGCGGATCCTGATCGAGCGTCGAGCGGAGGGACATGTCCTGGGCCGACGGCTCCGGCGTCACCGTCTCCTGAATCGGCGTCCCGGCCGCGAAAGCCTGAGCGGCGCGCGGGCTGGTGTCGACCCGGTCATGGGCCTGGGCCGGAGGGGCGAAATAGGCGGGCGCGAAAGCGGCCTGCGGCAATCCAAATCCGGCCACGAGGCCCAGCGCCACGGTTCCAGTGACTTTCCCGGTCACCTGACGCAACCGGCTCCGGTGTGCGCGGCGTGATGACCGGCGCTCCATCGTGCGGCCGGCCCGCGGCAGCCACACCACGGCTTCATCCTCAAAACGGCTCGCATTCGGCACGAGTCGGCTCGCGTCGTCGGCGCGCTGCGCCGGCTCCGGGAAAACCCCCATCTTTGGTCCTTCTCAGGTCGGTCCTTGCGTCGGCCCGGCGTCTGGCGGCCGGGCTCCTTTGAGCGGCGGCCGTATCGGCGCCGGCCGTGACCAGAATGGGACGACCCCGTGATCCAAGCGTGGCACGGTCAACGAAGGGTTAACCGTGCGGATTAGGGGCGCCTTAAGGACGCGCACCCTGGCGCTCTGCGCTGGTGCCCCTCCGGATTCGTTTCAGTCGCGGATGGCGCCAAGGTCTTGTTTTCAAGCGTCCTCTCCTGCCGAAACGGGCGGCTCCTTTTGCGAACTTCGCGTCAATCAGCGGCAAAGTTGTCGCATTTGGCTTGGAACGCCGCAGTGCTGAGCCAGTTAGGTACGACCCCGGGCGGGCGAACTTTCCGTCCCAGGACGGACCCTTCAAGACGCCACCCGCGTCCCTACAAGGACATCAGTTTCCAATGAGCATGCAGTCCGGTCGCCGCGTCGGTGTCGCGTTCGTTGGCATGGGTGGCGCCGTCGCCACCACCGCCATCGCCGGCATCGAGATGATCAAATCCGGCTCGAACCGGCTCGACGGGCTGCCGCTCGCCGGCCTCTCCGTGGCGGGCTTGGCCGATTACAAGGATCTGGTCTTCGGTGGCTGGGACCTGAATGGCGACGACCTCGCCACGGCCGCGAGCGGCCACGGCGTCCTCTCGAAGGACGATATCGAGGATGGCGCCGGAGCGCTGAAGGGCATCACGCCCTGGCCGGCGGTCGGCAGTGCCAAGTTCTGCAAGAACATCGACGGGCAGAACCGTATCGTCGCCAAGGACCACCGCGAAGCGGTCTCGGTCATCGCCAACGATCTCCGGCGTTTCCAGAAAGAGAGCAACCTCGACGACGTGGTGGTGGTGAACCTCGCCTCGACCGAGCGCTGGCCCGACCTCAACGACCCGACCCTGAACTCCACGGCCGCCTTCGAGAAGGGCCTGGATTCGAGCGACGAGGCGATCTCGCCCGCGATGCTCTACGCCTACGCGGCGATCAAGAGCGGCATCCCCTATGCCAACTTCACCCCGAGTGTGGCGGCGGACGTCCCGGCGCTCCTCGACCTCGCCAAGGAGTTGAACGTCCCGGTCGCCGGCAAGGATGGCAAGACCGGTCAGACCATGATGAAGACGGTGCTCGCCCCCGCCTTCAAGGCCCGCGCGCTCCACGTCGACGGCTGGTTCTCGACCAACATCCTCGGCAACCGGGACGGCCTCGCCCTGAACGACCCGAATTCGCTTCAGTCGAAGCTCAACACCAAGGGTACGGTGCTCGATTCGATCCTCGGCTACCCGGTCGAGGATCACCTCGTGCACATCCACTATTACCGCCCGCGCGGTGACGACAAGGAAGCCTGGGACAACATCGACGTCACCGGCTTCATGGGCCAGCGGATGCAGGTGAAGGTGAACTTCCTCTGCAAGGACTCGATCCTGGCGGCCCCGCTCGTCATCGAGATCGCCCGCGTGCTCGATCTTGCCCATACCCGCGGCGACGGCGGCGTGCAGGAGCAGCTCTCGACCTTCTTCAAGGCGCCGATGGTCAAGAACGGTCGCGGGCCGGAGCACGCCTTCGGCAAGCAGGAGCAGATGCTGCGGGATTGGCTCGGCGTGCACTGAGCCATCCTGTGTCGCCCCTCGATCACCGCTGCCAGTGCCCACCGGGAGCGGCGTGAACCAGGGCGACCCTATCGTCGATGACGGTCCGCAACCGGGCCCTCTCCCGCTCGGGAGAGGGGTGGGGCGGGGGTCGAGAAGCTACAGGATCGAGAGCGCCGTCGACGCTCGGTCACGGGACGCTTTATCCGGACAGACCTGATCCCTCACCCTGTCCCTCTCCCGTACGGGAGGGGGGACCCGCGTCCAATCCGGATGATGGGCCCGTCCGTCCCAGCCGCCTGCGAGCGCGCAAGCCTCATCCGGCCGAAAGAAGCGATGCCCAGCGAAACCCCCCCGTCGCAATCCGGAGCTGCCGCGCCCGAGGCGTTGCGCGATCTTCTGGTCGAGATGAACGACCTCAAGCGCGTCCGCTCCGCGGGCCGGACCGGGTCGATCGCCGAGCGGCTGTTCGCGCAGGGCTGGGGTCGTCTCACCGGCGGCGCGGCGCCCGACGATGTCGCGCTCGACATCGCGGCAACGACCCTCGCGGCGACGCGCCTTTGCGACCTCGACGCCGCCTTCCTGACCGCCGCCGGCCTCTCGGACGAGGCGGCCTCCGCGGTGCTGGTCGCGGGCTTCGATGCCGTGACCGGCGAACTCGATCCGGATCTGCGCGCCCGCCTGCGGGCCCGGCTCGCCCCGCGCCCGGCGGTCGAACTCGGAGCCCTGCCGGCCTTCGTCACCGCCCTGCCACAGCAGCCGCGGGCCGGCGTGACCTGTCCCGGCCGTGCCCGCATTCTGCTGGAGCCGCCGGAGAACCACGCCGAGCATTGCCTGATCGTGGCGGTCTACGGCGTGTGCCTGAGTCCGTTCTACCGGGCCGATCCCGGCACCGTGTTCCTGGCCGCCATGGCCCACCACTTCCACAACGCCGCCATGCCGGATGCCGGCTTCACCGGCGAGATGCTGCTCGGCGACCATCTCGGCCCGATCATGGCCACGACCACCGCCTGGGCCCTCGCCGAACTCGCCGAGCCCCTGCGGGGCCAGGTCGAGCGCGCCCGCGCGGTGCTGCCGGACGACGCCACCGGGGAGGGCCGCGCCTTCCATGCGGCCGACTGCATCGACCGGGTGCTCCAGATCGCCCAGCACCTGCGCGGCGCCTCGACCACGATGGGGATGGTGCTCGATGAGTGGGAGCTGATCCATGCCGGGCCGGTGAAGGACTTCCACGATCGCGTCCTCGCCGACATGCGCATCCCTTGATCGCACCTGCCGCCTTGATCGCCGGATCCGATGGCCCATCTGCCCGGGCGGTCCCGAGAACCATGATCCCGTTTGAACTCCTCGCGCCGGACACCGGCAACCCGCTGAAGGCCGACGGTCCGCATGCCCTGCGGGACGCCGAAACCGGTGCGCGCTGGCCCGTCATCGATGGAATCCCGTATCTGCGGGTCAACCGCGAGGCGCTGGTCGAGCGGGTCCTGGCCCATCTCGACGCGGGCGAGGCCGACGAGGCGCTGGCGGCCCTGCTGGTCGACCAGGACGATTGGTGGAACGGCCCGCCCGCCGATCCGGCCGGGATCATCCAGCTCATCAAGGACCGGCGCACCGCCACCCTGCGCGATGCGGTTGACCGCCTCGGCTGGGGCCGGGTCGGCGATTACTTCCTGCACCGCTGGAGCGATCCGACCTTCCTGGCCGGGCTGTCGCTGCTCGAGGCGCACTGGAACGAACCCATCTGCGTCTTCGAGTTCGCCTGCGGCATCGGCCATTACCTGCGTGAATTGCAGCGGCGCGGCTGCAAGGTCGCGGGCGCCGACGTCGTCTTCGCCAAGCTCTGGGTCGCCCGTCACTGGGTCGTGGGCGAGAAGGCGCAGCTCGTCTGTTTCGATGCGGGCTCGCCCCACTGGCCGATCCCGGGGGCGCCGGTCGATCTCGTGGCCTGCAACGACGCCTTCTACTTCCTCGACGACAAGGCGGCCCTGCTGGAAAACCTTCGCCAGAATGCCGGCGACGACGGCTGGTTGGCGCTGAGCCACATCCACAACCGCGATTGCCCCGGCTTCTCGGCCGGCCGGGCGGTGACGGCCGAGGAGATCGCCGAGCTGTTCCCCGACGCCCTCGTGTACGACGATGCGGAACTGACCCGGGCGCTGGTCGAGGTCCGGGCACCGGCGCCGCAGGAGCCGGCCGCCCTGCGGACCTGCGAGGCCTTCTCGGTGGTGTGCGGACCCGGGATGCGTCCGGCGCCGCGCGCCCTGGTCGACGGACTGACGCTGCCGAAGCCCGGCACCGTGCTCCGGCTCAATCCGCTCTATGCGCCCGAGGGCGACGGCTACGTCATACGCTGGCCCTCGGAGCGCTACGAGGCGGAATATGCCGCCCGCGCCACCTACCCGCTGCGCTCACCCGGACCCGAGCACCTGACCTTCAGCGCGGACCTCGGTGCGCAGGAGACGCAGCGTGTCCGCGTCCGCGAGTTCGTCGACCTGCCGGAGCGGTGGTGATGGACGCCGTCGGCTGGGGTATCGTCGGCTACGGCTGGGTCGCCCGCGACTACATGGAGCCCGGGATCCGCGCCGCCGGGCACCGGCTGGTCGCGGTCTGCGATCCCGATCCGACGAGCCGCGCGGCGGCCGAGCGGGCGGGCGCCCGCGGTCACACCGACCTCGCCGGCCTGATCGCCGAGCCCGAGGTCGAGGCGGTTTACGTGGCGACGCCCAACCATCTGCACCGCGGCGCCGTCGAGGCGCTGGCAGCAGCCGGCAAGGCGATCCTGTGCGAGAAGCCGATGGCGGCGACGCTCGCCGACGCCGAGGCGATCACGCAGGCGGTCGACTCCAAAAGAATTTTCTACGGGACGGCCTTCGACCAGCGGCACCATCCGGCCCACCGGATGATCCGCGCGCAGGTCGAGGCCGGACGGCTCGGCACGGTGACGGCCGTGCGGATCGTCTACGCCTGCTGGCTCGGGCGCGACTGGTCGGAGGCCGGCCAGCCGAACTGGCGGATCGATGCCGCGCAGGCCGGCGGCGGCGCCCTGATGGATCTCGCGCCGCACGGGCTCGACCTCGTCGATTTCCTGGTCGGCGAACCGATCGCCACCATCGCGGCCCTGACCCAGAGCAAGGCCCAGGATTACGCGGTCGATGACGGGGCCCTGCTGATCGGGCAGACCGCGGGCGGGGCGCTGGCGAGCCTGCATGTCGCCTACAATTGCCCCGACGCGCTGCCCCGCCGCCGCCTGGAGGTGGTCGGCACGCGGGGCATGCTCGTCGCTGAGAACACGATGGGCCAGGTTGCTGGTGGGTCGCTGACCTTCATCGACGGCGCCAGCGGCCGCGCGGAGCCGCTCGCCTTCGACGCCGAGAGCTCGCCCTTCACCGAGCAGGTGCGCGCCTTCGGCTCGGCCCTGCGCCGACCCGAGGAAAGGGCGGCGTACTCGGCGTCCCGCGACCTTCACACGATGCGACTCGTCGCCCGGGCCTACGGGCAGGGGTAGCGGCCAGGATATTCGATCACGCAACCAACCCAGGCCTCTCCCACCCAACCCCTCATCCTGAGATGCCCGCGTCGGCGGGCCTCGAAGGAGCCCGCCAGAGGACGCCGCAATCCCTGGAGCCCTCCTTCGAGGCCTCCGCTGCGCTCCGGTACCTCAGGATGAGGTGGGTGAATGGGACGACGGCACGGCGCACGGTTCGAGGAAGACGGAAACACGACGTGAGCAACGCAGACGCCTTCCACGATCAGGACGACCGCGCCCGCCACGAGCGGATCAAGGCGCCGCGCCCCTACCGCTTCGGCGCCAAGCGGCCGATCGAGGGTCTGCCCGAGTCCCTGCCCGATCCGGTCAAAGCCTATCTCGACATCCTGCCGGAGGGGCGCATCGTCGGCTTCCCGCTGGCGCCCCTCGACCGCACCGGCGTTCCGGTCTGGTTCGTGGCGCTGTTCCTCGACGATCCGTTCTTCGTCGGCGCCATGCCGTCCGGCATCGGCTACGGCGCGACCGACGACGAGGCGCTGATCGGCGCGGTGGCCGAGATCGCCGAGAACCTGATGCCCTCGCTGGCCGTGCTGCCGCGGGCCAAGGAGCGGGCGAGCTACACCGACCTCGCCCGCGTCTACGGCGCGAACTCCGTCGCCGACCCGCTGACCCTCTGCCTGCCCGCAGGCTCCCCGGTGAACCGCGATACGGTTCTCGAATGGACGCCGAGCGTCCGGCACGCTACCGGCGAGATCGTGCTGATGCCGCTCGATATCGCGGCGACCGACTATTTTGAGCTGTCGGAGGGCTACAAGCCCTTCACCAACCTGATCACCAACGGCCTCGGCGCCGGGCCGGACGTGCCCTTCGCCCTCGGGCACGGCGTTCTGGAACTGCTCCAGCGCGACGGCAACGGGTTGCTGTTCCGGGCGCTGGACCAGGGCGTGATGCTCGACCTCGACGGCATCGGCCCGGAGAATGCCGCGATGCTGGCCCGGCTGAAGGAGCTCGGCATCCGGGCGCTGCCGAAATTCGCCACCGACCAGTTCGGCCTGACCAACCTCTACGTCACCGGCTACGACGAGGACCCGGCCTGCACCCCGGCGCCGATCGCCCTCTCGGCCTGTGGCGAGGCCTGCGATCCGGATCGGGACCGGGCCCTGCGCAAGGCGCTGCTGGAGTTCCAGGCCGCGCGGGTGCGCAAGACCTTCGGGCACGGCCCCCTCGACTTGGCCGCCACCGTGACCCCGCCGGGCTACGTCGATGCCTTCATCCAGAAGGCGCTGCCGAGCCTGGATCTGGAAGAAAGCCGCGCCCTCCAGGCGATGCTCGAATGGATCGCGATGCCGGCCGCCGATCTGCGCGGCGTGCTCGCCGACACCGTCTATTCCGAGCGCAGCACCAAGCGTTTCTCGGAGTTGCCCTCCACCCCGGCCGCCGACGGCCATGCGCGGGGCAAGATCGCCTGCGACCGGCTGCTCGAAGCCGGATTCGACGTGCTCTACGTCGAGTGCTCGCCCCCGGGCGGTGGGGTCGGCGTCGTGAAGGCGATCGTGCCGGGGCTCGAGGTCGAGACCATGAGCTACTACCGGATCGGCGAGCGCAACACGAAGAAGCTCCTCGACCGCGACCATCCGCTGATCACGTTCGGCACCGAGAGCGAGACCCTGCGCCCGGTTCGCCTTACCCCGGAGGCCCTGGAACGGTTCGGCGGCCAGCCGCTGTTCGATACCGCGCTGGCCGAGCAGATCGTCGGGCGGCACTATCCACTGTACCGCGAGCCGGAATCGCATCATGCGCCGTTCCGCCTCGCCCAGCGGCAGGGGAGGGCGGCGTGACGCTTCGCTTCGCCTACAACACCAATGGCGCGGCCAACCACCGCCTCGACGACGCGCTCCACCTGATCAAGGCCGCGGGCTACGACGGCGTGGCGCTGACCCTCGACATCCATCACCTCGATCCGTTCGCCGACACCTGGGCGACGGAGGCCGGCCGCGTGGCGAGCCTGCTGGAGAAGCTGGAACTGACCTGCGTCATCGAGACCGGCGCCCGCTTTCTCCTCGACCCGAGCGCCAAGCACGAGCCCACCCTGGTGACGGCTGATGCCGCGGGCCGCGCCCGGCGGGTCGGTTTCCTCAAGCGGGCGGTCGAGATCGGCGCCATGCTCTCCGCCGAGGCGGTCTCGTTCTGGGCCGGCGTGCCGAAGCCCGGCGTTGATCACGGCGAGGCCCGGCGCTGGCTGGTCGAGGGGTTGCACGCGGTCGCGGCCTTCGCGGATGAAGCCGGGATCGTGCCCTGCCTGGAGCCCGAGCCCGGCATGCTGATCGAGACGCTGGACGATTACGCCGCCCTCGACGTGCCGGGGCTGAAGCTCGCCCTCGATACCGGCCACTGCCTCGTCACGGGCGAGCGGGAGCCGGCGGCGGCGGTGCGGGAATTTTCCGACCGGATCGGCACCGTGGCGATCGAGGACATGAAGCGCGGCAGCCACATCCACCTGCCCTTCGGCGAGGGCGACATGGACGTGCCGGGTGTGCTGGAGGCGCTGGAGGAAGTCGGCTTCGGCAAGCTGATCTGCGTCGAGCTCTCCCGCGAGAGCCACCGGGCCGACGTGATGATCCCGCAGGCGCTGGACTATCTCCGCGGCTGCCGGCGCCCCGGGCCGGTGCTCGCCGGCGAGCAGGAGACGCGGCGGCAATGGCAGTGAGGGCGGCGAACGTTCTCTCCTCCCCCTTGCGGGGAGGAGCCGGAGGTGGGGGTGGCGCAGGATCGAGCGTGGTGGTGCCTTCTGCACCACCCCCACCCCTACCCCTCCCCGCAAGGGGGAGGGGAGACCTCTTGATCGCGGACTTCGGCGGTGCACGAGCATGAGAATCCTCTTTCTCAGCCGCCGCTACTTCCCGGCGATATCCGGCATGAGCGTCTACGCGCAGAACCTGCTGCGCGAGCTGGTCGGCGCCGGCCACGACGTGACGATGATTTCCCAGTACCGGGGCGACGCCTTCGGCACCCGGGTCTATGGCGGCGGCCCGCCCCCGCCGGTGCCGGGCGTCAAAGTGATCGGCCTGGAACAGCTCGGCGAGCAGACCTCGGGCGATTTCGAGCGCGACATCACCACGATGGTTGACGCCATCGCCCAGGAGCACGCCAAAAAGCCGTTCGACATCCTGCACGCGCAGTACGGCTACCCCACCGGCTGGGCGGTGCTGCTCGCCGCCCGCAAGCTCGGTGTGCCGAGCGTCGTCTCGATCCAGGGCGGCGACGGCCACTGGGTCGGCTCCTGCTGCGAGACCCACCGGGTCGCCATGTGCGAGGTTCTGGCCCACGCCAACGCGCTGCTGATCGGCGGCGCCTCTTTCGTGGACGAGGTCTGCGGGCGCCTCGGGTCGGACCCCGCCCGCTTCACCATCGTACCCGGCGCGGTCGATACCGATCGGTTCGCCCAAGGGACGCCCGATGGCCTGCCGGCGCCCCATGCCGGCCCGGTGCGGCTGTTCTATCATGGCCGGGTCGATCGCCGGAAAGGCGTGCTCGACTTCATCGAGGCCCTGGCGATCCTGCGCCGGCAGGGTACGCCCTTCGCCGCCACCATCTCGGGGATCGGGCCCGACGTGGACCCGGCCAAGGCGCTTGCCGCCGAGCACGCCTTCCCGGAGCGCGAGATCGCCTTCACGGGCTATGCCGAGTACGGATCCGTGCCGGACCTCTACCGCCGCGCCGACGTGTTCGTCTCGCCGACCTACGCGGAGGGGTTTTCCAACACGATCCTGGAGGCGCTGGCGGCCGGTCTCGCCACGGTCTCGTGCCACGCGGTTGGCGTGTCGGACTGCCTGCGCGACGGGGAGAACGGGCTGCTCTCCAATCCGGGTGACGTGCCAGCGCAGGCCGCCAACCTGACCCGGATCATCACGGATGTCGATCTGCGCCGCCGCATCGCGACGGCCGGGCTTGAGGAGTGCCGGCGGGTCTATTCGTGGGACGCGGTCGGGCGGCAGATCATGGAGGTCTACGCGCGCGTGCGGAACGAGAAACCCGCCACCGACTTCGCCGAGGACCTGCCCTACGATCCGACCTGCCGCTTCCGCGCCGAGCCGCACCTGCTCTGAAGGATCCGCCAGATTCGGGGATCCCGATCCCTCCCCTCATCCTGAGGTGTCCGCGTCAGCGGGCCTTTTAGGAGCCCTCCAGGGAACACGGTGATCCCTGGAGCCCTCCTTCGAGGCTGCTCCGCAGCACTTCAGGATGAGGGCGAGGGCTGGATGTTCGATCGCCGAAAGGCCCTGACCCATGCCCACCGCGCTCGCCCTCTCCCCCCATCTCGACGACGCGGCCTTCTCCTGCGGCGGCCTCCTCGCGCAGCTCGCACAGGGGGGCTGGCGCGTGGTCATGGCGACCTTGTTCACCGGTAGTGTCGCCAACCCAGAGGGGTTCGCGCTCGCCTGCCAGCTCGACAAGGGACTGCCGGCCGGGATCGACTACATGGCGCTGCGCCGGGACGAAGACAGCGGGGCCGCCGCGGCGCTGGGGATCGCCCCGCCGGTGCATCTGCCGTTCCGGGAGGCGCCGCACCGGGGCTACGGCTCGCCGCCCGAACTCTTTGCCGAGACCCGCACGGATGACGGCATCGCGGGCGACCTTGCGCCCGCCATCGCGGAGCTGATCGCCGCCGAGGGACCGGATCTCCTCCTCGCCCCGCAGGCGATCGGCGGCCATGTCGATCATGTGCAGATGGTCCGGGCACTCAGGAGCCGCGATCCGCTTCCCCCGATCCTGTGGTGGCGCGACTTCCCCTATACGGTGCGCGAGGCGGCGCCCCGGGAGCCGCTCGCGGCCCTGTTCGCGGAACTCCCCGAAGCGACGGTGACCCTCGATCCGGACGCCCAGGCCCGGAAGCGCGCCGCCTGCGCGGCCTATGCCAGCCAGATCGGCTTCCAGTTCGGCGGCCCGGCGGGTCTCGACGTGCGCCTCGCCCGGGAGAACGGCATCGAGCGCTTCCGCCTCTCCGGCCGGCTCGGGGCAGCCATCCCCGGTCTCGATGCCGGCTGAGCCGCAGGCGCCGAAATCGCTGGCCGATCCCGATGCCCTGGCGGCCCGCCGCGCGCTGA
Organism: Methylobacterium sp. E-005; assembly: GCF_022829725.1. Classification (GTDB taxonomy): domain Bacteria; phylum Pseudomonadota; class Alphaproteobacteria; order Rhizobiales; family Beijerinckiaceae; genus Methylobacterium. Next base: position 45,848 of record NZ_JAKSYG010000209.1, on the reverse strand, counting down.
TCGGGGCGCCCCACATCGCGCCGGTCCGGGCGCTCGCCGCGCGGATCTCCGCCGAGCGCGGCGCCCCGGTCCCCACGCCCGATCCGCTGGACGGCGGGATCGGTGCCCGGATGCTGTTCCTGCTGGAGACGCCCGGCCCGGCCGTGCTGCGCACCGGCTTCGTCACACGCGACAGCGCGAACGGCACCGCCGCCAACCTGTTCCGCTTCCTCGCCGAGGCTGGCATCGCCCGGGCCGATACGCTGATCTGGAACGCCGTGCCGTGGCTGATCCACCCGGAGGGCGCCCTCAACCGAGCGCCCCGCCGGGCCGAGGTCGCGGCGGCTGCCCCCTACCTGGAGCCCCTCCTCGATCTTCTGCCGCACCTCGCCGTGGCGGTTCTGGCCGGCCGCTATGCCGGCGAGGCAGAGCCGGCGATCGCGACTCTGCGCCCCGGCCTGCCGATCATCCGGATTCCGCATCCGAGCCCGACCTATGTCTGTACAGCGCCGGAGGTGGCGGCCCGTATCCGGCGCGGCCTTTCGGAGGCGGCTAACCTCCTCGATGGGGCAACCGGCTGAGGATAGAAGACCTGTTCCGGCGGCAACTTCCCTGGCCTTGCGCGTGGGTTCGGCCTACATGCGGGGCAACGGGCCGCGGTCCGGGACCATCCGGCGCTGGCTCTCGGCCTTGGCCGGGCCGCGCAGCCGGAAGGGCGGACGCCGAACGGCATGAATTTTCAGGATCAGCACCGGAAGCCGGCCGAGCCGGCCGAGCCGGTCCAGCACGAGGCGGCGCCCGCGGCGCGGAAGAGCCGGCGCAGCCGCTATGCCTGGATCGGCACGGGCGCCAGCATCGTGCTGTTCGCGGTCTCCCTCGGCGTGCTGTGGAAGCTGGTCCAGAGCGTGAGCTGGGCGGAGGTGCGCACCGCGATCGCGGCCGCAACCGGTCGGCAGCTCGGCTTCGCCTTCCTGTTCGTCGGGATCAGCTACCTGTTCCTCACCGGCTACGATGCGCTGGCCCTGCGCCAGCTCAAGATCAAGGTGCCCTACCGGATCACGGCGCTCGCCTCGTTCACGAGCTACGCGGTGAGCTTTACCCTCGGCTTCCCGCTGCTGACCGCCGGGACCATCCGCTACTGGATCTATTCCCGGCAGGGCCTGACCACGCCCAAGATCGCGGCGCTGACGGTGATCGCCGGCTTCACCTTCTGGCTCGGCATGGGCGTTGTCCTGGGCCTCAGCCTGATCATCGAGGCGGGGCAGCTCGCCGGGCTCGCCTTCACGTCGATCCGGATCAACCAGACGGTCGGTCTCGCGGCGCTCGCCCTGGTGCTGGGCTATCTCGCCTGGGTCTCGGCCAAGAAGCGCAGCATCACCGTCAAGCAGTGGCGCCTCGAATTGCCTGGCGCCTCGGTATCGATCGGCCAGATGCTCGTCGGCATCGGCGACGTCTGCGCCGCGGCGGCGGTACTCTACGTGCTTCTGCCGCAGGAAATGACGCTGGGCTTCACCACCTTCCTGGCGATCTACGTGCTCGCCGCCATGCTGGGCATCGCGTCGAACGCCCCGGGCGGCATCGGGGTGTTCGAGGCGACGATCCTGCTCGCGCTCTCAAGCCTGCCGCGCAACGAGGTGCTGACCTCGCTGCTGCTGTTCCGCGGCTGCTATTACGTCGTGCCATTCGTGACCGCGCTCGCGATGCTCGGCCTCTACGAGATCGTGAAGCGCGCGGGCGGCGCGCGCGATCCCGGTCCTCCGGAAGGCACCGCCGGCCCGTCCGGCCGGGCGTGGCGCGACGAATCCGAGCCGCGCTGACGCGACCGGACGGCCCGCCATGTCCGAGCGCCTGCACAGTTCCCCGGCCTGGACCGGCGCCGCGATCGCGGTGGGTCTGCTCGGCTTCGCGGTCGCCCTCGCGGGGCGTCTCGACCTTCCGCTGATCCTAGCGGGCCTCGGTGCGATCTGCCTCGGCGGGTGGCTCGGCGGGCGCGGCCCGGCCAAGGCGCCGCAGCGGCCGGCCGCGACCACGCAGCGCCACGCGGTCGCCGACGCGCTGCTCGCCCATGTGCCCGATCCGGTCATTCTGGTGGATCGGCGCACCCTGGTGGTGGAGGCGAACCCCGCCGCCCGGGCCCTGCTGCCGGCCCTCCATCACGGCCGGCCCCTGTCGTTCGCGCTCCGCGACCCGGAAGTGCTCGACGGCATCGCGGCGGTGCTGAGTTCCGGCCTGCCCCGGCGGGTCGCCCTCGCGACCCGGGTGCCGCTGGAGCGCACCTTTGAGGTGCAGATCGGTGCCCTGCCGATGCCCGACGGGTCCGGCGTGAGCGCCCTGCTGTTCCTGCGCGACCTCACCTCGGCCCGGCGCCTGGAGGCGATGCGGGTCGATTTCGTCGCCAATGCCAGCCACGAACTGCGCACCCCGCTCGCCACCCTGATCGGCTTCATCGAGACCCTGCAGGGTCCCGCCCGCGAGGACGTGCAGGCGCGTGAGCGCTTCCTGGAGATCATGCGGGTCCAGGCCCTGCGCATGACGCGGCTGATCGACGACCTGCTGTCGCTGTCGCGGATCGAACTGCGCGAGCACGTGGCGCCGACCAACGTCGTCGATCTCGGGGCGCTGGCCCGCCAGATGGTCGATGCCCAGGGCCCGCCTGCCCAGGCCCGGGGCGCCACGATCCGGTTCGCGGATGGCGACGGGCCCTATCGCGTCGCCGGCGATGCCGACGAACTCGTCCGTGTGATCGAGAACCTGATCGAGAACGCCGTGAAGTACGGCGGCGGCCGGATCAGCGTCGGGCTGACCCGGGAGGCCGATCCACGGCTCGGTCGCCGGATCGTCCTGTCGGTGGCGGATGACGGGCCGGGCATCCCGCCGGAACACATCCCGCGGCTCACCGAGCGCTTCTACCGGGTGGACGTCGCGTCGAGCCGGGCGCGGGGCGGCACGGGCTTGGGGCTCGCCATCGTCAAGCACAGCCTGAACCGCCACCGCGGGCGGATGACCATCGAGAGCACGGTCGGGCAGGGGACCATCGTGCGGGTCAGCCTGCCGGAATACGGGGTGACCCCCGCACAGCCGGCCGCCGATCAGGCCGGTTCCGGATAGGCCCCAATCCCCAGTCCTGTCTCGACGCGCGCGATCCAGCCTCGGATCGCGGGATAATCCGCAAGGTCGAAGCCGCCCTCATGGGCCATGCGCGTGTAGGCGACGAGGGCCACGTCGGCGAGGCTCAGGGCGTCGCCCGCCAGGAAGGCGGAGCGTTCGAGCGTTCCCTCCATCAGCCGCAGGGCGTCGGCGCCGCGCCCGGCGAGCTTCGGATCGAGCGCGTCCGGCGACCGCTTCAGGTAATGAAGCTGGTAGCGGCGGACCGCGATGTAGGGCTCGTGGCTGTACTGCTCCCAGAACATCCATTGCAGCATCCGCGCCCGGGGGAAGGACGCCTGCGGGATCAGCGCGGAGCCCTCCGCCAAGTGGATGATGATGGCGTTCGACTCCGACAGCACGGCGCCGTCCGGGAAGACCACGACGGGCACACGCCCGGCGGGATTGAGGGCGAGGAACTCGGGTTTGCGCGTCCCGCCGCCGGGCACGTCCACGTCATGCCATGTCGTCGGCAGGCCCAGATGGGCGGCCACCCACTTGACCTTCAGGCAGTTCCCGGAGCCCGGGTCGCCGTAGATCATCAGTGGTTCGGCCATGACTGCCCCGATTCCAGAATTGGTGCGAGCTTGGCCCAGGGCGGTCGAACGGACAACAGACGAGCGCGTCAGGAGGGGGTTTTGGCATTTAACGCCGCTTCGCGACTCAACTTCCAGTGAAGCTCTGGCCGACTCACCCGGGTCATCCCCATCTCCAAGGCTATGAACACCGCGATCCGACCCGCCGGCCTGCCCGGACCCATCGCCCTGAACATCCCGGTCGAGGGGATGTCCTGCGCCTCCTGCGTCGGGCGGGTCGAACGGGCGCTCGCGGCGCTGCCGGGGGCCCGGGACGTGGCGGTCAACCTCGCGACCAATCGGGCCAGCTTCGTCCTCGGCGGGGACGCCGGCCCGGCCGAGGCCGCGGCGGCGCTGGCGGATGCGGGCTATCCTGTGCCCGACGCGCAGAGCCTGCTGGTCATCGACGGCATGTCGTGCGCGAGCTGCGTCGGGCGGGTCGAGCGGGCGCTCGCCGCGGTGCCGGGCGTCACCGGCGCCAGCGTGAACCTCGCGACGGGCCGCGCCACGATCCACCATCCCGAGGGGCTCGTGGCGAGCGCCGACCTCGCGGCCGCGGTGGCGGAGGCGGGCTACGAGGCGCGGCCCCTCGACACGGAGACCTCCCCTGATCCGGCCGCCCGCCGCGCCGAAGAGGCGCGGGTGCTGCGTCGCGACCTGATCGCGGCGGCGCTCCTCTCCGCGCCCGTGGTGATTCTCGACATGGGCGGCCATGTGCTGCCCGGTCTGCACGGGGGATCGGCAACGGCTCTGATCCAGGCGGTGCTGGCCACCCTGGTCCTGGCGGGGCCGGGGCGACGCTTCTTCCTGCGCGGGGTGCCGGGTCTGCTCCGCGGGCATCCCGATATGAACGCCTTGGTCGCCCTGGGATCCGGGGCCGCGTATCTCTATTCCCTGGTCTCGACCCTGGTCCCCTCCCTCCTGCCGCCGGGGGCGGCGCATCTCTACTTCGAGGCGAGCGTGCTGATCGTCACGCTCATCCTGCTCGGCCGGACCCTGGAGGCCCGGGCCAAGGGCCGGACCGGGCAGGCCATCGCCCGGCTGATGGACCTCGCGCCGAAGACCGCGCGGGTTGTCCGTGACGGAGCCGAGACAGAGGTGCCGCTCGCCGCGCTCCGCCTCGGCGACGTGGTCCGGGTGCGCCCCGGCGAGCGCGTCGCCGCCGACGGTGTGGTGGTCGCCGGCACGAGCGACGTCGACGAGAGCATGGTGACCGGAGAGCCGGCCCCGGTGCGCAAGGCGGCGGGCGACCGGACGGTCGGCGGCACCCTCAACGGACGCGGCAGCCTGGATCTGAAGGTCGATGCCGTGGGCGGCGCAACCGTGCTCGCCCAGATCACCGCGCTGGTGGAGCGGGCTCAAGGCGGCAAGCTGCCGATTCAAGCGCTGGTCGACCGCGTGACCGGGCGCTTCGTGCCGGCTGTGATCGGAATCGCCGCTTTGACCTTTCTCGGATGGCTGCTGCTCGGTCCGGCGCCCGCCCTCGGGACGGCGCTGGTCAACGCCGTGGCGGTTCTGATCATCGCCTGCCCCTGCGCGATGGGCCTCGCCACCCCGACCGCCATCATGGTCGGCACCGGGCGTGCCGCATCGCGGGGCGTGCTGTTCCGCGACGGCGCCGCCCTGCAGCGCCTGCGTGACGTGCGCATCGTGGCCCTCGACAAGACCGGCACCCTGACCGAGGGCCGTCCGCGGCTGACCGACCTCATCCCCCGTCCCGATCTTGCCGAGGCCGAGATCCTCGCGCTCGCCGCCGGGCTGGAGACCCGCTCTGAGCATCCGCTCGCCAGCGCCGTGGTGGCGGCGGCGCGCGAACGCGGCCTCGCCTTACCGGAGCCGGAGCGCTTCGAGGCCACGGAGGGGTTCGGCATCTCCGGCCGGGTCGCGGGCCGGGATGTGGCGCTCGGCGCGCCGCGCTACCTCGACCGGCTCGGCATCACCCGGAACCCGGACCTCGAGGCCCGCGCCGGGCAGCTGGCCGATGAAGGGCGGAGCCCCATCCACCTCGTCCTAGACGGTCGCCACGCCGCCGTTCTGGCGGTGGTCGACCCCGTGAAGGCGGGCGCCCGGGCGGCGATGGCGGCGCTGAAGGCGCGGGGCCTCGCGGTCGCGATGGTGACGGGCGACGATCCCGGTGCCGCGGCGGGCGTCGCCAGAAGCCTGGGTATCGACATCGTCGCGGCCGGGGTGTTGCCGGGTGGGAAGGTCGAGGCCGTCCAGCGATTTCGTGCGGCGCATGGCCCCGTGGCCTTCGTGGGCGACGGCATCAATGACGCGCCGGCCCTGGCCGAGGCCGATGTCGGGCTCGCCATCGGCACCGGCACCGATATCGCGGTCGACAGCGCCGACGTCGTGCTGATGTCCGGATCCCTCGACGCCCTGGTGGAAGCCTTGGCGCTCTCCCGGGCGGTCATGGCCAATATCCGTCAGAACCTGTTCTGGGCCTTCGCCTACAACGCCGCCCTGATCCCGGTCGCGGCGGGCCTGCTGGTGCCCTTCGGCGGCCCGGCCCTGTCGCCGGTCCTGGCGGCGGGCGCGATGGCGTTCTCCAGCGTCTTTGTCCTCGGCAACGCGCTGCGCCTGCGCCGGGCCGGCGGCCCGGCCGTCGACCCCATGACGGGGCCTCTGCCAAAAGCCGCCTGAGCGAAGCCGGGACCGGTCTGTCCGCAGCCAGCCAGGTCCGCGTTCCGGCGGCGCGCTGCCTCGAACCGGTCCCTGTTCCTGGCGAACCCGTATCAGTCGCGCCGGATGCGCCAGACCCTGAGGGTCGAGCCGCCCGGCAGGTCTGTGATCGGCGTGAGCCAATCCGGGGCCGGTGCGATGCCGCGGGCGAGGTCCGTCGCAAAGGGCTCTTGTCTGCCGGCCTCGGGGCGGTCGAGGGCGGCTGTGCAGAGCAGCAGGTAATCGGCGCCGCGCGCGCGGACGACCCTCCGCAGCGTTGCCTCGGATCCCTCCGAGGCCTCGATAGCCGCGCGCAGTCCGATGAGGTTGCGGTGGTAGGGCGCGGCGACGACCGCATGGTGGGTCATCAGCAGGAGAGGGGGCCCGAGATCGATGCTGCCGAGCACGAGCCCCGGCGGGAGCCGGTCGAGGGCTGCGAGGGCGGCCGGCGCGGTGCAGGTCCGCCAGTTGGAGCCGGGGCCGGTCTGCGCCCCGAGGCCGGCCGGACTGAGGAGGCGCGCCGGCTGATCGGTGACGAAAGCCCAGGCCTTGCCCAGCATCGCCATGGCCAGGACGACCAGCGCCAGCCGGTGCAGGCCCGAACCCGGCATCCGCAGCGCCACGATGGCCCGATCCAGCGCGATCGCACCCAGAAGCGGCACGAAGGCCCCGGCGACGTATATGCCCCGCATCTGCCCGAGCGCGATCAGCGCGCCCGGCCCGATCAGGGCTGACACCACGATGAAGAAGCGCCGGCGGTCCGGCGTCCGCTCGCGGATCGCCATCGCAACCGCGTAGAGGGCCGCCACAAGGATCGGCATGATGTTGGGAAGCGCGACATCCGGCTCGCTGCGCAGGAACTGCGGGAAGGCGCGCATCTCGTCCACTTGGTCCAGCCAGGACGTGCGCACGAGGTCGTCCATGCCGGCGAACGGACCGGCGAGGCAGGATGGCGCGATCCGCAGGAAGCCGGCCGCCATCCCGGCCCCGACGAGGGCGGCGAGGACGCTGCGCCCCGTCCAGCCCACACCGCGGCCATCCATCGCCAGGGCCCCGCCGCCGATCGCGGCGCCCCCCGCCGCCAGCAGGAGCCAGGGCGGGGACAGGGCGTCGCAGGCCGGCACGCTCCACAGGGCCGGTGCGGTCTGCAGGCCGAACAGCAGGAGACTCGCCCCGAACAGCCCGGCCCCGTAGCCCGCCAGCATGCCGGTGGCGCGTTCGCCGTGGCGCAGCCAGTCGGTGAGGACCAGAAGGCCGGCCGCCGCGATGACCGGCAGGGTCTCGAGCCCGATCGCCAGCGACAGGCCGGCCACGGCCCCAGCCAGGAGACCGCGCCGCATGCGCCGGGCCGGATCCGCCAGCGCCAGGGCGACGGCGAGCACGGCGCAGAGCTGCGCGTTGTGGTGGTCGATGCGCCCGAACCGGAACACGTTCAGGAACACGCCGGTCTGTGGCGCGACGAACAGCACGAGCAGGGCCGGGCGCCATCCGAACAGGCGGCGTATCCCGAGGCCGGCCAGCGCCCCGTAGAGCAGGAACAGCAGGACGGGCCATGACGCCGCCGCGGCACCCTCCGCCGCCGGCCGGCCGAGGATCGGGGTGAAGGCCAGGATGAGCCCCGCGATCGGCAGGTCGATCAGGCGCGACCAGTGCGAGGCGATGCCTGTCGGGGGCAGCATCCGGTGCTGGACGGTGTCGAACCAGCCCTGGCCGGCGAGCAGATCGCGCACCCCGACGAGGCGCATCATGTCGTCGGTATCGGGCAGGCGCAGGCCCTCGAGAATGGGCGCGAGGGTGCGCGGATCGTAGAGGCCGAATAGGGCGACTAGAACCAGCACGACCAGCAGCGCCGGGCTGTCGAAGGGCGACCGGCCGGCCTGCACGCGGCGCGGCGACGTTCCGACGAGGCTGGTCATTCAGGGATCCCGGGCTCGGCGGCATCGTCGCATCCGGCGCTTACCGGGGCGTGAACCGGTCAGGCGGCTTCCAGGGTCGGGATGGAGTTGAGTTCCGCGCATCCCCCCCTCTGCGGGCTGCCGGATTCACATATCGTGCGCTTCAGCTCGGCCGCAGGATCCAGCGGGTCCCCCACCCGTGCGGGGGAGGCTTGCCTGTGCGGAAAGCCGGGTGAGGGGTCAGGGCTGTCCGGATAAGGGGTGACCCGGCCGCGCGTCGATGGCGCGCTTGATCCTGAGCATTCCTGTCCCTCACCCCAACCCTCTCCCGCTCGGGAGAGGGGGCCTGTCGCGTTCTGCCACCCGTGTCGATGTCCGCCGGAGACGTGTGCATCCGGTAGCCTCTGCGGGGGAGGGAGACGCGCGGCATGTTTCGATTCAGGCGTGCGGACCCACCCCGTCACTGGGCAACGGCCTCCTGAGCTCTCCGCTCTCCCAGCGCTCGACGCCCCTGTGACCCGAGCAGGTGCCGCTGCGGGTGTGGCTGAAGCTCCAGGTGCCGTCGCGGCATTTGGCCGAAGCCCCTGGTGGCTTGGCGCCGTCGAGGGACTTGGCTGGACCATGGACCTCTCAATCGTCTCGCCGGCTGCGATAGTGCCGGTGGCTTTCCAGCTTCGACTCGTCCGGCTGTGAGCAGGCGCGGGCCAGCGCGGCCTCCGGCGCAAAGAGTGATATCCACGCCACCGCGGACAGGGCCGCCAGGACGCCCGCACTCCCGGGGAGGTGACGCATCGCGGCGCCTCAATCCCGGAAAAAGCGGCCGGCGACGTAATGCCGGCCCCGTCGGTTGGTCCGCCATTCCGGTCGCGGATGGCAATGCCGCGGATGGCCGTGACAGCCCCGTGCGTTGAGCATCCCGGGCGTCGCCGTGGCCGGTGCCGTGGGCAGCAGCAGCGGTGCGGCCAGGGCAATCAGGAACAGCAGCACGGCCCGGCGCATGGATGCATCCTCAAGTTGGAGGATCGCGACCCTATTGCACCTTCACCGTAAGTCGAGTCGGTCGAATTGCGTAACGCAGTGGTTGAGATACGGGTGCGGCGTCAGGCTTGACCCGCGAAGCCTGGCCGTTGACGCCGGCTCTGGCCCCGGCTTTGCTGGTTGCCCTGACACCCCAGGCGCCGAGAGCCCCAAACCGATGCCCGTCCTCGAACGGATCAACGATTTCGCCGACGAGATGCAGGTGTGGCGGCATGACCTCCACGCCCATCCCGAACTGCTCTACGATGTCGAGCGCACCGCCGGTGTCGTGGCCGACAAGCTCCGGGCGTTCGGTTGCGACGAAGTGGTGACCGGCATCGGCCGCACCGGCGTGGTGGGGGTGATCCGCGGCAAGGGCCGCTCGTCCAACCGCGCCATCGGCCTGCGCGCCGACATGGATGCCCTCCCGATCCAGGAGGTGCGCGATCTGCCCTACCGCTCAACCGTGCCGGGTAAGATGCACGCCTGCGGCCATGACGGGCACACCACCATGCTGCTCGGCGCCGCGAAATATCTGGCCGAGACCCGCGATTTCGACGGCGCCGCCGTGCTGATCTTCCAGCCCGCCGAGGAGGGCGGCGGCGGCGGTGACGCGATGGTCGAGGACGGCGTGATGGAGCGGTTCGGGATCGAATCGGTCTACGGGATGCACAACATCCCCGGCATGAAGGTCGGCACCTTCGCGATCCGGCCTGGGCCGATCATGGCCTCCACCGACCGGTTCACCCTCACCATCGAGGGACGCGGCGGCCACGCGGCGCTGCCGCAGAACGCCGTCGACAGCGTGCTGGTGGGAAGCCACGTGATCATCGCCCTGCAGAGCATCGTGGCGCGCAATCTCGATCCGCTGCAATCGGCGGTGGTGTCGGTCTGTACGCTGGATGCCGGCGAGGCGTTCAACGTGCTGCCGCAGACCGTAACCATGCGGGGCACGATGCGCACGCTCTCCCAGGCGGTGCGGAGCCAGATCAAGGCGCGGATCGAGACCCTGGTGGCGGAGATCGCGGCGGGTTTCGGTGCCGTGGGGGTGACGGAGTTCGGATCCAGCTACCCGGTCACCGAGAACCACCCCGCCGAGACCGACTTCATGGCCGATGTCGCCGAGGCGCTGGTCGGCGGGGAGAACGTCGATCGGGCCGTGGCGCCGATGATGACCGCGGAGGATTTCTCCTACATGCTCGGTCGCCGCCCCGGCGCCTATATGTTCATCGGCAACGGCGACAGCGCCTCGCTCCACCACCCCCATTACGATTTCAACGATGCCACCGCGCCCTACGGGGCCGCCTTGTGGGCGCGCCTGATCGAGACGGGGCTGCCGCTGACGGCGTGAACGCGGCCACCCCGCCGGACGGGGGCGATGGATCAGCCGCCGTAGCGTGCCTTCAGCAGCGCGTAGGTGAGCCGCGCGGTCTGGACCTCTCCGCCCTCCGGCCGCCCGGGCTTGGTCGACGGATTCCAGCCGTAGAGATCGAAGTGACCGTGCGCCTTCGACTTCGGGGCGAAGCGACGCAGGAACAGGGCCGCGGTGATCGCCCCCGCGAACGGGCCGCCCGAGACGTTGTTGAGATCGGCCACCTTCGAATCGAGCAGGCTCGCATAGGGGGCGTGCAGCGGCATCCGCCAGACCGGATCGACGGCGCTCCGGCCGGCCTCCGCCACGGAGATCGCCAGGGCCTCGTCCTCGGTGAAGAAGGCCGGCAGGTCCGGCCCGAGTGCCACCCGGGCCGCGCCGGTCAGCGTCGAATAATCGAGAAGCAGATCGGGGCAATCCGCCTCCGCCAGCGCCAACGCGTCGGCGAGGATCAGCCGGCCCTCCGCGTCGGTGTTGCCGATCTCGACGCTGAGCCCGGCCCGGCTCAGGAGCACGTCGCCCGGGCGGAAGGCGTTGCCGGCGACGGCATTCTCGACCGCGGGAATCAGCACCCGCAGGCGGACCTTGAGCCTCGCGCCCATCACCATGTCGGCGGCGGCGAGTGCGGCGGCGGCCCCACCCATATCCTTCTTCATCAGCAGCATCGCGGCGGACGGCTTGAGGTCGAGCCCGCCCGTGTCGAAGGCGACGCCCTTGCCGACGAGGGTCACGCGCGATGCGTCTTCCGGCCCCCAGGTCAGGTCGATGAGGCGCGGTGCCCGGGGCGAGGCGGCGCCGACCGCGTGGATCAGGGGAAACTCCCGGGTGAGCGCCTCGCCGTCCGTGACCGCGATCGTGGCGCCGTGACATTCGGCGAGCGACCGGGCTGCGGCCTCGATCTCGGCCGGGCCCATGTCGTTGGCGGGCGTGTTGATCAGGTCGCGGCCGAACGCCACGGCGGCGGCGATTCGCTCGACCTCGGCGGCATCGATGCCCATCGGCGCCGCGAGCCGCGCCTTCGTGCCGTTCCCGGCGCGGTAGCGGCCGAAGCGGTAGCTGCCCATCAGCCAGGCCAGGGCGGCCTCGGCCGGATCGGTGGCGTGCTCCAGGCGGTAGCTCCCCTCCGGCAGCAGCCCCGGGAGCTTGCCGACGAGCAACCGGTCGTAAGTCCCCGCCTCCATGTCGCCGAGGCCGAACAGCACCCGGGCCAGCCCGCCATCCGGGCCGGGCAAGAGGGCGAGGCTCCCGGCCTTCGGCTTGAACCCGAGCGCCTCCGCGAAGCGCCGCTGGCTTGGGTCCAGGGCGGGTTGCACGTCGCTCCAGGATCCGGTGGTGACGAGCGTCACCGGCACGCAGTGCGCGTCGGCGGTCAGGAGGGCGGGGGTCGTCGGCTTGGTCTCGGCCTGGGTCATGGGCCTCTTGCGCGCTGGAGGGCTTAACCGGTGATTAGGGTTAACGCTCTATCACCGGCCGGCCGGAGGGGTGAAGCACAGGCCTGAGCCCTCGGCCCGCCCGGAGGCGCCGCAAACCATGATGACCGCCCTGATCCGGACCGCCCGCGCCGAAATTCCCGCCGGACGCCGGGCCATCCTGACTGCCGCCCTGCTGGCGCTGGGTCTGGCCGGCTGCAACACCTCCGGCCCCGAGACGACCGGTTCAATCGGGGACCGCCCGGCCGCATCGCGCCAGAACATCGAAGCCCTGGCCGAGCGCTTCAACGCCAATCCCGACGATGGCCGCGCCGCGGTCGCGTATGCCCGCGCGCTCCGGGCCAACGACCAGATCAGCCAAGCCTCGGCGGTGCTCCAGCAGGCGGCCCTGCGCAACCCGAAGGACACGTTCCTGCTCGGCGCCTATGGCAAGTCGCTGGTCGAGCTCGGCCGCTACCGCGAGGCGATCGACGTGCTCGCCAACGCCCATTCCCCGGCCGCGCCCGATTGGCGCATCCTGTCGGCGCAGGGTTCGGCCTCGGCGCAGCTCGGCGATCAGGTGCGCGCGCAAGGGTTCTACGAGGCGGCCCTGAAAATCCGGCCGAACGAGCCCTCGCTGCTGTCCAACCTCGGCCTGTCCTACGCGCTGTCGCGCAACCTCGACCAAGCCGAGCAGACCCTTCGGCTCGCCGCCGAGCAGCCCGGCGCCGACGCCCGGGTGCGGGCGAATCTCGCTCTGGTGCTGGGGCTGAAGGGCCGTACCGCCGATGCCGAGGCGATCCTGCGTCGGGACATGAGCCCCGCAGAGGCCGCCGCCAACGTCGCCTCCCTACGCAAGGCTGCCGCGGAGCCGAATCGGCTGAAGGCGCTGTCGAAGGCCGGAGTCCCCGGGGAGGGGTGACCTCCGGCCGGCTGCGCATTCCTCCCTCCGCGGGGAAGGGGGATGCGCGAGCCCGCAACCCTGCATCCCCGACAGGACAACGCGCCTGTCATCGCGACCCGGTAGCGGCCAGATTCGAAACGTTCTATATCCTCGCTTGGCTGCGCCGCGCGGCTCTACGGGCGTCCAAATCGCCCCCGCGCATCGTCTCCTGCCCGGGCACTCCCGGGGCGGCGCGCGCCCGTCGGGCGCTACACAGGCCGAACACAACTTCGTAGCGCAGGTCTTGCCTGTGCGTGTTCGACAACCGCAGCGAGGATAGAACCAGCCGTGCCCTCACTCGACAGCTTCAAGGCCCGCCAGACGCTCCAAGCCGGCGGCAAGGCCTACACCTACTATTCCATTCCCGAGGCCGAGAAGAACGGCCTCGCCTCCGCCGCAGCGCTGCCCTTCTCGATGAAGGTGATCCTCGAGAACCTGCTGCGCTACGAGGATGACCGCTCGGTCAAGAAGGGCGATATCGAGGCCGCCGTCGGCTGGCTCGACCAGAAGGGCAAGGCCGAGGTCGAGATCGCGTTCCGCCCCTCGCGCGTGCTGATGCAGGACTTCACCGGCGTGCCGGCGGTGGTCGATCTCGCGGCCATGCGCGACGCCATGGTGGCGCTCGGCGGCGACCCGCAGAAGATCAACCCGCTGGTGCCGGTGGATCTCGTCATCGACCACTCGGTGATCGTTGACGAGTTCGGTACCCCGAAGGCCCTGGCCGACAACGTCGCCCTCGAATACGAGCGCAACGGCGAGCGCTACACCTTCCTGAAGTGGGGCCAGTCGGCCTTCGACAACTTCTCGGTGGTGCCTCCGGGCACCGGCATCTGCCACCAGGTGAACCTGGAATACCTGTCGCAGACCGTCTGGACGAAGTCCGAGGACGGGTCCGACGTGGCCTATCCGGATTCGCTCGTCGGCACCGATTCGCACACCACCATGGTCAACGGCATGGCGGTGCTGGGCTGGGGCGTGGGCGGCATCGAGGCCGAGGCGGCCATGCTCGGCCAGCCGCTCTCGATGCTGATCCCCGAGGTCGTGGGCTTCAAGCTGTCGGGCAAGCTGCCCGAGGGCACGACCGCCACCGACCTCGTGCTCACCGTCACCCAGATGCTGCGCAAGAAGGGCGTGGTCGGCAAGTTCGTGGAGTTCTACGGCCCCGGCCTCGACGACATGGCGGTCGCCGACCGGGCCACGATCTCCAACATGGCGCCGGAATACGGCGCGACCTGCGGCTTCTTCCCGGTCGACCAGAAGACCATCGACTTCCTGAAGGTCACCGGCCGCTCCGACGACCGCATCGCCCTGGTCGAGGCCTACGCCAAGGCGCAGGGCATGTGGCGCGACGCCCAGACCCCCGACCCGGCCTTCACCGACACGCTGGAACTCGACATGGGCGAGGTCCGGCCCTCGCTCGCCGGCCCGAAGCGCCCGCAGGACCGGGTTCTGCTCGACGGCGCCAAGTCCGGCTTCGCCGGGTCCATGGAGACCGAGTTCAAGAAGGCCGCCGACCTCGCCCGCCGCTACCCCGTCGAGGGCACGAACTTCGACATCGGGCACGGCGACGTGGTGATCGCCGCGATCACGAGCTGCACCAACACGTCGAACCCCTCGGTGATGATCGGCGCTGGGCTGCTCGCCCGCAACGCCGTCGCCAAGGGCCTTCGCTCCAAGCCGTGGGTGAAGACCTCCCTGGCCCCCGGCTCGCAGGTGGTCGGCGAGTACCTGGAAAAGTCTGGCCTTCAGGAGCCGCTCGACGCCCTCGGCTTCAACCTCGTGGGCTTCGGCTGCACGACCTGCATCGGCAATTCCGGCCCGCTGCCGGAGGCGATCTCCAAGGCGATCAACGATAACGACGTCGTGGCCGCGGCGGTGCTCTCGGGCAACCGCAACTTCGAGGGCCGCGTGAACCCCGACGTTCGGGCGAACTACCTGGCCTCGCCGCCGCTGGTGGTGGCCTACGCGCTGGCCGGCTCGATGCAGATCGACATCACCACCGAGCCGCTGGGCCACGATGCCGACGGCAAGCCCGTCTATCTGAAGGATATTTGGCCGTCCTCGGCCGAGGTCCAGCAGTTCATCGAGGAGAACATCACCTCGGCGCTGTTCAAGTCCCGCTATGCCGACGTGTTCGGCGGCGACCAGAACTGGAAGGATGTCGAGGTCACCGAGGCCGAGACCTTCGCGTGGAACCCGGGCTCCACCTACGTGCAGAACCCGCCTTACTTCGTCGGCATGGAGAAGACCCCGAAGCCGGTGGAGGACATCGCGGACGCCCGGATCCTCGGCCTGTTCCTCGACTCGATCACGACCGACCACATCTCGCCGGCGGGCAACATCCGGGCGGCCTCGCCGGCCGGTGCCTACCTGCAATCGCATCAGGTCCGCGTGCAGGACTTCAACCAGTACGGCACGCGGCGCGGCAACCACGAGGTGATGATGCGGGGCACCTTCGCCAACATCCGCATCAAGAACCAGATGGTGCGGGACGAGACGGGCAACGTGGTCGAGGGCGGGTGGACGCTCTTCCAGCCCTCGGGCGAGAAGATGTTCATCTACGACGCGGCGCAGAAATATGCCGAGCAGCACACGCCGCTCGTCATCTTCGCCGGCAAGGAATACGGCACCGGCTCGTCGCGCGACTGGGCCGCGAAGGGCACGAAGCTGCTGGGCGTCCGCGCCGTGGTGGCCGAAAGCTTCGAGCGCATCCACCGCTCGAATCTCGTCGGCATGGGCGTGGTGCCGCTGGTCTTCCAGGGCGAGACCTCCTGGGCCTCGCTCGGCCTGAAGGGTGACGAGACCGTCACCATCAAGGGGCTGGCCGGCGAGCTGAAGCCGCGCCAGACGCTCACCGCGGAGATCAAGTCCGCCGACGGCTCGGTGAAGCAGGTCCCGCTGACCTGCCGCATCGATACGCTCGACGAGCTGGAATACTTCCGCAACGGCGGCATCCTGCCCTACGTGCTGCGCTCGCTCGCAGCCTGATCCTCCCGGGCGGCTTTCTGGTCGCCCACTGATGCGTTCGAGGCGGCGCCGGATCGGCGCCGCCTTTTTTGTTGCCCATGCCGGAGCGTTTCACTTGCGCGCAACCTTGTTTGACGCACGCGGCGCCCCATAACCCGGCTCCTGCATCCTGGATGGGATCCCGATGAAGCACCTCAGCAAGACTCTCGCCGCCGCCGGCCTGACGGCTCTCCTGTCGAGCGCGGCCTTTGCCGCGCAGGTCGAGCGCGTCCGCGGCACTGTCGACAAGGCCGACGGGAACACGGTCACGATCAAGACCGACGACGGCAAGTCCGAAACCGTCGACGTGAGCGGCGCCAAGTTCGCCTGGGTGGTCCCGTCGAGCCTGGACCAGATCAAGGACGGCGTCTTCATCGGCACCGCCACCAAGGGCGAGAACCCGATGACGGCCCTGGAGGTCGTGCTCTTCCCCGAGTCGATGCGCGGCACCGGCGAGGGCCATTACGGCTGGGATTCGATCACCGACCAGACCGCGGGCGCCGGCGCCAAGGTGAAGAGCGCGATGACGAACGGCACCGTGAAGGCCGAATCGTCGAACGCCCCGAAGGTCAAGAGCGCGATGACCAACGGCACCGTGAAGGCCGACAAGGCGGCTTCCGGCGGCGAGCGCACCCTGACGGTGAGCTACGGCAAGGATGGCTCCAAGGAGATCGTGGTGCCGTCCTCGGCGCCGATCGTCGCCTTCCAGCCGGCCGACAAGGCGATCGTGACCCCCGGCTCCAAGATCTTCGCGGTCGTCGCGAAGGACGGCAGCAAGGCCGAGGGCAAGCTGGTGGCGGTCGGCAAGGACGGCCTGACCCCGCCCATGTAAGACGAAACGGCCCGCGCGACGGAGTCCGTCGGCGGGCCGCACAGGTTGAAACTGCCCGGCGAGCGCGCCGGGCATCCGCGTGTCAGGCCTTCAGGGCCACCGAAAAGTCCGCCTCGGTCTTCTTGCGGATCTCGTCCTCGGTGACGCCGTCGGCGAGCTCGATGAGCGTCATGCCGCCGTCGCCCTTCTTGTCGATCTCGAACACGCCGAGATCGGTGATCACGAGATCGACCACCTGGGTGCCGGTGAGCGGCAGGTCGCAGGCCTTGAGCAGCTTCGGGCTCTCGGTGCCGTCCTTGTTCTTGGCGACGTGCTCCATCACCACGACGACGCG
The DNA here is from genome assembly GCF_022829725.1 of Methylobacterium sp. E-005. Taxonomy (GTDB): domain Bacteria; phylum Pseudomonadota; class Alphaproteobacteria; order Rhizobiales; family Beijerinckiaceae; genus Methylobacterium. The sequence goes on along the minus strand of NZ_JAKSYG010000209.1, from coordinate 28,681 downwards.
CTTCACGCCCGCCACGAGGTCCATGGCGCCGCCCATCCCCTTCACCATCTTGCCGGGGATCATCCAGTTGGCGAGGTCGCCGTTGCCCGCCACCTGCATGGCGCCGAGGATGGACAGGTTGATGTGCCCGCCGCGGATCATCCCGAAGGAATCAGACGAGGAGAAGTAGCTCGTCGTCGGCAGCGCCGTGATGGTCTGCTTGCCGGCGTTGATCAGGTCCGGGTCCTCGTCGCCCTCGTACGGGAAGGGACCCATGCCGAGCATGCCGTTCTCAGATTGCAGCTGCACCGACATGCCGTCCGGAATGTAGTTCGACACCAGCGTCGGGATGCCGATGCCGAGGTTCACGTAGAAGCCGTCTTCCAGCTCCTTGGCGGCGCGCGCCGCCATCTGCTCGCGGGTCCAGGCCATGGGGGTCTCCTCTTCCCTCGATCAGTGGGTGCCGCCGCCGGCCGCCGCGGCCGGGGTGCTGTCGCCGCGCTTGCGCGTGGTGCGCTGCTCGATGCGCTTGTCGCGCACGCCCACGTCGATGATCCGCTTCACGAAGATGCCGGGGGTGTGGATCGTGTCCGGGTCGATCTCGCCCGGCTTCACGAGGTGCTCGACCTGCGCCACCGTCATCTTGGCGGCGGTCGCCATCATCGGGTTGAAGTTGCGCGCGGTCATCCGGTAGCGCAGGTTGCCCTCGGTGTCCCCGGTATGGGCGTGGACCAGGGCGAGGTCGGCGAACAGGCCGCGCTCCATCACGTACTGCTCGCCGTCGAACTCCCGCACCTCCTTGCCTTCGGCGACCTTGGTGCCGACGCCGGTCTTGGTGAAGAAGGCCGGGATGCCGGCGCCGCCGGCGCGGATCCGCTCGGCGAGCGTGCCCTGCGGGTTGAACTCGATCTCCAACTCGCCGCCGAGATACTGGCGGGCGAACTCCTTGTTTTCACCGACATAGGACGAGATCATCTTGGCGACCTGCCGGGTGTCGAGGAGCTTGCCGAGGCCGACGCCGTCGATGCCGGCATTGTTCGACACGACCGTCAGGCCCTTGACGCCCGAAAGGCGGACCGCCTCGATCAGCTCGTCGGGGATGCCGCACAGCCCGAAGCCGCCGCACATGATCATCATGTCGTCGTGCAGGAGGCCGGCGAGCGCCGCGGCGGCATCCGTGTAGACCTTCTTCATCGAACTTCCTTTCACCGCCGGCCGCACCCAGGCCGCGTCCGCGATGCGCGTTTCCTCGCGCCTGCTGTTCCTGATTCCGGAAGCGAAATCCAGTGCTGCGCCGCGAGAGCCCGTACGCTCCTGGGCGATCCGTAACGCCGGTTCCACGCCCGCCGCGGCGACTCCATACGCAAGGACAGCAGACAAATCCGGCCGTGGACGCTAAAAAGCCACCTCGACATGCAGTCCCTGTCGGGTCGTGGCGGCCCTGGGGCCGATGCGGCACCCGGCTCCGGCCGCATCCGCGGTCCCGTTCAGAGTAAGATGTCGCTGCGTCGCCCGTTCGTCCTCCTCGCTCCAGTCTGCCTGATCGGCGTCGGGCTCGGCCTGCACGACTGGCCGGTCGATGGCGGCCGGGCGGGGGCCTTCGTCGGCCGCGCCCTCAGCGATTATGGTCTCACCCTGAACGTCCAGGGCCCGGCCAGTCTGACGCCGCTGCCCCTGCCCAGGCTCACCTTCGAGCGCGTGCGTATCACGGGTGAGGGCGGTGGCCCGCCCCTGGTGGACGAGGCGCGCCTCGGCATCGACCTCGATCCCCTCAGTCTTATCGCCGGTCGCGCGGCGGCCGGCGGCCTGCACCTCGCGGGGGGAGTCCTGTCCGGGCATGCCGCCGATTGGAGCGGTGTTCTCGCGCGCCTTGCCGCGCGGGTTCGATCCGGGGAGACGGGGCATCCCACGCGGCTCATCGTGAGCGGCGGCCGCACCGGGGATGGCACGGCCCGGGACATCGACCTCGACGTCTCCTGGCCGTCCTGGAGCGCGTCCGCCGAGGGCAGCGCCCGCCTGACATGGCGGGACGTTCCGACGCGGATCACGGTCGCGCATGTCCGCCCGAACGACGTCGTCCTCGGCCGGCGCAGCCCGGTCACCGGCGATGTGACGTGGCCGAAGGGCAGCCTCGCGGTCGACGGTTCGATGGAAACGGCCGTATCGGGAGCACCATGGCCCGTCCTGGCCGGTCAGATGCGCATCGAGACACGATCCCTGCCGGAGAGCCTGGCCTGGTTCGGCTGGCACGTCCCCCTGTCGCCGCTCGCCGGGAGCTTCTCGCTCACCGGTCTCTTCGAGACAGCGGACCGGTCCGTATCCTGGACGCGCCTGCGCGTCGGGGTCGGCCAGAACGTGCTGGAGGGTGCGGGGGCCGTCGTGTTCAGCCCCGGCGAGGCGCCGCGCCTCTCGGTGCAGGCGACGCTCGCTGCCGAGACCCTCGATCTCGCACCGCTCGCGGAGGATGCCGCCCGGCTCCTCGGACGTGACCCGGTGCCGCTGGCCCTCGCGCCGGTCACGCAAGGCGATCTGGACCTGCGCCTCTCGGCGGCGGCTGGCCAGGTCGGATCGGTTCACGTGCAGGATCTGGCGGCGAGCGTTCTGGTGCGGGATGCGGCCGTCGAGATCGCAGTCAACCGGGCGCGGATCGAGGACGGCCTGATCAAGGGACGTGTGACGCTCGCCAGCGGCGCCGATCCGGACGAGACGGAGATGCGCCTTCAAGGCAGCCTCGACCGGGTCGATCTCGGACGCCTGCTGGGCGGAATCGGCGGCGGCGCGCGTTGGCTGGTCGGCCCGGCGCAGGGGCAGTTCAACGTCGAGGCGCGCGCCCGCGATACCGCGGCCCTGCTCGCGCACCTCGGTGGCCGCGCGGCGCTCACCATGGCGGGCGGGGGGATTGCCGGGCTCGATCTCGTCGATGTCGTTCACCGTAATGGCGCCGTGGCCCCCGGGTCGCTCGCCCGGCGCAACGGCTGGACCGCGATCGACCGCGCCGCCGTGACCCTGCGCTTCACCGAAGGACTCGGCGAGATCGTCGAGTCGGGCCTGGTCGGCCCGGGCGTCGGCGCAAGCGTGCAGGGGCACGTGTCCCTCCCAGAACGGCGGCTCGATCTCAAGGGCGATCTCGCCCTGCGCAGCCCGGCCGATCCGTCCCGCGGCCTCCTGTTCGAGGTGTCGGGTCCCTGGGATGCCCTGGTCCCCCGGACCGCCGCCCATGTCGAAGTCTCGGACCCGGCCGCAGGGGCGGGGGAGGCGGGGGCGCCGGAGACCTTCGGCCCGCCTGACCTGCAGCCTTCGACCGCCGCTCCGCAGGGCCTGCCGGTGAATGCCCGCGCTTACGCACCGTGACTTCGCGTCCGCACGGGCGGCCCCGTGATGGTGTCGCGGGCGGCCAAGTCACGCGCGCGGTTCGTGAAAACGGCCGCTGGCCTCCCGATGAAAGCCCGCGACCCACCGGGCGCCTCAGCGGACGTAGCGTTGGCCTGCCAACGCAAGTCTGCTTAGGATCGCGGCTGGAAGCCCATCCATGAGTGCCATGCGCCGCCTGCTGATCGAGGAACCCGTCACCCGGGCCGGGCCGCTGGCCCGCTGGCTCGCCGTGTTCTCCGTGGTCGCCACCGGGATCGCTCTGATCCTGGTCCGCGATCCGCGCGCCGATACGGATGCTGCGCTCATCGCCCTCCTCGCCGGGCTCAGCGTTGCGCTGGCGGCGATCATGGCGGCTGTCTTCGCTTTCGTGCGGGTCTGGCGCGAAGGCGCGCGCGGTCTCGGCGCCGCCTTGGGCGGGCTGATCCTGGCGCTCCTGGTGCTGGGCTACCCCGCCTACCGGGGCCTGCGTGGCCTGCGGCTGCCGGCCCTGTCGGACATCACCACAGACATCGACAATCCGCCCGCCTTCTCGCGCTCGCGCGCGGCATTCGCGGCGCGCGGTGGTCGCTATCCCCCCGATCCGGGCGCTGGCCTGCGCGAGCGCCAGCGGGGGGCCTATCCCCAGATTGCGCCGCTGACCCTCGATATCGGTGCCGATGAGGCGTTCGAGCTGGCCCGTCAGGCCGCTCTCAAGCGCCATTGGCAGATCGTGGAGGCAATCCGGCCGGGCGGCCGCGCCGGCAACGGCCGGATCGAGGCCGTGGCGCGGGGTCTCCTCCTAAACCTGCCCGACGACGTCACGGTCCGCATCCGGCCACGCGCCGACGGGGCGCGGATCGACATGCGCTCGGCGTCCCGGATCGGCGGGCGCGATTTCGGCGGCAACGCCGACCGGATCCGCACGTACCTCGACGATGTGGCCAACCTCGCCCTGGCGCTGAAGTGATCTGACTAGGGGGAGTTCAGGCCGGCCTGTAGGTGCCGTCGAGCCGCGGCGCCCCATCGCTCGCCACCAGCCCGCGGTCGACCAGATCCTCCAGATGGGCGAAGACCGACAGCGCCGCTGCGCCGCGCAGGCGCGGATCGAGCCCCTGATAGATCGCAGCGACGATGTGCGCGATGCCCGTGTCGCCTCTGGTGAGCCGCGCGCGGATCGCGGCCTCGCGCTGGCGACGGTGGCATGCCAGCCCACGGAGGAACCGCGCCGGCTCGCGGACCGGCCCACCGTGGCCCGGCCAGTAGATCCTCTCGTCGCGCCCCCGGAGCTTCTCCAGGGAGGCCATATAGGCCTGCATCGCGCCATCCGGCGGCGCTACGATGGTGGTCGACCACGCCATGACGTGATCGCCCGAGAACAGGGCCTGCGTCTCCGGCAGGGCGAACGCGAGATGATTCATGGTGTGGCCGGGGGTCTCCAAGGCCACCAGCGTCCAGCCCGGTCCCGAGACGACGTCCCCCTCCGTCAGGACGCGGTCCGGGGCGTGGGCGCGGTCAGCGCTGGCGTCGAGCAGCGGAACCTCGTTCTCGGCAAGCGCTCGGGCCGCCCGATGCGGTCCGCATCCGACGATTGGTGCACCTGTGCGCGCGGCAAGAAGCCGTGCGCCCGGTGAGTGGTCCCGATGGGTGTGCGTCACGACGACGGCCGCGATCCGTTCGCCGGTCAGGTCGCTGAGCAAAGCGTCGATATGGGCCGGATCATCCGGCCCGGGATCGATGACCGCGACCTGATCGGTCCCGATCACGTAGGTGCAGGTCCCGGTTGCCGTGAAGGGACCGCCGTTCGGCGCGACCCTGCGGCGGATCAACGGACCGACCGTTTCCAGCCGGCCGGGCGCAGGCATTGTTGGGTCTAGGGTCAGGCTGCTCTCGTCCCCGTCCGCCATCGCAGCCCCGCACGTTGGTTCGGCGGTTCTTGAACCGCGACCAGGGGCGTTGCAACTGCGTGGGGCCGCAATCTTCGGGCTATGGTTCACGCCCCAGCACCGGGTTCGTCCCGGAGCGTCCGACCCCGCTTCGCCTCTGGGCCTTCAGCCGAGCCGGCCGGTCCGCCGGTTGCGTACGCGAACTGGCACGAGGGCGGGGGTGGGGGCCGCAACGAGCCCGATTACCGCGGCGCGCGCAGCATCGCCGGCCGCCGCCACACGCGCCCGCAGCGCGGCGACCTTCACCCGGACGACGTTCTTGACAGATTGCAGCATCACGGATCCCGAATCGAACGTGAGAACCTATCTTCGAACGCTACCGACCTCGTCCCGTTCCGTCGCTGATCGTCGCGCCCGGACGACGCGCCCGCGCAGTCCACATCGGACTTTGTCAACCCGGCGGAACCAGAGCAAAACCTTGGCGTTTTCGTGTTCAGAACGACGCGGCCCGCCCGCGTTGATACTTTCGAAGGATACGATCGATGCTCGGTTGGGCCGTAACTTTCCTCGTGGTTGCCCTCGTGGCTGCGCTGCTCGGCTTCGGTGGCATTGCCGGCACGGCAATGGAAGCCGCCAAGCTGGTGTTCTTCGTGGCGATTGTCCTGTTCGCGATCTCGGCCGTCATCGGCCTGATGCGCGGTCGTTCGCCGACCCTTTAGCGGGTTGTTGAGAGCAGCCAGCCCTGTCGCGGGGCTGGCGGTTCGAAGCCCAGGAAGCCGTCGCCCGATGCGACGGCTTTTTGTTGTGCCCGGACCGAGGGCGACCCTGCGGCCACACATCGTGGCAATCGCGAATCTCACTTGCCGCGTTCGTTGCTGTCGAGCTTGGCGATAAGTTCGGCGAACCGGTCGGGTACGGGTTGCTGGGTCACGGTGTCGTACATGGCCCGCAACTGCATGGCGAGGCGGTTCCGGGTCTGCTCGCTGAGACCGCCACGTCCCACTGCGCGGGATGTGGGTTCGGATGGCCCGGCACCACTGTCCGCCTCGTGCGTCTGGTGATCCGAAGCAGTACTTCCGTGCGGTCCGTGCACGCGAAGACCTGCCCCCTTTCCCTGATCAACCATCCACATGCCCCTTGTTGCCAAACTTGGCCCGGCCACATTGTGCTGCGGCTCGACATACGCCATGGCTGCGGCAGCAACGCCTGCGCGCTGGGATCGGTTCCGCCGGGAGGTGGAACGGAGTGCCGCCCTCCGCGTTGGGCGGTAGCTGCGCAGGATAGAAAGCCGGCCCCGGCATGTCTTCGGTCGTGGACCGAGGTATCGTGGCCGGGAAACACGGCGAGGCACAGGGGATCGAATGTCGACATCGCAACTCGTGGTACAGCACCTGCCGTACCTGCGCCGCTACGCGCGCGCGCTCACGGGGAGCCAAGTGGCGGGTGACGCGTATGTCGCCGCCACCCTGGAGACCCTCGTCAACGAACCGGATACGCTGGGCCGGAGCACCAACATCAAGGCGGACCTGTTCCGGGTCTTCACCCGGATCTGGAACTCGCTCTCGGTGAACGGCCGCAGCGAGCAGGTTCAGCACGACCTTCCCGCCGAGGTCCGCCTCGGCCAGATCACGCCGCTGCCGCGGCAGGCGTTCCTGCTCTCCTGTCTGGAAGGGTTCTCCGAGGAGGACGCCGCCATCATCCTGGGGGTGGACGTCTCGGAGGTCCGCGATCTCGTGGACGAGGCTGGGCGCGAGCTCGCCGCCGACATGGCAACCGAGATCCTCATCATCGAGGACGAGCCGCTGATCGCCATGGATCTCGAGGCGCTCGTCGAGGGTCTCGGCCACAACGTCATCGGTGTCGCCCGGACCCGGACCGAGGCGATCAAGATCGCCGGCGAGGGCGGCAAGCGCCCCGGGCTGATTCTGGCTGACATTCAGCTCGCCGACGGTTCGTCGGGCCTCGACGCCGTCAACGACCTCCTGAAGACCTTCGAGGTGCCGGTGATCTTCATCACGGCCTATCCAGAGCGCTTCCTCACGGGTGAGCGGCCCGAGCCGGCCTTCCTCATCGCCAAGCCGTTCCAGCCCGCGAACGTATCCGCGGTGATCAGCCAAGCGCTGTTCTTCCAGCAGACGGCCCGCCGGCGGGAGGCCAAGACCGCCTGAGGCTTCGTCCGAAGGCACCGCCGCGGTTCATCGCCGCGGTCGAGAAAGCCATCACGTCATGAGCCCCGGCGCGAGCCGGGGTTTTTTGTTGCCCGGTCCATTCCTGCGCAGCGCACAAAAAAACGGGCCGGAGAAGGCTCCAGCCCGTCGATGAGGTTCCGGCCGATGCACAAGGGGAATGCGGGGAGGACCAGATGGCCGGGTCCAGATAGAACGACCGCCGCCGCAGGAGGTTCCAAGAGGCGCACTTTGTTGGCGAGCGTTGCATTGAGAGCACAGGGGACGGTTGTGGATAGCGGGCGTGCGCCGCCGCACCAACCTCCGCGGTGGGGTCGAATACTCAGTGGTTCAAGGCGCGCGGCAGTTTAGGAACCTGCGAAAGCGGACCGCGTTGTTGAAACATCCTGTCAAGCTCCCACGACGAGGTTGAGACTATGCTGCGGTCTGGTTTCATCCTGGGTGTCAGTGCTCCCGCTGCACTCCTGACCGTTCTGGTCCAGCCCGTCGTCCGCGAGACAGCCGATCATTGGATGCCGCCGGTTCCGGTTGCCCAGCTTGCCCCGGCGCCGCTGCCGGGCATGCGCCCGGTTTCGCTGGCGATCAGTCCTACGCGGATCGCGGGTGTGCAGCGGATCGGCGGTTCCGCAACACCGGTGGCGAGCGACGCACAGGATCCCGGCATCAAGCCGGTACTCAAGCAGCCTGGCCGTCGGTTCGTGCGGGAGGGTTGCGAGACTGCGCTCAGTTCCCTCGTCGGACCTGAGGCGCGACGGATGACCCCCGGCCGCTGCATCTCTTAATTCCGAACGCGTCGTGTTGTTAAAAGGCCCTGCCGCGCGGTGGGGCCTCTATGCGTTGGTGCGAAGGGTTGTGAGGCGGACCTCGAAGACCAAATGAAAACGGCGCCGGTCTCTTGGACACGGCGCCGCTACGCACGAATATTACCGTCTAATCTCACTCGCCGCGGCCGGTACCCGTCGACTGGCCACCCTTGCGTCCGGCGGACGAGGCGAGCTCGCGATCCTGCGAGAAGGAGCGCTTCTCCGCGGGCACGCTGCGGCCACCCTTGCTGGCGATCTCGCGCTGCCGCTCCAGATCCATCGAGGCAAAGCCCCGCTTCGAGGTCGAATTTCCGGATGCCATCAGTTCCTCCTCAGGCTTCGCTTCACCTCGCAACAACCTTCAGCAATAACCAAGGTTCCTGTGCGCAGACGTGGCCAAGTTTCCCACAGTCAAGCTTGGCAGCAACCGGCCTCGTGTCCGCCGCGTTGGTGGTCGGATGACCTGCAGAAATGCAGGTGCGGCAGGCGGCGGATGCCTTGACGGTGCGGTGAACGGCCCCCGCTAAGCCCGCGCGATCTGTCCCGGCGAACCATCAGGAAGAGGATTGGGCTGCATGACGAACCGCAACATGGTGAAGGAGGCCGCGGTCGGCGCCGCGACGCCGCACCCCAACACGCCACCCCTGCCGCCGATGCCCGCACCGGAGGATTCCGCGACGCCGACCACCCGGGACGAGCCGGTCGACTCGCCGCATCTCAATGCGAGCCCCAAGCGTGACAGGCCGTCGCCGGGCGAGCATGGGCTGTCGACCAAACGCTGAACCGCGGTGCCGTCAGGCGGCCCGCCTCCGCGCGAGGCGGGTCAACCCGAAGACGAGACCGCCGATCGCCAGGATCGTCGCGAGGCCCGCCACGATGAGGATGCGCTGGATCAGGGGCGTGTAGAGACCCCGGGCAGCGTCGTAACCGTAGCAGAGCAGGGCGAGGCGGTCGGCTAAGCCGCCGACACGGCCGTCGCCGGCCTCGGTCAGGGCCAAGCGGAGGTCGCGCCCGGTCAGTGCCAGGGGTGAGAGTATGCGCGACACCTGCCCGTCGCCGGCGAGCAGCACGGCGGCCGCCGGATGGGCGAAGCTGTCGGTTCCGGCGTCGTAGACCGCCGTGTAGCCGAGTGAAGCCGTCAGGCGACCCAACGCCGCATCCGTGACGATCAGCGCCCGGGGTTTCACGATCGCGGCCTGCTCGCCCAGCGTTTTCGCCAGCATGCCGCGCGCGGACGCGGCATCATCACGGGGATCGATGCCGACCAGCACCAAGGCGTAATCCTTTGCCGAGAGGCCGGTCGCCGCCAGGGCAGCCGCCGACATCGACACCATGGGATCGCAGACGTTGCTGCAGGTGTAGTCCACGGGCAGCAATAGGACTGGTCGGCCAGCGATGACGGTCCCAAGCGTCACAGCCTGTCCCGTCTGCGCATCTATGGCCCCCAGGTCGAGCGGTACCCGCGCGCCGGGCTGTGGCGTCACCGCGACGCGGGCTAGGTCGGCCTGGACCAAGCGGGCGCGGGCCGGCGCGGTCGCCAGAAGGACGGCGCTGGCGATCACGGCCGCGTGGCCGAAAAGCCGGGCAGGGCTGGACAAGCGTCCGATGAACCGCATGGATGTACGAGCCCGTCCGGCCCCGCCGTCCTGGGCGTCGGACCCGACGCGGAGCCACCGCATGACCCTCGACACCGAGGTTTCCTCCCTGAAGCAGGTGCCGCTCTTCCGCGAGGTCGAGCCGGCGCGGCTGAAGCTCCTGGCCTTCACCAGCGAGCGGGTGCATTTCGAGCCCGGGCAACGCTTCTTCGCCCGCGGCGACGTGGCGGATGCAGCCTACGTGATCCTGAAGGGAACCGCGGAGGTCAGTATCGATGGTCCCGCCGGCCCGGTGCGGTTGGCGCTCCTCGGCCAGGACGCCCTGGTGGGCGAGATGGGCATCCTTGCCGAGCAGCCCCGCTCGGCCACCGTGACCGCCGAAACCGCCGTGACGGCCCTGCGCATCGACCGCGGGGTGTTCCTGGAATTGCTGGCACAATTTCCACAGATCAGTATCGCCCTGATGCGCGTGTTGGCCCTGCGCCTGGAACAGACCAACCAGGCGCTGGCTGAGAGCCGTGGTTAGGCGGCATCACGGGGCCGGATAGGTGATGAACTCCAGGAGGGATCCGTCTGGGTCGCGGAAGTAGACGCTGATGCCGGCGCCTGCGGCTCCGAACGTCTCGACGGGTCCGAGTTCCACGGGGACGGCCAGTCCATCGAGATGCGCGATCGCCTCCGCGATGGACCCGGACCATCGGAAGCACAGGTCGCTGTTGCCGGGCATCACCGGTTGGGCCGCCACCATCTTCGGGTTGACGCCGGGGCCGTGGCAATTGAGCTGCACCCCGCCGAAGCGATAGGCGTAGCCGTCGCCGCGCGCGACGATCTCGGCGCCCACGACGTCGCGGTAGAAGGCATTCGACCGCGTCCAGTCGCTCACATGAATCACGCAATGGTCGAGATGGATCGCGGGGCTCAATACCCCGGCCGGAACGATCCCCGTCTCTTCGGGACGTGTCTGGGTCTCGGGCATCGATCACTCCGCGTGGACAACGGCAACCTTCGGCTGCCGATCTGAATTAGGGCGCAATCGTGGCCGCGGCAGCCGGCCGGGCGCGGGGCGCTGCGGCGGAAAAGCTACATCGTCCCCGGCGGGGAGTCGGTACGCATGTCCGGAGGATCGGACACCGCATGACGTATCTGATGAACGCGCTTCAGCGCCCGGCACTGGGCCGCAGGATCCGGGGCGCGCGCGTGCTGCTCGCCCTCGCGGCGATCGCGCCCATGGCGGCGTGCCAGACCCGACCCGCGCAGCTCGCGCAGGACGACGATTCGGCGTGGTACATCGGCGCGAAGGCCGACAAGCCGTTCGACATTCCCCTGGTCGATACGCAGCGGCTGGATCCCAAGTATCGCCGCCAGCAGGTCAGTTACAACGGTCCTGAACAGGCCGGGACGATCGTCGTCGACATCGACAAGCGCCAGCTCGTGCTGGTGCAGGCCGACGGAACCGCCATGCAGTACGGCGTCGGGGTCGGCAAAGCCGGCTTCTCCTGGAAAGGCGAGGCCCGGGTCGGCCGCAAGGGCGTCTGGCCGGATTGGAGCCCGACCACCACGATGGTGTCGCTGAACCCGGACCTGCCGCGGGTCCGGAAGGGCGGCCTCGACAACCCCCTTGGCGCCCGCGCGCTGTACCTCTACCAGGGCAACCGCGACATCCTGTTCCGGATCCACGGCACCAACGAGCCCTGGAGCATCGGCGAGCAACTCTCGTCGGGTTGCGTGCGGATGCTGAATGAGGACATCGCCGACCTCTACGAGCGCGTTCCGGTCGGGACCCGCGTGCTCGTGAAGCGCAACGGCAAGTACCGCGTCTGATTGCGCCGGGTCTCAGCCCGCGGGCCGGGCATCCTCGGCGCCACCGACGATGATACGTCCGGGTTGCGGTTTCGCGCCGGTGGATTGGACCATCCGCCCGTCCGGCCCCATGCCGTCAGTCGCCAGGACTGCCGCCGCCGTCAGGCCCGGTGGCTGGGCGGGCACGTCATGGGTCGGGCCGAGCGCGAAGCTCAGAACGGACAGAAGTGCCGCGCACAGGACGGCAGAACCCAGCACGATCTTGAGGAGTGTCATGTCGGTCAACGGAAACTCAAGGATCGCCGTTCCCATGACCGGCCGCCCGCGGTGCGTCTTAGCTGCCGACGCGGCGATGCGCCTGGTCGATCGTCCGTTCCAGGATATTCGGCGTTGCGAACCCCGACGATCCACACGTTCAGCGCTCCCTTCAGCCATAGCGGACGGCCGGACGACGTGTCACCTGAATGCCCCAACCCCCGCAGATTCCGACGCATCCGACCGGTCGGTGCAAGCCACGGCAAGGAATTTGGGCTAAGCGTGACGGTGGGGTGGGCTTGATCGGATGCCTGCGGACCGCCTGAACTTGGCTGTTTTCGCCGCACATACTCGGATCCGAAGAGGCCGGAAGGGCTTGTTCATCGTGACACGACGTCCGCCAGCGAGTCGCTCCACGTTCCGCGCGATCGGAATGATGGCGTCCGGACTCGCGATCTCGGTCGCGGCTCCTGCCAGCGCCGAGACGCTGGAGAGCGCTCTCGCGAAAGCCTATCAGGGTAATCCGACCCTCAACGCCAGCCGCGCAGGGGTGCGCGCGGTCGACGAAAACGTCGCGATCGCGCAGTCCGGATATCGGCCCCAGGTCAATGTCGCCGCCTCCATCGGCGTCCAATACCTCCAGACCCGCTCCGCGAGCACGGTCTCCGCGGCGGCAGGCTCAGCCAGTACCGGTGCGACCACGGCCAGCACCGGCACCTCCCTCGGGGGAGGCAGCGCCGCATCGAGTCTCGGGACGTCATCAACAGGGATCGGCGTTTCGACCGGTACGACCGGAACGGGATCTGTTGGCTCGGGATCGCTGGGCTCGACGACCGCAGGGAGTAGCCAGACCTCGTCCGGCAGCACGGGCGCGGTCGGGAGCAACGAGACGGAAGTTGTCTCCCAGGGAATCGGGTCGCGCCGAACGATCAGGACGACCTATCTTCCGAGCAGCGCCGGCATCACCGTCTCGCAGACCATCTTCAACGGCTTCCAGACGGACAACCTGACCCGGCGCGCAGAATCAACCGTTTACAGCCAGCGCGAGACCTTGCGCTACACGGAGCTGACCGTCCTTTATAATGCCGTTCAGGCGTATATGAATGTGCTCAGCAATACCGCGACCCTGGAGCTGAACCGCAACAACGTCGAAGTGCTTGAAGAGCAGCTCCGCCAGACGCGGGACCGCTTCAACGTCGGCGAGGTGACCCGGACCGACGTCGCCCAGGCTGAGGCGCGCCTCGCTGGCGCCCGCTCCCAGGTCAGCTCGGCCGAGTCGGCGCTACGCACCAGCATCGGCATCTATCGGCAGAACATCGGCGTCGAGCCGCGCCAGCTCGCGCCCGGCCGGCCGCTGGATCGATTCGTGCCGGCGAGCCTTGATGCGGCCATCGCAGTCGGCCTGCGCGAGCATCCGCAGATCGTGTCGGCCATCCATGCCGTCGACGCCGCCGAAGCGCAGGTGAAGGTGCTCGAAGGCCAGCTGGCCCCGAACCTCAGCCTGCAGGGCTCGCTCAACCAGCTCTACGACCAGAACGGCCCGAATCAGAGCTTCTTGGTCGGCTTCGTCGGCGGCCGGCTCAACATCCCGATCTACGAGGGTGGCCAGACCTACGCTCAGATCCGGCAGGCCAAGGAGACGGTCGGACAGTCACGCATCCAGGTCGATCAGGTTCGCGATCAGGTCCGGGCGCAGATCGTCGATTTCTGGGGCCGGCTCGAAGCTGCGAAGGCTCAGGTCATCGCCGCCCAGGCGCAGGTCCAAGCCAACGAGGTGGCGCTGAACGGCGTGCGCGAGGAAGCGCGCGTCGGCCAGCGTACCACCCTCGACGTGCTGAACGCGCAGCAGGAGTTGCTGAATTCTCGCGTGAACCTGATCGTTGCCCAGCGCGATCGCGTGATCTACTCCTACGGGGTGGTTCAGGCGATTGGACAGCTGACGGCCCGGTTCACCGCCCTGCCGGTCGAGTACTACAGTGCCAAGGTCCACTACGATCAGGTCAAGGACCTGTGGTTCGGCCTGCGCACCCCGGACGGGCGCTGACGTCTTTTCCACGGGGAGTGTGGTGAAAGCACGCTTGCCGCAACGAAACGGCATGGAATACTGATTGAACATCGACCCGATCGGGTCGCGTTCCAGTCTCCCATGCCGAGTGCGCCTGCCGATGAGTGCAGCTAGCCCCAAGATCCCGGACACGAAACTCCAGGACAAGGCTGCCGATAAGGCGCAGGAGCCTTCGATGGAAGAGATCCTGGCCTCGATCCGGCGGATCATCGCCGACGATCAGGCGGCCAAGCCCGCCGAAGCCCTACCCGAACCGGAGCCCGACGACGTGCTCGACCTCGCCGAGGTCGCCGAGCCCGTGGCGCGCCCCCGCGCTGTCGTACCGGAGCCCGAGCCGCTCGATTTCGACGCGATCGATTTCGATGCGCCGACCGTCGAACCAGAACCCGAGCCGGTCATGGCAGCACCCGCTCCGCCCCCGCCCGCGCCGCCGCAACCGGCGGTCCAGGCTGCGCGGCCGCGCGAGCCGGAGCCGGAGGCCGATGCCCTGGTCTCGCCGGCGACCGATGCCAGCGTCAGCGGCGCCTTCAACCTGCTCGCCCACACCGTCCTCACCCAGAACGCCCGCACCCTGGAGGATCTCGTCAAGGAGATGCTCCGGCCGATGCTGAAGTCCTGGCTCGACGACAACCTGCCGGCCGTGGTCGAGCGGCTGGTGCGCGCCGAGATCGAGCGGGTCTCGCGCGGCCGCTGAGGCTCCGTGCACCTGGGTACGGCGCCCGCGGGGCGCCGTCCGCGTGTTGACGGAAGCGGCGCGACGGTCGAAAGCGGGTCCAACCCCGTTTGGACAAGCGCCCGCCCATACCCGCGATGATGGATAAGACCTTCGAGCCCGCCTCCGTCGAGGCGCGGATCTCCGCCGCCTGGGAAGAGGCGGGCGCCTTCCGCGCCGGCCGGCCTGAGCGCGCCGGCGCGAGCCCTTACTGCATCGTGATCCCGCCGCCGAACGTGACGGGCTCCCTGCATATGGGCCACGCCCTCAACAACACGCTGCAGGACGTGCTCTGCCGGTTCGAGCGCATGCGCGGCAAGGACGTGCTCTGGCAGCCCGGGACCGACCATGCCGGCATCGCCACCCAGATGGTGGTCGAGCGTCGGATGGCCGAGGCTCAGGAGCCCGGACGCCGGGAGATCGGCCGTTCGGCCTTCGTCGAGAAGGTCTGGGCCTGGAAGGCGGAATCCGGCGGCGCCATCGTCAATCAGCTGAAGCGGCTGGGTGCCTCCTGCGACTGGTCGCGCGAGCGCTTCACCATGGACGAGGGCCTGAGCCGCGCCGTGCTCAAGACCTTCGTGGAACTGCACCGGCAGGGCCTGATCTACCGCGACAAGCGCCTCGTGAATTGGGACCCGAAGTTCCAGACCGCGATCTCGGACCTGGAAGTCCAGCAGGTCGAGGTGAAGGGCCATCTCTGGCACTTCGATTACCCCGTGGTCGACGAGGCCGGCCACGAGACCGGCGACATCATCACGGTGGCCACCACCCGCCCCGAGACGATGCTGGGCGACACCGGCGTGGCGGTCCATCCCGAGGACGCGCGCTACACGGCGCTGGTCGGCAAGCGCGTGCGCCTGCCGCTGGTCGGCAGGCTGATCCCGATCGTCGCCGACGCGTATTCCGATCCCGAAAAGGGCACCGGCGCGGTCAAGATCACACCGGCCCACGACTTCAACGACTTTGAAGTCGGCCGTCGGCACGATCTCGGTCTGATCAATATCCTCGACGCCGAGGGCCGGATGCTGCTCGAGGGTAACACGGCCTTCTGCGACGGCGCATCGCCCGAGCCGGAGGCCCTTGCGCTCCACGGCCTCGACCGGGCGCAGGCACGCAAGGTGGTGGTCGCCCTGATGGAGGCCCACGAGCGCCTGCGCACGGTCGAGCCGAACACCCATGCGGTGCCCCATGGCGACCGCTCGGGCGTCGTCATCGAGCCGTATCTCACCGACCAGTGGTACGTGAACGTCAAGCCGCTCGCCGAGCGCGCTCTCCAGGCCGTGCGCGACGGGCAGACAAAGTTCGTCCCCGAGAACTACGAAAAAACCTTCTTCCAGTGGCTCAACAACATCGAGCCCTGGTGCATCTCGCGCCAGCTCTGGTGGGGCCACCAGATCCCGGTCTGGTACGACGAGGCGGGCGGCATCTTCGTCGCCGAGAGCGCGGATGAGGCGCTGGACCAGGCCGCTGCGAAGCACGGCCGGCCGGTGGAGCTCATCCGCGACGCGGACGTGCTGGACACGTGGTTCTCCTCGGCGCTCTGGCCGTTCTCGACGCTCGGCTGGCCCGACGCGACCCCGGAACTCGCCCGCTTCTACCCGACCAACACCCTGGTGACGGGCAAGGACATCCTGTTCTTCTGGGTCGCCCGGATGATGATGATGGGCCTGCACCTCACCGACCGGGCGCCCTTCGACACGGTTTACCTGCACACCCTGGTGCGGGACGCGTCAGGCGCGAAGATGTCGAAGTCCAAGGGCAACGTCGTCGATCCCCTGGACCTGATCGAGAAGATGGGGGCCGATGCCCTGCGCTTCACGCTGTGCGCGCTCGCCGTCCAGGGCCGCGACATCAAGCTGTCGGAGGATCGGGTCAAGGATTACCGGAACTTCGCCACCAAGCTCTGGAACGCGGCCCGCTTCGCCGAGCTGAACGGCTGCCGCCTGGATCCGGCCTTCGACCCCCGCGCCGCCACGGGCGCGATCAATCGCTGGGCGCTGACCGAAGCCGCCCGTGTGGTGGACGAAGTGACGGCGGCGCTGGACGCCTTCCGGTTCAACGACGCGGCGGGCGCCGCCTATCGCTTCGTCTGGAACATCTTCTGTGATTGGTATCTCGAACTCGCCAAGCCCGTGCTGCAGGGCGAGGGCGTCGACCCGGCGATCCGGGCGGAGACGCAGGCGAGCGTGGCGTTCCTGATCGATCAGGTCGCCAAGCTGCTGCATCCGTTCATGCCGTTCCTCACGGAGGAGCTGTGGGCGATCAAGGGCGCTGATCTGCCGGAGCGCGGCCTCCTGACCCTGGCCGCCTGGCCCGAGCTCGCCGGCCTCGCCGACGCGGCGGCCGAGGCCGAGGTCGGCTTCGTGGTCGATCTCGTCAGCCAGGTCCGCTCGGCCCGCTCCGAGACGAACGTGCCCGCCGCCGCGCAGATCCCCCTGGTAATGGTCGGGGCGAGCCCGGAGGTCCGGGCCCGGGTCGAGGCATGGCGGGACACGCTGCTGCGCCTCGCGCGCCTGTCCGAGATTACCTTTTCGGAGACGCCGCCGAAGAACTCGGTCCAGCTCCTGGTTCGGGGCAGCGTCGCCGCGCTGCCGCTGGAGGGCGTCGTCGACCTCGCCGCCGAGGTCGCGCGCCTCAGGAAGGAGCAGGCCAAAGCGCAGGGCGAGATCAAGAAGGTCGACGCCAAGCTCGGCAACGCCGATTTCGTCGCCCGCGCGCCCGAGGAGATCATCGACGAGAACCGTGAGCGGCGGGAGACCCAGGCGGCCTTGCTCGCGAAGATCGAGGAGGCGCTCGCGCGGCTGGGCGGGGATTGAGCGCCGGGCCCGAGTCAGCACGGGCTGGCGCGGTGTGAGATTCTCCGTTCGCGCTATCTCGGTGCAGACATTCCCGGCGCATCTTTAAAGGCATCATGTGATGCGTTAATTGATGCGCCAGGTGGAGGTGTGCCGTGCGGACAACGATCAACCTCGATGACAAGCTCGTAGAGGATGCTCAGCGATATTCCGGCATCAGCGAGAGATCGGAGCTTCTGCGCGAGGCCTTGCGGGCGCTCATTCAGCGTGAGGTGTCCCGGCGCATGGCCCTCCTCGGTGGAAGCGATCCGACAGCCGAGGCAGGCCCACGCCGCCGCGTCGAGTCGTGATCATCGTCGACACGAGCGTTTGGATCGATCATCTCAGAAGCGCCGACCCGGTCCTGATCGCGCTCCTCGACGATGGGCGCCAACGCGTTCATCCCTACGTGATCGGCGAACTCGCGCTGGGAAGCCTGCACGACCGTGCAACCGTGCTGGCTTTTTTTGAGCGCATGCCGCGCGCCCTGCTCGCTTAGCCGGAAGAGGTCATGGGCTTCGTCGCCGATCATGCGTTGCACGGTCTCGGCATCGGCTACGTCGATGCTCACCTCCTGGCATCCGCGAAACTGATGCCCGGTTCCAGGCTCTGGACACGCGATCCCTCCCTGTCCGCCGTGAGCGAGCGGCTCGGAGTGAGTTACCAAGCGATCCACTGAGATCACCAGCGGGCGTCGAGGCCGTCGCTGAGCCACCTGTCCAAACCGTAATGTGACCGCCACGCCCGGGTCAGGGGCCAACCTCTAGACCGATCGCATCGAACGCCGCGTCAGCCGGCGTCGTCCCGATCATCCCCGAGAGGTTGAGACTTCCCATGACCGAGACCCGTCCTTCCGGCCGCACCTCGCGCCGCGCCCTCGCTTCGGTGGCGGCTGCCGCGCTGATCGCCGGCGGCGCGCTGGGCAGCGGATATCTGCCGTCCGCCACCCCGGCCTACGCCCAGGCCCTGCCCAAGTCGCCGATCGAGGCCCCCGAGCATCCGCCCGGCTCCTTTGCCGGCATCGTCAACAAGGTGAAGCCGGGCGTGGTCTCGGTGAAGGTCAAGCTCGACGACTCGGCGAGCAGCAGTGACGACGAGGATGGGCCGAACCAGGGCCGCAACCTGCAGAACGTGCCGCCGCAGCTGCGCGAGTTCTTCAAGCGCTTCGGCCAGAATGGTCCTGGCGGCATGCAGCCCCAGCACCAGGGTCCGCGTGGCGCGGTCGGCTCCGGCTTCATCATCTCGGCCGACGGTTACGTGGTGACCAACAACCACGTGGTCGATCATGCCAAGACCGTGCAGGTCACCCTCGACGACGGCCGCACCCTCGACGCCAAGGTGATCGGCAAGGATTCGAAGACCGACGTCGCGCTCCTGAAGATCACCGAGGGCTCGAGCTTCCCGTATGTGCAGTTCGGCAAGTCGGTCCCGCAGGTCGGTGATTGGGTCGTGGCGATCGGCAACCCGTTCGGCCTCGGCGGCACCGTGACCGCCGGCATCGTCTCGGCCCGCGGCCGCGACATCGGCGCCGGCCCCTACGACGATTTCCTGCAGATCGACGCGCCGATCAACAAGGGCAACTCCGGCGGTCCGACCTTCAACGTCAACGGCGAAGTGGTCGGCATGAACACCGCCATCGCGTCCCCCTCGGGCGGCAGCGTCGGCTTGGCCTTCGCGATCCCGGCCGAGACCGTGCAGGCGGTGGTCGATCAGCTCCGGACCGACGGCAAGGTCGCCCGCGGTTATCTCGGCGTGCAGATCCAGCCGGTGACGCAGGACATTGCCGAGGGGCTCGGCCTCGACAAGGCCAAGGGCGCCCTGGTCGACCACGCCGAGAACGGCACTCCGGCTGCGAAGGCCGGGCTGAAGGCCGGCGACGTGATCGAGAAGGTCAACGGCGACACGGTCGACAGCGCCCGCGAGCTCTCGCGCAAGATCGCCGGCATGAAGCCCGGCGCCAAGGTCGAGCTGAGCTATCTGCGCGGCGGCAAGTCCGACACCGCCACGGTGACGCTCGGCACCATGCCGACCGACGGCACCAAGGTGGCCAGCCGCGACGACGACTCGAATAATGGCCAGCCGCGCCTCGGTCTGCAGCTCGCGCCGGCCGGTGATGTGGGTCTGTCCGATCAGGGCGTCGCGGTGGTTCAGGTCGATCCCGACGGCCCGGCGGCCGCCAAGGGTATCGAGGCGGGCGACGTGATCCTCGACGTCGGCGGCCAGAGCGTGTCCCGTCCCTCGGACGTCGCCGCGCAGATCCGGGCCGCCGAATCGAGCGGGCGCAAGGCCGTCCTGATGCGGGTGAAGAGCGGCAAGGGTCAGACCCGCTTCGTGGCGGTTTCGCTCAGCAAGAACGCCGGCTGACGCCAATTTCCCCTCGGCGCGGGATCCCTACCCGCGCTGTCCCGTCGTCACGTCCACAAGCGCCGGCCCAAAAGGCCGGCGCTTTTTTCGTCCGACTACTGTCCAGAAGCTCCTCATAGTGACGGTAAGGCTAGATTTACGTCTCAAAGTAAATATAAACAGAAATGATAGTAATTAACAGAATCGTCTAACGTTAAGTGCGATCGAACATCGGATTTCTTGACTCCAGACAACGGTGATGCTGTTCTGGTTTGGGGATTGTGTTGGCGGCAATGGTTGAACCGCTGCGCCAAGACAAGAAATCTCGAATTGCGTTGTTGATTGCTTGCGTCGTATGTCAAAAAAATATGTTCTCAGCAGGCCGGATGCTGGCCTGAACGATACCTTTTGTCAGATCGAAATGGCGTATTATTACGCTGTACAAACAGGCCGCGTGGTCATAGTTGATACCGGCTACAAAAACTCATTCCATTTTCATGACAAGTTTTCGAATTATTTTATAAGCCGAGACGAGACGTTGATGCTGGATCCTGACGTCGTGCAGGAATCCCTTGACTTGTTGAGTGTCGTTCCCTCCGTGCTCGAAGGACGATTGAGTTCTTATATCCCGCAATGGAGTGCTGCGTACGATAATTTCGTTGACGCCGAGACGGGAGTACCGATTTCGTTCGACCTTTCAAAACCGTATGATGCCGATATTTTGGTTCGTCACACGTGCGGCGGAAGCAATCTGTCGATTAATCTCTTGAAAAAACTCGTCCTTCAAGACAGCATTACTGATCTGTTGAGGCAACGAATCGAAAATATCGGACGGCCATTTGGTGCGGTTCATATCCGTAATACGGATCACCAGAGTCATTACCGACCGATCATCGATCAAATGGCCGGATCGATCTTAATTCCCGTCTTTGTGGCGATGGACAGTCTGAATTGCAGACAGTATTGCGAGACGGTGTTCGGTCGCGATAACGTCATCCATTTTTCG
This sequence comes from Methylobacterium sp. E-005, assembly GCF_022829725.1. Taxonomy (GTDB): domain Bacteria; phylum Pseudomonadota; class Alphaproteobacteria; order Rhizobiales; family Beijerinckiaceae; genus Methylobacterium. The sequence continues at coordinate 7,869 of NZ_JAKSYG010000209.1, read as the reverse complement.
ACATTGCCGGATCAAGAATCCCCAATTCACAGCAACAAGAACTTCAGATCTGCGTTCGAGCGCAATTCTGAAGCCATTCTCGATCTGCTCACATCGGCCCTGTCGAACGAATATTATAAAATTCCCCTGAAGCGGGACGATCATCTCGAATGGTACTCTGGGTTCTCCAATCTCGCAGAAAACCTCATGCGCAACAGCGACATCCTCATATCACTGCTTGGGCAGACGGCGTCGGCTAAGGTCATCGTCGAAAAGGTCAGTGCGTGGCAGAATCCCAACCCTGGGCTTCGGGCGTACTAAGCTCCCGTAAACTCGCTCGACGGCGCGGATCGGGTCACGCGAGGGGCGCCATTATCGTTCGGTCGACGGAATCCCCAGCCCCACCCCGAGCCGGGCCCGGCACCGGCCGAGCGCCGCAAAGGCGGCGTTCGAGTCCTTGGCGAGGCGCATCAGATCCCCCAGCCTTGCCCGGCCTCGGGCGAAGGCGAAGAACACCGCGGCGATGTCCGGCTCACCGTCCGCCGTGAGCGCTTCGGCGGCGAAGGCGGGGAGCGCTTGACCGGCGGGATCGCAGATCACCCGGAGGGCCGCGAAGGGCAGGCCATGCCGACCCGCGAAGGCCGCCGCGACATGCGATTCCATATCGACCGCCGCGGCGCCCGTCGCGGCGCGCAAGTCCGTCTTGCCATCGACCGCAAGGATGGCCGCATCGACCCCCGCCAGATCCGCCGGGATCACCCGTGGTCCCACCCCGGACAGGAGATTGAGCAGCGTGGCCGAAAGATCGAGATCGGCCGCTCGCCGCCCGTCTTCGCTCACCACACCGGTCCCAACCACGATGTCGCCCGGCTTGAGCGCCGGATCGAGACCGCCCGCGATACCGAAACTCACCACAGCCCGACAGCCGGGCTGGGCGCGCCCGTCGAGGAGCTGGCGCAGGCGATGCGGGTTACCGCCGGCACCCACAGCTTCTACGCCGGCCCCGGCCGCCATGCGGCGCTCGCGGGCGAGTCCGGTCACGGCCAGGACGGGGGCTTTTGGATCGATCATCGTCCGCTGGTGGACCAGTCCCGCCAGCTCCGCAAGCAGACGCGAACGCCGCGGGGTCGCGGCAGGTTGATCCTGCGGGGGAGGGGGCTCACCCGTACCCGCGGGATCGCTGTCTGAGGAGGCCACGTGACGGATACCGGGGCTCGCAGGTCGGTCACCGGGACGGTCGAACGCGCTGCGATCCGGTGGAGAAACGGGCCGGTCCATCCGGACCGGCTCATCGCATCACATGCCGAACTGGACGCGTCGGCTGTTGGTGCGCTTCAGGTTGCGGAAACGCGCCATTGCCCAGAGCGGGAAGAACTTCGGGTAGCCATGATACCGCAGGTAGAAGACCCGCGGGAAGCCCGTGGCCGTGTAGCGCTCCTCCTTCCAGAAGCCGTCCGCGCCCTGCGTCCGGGTCAGGAAGTTGATGCCCCGGGTCACGGCCGGGTCATCGACCGCGCCGGCCGCCATCAGGGCGAGCAACGCCCAGGCGGTCTGCGAGGCGGTGGACGAGCCGGGCTCGAACGCCGGGTCGATCTTGTACGAGGAGGCGTCCTCGCCCCAGCCGCCATCCGGGTTCTGGATGCGGATCAGCCAGGACACGGCCTTCTGGATCCGCGGATCAGCCGGATCGACGCCGGCGGCGTTGAGGGCACAGAGCACCGACCACGTGCCGTAGATGAAGTTCATGCCCCAGCGGCCGTACCACGAGCCGTCCTCCTCCTGGTCGTTCAGGAGGTAGTTCACGCCGCGGTCGAGCGCCCGGGAGGTCTCCCGGGTCTCGCCGAGCTGGGCCAGCATCCCGACCACGCGGGCGGTCACGTCCGCGGTCGGCGGGTCGAGCAGCGCCCCGTGATCCGAGAACGGGATGTGGTTGAGGTACATGTGGTTGTTGTCGGCGTCGAACGCCGCCCAGCCGCCATCCTCCGACTGCAGCCCCTCGACCCATTCCCGGGCACGGGCGATCGCAAGCTTGTAATCCGGCATGCCGGCGACCAACCCGTGCTGGTGCATGGCCCGGTCCATGGCCATCACCACCACGGCGGTGTCGTCGAGATCGGGATAATGGGCGTTTGCGTACTGGAACGCCCAGCCGCCCGGCCGGACCTTCGGCTTGCGCGCCGCCCAATCGCCGACGATGTCGAGCACCTGGCGGGGCTTCAGCCAGTCGAGGCCGGCACGCGCCTGCGCCTCGGCCTCGGGGCCGCCAGCCTCCAGCAACGCGTGGCTCGCCAGTGCTGTATCCCAGACCGGCGAGACGCAGGGCTGGACATAGGCCTCGTCGGCCTTCTCGACCACGAGCTTCTCGATGGCGTCGCAGGCGACGCGGACCTGCGGGTGATCGGGCCGGTAGCCCATCACCTCGCACATCAGCACCGAGTTGACCATGGCGGGGAAGATCGCCCCGAGCCCATCCTCGCCGTTCAGGCGCTCGCTGACCCAGGCGCGGGCCTTCTCCATGGCGCGCTGCCGGCTCTTGCGCGGCATCCGGTCCTCGACCGACTGGAGCATCCGGTCGATGAAGCCGAAGATCGGGGTCCAGGGCCACGTGGCGTGGGGCGAGCCCGGCCAGCGCCGAACGCTCTCCGGCGGCGTGACGAACAACTCCTGGATGCTGACGCCGCGCGGATTGCGCGCCCGCGGCTTCGTCGCCTGGAGCACGAAGAGCGGCACCACGGTGGTGCGGGCCCAGTAGCTGATCTTGTCGAGGTGGAACGGGAACCACTTCGGCAGGAACATCACCTCGACCGGCATCACCGGGACGGCGCGCCACGGCACCTCCCCGTAGAGCGCCAGCATGAAGCGGGTGAAGACGTTGGCGTTGGCCGCCCCGCCGCGGGCCAGGATCGCCTCGCGGGCCCGGCGCATGTGCGGCGCCTCGATGTCGTCGCCGATCATCTTGAGGGCGAAATACGCCTTGACGGTGCAACTCATGTCGAAGGGCCCCTCGTGGACGAGGGCCCAGCCGCCGTGACGACCCTGGGTGCGGCGCAGGTAATGGCCGATCTTGGCCTCCAGGCCATCCCGGATCTGCGTGCCGCGGAACTGGTGGAACAGGATATACTCGGACGGAATCGTGGCATCCGCCTCGAGCTCGAAGCAGATATGCCCGTCGTCCTGGGCCAATGCCGTGAGGGCACGAGTCGCCTGCGCGATGCCGCGCTCGACATCGTCCAGCGAGATCCCCTGCGTCTTCGACCGCTGAAGCGGCTCGACTTTGCTTACGGCCTCTCTCATCATCCTCGACCTCGAACATCCGCCTCGCGGCGGACGTATGCCTAAGCTGCGCCGCGCAGCCGGGTTCCGGCGCGCAGGGCGCGCGCGGCCGTCTTTCCCGAGCGGATCGCTCCCTCGATCGTCGATGGCAGACCGGTGGCGGTCCAATCGCCTGCCAGGACGAGATTTGTGTAGGCGGTTTCGGCTCCCGGGCGCCGCGCGGCTTCCGCCGGCGTCGCCGCGAAGGTCGCACGCTTCTCCTTTACGATCTGCCAGCTCGGCAGTTCCGGTTCAAGATCACACAAGCGTGCGATCTCGGACCAGATCTGGCGGGCGAGATCCTCCCGGGGCACGTCGAGGAGCCTGTCGGCACCGCTGATCGTCACTGAATACCGGTCCGGATAGGCGAAGAGCCACTCCGTGAGGCTGTTGACGACGCCGAGCACCAGCGGGCTTCCGGGCTTCGGCGTGAGCGCGAAATGCGCGTTCACGATGGAGCGGAATTCCACCGGGGCGAGGAGACCAGGCAACACCTCGCGGGCGACCCACGGGGGGAGCGCCAGCACGATCCCGTCATCCGGTCCGACGGTTTCGGCGCCGTCCGAGAACTGGAGTTGGGCGACGCGCCCCTCCGCCAGATCGAGGCCGCGCAGGCGCCGGCCCAACCGGATCTCGCAACCGCGCGCCGCGAGGAAGCGCAATGCCGGATCGACGAAGGCGTAGGACAGGCCCTCCACCGCCACCAGCGGTCGGCAGGCCTTGCCGCCGGCCCCCAGGGTCTCGCGCAGGATCCGGGCGGCGAGCCCGACGTCGCTGTCGCGCGGCTCGGTGTTGAGGGCGGCCAGCAGCACCGGATGCCAGAGCCGCCGGTAGAGGTCGCCCTCGCAGGCCATGTGGGCGCCGATCGTGCCGCCCGCGCCCTCGGCCTTGCCGGAGGCCGCCCGCAGAATGCCGAGCGGCGCGAGGTAGTCGCGCGCCTTCGTGCCGGGGACGCGGCGGGACGGGCTCATCACCCACCAGGGCAGCCGCCCGGAATTGGGACGCAGGCACCAGCGTTCGCCGGTCTTCAGGTCGGCGAAGTCGAACTCAGCCGCGTCCGGCCCGACGAGGGCGTCGGCGGGGGCGCCGACCGTCTTGAGGAAGCCCAGCGCATCGGCATTGCCGGAGAGCAGCAGGTGGTTGCCGTTGTCGAGGGTCAGGCCCAGCGCCGGATCGTAGTAGGAGCGGCAGCGCCCCCCCGCCTGCTTGGCGGCCTCGTGCAGCACCACCCGCGCGCCGGACTCGGCCAGCGCGACGGCGGCGGACAGGCCGGCGAGACCGGCCCCGACGACGTGAAGCGTTCCCATCAGATCAGGCCGTGCCGGAGGACGACGCCGAGCAGCGCGCGCTTGCCGGGCTTCACCCGGACCCGGGGCATGGCCCAGCCGCGGGCGAGCACGGCCTTCAGGTAGAGGTGGTAGGCGGCCGCCATCAGCCGGGCGGCCTTGGTGGCCTTGCGCGGGCTGCGCCGGATGATCTCCCAGGTCGCCTGATAATGCTCCTCGGCCTCGCGGGCGAGGGAGAGGCAGACCTCGCCGATGCGGGGATGGCTGATCGCCGCGACCGGCGTCGGATCGATCAGCCCGATCGCCTGGAGCTTCTCGCGCGGCAGGTAGAGCCGGCCGCGCTCGGCATCCTCGTCGATGTCGCGCAGGATGTTGGTGAGCTGGAGCGCCCGTCCCTGGTGCCACGCGAGCCGGATCCCGTCCGCCTCCGGCATGCCGAAGATCCGCACCGACAGGCGGCCGACGGCGCTCGCGACCCGGTCGCAATAGAGGTCCAGGGTCTCGGCATCCGGGGCGACGATATCCTCCATCGCGTCCATCGCCATGCCGTCGATGACCGCCTGGAAATCCTCGCGCTTGAGGCCGAAGCGGCGCACCGGCTCGACGAGGTCGCGCACCCGGGGCGCCGGGCGTCCGGCATAGAGGGCATCGATATCGGCGCGCCAGCGGTCGAGTTCGGCCTGCCGCACCGGCCGGGTGCCGCCGTCGTCGGCGACGTCGTCCACGGCCCGGCAGAAGGCGTAGACCGCGTACATCGCCTCCCGCCGCTCCTTCGGGAGCAGGCGCATGGCGGTGTAGAAGGACGAGCCGGCGGCCGGCAGGGCCGGGGCGGCGGCCTCCCCGGCGGCGGGTGTCGCGGTGGCGCTCACGGGCGGATTCCTTGAACGGCAGCCCGCACGACGCGTCCCCGGAACGGCCGGCGTGCCAGGGTGGCGGCGATGCCGCCCAGAGCCGTCAGGGCGAAGGCGGCCTTGCCGTGATGGACTTTCTCCGAGAGCGGATCGTGCTCCAGCAGACCGCGGCTCAGCACCACGGCGAGGCGGTGGATCGCGGCGATCTCCAGGGACAGCCGCAGGTCGTCGATCAGGTCCGGCAGAACCGCGCCCTCATCCAGAAGATCGAGGCATCTCTGCGCCAGTTCGCGGATCACGGCCCGGAGCTGGGGTGTCGCCTTGGGCTGACCCAGCATCGCCACGGTCGCACCATGACGATCCAGCGCGTCCTGCGGGATATAGACCCGGTCGAGGCCCAAAAAATCCTTGCCGCAATCCTGGAGGTGATTGATCACCTGCAGGGCCGCACAGATCGCGTCGGACGGTCCCCAGACCCGGGCCGGATCCTCGCCGTGCACGTCGAGGACGAAACGCCCCACCGGCATGGCCGAGTAGCGGCAATAGTGAATCAGCTCGTCCCAGGTCGCGTAGCGATTCTTGCGGGCGTCCATCCGGAACGCGTCGAGGAGTTCCACGGCATGTCGGGGCGGCAGACCGCGGGCGGCCAGTTCACGCTTGAGCGGCTCCGCCTCGGGATCGGACGGGCCGGCCCCGGTGAGCGAATCGGCCAGCCGGTCGAGCAGCGTGAGCTTACGGTCGGGCGACAGCTCCGTGTGATCGGCCACGTCGTCGCCGGCGCGGACGAAATTGTAGAAGGCCAGGATCGCCCCGCGGTGGCGCGGATGGATCAGGTGCGAGGCGACCGGGAAATTCTCGTCGCGGTGGCCCTTGCCGGAGCGGGTCGCGGTGGCGGAGTCGAGCGTGCTCATCCGAGATACCCGGCTTGGCGGAACCATGTGATCGCGTCGGAGAGCCCCTCGCGATAGGGCCGTGCCGAATAGCCCAGCTCGGCCCGGGCCTTCCGGTCCGAGAAGAACATGCGGTAGCGCGACATGCGGATGCCGTCGATCGTCGCGAAGGGCTGCTTGCCCGTCACCCGGGCGGCGAGCTGGGCGAAGAACGCGACGGGATAGACCGCCGCCCGCGGCAGGTTCACGGTCGGCGGCTTGCGCCCGACCATGCCGGCAATGTCAGCGAGCATCTGCGACAGGAAGACGTCCTCGCCGCCGAGGATGTAGCGCTCGCCGATCCGCCCCTTTTGGAGGGCGAGCAGATGGCCGTGCGCCACGTCGTCCACATGGGCGAGGTTAAGGCCGGTATCGACGAAGGCCGGCATCTTGCCGAGCGCCGCCTCCTGGATGATCCGGCCGGTCGGCGTCGGCTTCACGTCGCGGGGGCCGATCGGCGTCGAGGGATTGACGATCACGGCCTTCAGCCCGTCCCGGGCCACCATCTCCTCGACCACACGCTCGGCCACGACCTTGCTGCGCTTATAGGCGCCGATGGCGGTCTCGGGCGTCAGCGGCATGGTCTCGTCGGAGGGCGTCACGCCATCGGCCGGCGGCTTGATCGTCGCGACGCTGGATGTGTAGACGACCCGCTCGATGCCGGCCTCCAGGGCGGCGCGCATCATCAGGCGCGTGCCGTCGCGGTTGGTCCGGACGATTTCTTCCATATCGGGGGCCCAGAGCCGGTAATCGGCCGCCGCGTGGATGAGGTAGCGCTGGCCGCGCATCGCCGCCGCCACGGCGGCCGGATCGCGCATGTCGCCGTCGGCGATGTCGACATCGGTCCAGGTGAGGTTGGTCCGCGGGCTCGACGCGCGCACAAGGATGCGCACCGGGAAGCCGGCGCGACGGAACACGTCGACCAGGGCCGAACCGAGGAAGCCGCTCGCGCCGGTGATCAGCACGGGGCCGACCTCGGGAGAGCCGGGGGTTGTGGCCTCTGCCATCACGGATCTGGAGGGTTACCGTCTCTCAGTGGGGCCGGGGACCGCCGGCCGCGCCGCGCTTGTGTCATCGAACCGGCGAGGCGGCAAGTTGAGGCAGCGCTGGGTGGATATGCGGAGCCGCTGGGCGGCGGCTTCCTGTGCTGGGTCCGGACCAGGCCCCGCTTCGCTCCACCTGTCCGGGAAAAGGGTGGCGTCGGATGAGACGCCCCCCTTTTCCAGGTGCATGACGCGCCAGCGGAATGCGACCCGGGATCCAGCACCGGACTCGTCGCGAAGCAGCCCAATCGGATCAGGCGAGCCGCAAACGCGACCGCCCTTCCTTGCGCTCCGGCAGGGTATCGAGGGCCGTCTTGACGATGGCCTGGGCATCGAGCCCGGCCTCGGCGTACATCTTCTCCGGGCTGTCGTGGTCCTGGTAGGTGTCCGGCAGCGTCATCGTCCGGACCCGAACCCCGCCCGCATCCAGCGCGCCCTTCTCGGACAGCAGGTGCAGCACCATCGCCCC
>NZ_JAKSYG010000181.1 GCF_022829725.1 Methylobacterium sp. E-005 | reverse complement strand
AGCCAGGGCACCGAGGATCAGCGCCAGGGCACCGTAGAGCGCCCCCTGCGAGCCGACGCGGGCGGCGGTGTCGGCGGCCTGCTTGGCCTGCTCCTTGGTCTTGGCGACCGTGTCGTTGAGCTGCCGGACGTATTGGGCGGCCTGGGGCCGGGCCTGGACGACCGGGATGCCCTGCGCCTTGGCCAGCGCCTGGGCGGGCTTTTCCTGCGCGTCCTTGGGCTGGGCGGCGTGACCGGCCACGGCGGCGCGCGTGGCGCTGACGGCGGCGTTCTTCAGCGCCTCGGGGTCATTGCCGGTGCCGTTGCGGACCTGGCTCTCGATGTTCGAGAATGGGTTGTCCATGCCCGGCAGCGCCACCAGCGCACCCGTCGAGGAACGGACCTTGATCTGCGAGATGTCCTGCACCGAGGTGCGGAACGCCGCGTCGCCCTGCAGGCGCACCTGATCGATGCGGCCCAGTGG
>NZ_JAKSYG010000127.1 GCF_022829725.1 Methylobacterium sp. E-005 | reverse complement strand
TCGGCCAGGGTCCGGTTGACGGCCACCCGGGTGACCCCGACGTGATCGCTGCGCAGGGTCTCGCGCAGGACCTCGTCGACCGTCTCGGTCCGGGTCGAGACCCGCACCCGCCCGGTCTCCACCGCCCGCTTGTCGATGCGGACGGTCTCGGCGATCAGCGGGAGAACCGCCTCCTCGCCGACGGCGACTTCCGCCGCCGGCTCGTTCTGCGCCCCGTAGGGATGCGGCTCGGTGGCGGTGGGATCGCCCACGATCAGACCCGGCGCTGGGTCGTGACGGCGGGTGCGGTGCGGGTGAGCACAGGGTCGACCGCTGCGCCGCGGCCGGCGAAGAAGGCAGCCAGGGCACCGAGGATCAGCGCCAGGGCACCGTAGAGCGCCCCCTGCGAGCCGACGCGGGCGGCGGTGTCGGCGGCCTGCTTGGCCTGCTCCTTGGTCTTGGCGACCGTGTCGTTGAACTGCTGAACGTATTGGGCGACCTGGGTCCGGGCCTGATCGACCGGGATGCCCTGCGCCTTGGCCAGAGCCTGGGCGGCCTTTTCCTGCGCGTCCTTCTGCTGGGCGGCGTCACCGGTCACGGCGGCGCGCATGGCGCTGACGGCGGCGTTCTTCAGCGCCTCGGGGTCATTGCCGGTGCCGTTGCGGACCTGGCTCTCGATGTTCGAGAATGGGTTGTCCATGCCCGGCAGCGACGGAGCCATGGCCTGCGCGGCGGTCTTCACCGAGCCGCCGATCAGGTTGCCGGCGCCGCCCAATGTGCTCGACACCGCGCTCGACGCGCCGCTGACGATGCCGCCGACCGCCGAGGACAGCAGGTACACGATGATCAGGGTCGAGACCGCCCAGGCGATCAACCCGTGATAGGCGGTGGTGGTCCGAGCCGGCTTGCCCGAGAGGCGCCCGGCGAGCCAGCCGCCGGCGGTGGAGGCGAGGATGCCGGAGATCACGAACCAGATCCCGGCGCCGGACGAGAGCGACCCGGCGGTCGGGGTGCCGTTGCCGGCCGGGTCGACGGTCGACAGACCGATCCCGAGCCCGACCATGTTCAGAATGACCTGGGCGACCAGCGCGATCACCGCGCCGGCGATGACAGCCCCCCAGGAGATGGAGTGCAGTGCCATCGTGCGCATGTCCTCGGCCGGGGTGGCGAGGCTGGTGGTCGGCAGGTCGCGGTCGTAGGCCGCGTGGGTGGTGTCGGTCGATAACGCCATAGTTGGTACTCTCTGGTCTCGGTGGTTCGGATGCTTTTCGGCTGAAACGGAAAGAGTTTGGTTGGGCTTAGAACGCCCCACGTCGCCTGATCAGGGCGTGGTAGATGACCAGCACGATGACAGCGCCGACGACGGCGACGAGCAGGCTGTAGAGGTTGAAACCCGAGACGCCGGGCTCGCCGAACTGGTTGAACAGGAAACCGCCGACGACGGCGCCGACGACCCCGAGCAGGATGTCGACGACGA
>NZ_JAKSYG010000180.1 GCF_022829725.1 Methylobacterium sp. E-005 | reverse complement strand
ACGTACACCTCGTCGTGGAAGGCTTCGCCTGCCGCTACAAGAGCCTTACTGACGGACGACGCCAGATCACGGCCCTCCTGGTGCCGGGCGACTTCTGCGATCTGCACGTCGCCATCCTCGGTGAGATGGATCACAGCATCGGTACTAGCTGGGGCTGCACCATCGTGGATATCCCACGCTCGGTCATCGAGCATCTCACGGCCCACCACCCCCGCATCACGCGAGCGCTCTGGTGGGCGACCCTCGTCGATGAGGGCACGCTGCGGGCAAGGCTCGTCAACATGGGGCAACACGAAGCCGACCAGCGGATGGCGCATCTCGTCTGCGAGTTGCTCGTGCGCCTGCGGGTCGTAGGCATGGTGAGCGAGGACAGCTTCGAATTCCCAATGACCCAGGATGATCTAGCTGACGCGTTGGGTATCACCGGCGTGCACGTGAACCGGGTTCTTCAAGATCTGAGAGGTCAGGGCCTGCTCGAATGGAGGAGTAAGCGCCTGCGCATTCCCAACGCTGCGCGGCTGATGGATTTCGCCGAGTTTGATCCGAAGTATCTCCACCTGAACCCACGCGACGACGAACGTCCGCTC
>NZ_JAKSYG010000126.1 GCF_022829725.1 Methylobacterium sp. E-005 | reverse complement strand
TCGGCCAGGGTCCGGTTGACGGCCACCCGGGTGACCCCGACGTGATCGCTGCGCAGGGTCTCGCGCAGGACCTCGTCGACCGTCTCGGTCCGGGTCGAGACCCGCACCCGCCCGGTCTCCACCGCCCGCTTGTCGATGCGGGCGATCTCGGTGATCAACGAGAGGACCGCCTCCTCGCCGACGGCGACCTCCGCCGCCTGCTCGTTCTGCGTCCCGGAGGGATGCGGCTCGGTGGCGGCGGGGTCCCCCACGATCAAACCCGACGCTGGGTCGTGACGGCGGGTGCGGTGCGGGTGAGCACCGGGTCGACGGCTGCACCGCGGCCGGCGAAGAAGGCGGCCAGGGCACCGAGGATCAGCGCCAGGGCGCCGTAGAGCGCCCCCTGCGAGCCGACGCGGGCGGCGGTGTCGGCCGCCTGCTTGGCCTGCTCCTTGGTCTTGGCGACCGTGTCGTTGAACTGCTGCACGTATTGGGCAACCTGGGTCCGGGCCTGATCGACCGGGATGCCCTGCGCCTTGGCGAGCGCCTGGGCGGCCTTCTCCTGGGCATCCTTCTGCTGGGAGGCATCACCGGTCACGGCGGCGCGCATGGCGCTGACGGCGGCGTTCTTGAGGGCCTCAGGGTCATTGCCGGTCGTGCCGCGGACTTGGTTCTCGATATTCGAGAACGGGTTGTCCATGCCCGGCAGCGACGGGCCCGCAGCCTGCGCGGCGGTCTTCACCGAGCCGCCGATCAAGTTGCCGGCGCCGCCGAGCGTGCTCGACACCGCGCTCGACGCGCCGCTGACGATGCCGCCGACCGCCGAGGACAGCAGGTAGACGACAACCAGGGTCGAGACCGCCCAGGCGATCAGCCCGTGATAGGCGGTGGTAGTCCGAGCTGGCTTGCCCGAGAGGCGCCCGGCGAGCCAGCCGCCGGCGGTGGAGGCGAGGATGCCAGAGATTACGAACCAGATCCCGGCGCCGGACGAGAGCGACCCGGCGGTCGGGGTGCCGCTGCCGGCCGGGTCGACGGTCGAGAGCCCGATGCCGAGCCCGACCATGTTGAGGATGACTTGGGCGACCAGCGCGATCACGGCGCCGGCGATGACAGCCCCCCAGGAGATGGAGTGCAGCGCCATCGTGCGCATATCCTCGGCCGGGGTGGCCGGGCTGGTGGTCGGCAGGTCGCGGTCATAGGCCGGACGGGTGGTATCGTGAGATAACGCCATCGTAGTAACTCTCTCGTCGGGGTAGTCGGGTCGGGCTTCGGCCGAGGATCGGCGGAAGTGGGTTCGGCCAGGTCAGAGGACCCGGCGGCGGCCCATCAGGGCGTGGTAGAGCCACAGCACCACCACGGCGCCGACGACGGCGACGAGCAGGCTGTAAAGGTTCACCCCGGACACGCCTGGCTGGCCGAACTGGTTGAACAGAAAGCCGCCGACGACGGCGCCGACGACGCCGAGCAGGATGTCGACGACGAGCCCCTGGCCGGTGTTGTTGACGATCTTGCTGCCGATGAAGCCGGCGATCAGGCCGAGGACGATCCAGGCGAGGAGGGACACGGGCGGTCTCCGGGCATGCGCGGTCGGTCGGTGCCGAGGCCACGCGGGAAGGGATGGGGTGTGGGCTACTCTCGGTCACGGCGGTCGCGGTTAAGCGGTTGCCTACCGCCGAACTCGCCTGCGTTCGTCCGCTCGACCGTCGGACCCGATACGCGACAAGCGCCCCCGGGACCGCGATGTTCCGCCGATTAACATCGAATGAAGGCGCGACGTCACCACGTCGGTCAGTGGCGAATATTCGCGATCTACGTTTTCGTCAGTCGACGTCGGGTTCCTGCTTCCGATCCTTGCGACGTTTCTCCCTGGGAGTCGACGGCGTGATCTCGGTTTCGGGGCCGGGATTCCCGGTGAGCTTCTCCAAGGCGTCCCGTACCGAGGCCCTGACCTGTTCCAGGGTCGGCTCGGGCTTGTCCGTCGGCTTGGGTTCGTCGGCCATTCGATTCCTGGTCGACGCCCAGCCTTGCGTCGTATTTAAAGATGGTCCCGGTCCCGCCGCGTGCAAATCGTCGGAACGTACCGGTTCGGATGTTTTATGTACCGGTCAGGTCACCGGGAAGCCGTGGTCACGGCCCCAGACCACGGCCTGGGTGCGCCGGTTGACACCGATCTTGCGATAGAGCGCGGCGGCGTGGTTGCGAACGGTGCTTCCTGACAGGACCAGGGCCTGGCCGATGGCCTTGTCGCTCTGCCCCCGGCAGATCAGGTCGAGCACCTGGCGCTCGCGCGCGGTGAGGTCGGGCATGACGGCCCTCGCCCCGTCACCGGGGTTCCGCAGGACCGAGAGCTTCTCGACCAGGCCGCGGCTGAACCAGGAAGCGTCGGTCATCACCGTCTCGATGGCCGAGTACAGCTCGCGCTCGGAACGCTTGCGCTCGGTGATGTCCTGCAGCACCGCCAGCACGGCATCCTCGCCGTTGATGACCACGCGCTCGGCCGAGACCAGGCAATCGAGCGCCGTTCCACCCCCGTCGCGCACGCAGGTCTCGACGCCGAGGGCCGACCCTTCGTTCGCCAGGGTCGCCTCGAACCGCTCGCGGGCGGCCTCGTCGACCCAGAGGCCGATCTGGGCGACCGTCCGCCCGAGGGTATCTCCCTCGGCACGGCCGAACACCCGGACGAACGCCTCGTTGACGCCCGTCACGGTGCAGTCGCTCGCCCGGGTCAGCACGGTCGGGACGGGGGTGAGCCGGAACGCCTTGGCGAAGCGCTCCTCGCTCTGGCGCAGGGCGGTCTCCGCCTTGCGGCGCGGTTCGAGATCCGCGAAGGTGAACAACATGCAATGGACGTCGCCCATCTCGATGGGTTGGCCCGCGACGATAACCGCGCGGTCGCCGCCGTCCGGCCGCTGCAGGAGCGCTTCCCGATGCGGGATCGGCTCGCCCGCGGTGAGGTGCTCCAGCGCCCTCTCGCGCCCGTGCGCCCCGGCGAGGAGGTCGACCTCGTAGACGCTTCGCCCGAGAAGCCTGTCGCGCGCGTAGCCCGTGATTTCCAGGAAGCCCGCATTCACCCGGACCAGGCGCAGGTCGGACAGGCGCACGATCACCGCCGGCGCCGGGTTGGCGTTGAATGCGCTGTCGAAGCGCTCCTCGGCCTCGAACTGCGCCGAGATGTCCTTGATGATCAGCGCCAGGAAAGTCGGGCGGCCGCCCGCGTCGGTGACGACGAGGCTGCGCAGGGAATGCACGAAGTCGATGCCGGGCCGGTCGGCGTGCCTGACCTCGACGACGACGTCGCGGAAGGTCTCGCCGTCCAGCACGCGCTCGATGGGGTAGCGGCCGGGCGCCCGGTTGTTGCGGTAGCGCAGGCTGAAGCGCGCGCGGTAGGCGTCGACCGTCGCGCCCAGCGCGTCCGGCGTCTCGACCCCATGCATCGCCAGGGCCGCGTCGTTGGCCCAGGAGATGCGCTGGTCCGGCTCGACCAGGATCACGCCCTCGCTCAGGCCGGCGACGAGCTGGCGGAGTTCCGAGCGGTTGGCATCCCTCGCGATGGGTCCCCGCTCGTGGCCATGGCCGCCAGCGCCCCGTGCGCCGGGCGGTTCGACCTCGCGCCCGGGGGAGCGTTGGCCTCCAACCGGCGCATTCTTCGGGTTGACCTTCGGGCTCATGGTCGCCCCCGTAGTCTCGGCTCTGCGTCGCGGCAGGGCTGCAGAGCCGGATCATGTTCGGCAATCCTAGCATGTCGGGCCGTGCGCGTCGCCGTCCGCGACCGAATGACGGATGCTAGGTCCCCCGGGACCAATCGAAGCCTTCTGCGTTGGGTTGCGATGCGCCGCGGAACGCGACGTGACCGGGAATCCCGCATGCCGATGGACGACGCCGTAGCCGCGAAGCCGCCCGCCCAGGTGCCGCCCCCGCTCGTGCCCGGACTGCGCGGCCTGCTGACCCTGGCGGTCGGCGTCGTGCTGATCGCGGCGCTGTACTTCGGACGCGAGGTGTTCATCCCCCTCGTGCTGGCGGTGCTCCTCAGTTTCGTCCTGGCCCCGGTGGTCAACCTGCTGCGGCGGATCAAGCTCGGGCGCGTCCCCTCGGTCATCGTCGCTGTCCTGCTCGCGCTCGGCGTGATCGGCGGCATCGGCGCGGTCATCGGCACGCAGGTGGCCGGGCTCGCCGGTAACCTGCCGCAGTACCAGGCCACGGTCTCGAAGAAGTTCGCCGGCCTGCAGCAGGGCTGGCTCGGAGAGGCCAATCGGGTCATCTCGAAGTTCAGCCACCAGGTCCACGACGCCACCCAAAAGGCGGACGCCGCTGGCACCACCGCGGCGACCGGCCCGGGCGGCGACACCCCGAAGGCGCAGCTCGTCCGCGTGCAGGAACCCGAGATCTCGCCTCTGGCCTTGGCTGAAAAGGTGCTCGGCCCGGTCTTCGAGCCGCTGACGACCGTCGGCATCGTCCTCGTCGTGGTCGTGTTCCTGCTCCTGCAGCGCGAGGACCTGCGCAACCGCATGATCCGCCTGTTCGGGTCGAGCGACCTGCACCGCACGACGGTGGCGATGGACGACGCCGCGGGCCGGCTCGGCACCTACTTCCTCGCCCAGCTCGGCATGAACGCCGCCTTCGGCGTCATCGTCGGCGTCGGCTTGTGGTTCATCGGCGTGCCCAACCCGTTACTGTGGGGCGTGTTCTCCGCGCTGATGCGCTTCGTGCCCTACATCGGCGCCTTCATCTCCGGCATCCTTCCGGTCGCGCTCGCCGCCGCGGTCGATCCGGGCTGGAACATGGTCATCGCCACCGCAGCACTGTTCCTGATCGCCGAACCGATCTTCGGGCAGGTGATCGAGCCGTTGCTCTACGGCCACTCCACCGGGCTCTCGCCGTTCGCCGTGATCGTCTCGACCCTGTTCTGGGGTTTCCTATGGGGGCCCATCGGCCTGATCCTGGCCACGCCCTTTACGGTCTGCCTCGTCGTGCTCGGCCGCCACGTCGACAGCCTGGAGTTCCTCGACATCCTGCTCGGCGACCGGCCGCCGCTGACGCCGGTGGAGAACTTCTACCAGCGCATGCTGGCAGGCGACCCGGACGAGGCGCGGGATCTCGGCGAGGCGATGCTCAAGGACCGCTCCTTGTCGTCGTACTACGACGAAGTTGCACTGAAGGGCCTGCAGCTAGCCGCCAACGACTACGCCCGCGGCGTCGTCACGCCAGCGCAGTTGGAGAACATCCGTGCCTCGGCGAGGTCCTTGGTGGAGGATTTCGAGGACCACCCCGACGTGGAGCCGGCCGGCACGGACACGACGGTCAACCCGAACGACACGCCGACGCTCGCCGAGCGCGCGCATCCGAAGAACGAGGCCGTACCCGGCCGGGCGCCGTCCCAGGATGCGCTACCGGAGTCGTGGCGCGGCGACGCGCCGGTGCTATGCCTTGCCGGGCGGGGCCCCCTCGACGAGGCGTCCTCGGCGATGCTGGCGCAACTGCTGCGCAAGCATGGGCTCGGGGCGCGAGTGACGGCCTATCAGTCCGCTTCTCGCGAGGGCATCCGCGACCTCGACCTCTCGGGCGTGGCGATGGTGTGCATCTCCTACCTCGATATCACCGGCAACCCGTCGCACCTGCGATATTTGCTCGAACGACTGAAGCGACGTGCGCCGGGAATCCCGATACTCGTCGGCCTTTGGCCCGATGGCGAGCAAGTTCTCACCGACGCCTCCCTCGGGCGGCAGGTCGGGGCCGACGCATACGTTTCATCCCTCCGCGCCGCCGTGGAAGCGTGCGTAAAGGCGGCCGGCGGTTCATCCCGCGACGGCGAGGAGCCCATCGCGGCGAACGCGGCGTAGGAGCAAAAGGATGAATCCTGCCGCAGCTAGGCCGTTGCGGAGGCAACATACCGTCAAGTCAGGACGGCCGCCGTGAAGACTGTCCTGGTCGCCTTCGTCGCGTCCTCGATGGTCGCTCCGTCAACTGTCGCATCCGGGACGACTTACGATCCACGCGAAGCCCGCATCGGCGAGGACGGCGAATAAGGACGGCGTTTTCCAAGCCGTCGCGACGGAATCTGCCCTGGCCAAGAAGGTCCGCGTGCTCCGCGCAACGCCGTACGGGAACTGATGGCATTGCGCTGATGACCCTGTCGTCTGATGAGATAGGAAGGGCATCGAGCGTTCCGTCTGCCTGCCGCCGCAATCAGCCCGTATGCGGGTTATACCCTCGACGGTCCGGGAACCCGTCTTGGTTCAGGCTGCCGCGCGGGTGCGGGTCGGGGAATGCGAGTGTTCGTGAGGTACGTTGGCGACGGTCGATTGCTGCTTGCCACAGTTGCGCTCGTCGCATTCATAGGCCTCGGCGCATGCGGCGGTCGCCCCACGGGTGTGCTCCTGCCAATCGCCGACGCGGCGCCCGTTGCCGGCACGTCGCACGTCGACATGCTGGTGGCCTCGACGCGCAAGTCGGCGACCGACCGTGGTGTGATGTTCTCCGGCGAGCGCGGCGATGCGGTGACCTACACCGACCTGTCGGTGTCGATCCCGCCGGATGCCACCCGACAGCCCGGCACCGTGCAATGGCCGGAGCGCCTGCCCGGCAACCCGGCGACCGACTTCGTCGCCCTGCGTGCGGAACCCGTGGACCGAAACAAGGTCTCGGCCTGGACCGGCAAGGCGGTCCGTGGACGTGCTAAGCGCCACGTCTTGGTGTTCATCCACGGCTTCAACAACAAGTTCGAGGACGCCGTCTTCCGCTTCGCCCAGATCGTCCACGATTCCGGGGCGGAGGTCGCGCCGGTGCTGTTCACGTGGCCGTCCAAGGGCAGCGTGCTGGCTTACGGCTACGACAGGGAGAGCACGAATTTTTCGCGAAACGGCCTGGAGACGCTGCTGCGGGATCTCGCCAAGGACCCTAACGTCGGCGAGGTGACGGTGCTGGCCCATTCCATGGGCAACTGGCTGACCCTGGAGAGCTTGCGCCAGATGGCCATTCGCGACAAACGCGTGGCCCCGAAGATCCGGAACGTCATACTGGCCGCGCCGGACGTCGACATGGACCTCGCCCGCGAGGCATTCCGCGATATGGGCCCGGACCGGCCGCGGCTGACGTTGATGGTTTCGGGTGACGACCAAGCCCTTGCGGTTTCGCGCCTCGTGTGGGGCGACAGCGTGCGGCTCGGCGCCATCGATCCGACGGTCGAGCCGTACCGGTCCGAGCTGGAGCGCCAGAACATCGGCGTCCTGAACCTGTCGGCGGTAAAGTCGGACGACCCGCTGAATCACGGCAAGTTCGCCTCGGGAGACGTCGTCGCGTTGCTCGGCAAGCGCCTCGCCGACGGCCAGCCCATCTCGGACGGCAAGGTCGGCATCGGCGACCGGCTCGTGAGCACGGCGGCGGGCGCGGCATCCACCGTGGCGACAGGCGCGGCCCTGGCGGTGGCTGCCCCCGTGGCTATCATCGACCCGCAGACGCGCGAGACCTACGGCGAGCACCTCGCGAACGTCGGTAGCGGCCTCAAGGACACGGTCGGCTCGACCGCCGACCTCGCCACCGCGCCCGTGCGTGCGATGACCGGGGGTCGCTGACCGTCCGATCCCACGTCGGGACGACGAACCCGGGTTCGCCGGCGTGCGAGGTGTCGAAGACGATGGGTAAGCTCGAATTGACCGTCGCGGCCGCGGTGCTGACGTGGGCGGGTCAGGTGCGAGCCCGGGGCTGGAGCATGGGGCACAGGAGGGGGCCAACCGAGGCGAGACGATCGGCGGTCCTTTCCGGGCGGCCGTCGGCGGCGCCATCGGCGCGGCGGTGGGTGCCGCCAACGGTATCCTCCGCGTTGACCGCCGCGCGCGTTCCCCCCGTCCGTGCCCTGGGCGAACGGCGACCATCCTTCGCCTACGCAAGGCCCCTCCGGGTCGGGGTCGTCCTACCCGAGGACGATGTCGTCTACTATGACGTGCCCACCGGGTTCACCCCGCCGAACCACAACCACATCGTCGTCAAGGACCATCCCGTTCTCGTCGACCTGCGTACGCGGCACATCGTCGAGGTGATCGAATAAGTCTGGCGGTTGCCTGAAAGGAATTGCCGTAAGCCACGATCTCGGCCTGGCTTCTCTCGTGACGCTCCTGTCGGTCTCGTCCGGTGTTTCCGCCGACCGAGGACGGGGGGAACTCACCGCCGAGCGACCGGCTTCGGCTTCCGTTGGCCGACTTCCCGTCCCCCAGGCGTCGGATGAGGGCATCGTGCCCGGGCGACCGGTGGCTCGGGAGACCCCTGGACCCTGGGGTGGGCGGGCGACCGTGGGGCGGTCGCGACGCCGCCAACCACGATGTCGGCACGCCTTGGAACGGTTGTCACTGTCAGCGCTGCTCGCGACGCAGGTCGGGCGGCTCCCTGCCCCTGAGGTCCAGCAGGACGGGCCACAGGGCTCCCCCAGTCTCGGTGTCGCCCAGGCGAACGGCGGCGTCGAGCCTGGCGGCGGCGGCTTCCCTGCAGTCGGGCCAAGCATCGACGGCATGGCGGATGCACTCCGCGAAGGCCCGGAAGCGCTCTGGCAACGGACGGTCGAGACGTAGCGCGAACTCCAGGGCCGCCTCGACGAGCAAGGCCAAGGCGGCCGGGGCGCCGGTGCCGCCCGACGTGATCTCGACCTTCCTTCCCGGCCAGCGGGCCGCCGACCGACGGGCCTCCTGACCGAGGACCGCATGCATCCCGGCCTCGTCGCCGGCGCGGGCCAGCAATCCCGCCTCCACCGACAAGATGCGCCGGACCGCCATGCTATCGGGCTCGAAGGAAGCCGTACCCTGGCCCGCATCCAACGCGGCCCGCATGCGCCCGGCGGTCGCTCCGGAAACGCGACGGGAATCCACGAGGGATAGGAGCGGGCCGACGAGGTGTCGGGTCTCGGCACCCGTGGCGCCGTCCACCAGCACCGTCGCGAGGGCGTCGTCGTTGCGCCGCGAGAAGGGATGCCCCTCGCCCAGCCATCGACCGAGGGCCTCGTCGGCGAGGGGATCCAGGGCGGGCCACGGGGGACTGGTCCCGGTTTCGCGTGGCGCGACCAGTCCCAGGTCCGGGAACCAACCCTCGGCACCGGGCGTCCCGCACGCTTCCATCATCGCATGGACCGCCGCCGACGAGGCGCACCTGCCGAAGCCCTCTCGGATGGCCTGCGCGACGAGCGACGCCTTGAAGCGCATCTCGGTGAGATCGACCGTCAGCGCCTGGTACCAGTCCGGCGTACCGGTCTCCTCGATCCGCTCCGCGAGCGGGAACGCGGTGTGGCCTTCGAGCCAATGCGCGATTTCCCCGAAATCGTGGCCGGATGGACAGAGATGTTGGATCACCTGGTCCGCGTGGCACCAGAGAAGGCCGAGCCGCACCCTGGCGTCGAGGTCGCGCCATGCGGGATCCCGTACGGCCGCCGCAGCGAGGTGCCGCGCGACGGCGACGAACATCGCCCCCTGCGTCCCTGCTGCTTCGAGAAGGGCCGCGAGCGCCGCATCCAGCGAATCCTGGTCGGTCCCCGCCGACACGAGGGCACGGAGTTCCAACGCCGCCAGTAGGGGGGAGATGCGTCCTCCCGCGCGCCCTGCGCGCGGCGGGATCTCCGGGGCCCAGGAGCGACGTAAGTCCTCCGGAAGCTCGAACGGCAGGCCTGCAAGCCTCCTCATGGCTTCCGCGGGTGGGAACCCGTTCGCAATGGCTTCGACCATCGTGGCGGCGACGTCGTCCGGGTCGATTTCGGGCGTGATCCGGAGATGGGCCGCGACCGCGGCGGGTGCGGGAAGCGCGAAGTCGTCCAGCCTGAGGGTACCTTGTGAACGGGCCCGTTCCCCCTTTCGCGCCAGGCTGCCGTGGAGGTTTCCATCGAGCAGCCGCTCCAGTGCCACGAAGCGGGCATCGACGTCCTCGATAGCCTCGACGGCGACGAGCGCGTCGTCCGTGACCGTCCCGAGAGGGTCCAGCAACCGGGCACGCTCTAGCGGGGGGATCGAGCGCTCGACCGAGCGGGGCGACAGGAGCGCGAGCGTAACGGGGTCGACCCCGGTCCGGTGACCGTCGATGACGAGCACCGCCCCGCCCGGCGCGACCTCGACCGTGCCGGTGCGTCCGCCCAGGAGCCGGAAACGCCCACCGTCGCCGATGGCCCCGGAGGGGTCGGTGACGCGACCGTAGGCCGCCGAGACCTCGGAGAGCAGGGCCTCGCCCCTCACCCCACCCTCGTCCTCCGATCCGATAGTCAAGACCATCGCGGCCGTCGTGCCGAGCCCCTCCCTGATGCCCGGCATCCCCATCAGCTCGTCCGACCACCCCGGGGGCAGGAGGTCGACATAGTCGCGCGCGAGCTTGGCGAGGCTGGCCCGGAGCGAGCGCTCCTGCTCGGCGGGGACGTCCGCGGGCATCGTGAGGATGTCCCGCAACTGGCCGGCGATGATTGCGAGGACCGCTGTACGGGCCTCGGGGTCGGCTTCGGTAAGGGGGCCGCCACAGGCAGCCATCACCCACGAGACGAACTCAGCCCAGGGCGTGTCGGTACCGGCTCGCCCCCCCAGCATGGCGAGGAGCGGGGCGTCGAGAAGGAAGGCGAGATGGAGGATGCGGAAGTTCCGCCGCGCCTCTACGGTCGCGTCGCACGGTTGGCCGACGATCCGGTCGATGCGCAGGTTCGTCCAGACCCATGCGGAGCGCGCCTTCCGGTCGTCGAGCGGTGGGTCGGGTTCCTCCCAAATCCG
This sequence comes from Methylobacterium sp. E-005, assembly GCF_022829725.1. Taxonomy (GTDB): domain Bacteria; phylum Pseudomonadota; class Alphaproteobacteria; order Rhizobiales; family Beijerinckiaceae; genus Methylobacterium. The sequence continues at coordinate 19,946 of NZ_JAKSYG010000126.1, read as the reverse complement.
GACGAGCAGGTCCCGAAGCAGCCCCCAGGCATCCAGCAGGCGTCGTGCCTCGCCGACCACGCGACCGTCGCCGGCCGCCCTGGAAACGGCGTTCGGATCGATATGGGCCAGGAGGACGGTCTCGCGGGCCATCCAGGTCCGCAGCCCCGCGAGCGCGGGCGTCTCGACGAGGGCCGCCTCGCGGACCGGCGCCGAGCGCAGCGCCTCCAGGAAGGGCTCCGGGTCGAGCGGCAGATAGGCGTAGCCGATCCGCCGGGCCTCGCGCAGAATCTCCGCACGCCGCGCCGGGCCTGCGTTCCCGGTCCCGGCCATGTGGTCGAGGAGGTCGGGAAGGTGGACGACCCCGTCCATCCTGTGATGCGAGAGGGCCCTGTCCTCTATCCAGAGCCGCTCCGCGTCGCGGTCGTGGGCGGAGAGCACCTCCTGTAGGCAGCGCACGTGCGCCGGCACCGGCTCCCCCACCGCCTCGGTCGGCGGCAGTCCGACAGTGGTCCAGGCTCCGCCCGCGAGGCGTTCGGCGAGCATGCGTCTCAGTTCGGCGACGCGTCCGCGTATTCTGCCTTCCTCCGTGACGTCGGCGAGTTCCCGCCGCATCAGGTCTGCCTCGCCGGTCGGCAGGTAACAAGGCGTCGCCCGCGCGACCTGCTCCAGCACGGTCGCAGCGGCGAGGCGGGTGACAGCGGCCCGTGTCAGTACGATGCCGCCCCCCGGATCGGCGCCCGGCGCGCCCTCGACGCGCATGGCGCTCGCGACGCCGTCGGCACGGTCCCTGTCGAGGTGGCCGGCCAGGAACGCCCGATGGAGCAGGGTCCCGATCACGTCGGCGTTGAATTCACCCGGGCGCCCGGGCTCCTCGGCGGCGAGCGCGGCGGCAGGGACCTCCCGGACGAGGCATACCGCCGAGCGGCCGTCCAGCACCTCACGGACGGCCGAGACGACCTCGGCCGAAGGGGCGTGGAAGCTCGCCTCCAGCTCGATCAGCGCCTCGGCCGCCCCGAGCGGCACCTGGAGGCGGAACCGCTCCTCAAGGTCCGGAAACATCCCCAGCCGGCTGGCCAGGAGCAGGGCCGAGAGGTCCAGGCGCAGGGTCGTCGCCCCTCCGAAGGGCGGCGGTGGTGCGCGCCTGCCGCCGGACAGGAGGAGCATGGGGAACGCGTCCCCGAGATGGTCCCTCCGGAACGGCGCCTCCGCGAGGAACATCCGACCGAAGGTCTCGATCTCCGCGGAGGTGACGAGCGCGAACGGCATCCGTCCGCCGAGCCATTCGCCGAACCGCTCGCGATGCTCCCGCGACAGCGTGTCGATGAACGCCAGCGCGTCCTCGACGCGGTCGAAGCGCGTCAGGGCGCGCCCCGCGACCGGGTCGGTGAAGAGGACCCGCATCATGTCTTCCCTGACGTCGGCGAGGCTGAGGTCCGCGGCGAGGGCGCCGATGGCGGCAGCCATCTCCGGGGGCGTCGCCTCGCGGGTCGCGAACGTCAGCAGGCGTCGGGCGGTTTCGGGAGCCGTCGCCCGGAGCGTGTGCGCCACACCCAAGGCCCGCTCCGGGGCCAGGGTGCCGCGGTCGAGCGCCCGTTCCGCCTCGGTCCGCAAGCGGTCGAGGTCGCCGATGCGGACGTAGGCATCCAATATCCGCGCCTGGGCGAACGCATCCTCGTCATCCCGACGGAGCGCCATCAGGTCGGCGAGGACCGGTTCGTGACGGCCGAGTAGCTCGTTGGCCGAGATCCGCAGGTGGACGAGGTCACGCGACAGGGTGTCCCGACCCAACGCGCGCATACCTTGGTCGAGGACGAGCAGGCCGCCCTCGGGATCGCCGGCGCGGATCGCACCGAGGGCCGCCAACTCGGTCGCCCGGGGCGTCGCCAGCGCGGCCAGCGCCGCGCGGAGTCGATCCAGTTCACGCCATGACCCACGCCATGTCAGGAACTCTGCGGCCGAGAGGATTGCTTGCGAAGATGTCCCGGGGGCAAGCACGGACTCGGCCACGCCGGCGTCGTTCCCGGTCTCCAGGGCGACGCGTACCGCCATCGCGAAGTCGTCGCTCCCGCGGGCGCCGTTGTCGCCGAACTGCGCGCGCCACCCTTCGAGGAAAGCCGCGGCGCGCGGGAACCGCGCCTCGTACCGGCGGATCTGCGCGATGCCCCGCTCCGGGTGCTCGTTCCCGGCGCACAGCAGGGCAAGGACGACGAGATGGGCCTCGGTGGCCCGTCCGGCACGGAGCGCGACGTGGTAGCGCCGTTTCACCCGGCCGGGACGTCGGACGAGACCGGACTGGGCGGCCCACGCGACGGCCAACGGCTCCGGCAGGGGGCGCTCCAACAAGGACGCGGCGTAGGAGGCCCCCTCCTCGAACCTCGCCGGGTTGAGGAGGAGTGCCGCCAGCCGCCAGACCTCGATCTCCGGCCTCAGACGCTCCTCGACGGAGGTTGCGGCACGCTCGAAGTCGTCCGCCGCCGCGGACAACGCCATCCGCGCCGCCTCGCCGCCACGGAGGAGCCCTGGCTGGATGGGCTCGGGCGCCGGGCCGACCTGGGGACGGACGCCCTGGGCCAGGGCCGAGTAGAAGCGGACCGTCGCCAGGGTGAGCAGGGGAGCGAGTTCCCCGGGCGCCCTTTCAATGGCGGAGCGTGCGTCCGCTACGGCATCCCGTATCCGGCCTTCCAGCAAGGCGACGATGGCCCGGACGCGGAGGATCTCCGCGGTCACGGCATCACCGGTGGCCTCGGCCAGGACCGCCCCCGCCTCATCGATTCGGCCGGCCTCCACCAAAAGGGCGGCTCTCGTCTCCCGCTCGCGCGAAGTCGATGGTGCGTCCAGCGCGGCGAGGGCCGCTTCCATCCCGGCGGTCGCGCGGAGGAGCAGCGCGCGGGGGGACGCGTCCGTGGGTGACGTGGTGCGGTCGGCCTCATCGAGCAGACCCTCCGCGGCGGCCGTCTCGCCGTCGCGGAGGTGCAACATGGCGACGGCGGCGAGGGACCGGGCCTTGGTCGCGGGTTCGAGCGCGTCCCATGTCTCGGGGCTCGCGCGCGTCTCGTCGAGCCAGGCACGCAACTCGCCCGTTCGTCCGGATCGCGCGGCCGCGAGCGCCGCTTCGAGCGAGGCCGACAGGGCCGCCCCCATCGGGCCGGAGAGGAGACCGGTGGCCTGGGCCAGCGCCTGTTGCGACAGGCTTGGTGCTTGCCCGGCCGACGTGCCGAGGGTCGCCGGCGATGCGGTCGGCGTCGACGTCCCGGCCGTCGCCGAGATGGCATCGACCCAGTACCGGTTGAAGTAGCGGTCGACGAGGTCCACCTCGCGCCGCAGGATCTGCGAGATCCCGTGGGTGTTCCACAGCCGGAACTTGATGCCGCGCGCCACGAGCTGCCGCGCCAGGTCCCGCGCGGCCTCGTTCATTCCGTCGTCGTTGATCTCGTGCGTGACGGCTAGGATGAAGTAACCGACGGACCGGCCCCGCCAGTGCCCGTCGAGGTGGTCGACGAAGTCCTGTATCCAGACTCGGAAATCCCAGGCGTTGACGTCGCGGTAGCATTTGGCGGAGACGACGACCACCGGCTCGCCCAGTTCATCGAATCCCTCGACGTCGACGCCGAACTGCTCGACGCCGCTCGTGCGCTTCAGTGCCACCCGGACGACGAGGTCAGGAAAGGCGACGGGGACGATATCCCGGCAGAGCTCCTCGAATGCCCGGCTCCCGACGTCCGCGAGCGGAAGGAGCGCGGCCCTGTGGCCGGAGGGAGGCGTGATCGGGCCCGCGCTCGTCTCGTGGGTCGGGGCTCTATACCCTGGCGGTACCGCGCCGGTACCCGGCTTCGCCTTCGGGCGCCTGACCCGAGGCTTGCACGCTTGTCGTTCGCCTGGGCGAGGTGCGGACCCGTCATCGGTCCCGTCACGATCCGGCGTCCGCGAACTCATTACGCTGCCCGAACGCCGATCCGCCTTCATGCGCCCCGCGACGCGAAACCGACCGCTAACACGGTTGGCAGCAGGAACAAACCGTGTTCATTCCGTGGGGGCGGATACGGGGGTGACGCGCCGAATGGACTGGGGCGGCGCGAACCACCGGCCCGCCGGAGCCTCGTCTCGGGCGCTTTAAGATGATGACCGCGAGGGCTGGAACCGCCGAGTTCACGTCCGTGACCGATTTTGCGGTTGCACGTGGGAAAAGGTGGGATGGCGTCCGTGTTACTGGGACTTATCAACCGGGCTCGATGGGACTTACTGGGACTTACTCCGGGACACGACCCAGCTAAGTCATTGCCACGCAGACCTTTTTCAATGCGAAAAATGCCTGGTGGAGCTGAGGGGATTCGAACCCCTGACCTCCGCAGTGCGATTGCGGCGCTCTCCCATCTGAGCTACAGCCCCGTCGAGGCGCCGGCCTTGTAGGCGCGGGCGGCTCAGCCTGTCAATTCCCTGTTTCAACGCCGCCCGCCGCGTGCCGCTCCGGCGCCGGGATCCGGGTGGCCCGAGGATAGCGCGCGAACCCGCATGAACGCCCTGATCTGGCTCTTCGACACGGTCGTCCAGCTCTTCATCTACGTCCTGATCGCCAGCGCGGTCCTGAGCTGGCTCGTGGCGTTCAACGTGGTGAATGTGCGCAATCCGATCGTCGCCCAGATCGGCGAGGTGCTCTACCGGATCACCGAACCGGTGCTGCGGCCGATCCGCAACCTGCTGCCCAATCTCGGCGGCGTCGACATCTCGCCGATCATCCTGATCCTGCTGCTGCTGTTCATCAGCCGCCTGCTGCACGAATATGCCGTGCCTGCCACCTACGTTTACGCGCAGTAGGATCGCCCGCCCGTGAAGACCAATCCCGGCCGCTTCTTCGAGGATTTCCGCCTCGGCGAGACCATCCGCCACGCGACCCCGCGCACCGTGACGACGGGCGACGTGGCGCTCTACACGGGCCTCTACGGGCCGCGCTTCGCGGTCCAGTCCTCGGACGCCTTCGCGCGTGCCTTCGGCTACCCGAAGAGTCCGCTCGACGACCTGCTCACCTTCCACATGGTGTTCGGCAAGACCGTGCCGGACGTCTCCCTCAACGCGCTGGCCAATCTCGGCTACGCGGAGGGCGGGTTTCGGCGGCCGGTCTATCCGGGCGAGACCCTGTCGACCGTCTCGGAGGTGATCGGCCTCAAGGAGAGCTCGAATCGCCAGACCGGCGTGGTCTATGTCCGCTCGGTCGGGTCCGACGAGCGCGGCGAGACCGTGCTGAGCTATTGTCGCTGGGTGCTGGTGCGCAAGCGCGACCCCGAGGCCGCGATCGCCGAGGAGCATGTGCCGAGCCTCGCCAAGGTGGTGGATCCGCAGGACCTCGCGGGGGCGCTGCCGCCGCTCTCGGCCACCGCCTACGATACGGATTTGGCCGGCAGCCCGCACCGCTTCGCGGATTACGCGGTGGGCGAGAAGATCGACCATGTCGATGGCATGACCGTCGAGGAGGCCGAGCACCAGATCGCCACGCGCCTGTTCCAGAACACCGCCAAGGTGCATTTCGACGGGCTGGCCGCCAAGGACACCCGGTTCGGCCGCCGCCTGATCTACGGCGGTCACGTGATCTCGCTCGCCCGGGCGCTCAGCTTCAACGGGTTGGCCAACGCCTTCGCGCTCGCCGGCATCAATGCCGGCCGGCACGTGGCGCCGCTGTTTGCCGGCGATACGGTCTATGCCTGGAGCGAGGTCCTGGCGACGGCGGATGTCGGCCGCGCCGATGTCGGACTCCTGCGCCTGCGCACCGTCGCCACCAAGAACCAGCCCTGCGGCGCCTTCCCGAACCGCGACGGGGAGGGCTACGATCCGGCGGTGATTCTCGATCTCGACTACTGGGCGTTCGTGCCGAAATAGGCCGCGGAGCCCGGTCGGTCCGGGAGCCCGAGGCGTGACCAAGGCCCAGGGAAGGCCACCGTAACGGTGCGGCGTGCACGGCCGGAGGATGCGCCGGTCCTGGCCGCGATCCACGTCGCCCCGTGGTACGAGACCCATGGCGGCCTCCTGCCCCACGACATGTTCGCCGTCCTCACCGTCGAGCTGCGGCGCTCATGGTGGGCGCATCTCCCCTGCAACCCGCCCACAGCACCCGGCGGCGCGACCTGCCGGGTCGAACTCGACGGAGCGGCGGTCGGGTTCGGTACGTGCAGCGGCCAGCGCTCGGACGTGCTGTCGACGGCCGGCCCAAACAGCGAGATCAGCAGCGTCCGATGCTGCGCGCCGCCCAGCAGAGCGGGATCGTCTTCGGGTGGTGCGCCCTCGGGTCTCCGGCGCGGGCCTGCGATCCAGCAGCCCAATCGGCGTGAGGCCCCTCAGCGGATTCCGCCGCCGACCACGCCCGCCTCGACGGCCAGCGACAGCCGGTCCGTGACGGCCCATTCGACCCCGACCCCCGCCACCGGCCGCACCGCGATGTCCTGGCGGCTGAACGGCAGCGTCGCGGGCGTCGGCCCGACGCGCAGGGTCTCGTGCAGGGCCACGGCCCCCGTCTTGGCGTAGACCAGGACGTCCGGCGACAGCAGCGTCCCGACCTTCACCTCGATGGCGCCGGCGAAGTCACGGGCGTAGGCGAGGCGCCCATAGCCCTGCGTCAGGGTGCCGTCGAGCCCGGCCAGATAATCGAAGCCGCCGCTGATGCCGTAGAGGATCGGGCCCTCCTGCCACATCCGCCCGGCCTCGAAGCCGAGGGTCGGGCCGGACGTGCTGCCGAAATGCCGGGCACTCGTCACCGCATAGCCGGTCGACAGGCGGGCGTAGGAGCCGGTCCAGCGGCCGGCGGCATCCGCGACGGGCGCGGGCCAGGCAAAGGACGGCAGGGGCGCGAAACCGATCGACGGCCACAGGAGGGCCTGGGCGGCAGCGGGTCCCGCCGTCAGGCAGCAGGCCCCGAGCACGACACCGGCCACGAGCCGGCGGAACGGAAGGGACTCGGCGCGTCGGATCATGCCGGCAGCTTAGCCGAAGCCGTCGGGCGGCGACAGGGCGGCCGGTGCGCTCATCCGATCCCTGCCCGGGCGGGACTCATGGACGCCGGCGTGCCCGCGGTCGCGGCGAGCGACACGGGCCACGGGCTCAGCCCGACTTTCATCGCAACCGACGCCGCCTGACGCGTATGAACGCGGGGCATCGGTCCACGTCTTGCGGCGATCCGGCTCGGCGACGGGATGCAGGGGCGAGGCCGGCATCCGGCAGGCGGGGAAGTCGTCCGTGCCGACGCGCCGCGGGTGCGGCGCGCCGCGCAAAAGGGGCGGCGATGCGGGCATCGAGCGCCACGGCGCGTCAGGATCGTCCCGGCGCTGCGACCTCATCCCCCAGGGCCTGCGGGGCCGCCTGGGGGCTGACGGCCGTTCTGCGCAGGTGCCGCCACAGCAGGGCCGCCCCGAGGGACGTCACCACGATGCCGCCGAGCCAGAGGCCGATCAACATCGCGTACGCCACGGTGCCGTTGAACTCGCGCGTCAGGCCGAGCGCGAAGGCGGTGTACCAGGATACGCCCGAGACCGCCCCCGAGACCAGGAAGAGGGCGGCGCGCGGGGCCGACAGGCCGTGCAGGATCGGCCGGCCCACGTCCCGCAGCACGTTCGGCAGGACGGCGAGCGAGATCACGAGGCCGTTCAGGGTGAGCACGAGGACCACCGTGAGCTTGGCCCAGAGCTTCGGGTTGGCGAGCTTGTCGGGGGCCTCGACGGCGTAGAGCGCCAGGAAGCCCAGTCCCGAAAGCCAGAGCAGCGCCAGACCCACCGTGCAGACCTTGCTGACGAAGCCGAAGATGCGGGCGATCTCGCCGGGCAGGTCGCCCCAGCGCAGCCAGCGCAGGATCCAGAAATCCAGCATCGTCGCGCCGCCGAGCCCGAAGCAGACCCCGAGGAGGTGGAGCCCCACGAGCACGGTCAGCACGTGCACCGGGGGCAGCGGGCCTGGCAGCGCCAGGGTGAGGGGCTCGGCGATGGCCGGTCGCGCCATCAGGAGGGCGACGGGGACCAGGATCGCGGCGGCGGTGCGTGCGGCGGCACGCCGGGCGGATGGGATGGGCATGGCGGGGTCGCTCGCAGTCTCGCTCCGCGCCGGCCCGCCGACGCGAATGCGCAGACATTTGCGAGACGCAAATTAAAAATGGCTGAAACGTAGTGTCCAATTCACTGCGATCCGCGCAATCGCAATCTTCGAGCAGAAAAAGAAATTTTTAGGAAGCATACGCCATGGTGTCGAGGCAAGGATGACTCGGATCGGATTGGAACGATGGGGCAGGCGCACGCCAGGAGACTAGCGCGTAGATTGGATACAGGGCAGGATGGCTTCTCCCTGGTTGAACTTCTGGTTGTTCTTGCGATCATCGGCATGATCGCCAGCCTCGTGACGCCGCAGGTGCTCGGCTATCTCGGACGCGCCAAGGGCGAGACGGCCCGGATCCAGGTGAAGAACATCGTCCAGGCGGTCGAACTCTATTACCTCGATCTCGGCGGCTACCCGACCTCGGAACAGGGTCTGGCGGCACTGGTCCAGCCGACCGGTCCCGGCTGGCGGGGCCCCTATGTGCGCGACGCCCGCGGCCTGACCGACCCCTGGGGCCGGGCTTACCTGTACCGGTCGCCGGGCAGCCAAGGACCCTACGAGGTCTATTCCCTCGGCAGCGACGGCCAGATGGGCGGCGTGGGCGACGCGGCCGACGTGGCGAGCAACTGAGGACGGCCCCCGAATTGCCTCGTCGCCCCGCCGGCACCACTATGCGGCGCGCAACAAGGCGAAGGGCGTGCGATTTCTGATGGTGACAAGCACGGTTGAGCGTCCATGAGGCGTCGCGACGTCCTTGGCGGCCTAGCGGCCGCGTCCGTAGCCTCCGCGTCCCTGGCCCGGCCCGCCTTGGCGCAGTCCGCCAAGGTCCTGCGCTTCATTCCCGAGAGCGACGTCGCGGTCATCGACCCGGTCTGGACGACCGCGACCGTGACCCGCAATCACGGCTACCTCGTCTTCGACACCCTCTACGGCCAGACCGCGCGCTACGATTTCCAGCCGCAGATGGTGGCGGGCCACGCGGTCGAGGCGGAGGGCCGCCTCTGGCGGCTCACCCTGCGGGAGGGCCTGCGCTTCCACGACGGCGAGCCGGTTCTGGCCCGCGACGCGGTGGCGAGCATCCGCCGGTTCGCCGCCCGCGACGCCTTCGCCCGGGCGATGATGGAGGCGACCGACGAACTCACCGCCGCTTCCGACCGCGAATTGGTGTTCCGCCTGAAACGGCCCTTCCCGCTGCTGCCCGCGGCGCTCGGCAAGACCGGCACGTCGATGCCCTGCATCATGCCGGAGCGCTTGGCGAAGACCGACCCCAACGTCCAGGTGACCGAGATGGTCGGCTCCGGCCCGTTCCGCTTCAAGGCGGACGAGCGGGTGCCGGGGGCGCTCACCGTCTACGAGCGCTTCGACGGCTACGTGCCCCGCCCGGACGGCACGGCGAGCTTCACAGCCGGGCCGAAGCGCGCGCATGTCGACCGGGTCGAGTGGCGGATCGTGCCCGACGCCTCCACGGCGGCGAGCGCGCTGGCGGCCGGCGAGGTCGACTGGTGGCAGAACCCGACACCGGACCTGCAGGGGCTGCTCCGGGCCAAACCGGAGATCCGGCTGGAGGTGCTCGACGTGGCCGGCGGCATCGGCTGCCTCCGCTTCAACCACCTGCACCCGCCCTTCGACAATCCGGCGATCCGCCGGGCGCTGCTCGGCGCCATCGACCAGACCGAGTTCATGAATGCGGTGGCGGGCGACGAGCGCGCCCTGTGGAAGGACCATGTCGGGGTCTTCAGCCCCGATTCGCCGATGGCCACGCAGGCGGGCACCGGGGTTCTGGTCGGCCCCCGCGATTTCGGGGCGGTGAAGCGCGCCCTCGCGGAGGCCGGCTACCGGGGCGAGCGCGTGGTCATGCTCGACCCGAGCGATTATCCCGCCACCCACCCGCTGGCCCTGGTCGCCGCCGAGGCGTTCCAGAAGAGCGGGCTGAACGTCGACGTCGTCGCGATGGATTGGGGCAGCCTGGTGCAGCGCCGGGCGAGCCGCCAGCCCCCCGACAAGGGCGGCTGGAGCACCTTCGTCACCTACCTGAACGGCACCAACAACTTCGATCCCGCCGGCCAGCTCGGCATCCGCGGCAACGGCGATCAGGCGTGGTTCGGCTGGCCCCGGGCCCCGCGGCTGGAGGAGCTGCGCGCGCAATGGTTCGCCGCGCCCGATCCCGCGGCCCAGAAGGCGATCTGCGCCGAGATCCAGCGGCAGTTCTTCATCGACGTGCCGTATCTGCCGCTGGGCGCCTATTACGAGGCCACGGCCTATCGCGGGCTGACCGGGCTGCGCACCGGCTTCCCGCAATTATACGACGTCCGGCCGGCCTGAGGAGACGCAGCTGATGCGCATCGCCGTGCTCCAGTTCACCCACGAGACCGTGACGTTCCTGCCGAACGACACGACCCGCGACGACTTCATCTATCCGGGCTCCCCGGCGGGCGGCGAAGCGCTGCTCGCCACCGACCCCAAGGGCTACATGGGCGGCTTCGTCCAGGTCGCCCGGGAATACGAGGGCGTCGACCTCGTCGGCCTCACCTCGCCGCTCTGGCCGCGCACCGGCATCGGCTCGGGTTGGGTGATGCAGGACGCGTTCGAGCACTTCCTCGGCGCGATGCTGGCGGAGCTGGAAGCGGGGGCGCCGTTCGACGGGGTGTACCTCGCCCTGCACGGGGCGATGGCGGTGCGCGGGGTGCCGCGCCCCGAGGCCGAGATCGCCCGGCGGGTGCGGGCCATCGTAGGGCCGGGCGTGCCGATCGCCGCGACCTTCGACCCGCACGGTAACGAGGATGCGGAGTTCCTGCGCCACGCCGACATGGCGTTCGCGGTGAAGTACTTCCCGCACTACGACATGCACCTCCAGGGGCAGCGCGCGGCGCGGATGCTGGTGCGGACGATCCGCGGCAGCTTCCGGCCGGCGCACCGGACGATCCCCATCCCGATCCTCGCCCCGACGGTGGTGATGTGGACCGGCGCCTCGCCCTGGTCGGACCTCATCCAACGCGCCCTGGTCTGGGAGGCGCGGGAGCCCGACGTCTTCGTCAACGTGTTCTTCGGCTTCCCGTGGTCGGACGTGCCCGATGCCGGCATGGCGGTCCAGGTGCTGACGAACGGCGATCCCGATCTCGCCGACCGGATCGCCCGCGACATGGCGGCCTGGACGTGGCGGCACCGGGCGGCCCTGGTGTCGAGCGTCGCGATCCATCCGATGCGGGACGGAATCGCCAAGGCATCCGAGGCCGTGCGCGCGGGCGCGGCGCCGGTCGTGCTCGCCGATTACAGCGACCGCTCGGGCCGGGCGACCTGGCTGCTCGCCGAGGTGCTGGCCCAGGGGCTGGAGCGCGCGCTGATCGCCACGGTCGCCTCGCCCGCGGTGCTGGACCGGCTGATGGCCGGGGGCGTGAAGGCTGGCGATCCGTTCGACGCGGAGGTCGGCGGCCCCGTGAACGGGGAGGCGGAGCCCTCCGCGGGCGTCCCGGTCCGCATCACCGGGACGGTTCAGGCCATCGTTGAGGGTACGACCGGCCGGGGGGCCGGCACGTGGCTCTGCGTCGCCTTCGGCCGGGGCAACCTGCTGGTCCTCAGCCCCTACCTCGTCCAGATCATGGAGCCCTCGGAACTCTGGGGCCTCGGCCTCGAGCCGGAGGATTTCGACGTGGTGGCGATCAAGTCCCGGGTCCATTTCCGCCGGGGCTTCGACGACGGGGGCTACGCGCGGACGATCCTGCTGGTCGAGCCGCCCGAGCCGTTCGTCGGGACGGTGCATCTCGACGCCCTGCCTTACCGGAACCTCAGGCCCGGCGACTTCTACCCCTACGGCGAACCCGCCTTCGACGCCGGTTAGCCCGCAGGAAGTGCGATCGACGCGCTGCACGCGCCGTCTGGTCCGGCGGTTGCTACGCTTGCGCCTTTCGGGACCAGGAGCACGAATGAAGCGCCGCACATTCCTCGCCGCAGGGGCCGCGACCCTGGCGGTCCCCCGGATCGGACGGGCGCAGGGCAACCGGATCCTGCGGATGGTGCCCCAGGCGAACGTGACCTCGATCGACCCGATCTGGACGACGGCGATCGTGACCCGCAACCACGCCTACGTCATCTACGACACGCTGTTCGGCCTCGATTCCGGTCTGCAGCCCCAACCCCAGATGGCCGCCGGCCACCGGGTCGAGGACGACGGGCGCCGGGTCACCATCACGCTGCGCGAGGGCCTGCGCTTCCATGACGGCACGCCGGTCCTGGCGCGGGACTGCGTCGCCAGCATCCGGCGCTGGGCGGCGCGGAACGGCTTCGGCCAGGTGCTGATGGCGGCGACCGACGAACTGAGCGCCGACGGCGATTCCACGATCGTGTTCCGACTCAAGCAACCGTTCCCGCTGCTCCCGAACGCGCTGGCAAGCGTCAGCCAGCCGGCCTTCATCATGCCGGAGCGGATCGCCCGGACCGACCCGTTCAAGCAGATCACCGACGCCACCGGCTCCGGACCGTTCCGCTGGAAGGCCGACGAGTTCAACTCCGGTAGCCTGATGGTCTACGAGCGGCACTCGGGCTACGTGCCGGCCCCCGGCGCGCCGAGCCTGACGGCCGGCGGCAAGGTCGCGCATTTCGACCGGATCGAGTGGCAGATCATCGCGGACGGCGCGACCGCCGCCGCGGCCCTGCAGAACGGCGAGATCGACTGGTACGAGCAGCCCCCGCCCGAACTCCAGCAGCTGCTGGCCCGCAACCGTGACATCGTGGTTGAGGGACTCGACCGGTTGACCAACCCCGCCATCCTGCGGATGAACCACCTGCACCCGCCCTTCGACGACGTCGCGGTGCGCCGGGCGGTGCTGCCGGCCATTATCCAGAGCGACTTCATGGCGGCGGTCGCGGGCGACGACCCGGCCAACTACAACGACCGCTGCGGGATTTTTACGCCGGGCACGCCGATGGCGACCGAGGCGGGCCTCGATGGGCTCACCGGGCCGCGCAGCCTCGACAAGGCCAAGTCCCTCCTGAAGGCGGCGGGCTACAATGGCGCCAAGGTCCGGCTGATCGGCCCGACCGACATCCTGGCGCCCTCGGCGATCACCCAGGTGGCGGCCGATCTGCTGCCGCGGATCGGCTTCAACGTGGAGACGGCGCTCAGCGATTGGGGCACCGTGATCCAGCGCCGGGTTTCGCGCGAGCCGGTCGACAAGGGCGGCTGGTCGGTGCTGCTGACCACGTTCTCGTCCTTCGACAACGCCGATCCGGCCGCGCTCCAGCCATTGCGGGCGAACGGCGCCAACGCGTGGTTCGGCTGGCCGACGATCCCGAAGCTGGAAGCGTTGCGCACCGCGTGGTTCGCCGCCCCCGACGAGGCGTCGCGCAAGGCGATCTGCGCCGACATGCAGCGGGTGGCCCTCGACGAGGTGGTCTACGTGCCGGTCGGCTCCTACCGGTCGATGACCTCCTTCCGGCGCAACCTTACGGACCGCGTCGTGGGATTCCCGATCCTCTGGAACATCCGGAAGGCGTGACGGGTCTCCGGGACCGGATGCGGCGACGGGTCGTCCGGTCGGGTCTTTGACCGGCTGCAGCGCGTGCCGCACACTCGGCTCCGCGGCACGCCGGTGACGGGCGTGCGCGATCCGATCGCGGCACCACCCGGGGAGGCACCCATGCGCGCTGAGATCCCGCTCGACGCCGCCGCCACCGACAAAGGGGCGGGTCCGCTGCGGTCGGGACGCGCCGCGCTCGGTCTGCTGACGGTCGCGTCGCTGGCGGTCGCGGGGGCAGCGGCGGCCCGGGCGCCCATGACACACCTCGATCCCGACCTCGTCCGGGTGATCCGCTTCATGGCGGCGATCAAGGGTGGGCTCGCCCTCGCGGCTTGGATCGCCTGTTTCTGGCGTCTCGCCCGGCCTGCCGGCCCATGGCGGACGGCGACCTACGTCGTCGGCCCGCCCGCCATGGCGGGGGCCTCCATCGCCCTCGGGGCGCTGGTCAGTCCCGCGCTCGCCGCGGCTTTTCTGCATCTCGGCCTGCTCGCGGTGGTGGCGGCCGCACTGACCGATCGTGACTTCATCCCCGACCTGCCGTGGCGTGGGCGGCGGGGTGGGCGGCGGGGCGGGTCTGCGTCTGGAGGGCCGGGCCGACTGGGCGCACGAACCCGCTGACACGTTCGCCACGGGCCTGTTCGGGGTGCCGTGTGCGACGCGCACGAGCGCGCTGGGCCGGGACGGGGCGGAGCTACACCGGCGACCTGCGCCCCGGCGCCACCGCCCAGGTCGGTTCCGCCGGCCTGCAGGCCCGCGGGTGAGGGCGGACGGAGCCTTAGCCGAACAGGGCCTTCGCCACCATCTGAGGGTCGATCGGCTTCTGGCAGAGCGGCACGCCCCCGTGGGGCGGCGGCACGACGGTCAGGTCGTAGCCGGTGGCGAACAGGAACGGCACGCCGCGGGCCCGCAGCGCGTTGGCGACGGGATAGACCAGATCGTCCTGCAGGTTGATGTCGAGCACCGCCGCGTCGATCGCGTCCGTGCCGGCGATCAGCGCCAGCGCCTCGTCCACGCTGGGCACCGGACCGAGCACCTCGGCGCCGCTCTCCTCGAACCACGTCCGAAGGTCGGCGGCGATGAAGTAATCGTCCTCGACCAGCAGTACCCGCCGGCCGGTCAGCACCGCCGCGGCCGGCCTCATGGCAGGCTCCCCGCGGTTTCGCACTCGGGGAGGGGGATGTTGATCGCACATTCGAGGGCCGTCTCGCTCAGGGCATAGCGGGTCCGGGCCTTCAGCGCGTGGGGCAGCGCCTGCTCGATGAGTTCGCGCCCGTAGCCGCTGCGCGGGAACGTGTTCTGGGTCGGCGATGGGCGGACCAGCCCCTCCTCGACCCAGTCCATCAGGAGCCGGCGACCCTCCTCGGTCTCGCAGATCCGCCACGTCACGCTCAAGGTGCCCTCCGGCGCGGTGAAGGCACCGTATTTGAGGGCGTTGGTGGCGAGTTCGTGCAGGGCGAGCGCGAAGGTCTGCACGGTCGCCTTGCGCAGGCGCACCACCGGTCCCTCGATTCGGATGCGCGTCTGCGCGGTGGGGGCGTTGAGCGCGGCGAGTTCCGTCTCGATCAGCGTGCGCAGCGTGATCGGCTCCTGGTCCGAGCGGGACAGGAGCCCCTGCACCCGCGAGAGCGCCGACAGGCGGTCGTTGAACTGCTCCTTGAACAGCTCCCCCGGCCCGGTCAGCGCCATGGTCTGCTTCGCGATGGAGCGCACGACCCCGAGCAGGTTGCGGGTGCGGTGCTGGAGCTCGGCGACCATCACCTGCTGCCGCTCGTGAAGCTGGCGCAGGTCGTCGATATCGGTGGAGGTACCGAGCCACTCGACGATCCGCCCCTCGGCGTCGCGTACCGCCGCCGCGCGGGTCTGGAACCAGCGGTAGCGCTGCCCGGGGGCGTTGCGCAGCCTGTGCTCGTAGGAGAGCTGCCCGCTGGCCGCGGCCTCCTGCCAGGCGGTTCGGGCGACGGCAACGTCGTCAGGATGGACGGCCTCCAGCCAGCCCCATCCGAGGCTGCCGCCGTTGTCCTGTCCGGTATAGGCGATCCATTGCGGGCTCGCCCAAATGCAGGCGCCGTCGATCCCGGCGCGCCAGATGAGTTGCGGGATGCCCTCGGCGAGGGTGCGGAACAGCGCCTCGCTCTCGCGCAGGCGCCGCTCGGCGAGCACCCGCTCGGTGCTCTCCACCACGATGGCGATGACGCCCGCGGGCTTGCCCTCCTCGTCGAAGACCGGCGAGTAGTCGAGGTTCATCCAGACCGGCTCGGGCCGGCCGTAGCGGTGCAGGGTGAGTTCCTGGTCGCGGTAGGAGAGCGTCCCCCCGGCCAGCACCACGCGCATCACGTGGTCGTTGAAATCCGCGACTTCCGGCCAGCCCTCGCGCACCTTGGAGCCGAGGAGCTGCGGATGGCGTCCGCCCGCGAAGCCCGAATAGGCATCGTTGTAGATCATGATGCCGTCCGGGCCCCACAGGAGCACGATCGGCACCGGCGAGAGCAGCAGGGTGCTGACCGCGAAGATCAGGCTCTGCGGCCAGTCGGCGATCGGGCCGAGCGGCGTGCGCGCCCAGTCGTAGGTCCGCACCAGATCGCCGAGTTCGCCGCAGCCGGTCGGCAACGTCGAGGTCCCGCCCGTCCGGCGGGGGATCCGCGGAGCTTCGAGATGAGCGGGCACGGGATGGGCGGGGATGGGCGTGATCCGGCGATCGGCAAGGGTGTAGAATGGAGCGGGATCGGCTGCCGGCCCGTTCCCGCCCGCCGGGATTACTATACGTCCGACCGCCTTGGTAGGGGCGGCCGCCCCGGGCGGCCTCAGGCCGCTTTCCGCATCACGGCCCCGGCGCGCGGTGAACCCCCGTCCGGGGGCAGGTTCCGGAGCCCGAAACCGGTTGGGGACGGTGAACTTCCGGTCCGGTGCCGTGCTTTTCCGGCGAAGGCCGGGACCGAGGTTCCGCCGCGGCCGAAGGAGAGACGATCCCCATGCGTGCATCGAGCTTTGCCGCCATCCTGCTGACCGGTCTGGCAGCCGCTGCCCTGGCCGGTCCCGCCTCCGCGGCGCCGATCGGTCCGTCCCCGTCGCTGGCGGCCCCGGATGGCCTGCTGACGAGCGTCCGCGCCCGGCATCATAGCCGGCATCACCGGATGCGCCGCAGCGCCCGGATGCCGGCCGGCGCCCGGTTCAACAACGTCACCCGGGGCGCCATCGGTGGCGACAGTGGCGGCAACGCCGTGACCGGGAGCACGGCGGCCCCGAGCGGGCGGTAGGAATTCTTGCGCGGGCGGTGCCGAGAGCTGGAGACCGCCTGTCGGACGCGGCGTCAGCCGCCGCGATAGCCGGTCCCGCCGTTCCCCGCCGGGCCCTCGCGCTGCGGCTCCGCCTCGGTGCCGCCCTCGAACGCACCCATGTCGCCGGGCTCCGACTGGCCCGGCGACCGGGGGTCCTGCGGGTGCTTCGACACCGACCCGGGGAGATAGGGCCGCGCGCCCGGCGGATCCTCGGTCAGCACGGTGCGGGCGGCGTCGGGATCGGGCGCCTTCGGATCGGGTGTGGGCATCGCGGTTTGCAAACCTCTGGACTGCCAGGGAGACGGGGCAGCGGGCATCCCGGTTCCCCGCGCCCTACCGACGGCCTGGGTCCTCTGGGACGCGGCGGGCGAACCAGTCGCGCAGGATCGCGCGTTCGTAATACAGGCCGCCCGTCGAGAAGCGCGGGTTGGCTGTCAGCAGGAAATTGATGTCGGTCACCGTGTCCTCGCCATGTGCGACGATGCGCCCGCCCCGGTGGAGCGCGTAGGCGAGGCGGATTCGCGGTGGGGTCGCGTCGGTCACGACCCGGAGGCCCGTCGGCGTGGTGAAGCCCGGGCGCTCGAAGCCGGCGAGATCGACGTCGCGGACCGTGATGTCGAGAGTCTCCCCGGGCCGGAGCCGGGCTGCCCCGAGATCCCGAAGGATCCGGGTCAGCTCCGCCAGGGTGACCCGGAGCGGTTGACCGGACCCGAAGCGGTTCTCGGCATCGGTGAAGCGCTCCGGTGCGGCATACTGCACCCGCACCTCCGCGGAGGCCGGCGCACCTGCCAGCAGCGTCGCCGCGACGGCAAGGCCCGCCAAGCCGCCCACCAAGCCGCTAGCGATCTGCGTCCCCACGCCGAAGCTCCCGTCATCGGCCGGCCGTCGGACCGGCTCCGCTCATCGGAGGAACCACCGGGGAGGCGCGTGTTTCCCGGCCCTGATCCGGCCGGGCTGCGACCCGATCGACCCGCTCCGTTCATAGTCTCGCCGTGTTCCGGGCGCCCCTTGATGGGGTCGGCCCCGCGGGGCAGCCCGGTCCCGGGAGAACGACCCCATGCTGAACTCTATCCTCGCCCTTCTGACGGTCGCCGCGGTCCTGATGGCCAGGGCACTCATCAAGCTGCCGCTGCTGCCGTTCCGGCTCGTCGGACGCCTGTTGCGCGGCCGCCCGGCCGCCGCCTGAGCGGACGGGCTTACCGAGAGGGTCATTCGGCCGCGTCGATGGTGAAGGTCATTCCGCGGCCCGGGCCCTGATCGGAATAATCAACCAGCGTCAGGCCGCGCTCAGCCAGCGTCGCCACGACGGTTTCGTGCTCCTTGCGGACCATCTGTCCGATGGCCAGCGGTGTCAGCCGCGGACTCGCCTGCCGCAGCTGGTCGACCCCGATGCTCGCCGGCAGCCCTTCGCCCTCGGCGATCCGCGCCAGGGCGAGACCCAGATCCCGCGCCTTGGTCTCCGCGGCGGATTTCGGCTTGAAGGCCATTCTCAGTCTCCCTCTTTCCGGGCTCTGCGCCCCTCATGCGGCCCGGGCATCGACGTTCACGTCGGGGAACGCCCGGATCCAGACCCGCCGCCCCCGCGCGTCGTAGACCTCAACCTGCCAGCGCGACCAATCGAACCGCTCGATCACACGCTCCATCAGGGCCAGGGCCACGCGCTCGGCATGGACCCGCATCTGCGCGGCATTCGCCAGCCGGCTGCCCCCGAGGTCGGTTACCAACTCGTGGCCGTCCGTGCAGTGGAAGCGATAAAGCCTTGCCGGAATTTATGGTTTCCTGATCTATCCACAGCGATCCACTGCGATCCGGAGCCGCAACCCATCGATGGTTGAACCGCCCGGGCCGATCCGCTTTGTTCATGATATGTTCTAGATGGATTGGAGCCGCGATGCACGCAGATCCTGAGGCGATGCCTGTGGAGAGCCATCCCGTGGACGTGGTCAGGGAGGCCGAGACGATCGCCTGTGCGTATCATCGGGCTGCCCGGGGCGACACGTGGGGGGCGCTCGTGGCCGCCATTACGGACGCCCTGGCCGACCTCGATGCGGCAGAGCGGCGCATCGCCCGGCAGAGTCCCTTGATCTCCTGGGGTTACGCCCGCGGGCGGATCGGCGCGGGGGGCGGTCGACTGAGCTCAGGAACGGCTCAGAGTTCATGCTCTGACGCGCTGTCTCAGTCGGCTTCCGCAGCGGCGGAGAGCGCTTGAGGGCTAGCGTTGCGCGACGGTGGTGCCGGATCGGGGGTTCCGGTTCCGGCCTCCTCAACGGGTTTTGCGTGCGACTTGGCCACCGGTGCTCTCCGGCATCGCGAGCGCAGCGAAGCCACCCGGGGCAGCGCGCGATCGGCGAGCGTGGCGCGGACTGGATTGCCTCGCGTGCGCCCGCACGGACGGTGGCCCCGGGCAGGGCGCGCTCAGTCACCCATCGGCCTGAAGAAACCTCATCCCGGAGGGTATCGGAGACATCGCGATAGAACTGGGTCCGGTACGGTCTGCCCTGCCCCCTGTGCCCTTCCCGCAAACCCGTGTGATCCCGGGCGGGTCCAGGACCGCCGGAGAGGGAAGGGTGCTTCGTCCTCAGGGCGCTGGCGCAGATCGGGACATGTGCATCCGCAAACGCGCAGGACAGCGGGCGTGCCGCATCGTTCGGCCGGATGGGCCGGTCGTGTCATGCGACAGGTCTCCAACGGGGCCGGGAACCGCCCTAAGCAGATCTCAGAGACGTGGCCGGCGGTTTTGCGACAAAACCCCGCTTCGGCACAGGTCCGAGCCAGGCGATCCCGATGAAGCGGACGCCACCCAGGGAGAACGCCCCATGTCCCTCTTCGCCAAGCTGCAGCGACGCGCCAGCGAGGGCCGGCCCGTGCGGGTGGGCCTGATCGGGGCCGGCAAGTTCGGCTCGATGTACCTGTCGCAGGCGCCCCGCACGCCGGGAATCCATCTGACCGGGCTGGCCGACCTGTCGCCGGACCGGGCCCGCCAGTCCCTGCGGCGGGTCGGCTGGGACGAGGCCCGCTTCGCGGCGGCCGGGATGGAGGAGGCCGCGCGGCACGGCACAACCTTCGTCACCGAGGATGCCGACGCGATGATCGCGAGCCCGTTCGTGGACAT
>NZ_JAKSYG010000174.1 GCF_022829725.1 Methylobacterium sp. E-005 | reverse complement strand
TGTCCCAGTCGTGCGGGTCGGGGGCGGTGAGCGGCGGCAGGGTCCCGAGATCCTCGGGGCAGCCCATCAGGCCGGCGGCGCGGCCCACGCGCACGTAGTGCAGGAACGGCGACTCCCCTGGACCGAACAGGTGGCCGTAGGTCTCCTGGTAGAACGCGATGGAGAAGGTCTGGCTCGGGTTACGACCCTCGTGCTGGCCATAGGCGACGAAATGAGCGAGCGGGCCGCCGTCCGCATTCGCGGTATCGGGATAGCGCTGGGCATAGTAGGCGGCATCGAAATGGGGGGCGATCAGGCGCATCTCGTCCGCGAGCGCCGCCTCCCGGGTGTCCGGTGACCCGTAGCGTGGGTTGAAGGCGCCGGCCGAGATGTCGGCGCCGTGCAGCAAAGCCGTCGCCAGGAAGTGGACGAAGGGCGCCACGCCGGTCTCGCGGACCCCCGGATGCGCGGCGAGATAGGCCTGTCCGTTGAAGTCGGGCCTCGGGTTGCGTCCGAGGCGCCAGCCCGTGTCGCAATAGTCGCGCACCGCGTCCGCCTCCGCGGCCACGCCGTAGCGCGCCCGGTAGAAGCCGTGGTCGAAGTGACCCGCGATCAGCCGCGCCTGACGCGCCAGCGCCGCATCCCGGTCCGCCGGCCGATCCTCAGACCCCCGCCCGATCGCCCCGAGCCAGCCCGTGTCGGCGATCGGAGCCCGCGCCGGCCGCAGTCCGCACACAAGCAGCAGCGCGTCGAGCGTCGAGCGCCCCGGGCCCGGATCGCGCAGCTCCCGCCAGCCCGAACCGGCAAAGTGCAGATACGGTGCCTGCCCGCCCACATCCGGGTAGGTCGCCCGGTACCAGTCCGCGTCCACCGCAGGCACGTTCAGCCGCTCGGCCTCCGTGAACGGCTCACCCCCGGCGAGCCGCGTCTCGGCCACGTAGCGGAAGAACGGGTCGTCGCTCACCGCCCGGCTGCCGGCCCGCGCCTGCACGAAGCCCGCCGGGTCGAAGTCCGGCCGCGGGCTGATGAACGCCCGCCAGCCGCCGTCCACGTAGGCGCGCAGCAGCTCGGCGTCGGAGGCCTGCGCCAGCGCGTCCGCCAGCCCGCCCCCCGCCGCCTCCAGGCCGGCCCGGTAGTGATCGGCGTCGAAGTAGGGCGCCAGGGTCGCGACCCGCAGCGCGAGGCCGGCCTCCCGGTCGGGCCGGGCGGGGCCGCCGGTGAGCACGTAGTGCACCAGCGGGTTCTGGGTGGCGTAGGTGATGGCGTGGGTCAGGCAGTAGGCCAGGGTGTCGAACCGGGGCGCCGGCTCGCGGCCCTCGCGCCAGCCCGAGGCCATGTAGTGGTCGGCCGGGTCGACGCCGGCGGCCCGCAGGTCGGGGTTGGCGGCGAGGTAGAACGGCCCGTCGACCAGACGCCGGGCCAGCCGCAGGGCCTGATCGGTGTCGGGCCGGGGCAGGGTCGCGGTGCCGGCGTCAGCGAGGCTGCCGGCCCGGCGCACGAGGGCGTGCAGGAACGGGTTGATGCCGGCGCGGGCGAGGTGGGGATGGGCGTCGAGGTAGGCGGCGGAGGCGAAGTCCGGGCGGGGGTCGCGGCCCTCGCGCCATCCGTGGACGAGGTAGTCGCGCACGGGATCGGCGGTGATGCCGTACCACGTGGCGTAGAAGGCGGCGTCGAAGTGGGGCGTGAGGGCCGCGATCTGCGCCCCGGCGCTGGCGAGGTCGTGGGCCGGCGGCAGGGCGGGTCCGGTCAGGCGGGCCAGCAGCGGCGCGCCGCGCGCCCGCACCCAGCGTGACACCGGGATGCGGTGGGACAGAGCTTTCAGCCGCGTCACGCGATCAATCTCACCAAGCCGCTCCCTCGGCCTTTCCGACCTGCTGCGTGAATCCTGACCAACCGACGCGGCTTGCGTGTCTCAAGGCGGATCGGACGCATGCGCGCGGAGCCGCAGCGGAGCGCGCCGTCATCAAGCACCCGCCCTATCGGATCACCGGCGCGCGGTAAATAAGCCCCGCGGCCTTCGGAAGGCCCCGGGCCCCGCTTCCCTGCATCGGGCGATGGAGCCGGATCCTCAGCCGTCGAGGCCGAGCATCAGCCCGAGATTCTGCACAGCCGCCCCGGAGGCGCCCTTGCCGAGATTGTCGAGGCGCGCCACCAGCATTGCCTGCCGGTGCTCGGACGAGCCGAACACGCGCAGCTCCAGCCGGTCGGTGTCGTTGAGACCCTCCGGCTCGATCGTCTCGCCCTGCGCCCCCGTAGCAGCGCCGGCCATGACCTGCACCAGCGGCCGGTCGGCGTACCAGTCGCGGAGCGCAGCCTCCAGGTCGGCGGCGGCAGGCTTGCCCGGCAGCGCATCGAGGTGGAGCGGCACGCTCACCAGCATGCCCTGCCGGAAATTGCCCACGGAGGGCGCGAAGATCGGCCGGCGGGCGAGCGCGCTGTAACGCTGCAGCTCCGGCACGTGCTTGTGGGCGAAACCCAGGCCGTAGAGCAGGAACGGCGGCGCCGTGCCCTGCTCGTAGGCCTCGATCATGCTTTTGCCGCCGCCGCTGTAGCCGCTGATCGCGTTGACGCTGATCGGGTGATCGGCGGGGATCAGGCCGCCCTCCACCAGGGGCCGCAGGAGCGCGATGCCCCCCGTCGGGTAGCAGCCGGGATTGGCCACCCGCCGGGCCCGGGCGATCGCGGCGCCCTGCGCCCGGGTCATCTCCGGGAATCCGTAGGTCCAGCCCTCGGCGACGCGATGGGCCGTGCTGGCGTCGAGGATGCGGGGGCCGCCGCCGGGCAGGCTGTCGGCCAGCGCCACGGTCTCCTTGGCGGCCGCGTCGGGTAAGCAGAGCACGACGAGATCGACCTCGGCGAGCAAGGCCCGCTTGACCTCCGGGTCCTTGCGGTGCTCGGGGGCGATGCTGCGCAGGGCGACCCGCCCGTCGCGCTCCAGGCGCTCGCGGATGCCGAGACCGGTCGTGCCGGCCTCGCCGTCGATGAACACGGTGGGCTTCTTCGCGCCGTCGCCAGCCATCGTCCGTCTCGCTCTTACAAGAGTCCCATGCGCCGCCCGAGTCGGGGCCGGCTGTTCAGGTGATCGCACTGCACCATCGTGTCAACGGCCGTACCAGACCGTCAGAAACGCAAAAAGGGCGGCCCCCGCAGGAGCCGCCCTCTCCGTGACACCGGTGTGACCGGATGTCTTAACGCTTGGAGAACTGGAAGCTGCGGCGGGCCTTCTTGCGGCCGTACTTCTTACGCTCGACCACGCGGGCGTCGCGGGTGAGGAAGCCTTCGCGCTTCAGCGGCGCGCGCAGCTCCGGCTCGTAGTAGGTCAGGGCCTTCGACAGGCCGTGGCGCACCGCGCCGGCCTGACCCGAGAGGCCGCCGCCCGCCACCGTGACGGTGATGTCGTACTGGTCGACGCGGCCGGCGATCTCCAGCGGCTGGCGCAGGATCATGCGCAGCACCGGACGGGCGAAGTAGGTCTCGACCGGGCGCTTGTTGATCGTGACCGTGCCGTTGCCGGGCTTGATCCAGACGCGGGCGACCGCGTCCTTGCGCTTGCCGGTGGCGTAGGCACGCCCTTGCGCGTCCAGCTTCTGGACGTGGACGGGGGCCTCGTTGGCGGAATCGGCTGCGCCGGTATTCGCCCGGTTGAGGTCGGCGAGGGACTGCAGGGTCGCCATGATCAAGCGCTCACGTTCTTGCGGTTGAGGGCGCCGACGTCGAGCGCCTGCGGCTGCTGGGCTTCATGCGGGTGCGCGGCGCCCTTGTAGACGCGCAGGTTCCCGAGGATCTGGCGGAAGAGCGGGCCGCGGGGCAGCATGCGCTCGACGGCCTTCTCGACCACACGCTCGGGGAACCGGCCCTCGAGGATGAACTTGGCCGTGCGCTCCTTGATGCCGCCCGGATAGCCCGTGTGGTAGAAGTAGCTCTTCTGCGTGTACTTGCGGCCGGTAAACTTCACCTTGTCCGCATTGATGACGATGACGTTGTCGCCGCAATCGACGTGGGGCGTGTAGGCGGCCTTGTGCTTGCCGCGCAGGCGCATCGCCACGATCGACGCCAGACGGCCCACAACGAGGCCCTCCGCGTCGATCACGATCCACTTCTTGTCGACCTCGGCGGGCTTCAGCGAGGTGGTCTTCATAGCCAAATCCCAGGGGTTCCGACGGATCCGGTCCCGACTGGCGGGGCCGTCAGGCATCGGGGTGCCGAAAAAGGAGCCGCCGCGTGGGGGACACGCGGCGGCGGTGGCGGGTGCATAGCCGGACCCGGATGTCGGGTCAACAGCGGCGCGCC
This sequence comes from Methylobacterium sp. E-005, assembly GCF_022829725.1. Classification (GTDB taxonomy): domain Bacteria; phylum Pseudomonadota; class Alphaproteobacteria; order Rhizobiales; family Beijerinckiaceae; genus Methylobacterium. The sequence continues at coordinate 51,186 of NZ_JAKSYG010000174.1, read as the reverse complement.
TGTTTTTTGAAAACCTCAATTTCAAGAATGATTTAGCGACCACGGTATCAGAATACCGTGGTCATTCGCTGCGCCGGCCCCGTTCGGCGATGGTCAGCTTCTGGACGCCCTTGGCGGCGAGCACGGGCTTCTTCGCGCTGAGGATGCGGGAATTCACCCCCGTCCAGCCGATCTCGCCCGAGAGCCGCCCGTACTCGATCTTGGGGCAGCGGTTCATGATCACCGCGAGGCCCCTCGCCTCGGCCCGGGCGGCGGCCGCGTCGTCGCGCACGCCGAGCTGCATCCAGATGATTTTCGGCAGGGGCGAGAGAGCCAGCGCCTCGTCGACCAAGGGGCCGGCGGCGGCCGAATTGCGGAAGATCTCGACCATGTCGATCGGCTGGTCGCCCAGGGAAGCCTGCGCCTCGGCCAGCGTCGCCGCGACCCGGCGCCCGAGCAGATCCTGGCCGGCGAGGCCGGGATTGACCGGGATCACCGCGTAGCCCCGGGCGAGCAGGTATTTCAGCACGATCCAGCTCGGGCGGGCCGGATTCGCGGAGGCGCCGACCAGCGCGATCGTGCGCGTGTCGTTCAGGATCGCGCGGATCCGCGCATCGGGGTAGCGCGCGTGCCGGTCTGCAACCGGGCCGGGTTCGTCGCCTGTCGGCTGCATGGCGTGCCTCTTCCGCTGTCCGACCCGTGCTACAGCCGCCAGACCTCGAAGCCCAGCCGCGCGAAGGCCGCCCGCTCATGGAGCGCCTTCACGTCCACCACCAAGCCCCCCGGTCTCAGCCGCGCGGTGATCGCCTCCGGGCCCAGCTGAGCATACTCCTGATGCGGCACGGCGATCACGATCGCATCCGCCTCACCGGGCAGGTCGTCCCACGCGATCAGCGTGATGCCATACTCGGCCCGGGCCTCCGCGGCGCTGGCGCGGGGATCGTGGACCGCGACGGTGCAGCCGAATTCCTTCAGCTCCCGAACGAGGTCGGCGACCTTGGAATTGCGCAAATCCGAACAGTTCTCCTTGAAGGTCAGGCCGAGCACGATGACGTGCCCGCCGCCCGGCCCCCCTCCCCTGCGGACGATCCGCTTGACCGTCCCGCGGGCGACGTGCGCGGCCATGCTGTCGTTGATGCGCCGCCCGGCCAGGATCACCTGCGGGTGGTGGCCGATCATCGCGGCCTTGTGGGTCAGGTAATAGGGATCGACCCCGATGCAGTGGCCCCCGACGAGGCCGGGGCGGAACGGCAGAAAGTTCCACTTGGTCCCGGCCGCTTCGAGCACCTCCAGCGTGTCGAGGCCGAGCGTGTCGAAGATCAGCGACAGCTCGTTCATCAGGGCGATGTTCAGGTCGCGCTGGGTGTTCTCGATGACCTTGGCGGCCTCCGCGACCCGGATCGACGCGGCGGCGTGGATCCCGGCCTCGATGATCGAGCCGTAGAGGGCCGTCAGCCGCGCCAGGGTCTCGGGGGTGTCGCCCGAGACGATCTTCACCACCCGGGCGAGGCTGTGCTCCCGGTCGCCCGGGTTGATCCGCTCCGGGGAGTAGCCAACGAAGAAATCCGCCTTCCAGCGCAGGCCCGAGGACCGCTCCAGCACCGGGATGCAGATCTCCTCGGTGGCGCCGGGATAGACGGTGGATTCGAACACCACGGTCGCCCCGGGGCGCATGTGCTGGCCGACCAGCGTGGCGGCCCGGATCAACAGGTCGAAATCCGGCCGCTGGGCCGCGTCGACGGGGGTCGGGACTGTGACGATGACGACGTCGGCCGCCGACAACGCGGTCGGATCGTCGGTGATCGTGAGGTGCCGGGCGAACGCGAACGGGGCCGCGTCGATCTCGCCCGCGGGGTCGCGCCTGGCCCGGTAGGCCGCGACCTTGTCGGCGGATTGCTCGTAGCCGATCGTGGTCCGCGTCCGGCCGAAGGCCAGGGCCAGGGGGAGCCCGACATAGCCCAGGCCGACGACTGCCACGCTCTCCGCCACGCCGCATCCCTCAGCGGCCGTCGAGGCGCCGATCGCCGCGCCGCCCGCCCGGGGGCGTATAGGGGGGCTCAGCGGGTTTCGCAAAAACGGCCGCCGGATCTGCGACGAAAACCTGCGAGCGACCAAGCACCTAACCGGATGACGCGTTGGGCCGCCAACGCGAATCTGCTGAGGGGGCCGGGTCGATCCGAATTGCGGAGGGGTCTTCCGCCCGGCCGCTCAGCCCTCCTTCTCGGCGGGATCATCCCATTCGATCCGGCGGGGTCGGATCGCCGGCATGGACGCGGCGATGCCGATCCGGACCGCCGTGCCGACGATGGCGATCGTGGCGGCGACGAGGAGGATGGTGTCGAGCACGGTGTTCAGATCAGGGATCGCCCGGCACGGTGATGCCGGGCGGCGCGCTGGCGCGCGCGCGAATTGTGGAGGCGCCGCATCTGCTCCTGGAGCAGGAGATCCTCGTGCAGCGGATGAATGGCCGTCACGGGCGGAAAGGACACGTCCGGGCGATCTTCGCCCTGGGGATGGACTGATTTCATGGCGGCTCCCCTCAGTAGAAATTACGGATGAGCTTAGCCATTTATCGATGAATTGCAAGCCAGCGGGTACCAATAGGTCCCCGTACCGCCAAGCAGGTTGCCTTCAGCTTTTTATCGGAGGGGCCGCGCGCCGACGCGGCATCCGGGATGAAGAATCGGCCGCCGGAGCCGGTCCGGATCATGCTGCGATCGGTGGCGACCCAAGCCCGTCGGTCTGCTGCGCTCGCCCGTGCCGAACCGGCGTCCCCTTTGGTGGTGAACGCGCGATCAGTCCTGCGTGTGATCCTGCCCGGTCCGGCGGTTGCCGATTGCGCTCAGGCTCAGGGAATCCTGCTCCGAAGCCTGTTTTGAATCGGAATGCTAACCGGTATGCTATTGAAAGACCTTCGCGTTAACCAAGGCTTAACACATTGATCCTACCACCCGGGCAAGGGTCGGCCGCTGGGGTCCGGTCCGACTGTCGGGCGAGATTCCGATGCTCTTTCTGGTCGCGGCAGCACTCGGGGGTGGCGTGGCGACGGCCGCCCTGCTCGGGCCGATCAGTCCGCTCGCCGCGCTGATCACCGCGCCCTTCACGGCCAGCGCCGTGGCCGTCCTGGCCAGCTTCCTGATGGTGTGGCGTGGCAGCCGCGACGGGCGGGACGCGCCGATCCTCGACGGACAGACCGACGCGATGGTGGCAGCCCTCCGGACCTTGACCGAGCAGGCCAATCCCGCCGCTCCGGCCCCGCAGACGGTTGCCGAGCGCCACCGGGTCGCCTGAAGGCGCCCGGTCAGGGGGGCGCGGCGGAGGCCGTCCGTGCCCCGTGGCTCGGCATGCCGGCACCCGTCGCGCGGACATAGGCGGCGCGCGCCATCAGGCGTTCGGCCAGGGCGCTGCCCGGATGCCGGCAGGCGAGCGCGTGGGCCATGTCCTCCATCGTCTCGGGCTCAAGTCCCCATTGAAGCTGCTCTTCCGCGGAGACGAGCAATCTCCAGAACGGGATGAATTCGTCCGACATGGGCACAGATTCCCGGGCGACTGACGTGTTGCCGGGGACATTGCAAGAATGGGTGCCACCGCCGGTCGTCCACCCGCGGATGGACTCCGCCGGCGGCGGGCGACCGAGCTCCATCAGGACGCCAGCGCGAACGTGGCCCCCGCGAAGCCGAGGCCGGCCAGAAACAGGCTTCCGCCCATCACCTCGAGGATGGCGCGGTAGCGCGGAGACCACAGGGATCCGGCCGCCATGCCGGTGCCGGCGACGACACAGAATACGCCCAGCGACATCATGGAGGTCTCCGTAGTTCTCCGCACCTCGAAAACTACGGTCGTTCCGGTGCCCGGTTCCGGCGCGAGACAGTTGTCGACAGGTTAATTGATCGTTCGCACAACTGCGGACCGTGCGGGCGTGGCGATGCGGCATCCGGTCAGCCGAGGCGCAGCAGGCGGGCCACGTCGCGCAGGGCCCCGACCGTCTCGATCCCGGGGACGGCCCCGATCAGCCGGGACGTCTGGTTCGCGCCAGGACGGGCGCCATCCGGTCGCGGCTTGTGGCGACGCGGTCCGCGCGTGGCATCGGGTTGTCGGCCGTGCCGCGGAGGGCGAGTACCGTGTCGGTGAGCGCCGTTCCTTCGGCCAGGGTGATCTGCACGATGGCGGCGCGGGCCGGTTCGCTGAGCGCCTTCGGCTTCGACGCGCGGGCAGCGGGGTCATCACCCATATCGGCAGCCGCCGCCTGGCTCGACAGCGTGACGCTGTCCATCGCGGTGCTGCCGCTCGTCGGCTGCTTCACCACCGCGGTGTTCGCGCTCCACACGATCTGGCTCGCCCCCGAGACGGCCGGGCGTTTCCAACCTGAAACGGGACGCCCCGGCGCGGGCGACCGATCCCGCAGCCGCCGGGATCGGCGGCGGCGCGCTCCGCGGGGGTGGCCGCGCTCCGATCCCCAGATCGCCCCACGGCTCCGTCCGTCGGGGACGCACGTTTGTCCACAGCGCGGCAGATCTGCCGCATGTTAGTGAACGGCTGTGTCCAATATGCGAGGCTTATGAACAGTCTTCGTGCCTGCGTGGAGAGTGGCATGATTGAGCATGCGCCACGGATCGCCAAGGAGTTTCACGTCGGTGCGGGCGGTGACCGGTATGCGCTGACGCGAGATCTGAAAACCGGCGAACCCTATGTGTTGCACCGTCCCGGTGACGACGTACCGGAGGTTCAGCTGGATCTCGGCGCGTTCCTCGTGCTGTTCCGCGGCCGGGAACGGGACGACCTGCTGCATCTGATCGCATCGCTGGTGCCGGACGACGCGGTCGGCAAAGCGCGGGCGCATCCCGCGCGGCCGGTTCGGTTCATGTCGCGCTGGCTGACGAACCGGCAGGGTTGACCGTTCAGGATCCGAACAGGGCGACGACGAGACCGACGAGCGTGCCGCCTGCGATCGGCGCGAACAGGGCCAGGACCGAGATCAGGATGATGAGCGTGATGGCGGCGTTCTCCTGCCGCCTGGCCTGCGGGTCCGGCCGCCGCGGCGGTTTCCACGGGGGTGGGATGGATCGGTCCTCAGGCGGAACGAACATCGGCACCCTTTCGGAGCGTGAGCCGCAGTAAGACGCCAACGCTCCGCACGCGCGGTTGTGTCATCAACGCGACGATCGCCCGCTAGCCCAATCGCGTCCTGCTGCGTTGTCCCACCCGAAACGCAGGAGATGGCGCATGGCCTACGTGACGATCGAGAAGGACGGTGAGCCCTGGATGCTCTGCCATTCGACCCATGCGGGCGAGATCGAGCGGCAGATCGCAGCCGCCCAGGCGGAGGCGCCGACGGCGACTTTCACGCAGCGCCCCTCGACCCCGATCGAGAGCCAGCACTGCGCGGACGCCATGGATGCGCAGGACGGCGTGGTCGAGGATCCGTTCAAGTTCTTCGCCTATCAGGTCGTCGATGACTCGATCGCCTGACGGGTGAGGTGGCGGCGCGACCCGCGCGCCGGCAGGTTCAAAGGTGCCTCCGGGCCCGCGGTGACGGCCTGGGCGCCACGCGCTATCGGCGGATGCGCTGGTCGTAGGGGCGGAGCGGCCGTCACGGGCGTCGTCGCGGTGACAGGGATCAAGGCTTCCACGCCCACCCGTGTTGAGCGGAGGACCGTGTGGGCGTGGAAGGTCAGCGCTCGGCTGGTGCGTTCCGAATGAGCGCGTATGGTTAACAGTTCGTTGCCGAGGCCCGCGCGGGGAGGTCCCGACGCGGTTGGACGCCGATTGCGCGTTCGGTGACTCAGCCAAGGCCGCCATCCAGGCAGGCCCGGCACCCGGATCGATCGGGTCGGACAGAGCGATCTTCGCCCCGTGGCTGATGGGCGGCACCTGACCGAGCGGCATCAGCCGTACGACTGGTGCATTTGCGATCACCGGGAGAGCCATCGTTTCTCCGGCACAACATGCCGACGTTGGAACGCTACACCACAGGTCTTGCCGGGATCCGATTTTTACCATAGCAATTCGGCAGTTATGTTCGGTTTGTTGTGTAATCTTGATGCATTGTAGAAATAAATATGGCACTACTGTCAATAAAATCTGTCGATAAATTGTACGCTGGTCGCGCGGGATCGATCACCGTTCTGAAGAAGGTCAATCTCGACATCCGGCATGGGGAGCTCTGTGCCCTGATGGGGGCGTCCGGATCCGGCAAGACCACGCTGATGAACCTGGTCGGCCTGCTGGACCGTCCCTGCCACGGCGAGATCCATCTGGACGGCGTGCCGACGGCAAACGTGCGCGACGACGAACTGGCTGCCCTGCGCAACCGCCGGATCGGCTTCGTCTTCCAGGCGTTCCACCTGCTGCCCCGCCTGTCGGCTCTGGACAATGTCGCCCTTCCGCTCCTGTATCGCGGCCTCGGAAAGCGCCTGCGCAGGGCGCGGGCCGCGGAGGCGCTGCACAAGGTCGGGCTGGCGGACCGCGCATCCCATCGGCCGGACGAGCTGTCCGGCGGCCAGCGTCAGCGCGTCGCGATCGCGCGGGCGCTCGTCGGCGCACCGACGCTGCTGCTGGCCGACGAACCGACCGGCAACCTCGACAGCCGGGCTGCCGACGACATCATGGCCCTGTTCCTCGCCCTCAACCGGGATCCCGGCGTCACCATCCTGATCGTGACCCACGATCCGGCCGTGGCCGCACGCTGCCCGCGCCGGATCGTCATGCGCGACGGCCGGGTTCTCGACGACGCGGGCGTCCTGCCCGCATGACGGCTGTGGGCCGGGCGCGGCTGCGCGAGGTCGTGCGCGAAGGCGCCGGCAATCTCCGGGCCCTCGGAGCGCGGGCCCTGCTGGCGCTCACCGGCATCGCCGTCGGCACCGCCGCGGTGATTGCGATCCTGCATGTCGGCCACAATGCCCGCGCCGAGGCGATGCGGCAGTTCGAGGCGCTGGGCACCGACCTCGTGAGCCTCACCCCGCGCGGCGACAACCACGATGTCCCGGACCTGCCGCCCGAGGCGATGCGCGCCCTGCCCGCGCGCCGGCTCGGCCTGTCCGAGGCCATCCCGATCGTCTCCGGCAGCGCGTCACTGCGCATCGGGCGGGCTTCGCTCTACACCGCCCTGATCGCCGCCGACGCGGCGCTCTACGGCTTCCTCAAGGCCCCCCTCGTGGCGGGGCGCCGGACGTCGGATCTCGACGGCGCCGCGCCGTTCGTGGTCCTGGGGGCCGAGGTGGCGCGGGATGCGGCGGCTGCCGGACGACCCGTCCGCATCGGCGATCCCGTGACGGTGAACGATCAGGTGCTGACCGTGATCGGCATCCTCGGGCCGGCGTTCCGGAGCCCGCTGCTGGGCGTCGACCTGAACCGGTCGGCGGTCATCCCGTTCCAGGCCGCGCGGCGGGTGATGCCGGACGCGAAGATCACCCACGTGGCGGCCCGCCTCGCCCCGGGCGCGGACGACCGGGCGACGGCCCAGCGCGTGACCGACTATTGTCGCCTGCTGCTCCGCACCGGCAGCGTCGACGTCCAGACCGCCCGGCAGCTGATCGACGGGCTGGAGAAGCAGATGCGGATCTACGCCCTGCTGCTGATCGGCATCGGCACCACGTCGCTGGTGGTCGGCAGCGTCGGCGTCATGAACGTGATGCTGATGAGCCTGATGGAGCGGCGGCGCGAGATCGGCCTGCGCCGGGCGATCGGGGCGCACCGCCGCGACATCACCGCCCTGTTCCTCACCGAGGCGCTGCTCCTGTCAGGCCTCGGCTCCCTGCTGGGGACGGGCCTCGGCACCGTCGCGGGCTGGATGTTTGCGCGCGCCTCGGGCTGGCCGTTCCAGCCTGCGCCGCTGGCGCTGCCCCTCGGCGCCGGCATGGCGGCGACGGTCGGCCTGTTCTTCGGCCTCTACCCCGCCCTCAAGGCCGCCCGGCTCGACCCGATCGCCGCCCTGCGCGCGGAGTGAGGCGGAGGCTGGGCTGGCGGCTCGGCGCGCGCGGCCACGCGCTGCGCCAGATCTCCAACCCCCACCCTCATCCTGAGGTGCCGAAGCGAAGCGGAGGCCTCGAAGGAGACATCCAGAGAGCACTGTGCCTCCTGGAGGACTCCTTCGAAACGGCCGCGCCGTTCCCTGGCATGGCGGCAGCCGTTGAAACGTCCGCGCCGGGTCGGCTCCGACGGCGGGGCCACCGAAATGAGAGTGCGGTCGCTCCGGCTTGAAATAAAGAATTATCTGGAACGGTTCAAGCATTCGAACCGATGATCGAACCTCAACGAGGATTTTGTTCAGATACAACTTTCTGTTGGTTGACCTCAGGTCGCACTTTTGTTCTGCTGGACAGGCTGGAGCATGAAGCTCGGCGCCGAAGGTCTACGGGATACCGCGACCTCCCCGGATCCGTGGGGCGATGCAGCCTCCACGATCCCGCGCAGATCAGCCGATCGACCGACTATGTAAGCCGACCGGCTGCTCACGTCCGAAACAGAGTGCTTCCGCATGGAAAACAGGGGGGATTCGAACATGCGCGCTTTGATAGTGGGTGCGGTTGGCGTGTTGGGTGCTCTTTGTCTGAGCAACTCTGCTATGGCCCAGAATAGAAATACTGTAACTATCCATTTAGACAATAAAGCTGATCACTCGTTTGGACTTCACGATGTCTCGGCGAGGCCGCAAGCAAAGAATTGGTCCTAGAGTCCAGAGACAGTTAGGCCTGGCGGCACAGGTATCTTCAGCGGGTACTGGGATGACAATCAAGGTCAATCGGTCACTGTGGAAGTACAAGGGATGACGCCCGGTCCGTATGGATGTCTAGTTTCTTGTTCTATAAAGGTCGATGTACCAAATTACGATGCGACATCTGACGGTCTCAAGTGTCCAAGCAAGAAACCTACTGTAACCTATACAACAACGAGCAATAATAACGTTTGCGGCAACGTGACGTGTCAGCCTACTAGCAGCTGGACACAGCCGCAAGTCGTTCCGTCGCCAAATACCTGTAGTTTCGATATATACTCGGAGTTTACTAATCCTAACCACAAATGATGGCCAGCAATGACGACTGCAAAGCATGTGTGTCGAGCCGGCCCTACGGTACCGCTTCTGTGAAGATTTCCTGAAACGGGCGTATGGTGGCATTTTTGGTGGGGCTTGCCGCAAACTCGACATCGGGTCAACCTGCGAACACGGGTCCGCTGTTGATTGCGTCAAACCCTATTCAGTGCAAATCTTAAACTCACTAGCTGTCCTAACGATCAGGAAGGAATATCTTAGGAATAATTATATTTTCAATTTGTGTTCGATATTCATATTATCCTTTGGGCAGAATATTCAGAAGGGCAGAATATCAAATAACTAACTGAAAGAGATAGCAGTTAATTCGTGCATCTTAATCATATCATGATAATCGATCAAGCAGACAGGAGCGCGACATGGTATCCGCAGTTTCTTCCTCCTCCGCGGCACTGAAAGTCCTGCAGGCGCAGGCACCCCAGCAAGCGGCATCCGGACAGCGGGACCAGGATCCGCTCCAGCGCTTCCTCGATCCGCGATCGGTTCTGGCGCTGGCCCCCCAATCGCTCGATGCCCTGCTGAAGCTAAGGACCCAACTCCGGAAGGATCAGGCGCATGAACCACTGGCCCAGCAATCGCAGCAGGATGCGACCTCGGCTTCAGGCGCGGACATACCGGGACAATCAGGCATGCTGGCAGTGTGGGCGAATGCGCCAAAAGTGCACATGCAATCTCGGCTGGATACCATGAAAGAACAGTGGCAGAGCCTGAAAATGCAGTCAGTGGAATCCATGAACAGCCCGCTGATGCCTTGGAATTCGCCTGATGTCATTCAGCAACTGAAAGACTTGGACAAATATGGTGATGACTCGGATGCACCTTACCGGGCGTTCATAGGGAGTGATGCTGCGATCTACAGAGGGATGGCCGAGACGCCACCGGAGGACGCGGCGCGGATCAAGGCCATGGGTGGAGAAATCTGGTACGAAAGCAGTCATTTACGCGAGCGGTCGAGCGATAAAGATTTCTTCCGAAATATCAAGAACTATGCCTTGTATGGGGGAGGGCTGACGCATCCGATCGATCCATCTGATGAGTTGTCTCAGGCCTTGCTGAAGGGTACGGCGCAAATGATCCGCGGATCTAGCATACCGGAATTCTATGATCACTACGCTGCATATACCATGTATGCGTACAATGCTGATGCCAGGCAATACAAATGGGTTGGCGGATTTGATACCGATAAAAACAACATCCGCCAGACCATTGAAGATCTAAAGAAAAAAAACCCTACCATGAACGTGACATGGGGGGCAGAAGACAACGATGTGGCGTTCATCTTGTACCCCAAGACAACTTCCGCCACTCCGGCCGCAACGGCCGCCGCCGAGAGCAGCGCCGCCGGGACTGGAACGAACCAGACGGCTGCTGCCGCACGCTAAAGATCGATGCGCGCTTTGAGCCGCAGCAGCGCGAACTCAGTCGCCGCTCGACGATCCGGCTAGCGCCATGTCAGGTCGGAAGCGACTCGCGGCTACTGCGATCTACGTCATCGCGGCGATCGGGGCGGTCCACGAGTCCCGTGCGGCCCACCGGCCGCCCAAGCCGCCGCGATCATCCGCGTCGCCGGCGCCAATCTCCGGCAATTCCGACAGCAAGGTGAAAGCCGCGAGCGAGGCCGGCATTCCCCTCAGCCTGACGGACGCCGTGTCCCTGGCCCTGCGCGACAACCGCACCATCCGCGGCGCCACTATCGACCGCATCGCCCAGAAATTCAGCCTGCGCGTCGCCGAGGACGGGTTGATGCCGCATCTCGGCGTCTCGGGCGGCGCGGTGCGCCAGACGATCGCCGGGATCACCACCACCAGCCTCGACGTCTCCCCGGGCGTCACCGCGCTCCTGCCCACGGGCGCCACCGTCACTTTCTCCTGGGCCGACCACGCGAGCGAGGGCGCCGGCATCCGGACGCGCAGCACGGGCAGCGTTCTGTCGATCAATCAGCCGCTCCTGCGCGGCGGCGGCGTCGACGTGACCCTGGCGCCGATTCGCTCGGCCCGGCTCGGCGAACAGGGGAACCGGTTGCGGCTCAAAGCGACCGTGTCGGAGACGATCGGGCAGGTGATCTACGCCTATCGCGATCTGCTGCGCGCCCAGAAAGCCATCGTGCTCGCCCAGGCCGCCGTGCGGCGCGCCGAGGAGATCCTCGACATCAACCGGGCCTTGATCGAGGCCGGACGGATGGCCGCGGTCGAGATCGTCCAGTCCGAGGCCGACCTGGAGAACCAGCGCCTTGGCGTGCTGGGCGCGACCCGATCCCTCGACAGCGCCCGCCTCAAACTCCTCGACCTGCTGGCCCTCGACCTCGGAACCCCGATCCTGGCCACCGAGAGCACCGAGCCGGCGCAGGTCGCCACCCAGCTGCCGCACCTGATGGCGGTCGCGTTCGCGCAGCGGCCCGATTATCTCGGCCAGCTCCTGGCGCTGGAGCAGACCAAGCTCGGCCTCGTCGTCGCCGAGAACGCGCGGCTCTGGGACCTGTCGCTGTTCGCAACCCGGAGTGTCGGCCGCACGACGATCACGGGGCCGCAGGGCAGCGTCACCGGCCAGTCCGACACCACGGTGGGGCTCAGCTTCAACGCCCCCCTCAACAATCTCCAGCGCGAGCAGCCCTTCGTCCAGGCGACGGCGAGCCGCCAGACCGCCGAGCTGCAGCTTGAGACAATCCGCCGGGGGATCGAGCTTCAGATCCGCAGCTCGGCAAGCGACGTCGCGATCCGCTGGCGCCAGCTCGAAGGCGCCCGCCGCGCCCGCGATCTGGCGGCGCGGGCCGTCGAAATCGAGCGGGAGAAGCTCAAGGCCGGGCGCTCGGCCAACTATCAGGTCCGCGCCCTGGAGACCTACCTCCGCTCGGCGGACGTCCAGCTTCTGGACAGCGTGATCGGCTACTTCAATACGCTGACGCTGCTCGATCTCCAGCTCGGGACGACGCTCGACACGTGGCATGTCGCCCTGCGGGATTGACGGACATGGCCGAGCCCGCACCCGAAGTCGCGCTGCCGCCGATCGCCGATCCGTTGCCGAAGATCGGCGCACCGCTTCGCGTCCGGCGCGCGGCTGCCCTTGCTTGCGCCGCCGCCATCGTGGTCCTGGCCGGACTGGCTTGGCTCTGGGGAACGCCGTGGTTCGGTGCGGTCAAGTTCAAGGCCGTGCAGCCGGTCGCGGAGCGCACCATCACGGTCGCGCCCGTGGCCGCCGCCTCCTTCGTGACCCTTGCCGGCACGGTGGGAGCGGGGAAGACCGTTCCGGTCGCCGCACCGTTCGACGGCGTGATCCGCGAGCTGCGGCTGCAGATCGGCGACGTCGTGCAGGCCGGCGACCCGCTCGTGGTGATGGATGATGGCGAGATCGCCACACGGGTGCGGGAAGCGCAGGCCGCCTTCCTGAAGAGTTCGATCGCCGTCGACCTCCTCGATCGCTGGGCCGACAGCCCCGAGGTGATCCGCGCCAAGCGGACGCTGGAGAGCGCCGAGGCGAGCCTCGCGCTGGCCGAGCGGCAGGTGACGGAGACCAAGAGGCTGTTCGACCGCGGGATCGTGTCGCGCAACGAGTATGATGGCCTCGTGCAGCAGCGCGACACGCAGAGGAAGGCGGTCGCGAGCGCCGGCATGGACCTGCAGACGACGCTGGCGCGCGGCGATGCGAACAGCCGGCGGCTCGCCGAGCTGGATCTGCAGAACACGCGATCCCGCCTCACCGACGTGATGGCGCAAGTCGACGGCAAGGTCGTGTGCGCTCCGATCGGCGGCATCCTCTCTCACCCACCCGTCAGCCAGCAGAACGGCCAGCCGGCGGTCGAGATCGCGGGCGGCGTCAGGGTCAGCCGGGGACAAGCGCTCTTTGCCGTGGCCGACACGTCGACGCTCGTGGTGGCGGGCCGCGTCGATGAGGTCGACGTCAACCGCATCCGGGTCGGGCAGCCGGTCGCGATCACCAGCGATGCCTTCCCGGGCGAGCCGATCCCGGGACACCTGATCGGGATCAGCGCCGAGGCCGATACCGGCCGCGGTGGGAGCCGTGCCCCCTCCTTCGAAGTGCGTGCCGCCTTCCCCAGGGACATCCGCCACGGTCAGATCCGCCTCGGCATGTCGGCCCGGATGCGCATCGAGATCGCCAGCAATCCCCAGGCGATCGTCGTGCCGATCGAGGCCGTCCGCGATCCGACGGCGAATCCGGTTGTGTGGGTGCGTGATCCGGCGAGCGGCGAACCCCGGCCGCGCCAGGTCCGGCTCGGTGCCACGCAGCAGCAGGGTATCGAGATCCTATCGGGCCTTCGGGATGGAGATACCCTGATCCTTCCTTGAGGCAGCCGAGTCGGTGTGTTGGTCTGCTAGCGGGGCGGCGACGTGCGAGACGGCCGCGGGCCTGCGTCGCTCATCGCGTCCTGAGTGCGCAGCGCTTCGGGATTGCCTTTCGAGTCGAGCGCCATGCCTTCACGGCCACGATCTCCCATTCGCTGGTGGGGCGAATGATGGGGTAAACCCCATGTCGGCTCATAAAATGCTATCAAATCAATAGTGGCTGGCGGAGGGAGCGGGACAATCGTCCGAGTCTACCAACGCCTACAAAATCAATAGCTTAGAAAAGGCCGCTGCCCTCACGGTGTAGCAGTCCGGTGTAGCAGAGATCAACCCCGGCCGATGTGTCGACCTGTGCGCAGCCTCAGTGAAACCGGTTGCACCGGCCTCTCGGTTGGGCGGACTCATTGGGAATCGAACTGGCGTTCGCGACCCGTTGCCGTGGCGGCGAGAACGATGCTCGCTGATCGGTACTCCGCCGTCCGCTCGGAATTGCGCGATGCCTAGACAGCGTGCCCTCGAACGGCTGCTTCAGATCGAACACAGTGACTCCTTGGGCGATCGGGAATGGCCGAACCTGGCCGAAAGCTGTCTGTCCGGTTTTTAGCAATCTGTGGCGTGGAGCAGACGGGATGGATCGCTCCCGCTCCCGGCGTTGCGGCGCCAAGATGTTGCTGTCACGCAGCGGGAGTTTCGAGCCACTACGATGCATCGCCTCTCTCCCGGTTGAGGGCCAGCGCCAGCAGCGTGCAGACCGCCCCGGAGAGGAGGTAGGCCCCCACTGAGATCAGCCCGAACTTGCTCGCCAGCAGCAGGGCGACGAGCGGCGCGAAGCCGGCGCCGATGAACCACGCGGCCGTCGCCGTCGTGCCCGCGCCTGTGTAGCGATGCTTAGACGAGAAGCTGCCGTTCAACGCGCCCGAGGACTGACCGAAGGCCAGCCCCAGAAGCCCGAAGCCGAGCAGCACGTAGGTCCATTCACCCGCTACGCCCCTGTCGAGCAGCTGGGGCGCGAAGCCGCTGTAGGCACCGATCAGCACGGCGGACAACCCGAGCACCGTTCGGCCGCCGATCCGATCGGCGATAATCCCCGATAGGGCGACGGCCAGCAACCCGACGACTGCCCCGACAAGCTCAATCACCAAGAAGTGCAGCGGCGCATCGCTCGACGTGAGGACGACCCACGACAGCGGAAACACGGTGACGAGATGGAACAGCGCGAAGCTCGCCAGGGGAGCAAACGCGCCAAGGATCACAGTCCGCCACTCCTCGCGGAACAGCCCGGCCACAGGCGACGGCTGCAACTCGCGGCTGTCGTACAGGCGCTCGAATTCGGGGGTCGAGATCAGGCGCAGCCTGGCGAACAGCGCCACGACGTTGATTACGAAGGCGACGAAGAACGGGTACCGCCATCCCCAGTCGAGGAAGTCAGCCGGTCTCAGGGTGACGAGCAGAAACGCGAACAGGGCGCTGGCCACGAACATCCCGATCGGCGCGCCGAGCTGCGGGATCATTCGGAACCAGCCGCGCCGCTCCGGCGGTGCGCTGAGCGACAGGAGCGCGGGCAACCCATCCCAGGTGCCACCCTGGGCGAAGCCCTGCCCGATCCGCAACACGGCCAAGATGACGGCTGCGACACCTCCGACCTGTGCGTAGCCGGGCAAGAACGCCATGGCGGCCGTCGATCCTCCGAGCAGGAAGAGTGCGGCGGTTAGCTTGACCCCCCGCCCGTGCCGGCGGTCGATCCACATGAACGCGAGCGCACCGAAGGGCCGGGCGACGAATGCCAGAGAGAAGATCGCGAAGGAGTATAGCGTGCCGGTGAGCGCGTCGGCGTAGGGGAAGATCAGCGACGGGAACACCAGCACCGAGGCGATCGCGTAGACGAAGAAGTCGAAGAACTCCGACGACCGCCCGATGATGACGCCCACCGCGATCTCGCCGGGACGGACGCGATGCTCCCGCGCGTTGACGAGGCGGGCGTCGCGCTCCAGCGGCGTCGAGCTCGCGGCTCTGGCGGTCGTGGCTGCCATTCTTTCGATCCTCTCCTCCACCCCGCCGCGGGGCCTCGCTCCGTGCACTTGCGCGGCATCCGGGCCGGCGGCCGACCATAGCGGCAGAAAATCCGGGGTGGTTTGACCGCGGTCAAAGTCGACCGGAAGCTCGGCGGCTATCCGAAAGGCCATGCCCAGCCCAGATTCCAGCCTCATGAGACGGGCCGCCGGCCTCCCGCTCCTCGTCCTGCCGCTCCTGCTCGGCGGCTGCGACATGGTGGTGATGAACCCGACCGGCGATGTCGCCTATCAGCAGCGCAATCTGATCCTGTTCTCGGTCGGGGTCATGCTGCTCATCATCGTGCCGGTGATGGTGCTGACCGTGCTGTTCGCCTACCGATACCGGCACGGCAACCCGAACAAGACCTACGATCCCAGCTTCGACCATTCGACCACGCTCGAACTGGTGATCTGGTCCTGCCCGCTGCTCATCATCATCGCGCTGAGCGCGGTGACCTGGACGAGCACCCACCTGCTCGACCCATTCCGGCCGCTGGAACGCGTCGCACCGGGCGTTCCGGTCCCGGCCGACGCCAAGCCGCTGAACGTCCAGGTCGTGGCGCTCGATTGGAAGTGGCTGTTCATCTATCCCGACCTCGGGATCGCGACCGTGAACGAGCTGGCGCTGCCGGTGAACGTGCCGGTGCGCTTCTCGATCACCTCGACGGACCAATTCAACACCTTCTACGCACCGACACTCGCCGGCATGATCTACGCCATGCCGACCATGCGTTCGGAACTGAACGCTGTGCTCAACAAGCCCGGTGAGAGCCGGGGGTACTCGGGCAACTACACGGGCCGTGGGTACTCCGACATGCGCTTCAAGTTGCGCGGCGTCGAGGGGGCCGATTTCGACCGCTGGGTGGCGGACGTGAAGGCGGCAGGAAGCGGCCTGGAGCTGTCCACCCTCGTCGAGCTGATCAAGCCGAGCGAGAAGGTGCCGGTGATGCGCTTCGCCTCCGTCCAGGATGGCTTGTTCGACCGCGCGGTCAACCGCTGCATCGAGCCCGGCAAGCCGTGCATGGTCGACGTCATGCGGCAGGACATGCAGGCGAGCGGCGGACATCCGCACCACTCGCACCCGGCTCCCGCCATGCCGCCGGGCCGCGAGGCGGGGCCGCTGATCGGCGACAAGCCGAAGCCCGCGCTCGAGAAGGCACCCAACGAGAAGGGCACGGGCCCGAACGTCACCAAGCCGGTCGGCCCCGACTCCCCCGGCCAGCTCAAACCGGGCGACGCGCAGAACCGCGACCTCCAGTAGCCCGAGATCGAGCCCTTTGCCGCTCCCGGCACGCGGAGCGGGCCTAATCCCTCGCCACGGGACCATCATGACCGAGACGACACTCAAGACGATCTTCGGCCGCCTAGGCTGGGAGTCGTTCCCAATCCACGAGCCGATCCTGTTCGGCACCTTTGTCGTCGTCGCGCTGCTCGGCCTCGCCATCGTCGGCGCGGTGACGTGGTTCCGGCTCTGGGGCTATCTCTGGAAGGAGTGGTTCACGAGCGTCGATCACAAGAAGATCGGCATCATGTACGTCATCCTCGGCATCATCATGTTGCTGCGGGGCTTCGCCGACGCGCTGATGATGCGGGCTCAGCAGGCGATCGCCTTCGGGGCTAACGAGGGTTACCTGCCCGCCCATCACTACGATCAGATCTTCACCGCCCACGGGACGATCATGATCTTCTTCGTGGCGATCCCGCTGGTGGTCGGCTTGATCAACTTCGTGATGCCGCTCCAGATCGGCGCGCGCGACGTCGCCTTTCCGTTCCTGAACAACCTGAGCTTCTGGCTTACCGCCGCCGGCGCGGTGCTGACGATGACCTCGCTGTTCATCGGCGAGTTCGCACGCACAGGCTGGCTCTCCTACGCGCCCCTGGCGGGCCTGGCATACAGCCCGGATACTGGCGTCGACTACTACCTGTGGTCGCTGCAGATCGCGGGTGTCGGGACGACGCTGTCGGCGATCAACATGGTCGCGACCATCATCAAGATGCGGGCGCCTGGCATGACCATGATGAAGCTGCCGGTCTTCTGTTGGACCGCGCTGTGCTCGAACGTGCTGGCGATCGCTATCTTCCCGGCGCTCACGGTCGCCTTCTTCCTGCTGATGCTCGACCGCTACGTCGGGACCAATTTCTTCACCAACGAGCTCGGCGGTGCGCCGATGATGTACTGGAACATGGTCTGGATCTGGGGGCACCCTGAGGTCTACGTGCTCGTCCTGCCCGCGTTCGGCATCTACTCGGAGATTACCTCGACCTTCGCCGGCAAGCGCCTGTTCGGCTACACGTCGATGGTCTACGCGACGGTTGTCATCACCATCCTGTCCTACCTGGTCTGGCTGCACCACTTCTTCACGATGGGCGCAGGCCCAGCCGTCAACAGCTTCTTCGGCATCGCCACGATGGTGATCTCGATCCCCACGGGGGCCAAGGTCTTCAACTGGCTGTTCACGATGTATCGCGGCGACATCCGGTTCGAGCTGCCGATGATGTGGGTGGTGGCCTTCATGCTGACCTTCGTGGTCGGCGGCATGACCGGCGTGCTGCTCGCGATCCCGCCCGCCGACTTCGTGCTCCACAACTCGCTGTTCCTCGTAGCGCACTTCCACAACACCATCATCGGCGGCGTCGTGTTCGGCCTGTTCGCCGCCATGGTCTATTGGTTCCCCAAGGCGTTTGGGTTCAAGCTCGACCCGTTCTGGGGCAAGGTCGCGTTCTGGGGCTGGGTCGTGGGCTACTGGGTGGCCTGGACCCCGATCTACGTGGTCGGCCTGATGGGCACCACCCGCCGCGTCCACCACTTCGACGACCCGAGCATCCAGCCGTACTTCGTCGTCGCCGCGATCGGCGCGCTCATTATCCTGGTCGGCATCCTTGGCTTCGTGATGAGCATCGTAATGGGCTTCGTGAAGCGCGAGGAGCTGCGCGACACGACAGGCGACCCGTGGGATGGCCGCACGCTCGAATGGTCCACCTCTTCGCCGCCGCCGGCCTACAACTTCGCCTTCCTGCCCGTCGTGCACGACTTGGACGCGTGGTACGACATGAAGGCGCGCGGCTATCAGCGGCCGGCGGGCGAGTTTCGCCCCATCCACATGCCGCGGAACACCGGCACGGGCGTTATCCTCGCCGGCCTGTCGCTCGCCCTCGGGTTCGGCATGGTCTGGTACATGTGGTGGCTCGCCGCCCTGAGCTTCATCGGCCTGCTCGCCGTGGCGGTCGGACACACCTTCAACTTCAAGCGCGACACCTTCATCCCGGCCGCCGAGGTCGCGGCGACGGAGAACGCGCGGCAGCCGCTGGCCGTGGGGGCGTGACATGACCCATCGCACAACCGCCGCCCCCGGGGCCGCCATCACCTGGCACCACCTTGACGCCGACGATCACGATCACGATCACGGCGGCGGCGCCACGGTCCTGGGCTTTTGGATCTACCTGATGAGCGACGCGCTCATCTTCGCCTCGCTGTTCGCGATGTTCGGTGTGGTGAGCACCAGCTACGCCGGCGGTCCCGTCCCGCGGCAGATCTTCGATTTGCCGCTGGTCGCCCTCAACACGGCGCTCCTGCTCGCCTCGTCCATCACCTTCGGGCAGGCCATGCCGCACATGGAGGCGGGTCGGATCGGCCCGACGCGCCTCTGGCTCGCGGTGACGGGTGTGCTGGGCGCCGCCTTCGTCGGCGTCGAACTCTACGAGTTCTCGCACCTGATCGCCGAAGGGGCCGGTCCGCAGCGCAGCGCGTTCCTGTCGGCCTTCTTCACCTTGGTCGGGACGCACGGCGCGCACGTCACCGTCGGCCTGATCTGGGTAGTGACGATGCTCGTCCAGATCGGTCAGCACGGGCTGACGGGCGAGATCAGGCGCCGGGTCGTGTGCCTGTCGATGTTCTGGCACTTCCTGGACATCATCTGGATCGGCGTCTTCAACTTCGTCTACCTGTATGGAGTGATCCGTTGAGCACCCGTCCCGTCCATCTCGCACCCGAGGATCATGGGACCGCTCGCGAGCATGGCAGCCGCCGCCGCTACCGGATCGGCGTCGCGCTCGCGATCCTGCTTACGGTCATCCCGTTCTGGCTTGTCATGTCCGGGGCGCTGCCCAATGCGGCGGTCACGGCGGCGATCATCTTCGCGCTGGCACTCGTCCAGATCGTCGTGCACGTCGTCAGCTTCCTGCACCTCGATACGCAGTCCGAGGGCGGTTGGACGTTGCTCGCCTTCCTGTTCACGGCGGTGATCGTGGTGCTGACGATCGGCGGCTCAGTCTGGGTGATGTACCACCTCAACACGAACATGATGCCGATGCCGGATAGCGCCCCCTCGACGATGCGCTGAGCTGGTCGGTCGCGGTTGTGATGGGGGACTTCCAATAGCGGCCGAGCTGCGCTCGGCTCATCGTGCATGAACCTGCCGACATGACCACACGAGTGTGCGTCAGGAGAAATCAATGATGGCGTCAGACACGTCCGCCGACAGCCCGATACACGCCTCGGGACGGTCGTGCATCATTCAGGAAGCAGACCTGGATCGCATGGTGACACGTCACGAGCAACTGGCGTGCCTATGCGATCTGTTGGAAGCCTGTGCCGACAGCTTGCCCATCTGGCCGAAAGACACACAGGCTGAACAGCTGCGCCTGGCGCTCGGCGCGTTCGTCGAGGGAGAGCGGGAAGGCGATGCGTCCCTCACCAAGATCTTTAGGTGCGGGTTGCAGGATCCGTTGGCGGCACCCTTGATACGCCACGTCGATGCCCGCCACACCGATGACCTCGTGCACGCTGAGGACCTGATCGCCGCGCTGCAAGCGGGGCCGGTACCGAACGGCAGGATCTCGGCCGAGACGTTCGGGTACATGCTCCGCTGCTTCTTCGCAGCGGGCCGCCAATCGATGGTTTTGGAGGAGTTTGCGGTCCTGGCGCTCGGCCGCGATCACCTGACAGTTAGCGGCGAGTCGCTGCTCCTCAGCAGCCTCTGCCGGCGGGCGAGTTGACGCCTTATCGGGCCGCCGCCCAAGCACGAAGCGCATGTGCATCTTTGATCGTCACCGTCCGATTGCCCGAGAGGGCGAGCACGCCGGCGCCCTTCAGCTTCGTGAGTTGTCGGCTCACCGTCTCGATCGTCATCCCGAGCACATCTGCCATATGACCGCGGGTCATCGGCAGATCGAAGGTCACCGGGTGGTCCAATCCCGGTCGGCGGACACAGCGCTCTGCTCGTGCAGCCATGTCGATGAGGAGTCCGGCCACCTTCTCACCGGCCGAGAGACGCGCCAAGCTCAGCATGCGGCCGCGCGCCTCCTTCAGCGCTCGTAAGGTACGCTGGAGCAGGAGGTTCTCCATCCGCGCGTGCTCCTCCAGGAAGTGCTCGAAGGGTCGTCTCTGGACCGTGCACAGTTCCGCGTTGGTCAGAGCCGTGACGGTGAAGGCGTGCTCTTCTGCGTAGGGTTCACCGACGAAATCGGCCGGGTAGAACAAGCCTACGATCTGCTCTCGTCCGTCGGCCGTGGCGGCGACCATCTTCAGGACGCCCGACACCAGATTGGCACAGATCCGGCTCTCGTCGCCCGCCCACATCACGGTCTCGCCCGCCGTGACGCAACGGCGCTGGCACAGACCGGTGAAAGCGATCACACCCTCGTCGTTGAGGCTGCTGCACAGCGCGTGTTCGCGTACGGGGCAGTCCACGCAGATCTCGGTCGGCACCGGTCCAATCCTTGAAGGCGACAGCAGTCAGGCGCGTTGGCCGGGACCTGCGTGAGATGAGATGCATGGAGCATCGGCCACGAGCTTGCAGCCGCGTCCCAGGGCGGGTCGACATGGCCAACGAAGTGGGCAGCTGACTTGCAGTGCTCGGCGCCGCCTACGACAAGCCGGGCTTGTGCGGGCATGGCTGGGGCGGTTGGGCTTGCAGGTCGGCCATCGGCGTCTCCGTGACCAGTTCCTCCGAACTGATCCCGTCGGGCAGCCGGGTCCTTGTTTCAGATCAAGGCAACAGCTCCGACAGTAAGGGCGTCCGCGCGCCGAGGCTCATTGGCTGCGTCATCCACCGAGGCGTTCAAGTCGGGGTATGTCGAGCAGGCGGACCCCGCCAGGTACGATCAGGATGACTTTCTCGCGGTCCAGCCGCGTCAGCGTGCGGCTTACCGTCTCGATGGTGAGGCCGAGATGGTCGGCGATGTCCTGTCGGCCCATAGGCAGCTCCAGCGTCACCGAAGTCAGGCCGATGCGCGCGTAGCGTCCGCGCAGGGCGAGCAGGAAGCTCGCGACCTTCTCCTCGGCCCCACGACGGGCGAGCAGCAGCATGAGCTCCTGCGCGAGGCCGAGCTCGTAGCCGGCGCGCTCATGCAGGCGCTGCAGGAGGTGGGGCTTTCGAACCATGAGATTATGGAACGCCCGCCGATCGAAGCGGCAAACGGTGACGTGCGACAGGGCCTCGGCGGTCACCGTCTGTCGCTCCGCCAGCGCGAGGCCAAGGAAGTCGCCGACGAGAGCGAAGCCCATGACGTGGCGGCGTCCGTCCGGAAGCAGGCGCGAGAGGCGTAAGGCTCCCGCGGTGACGTTGTAGACGGCCGTGGTCTCCTCGTCCTGCGAGAACAGCGTCTGGCGCGCATCGAGCACGGCGTGCCGGCTGAGCGACTCGATTTCGTTCAGTTCCTCAGGTGTGAGTGCAGCGCACACGCTCAGGAGGCGAACTTGGCAGTGGGCGCAGCCACCCTCGGTGCGTGCGTGCGGACACGTATGCCGTTCGGGGCCGCAGGTCTCACTCGACATCAACCAGGTTCCGGACTTCCTCGCGGAGACGCAAGCTTACCCGAACCGCTCTCGACGCGTACCACGGAAACCCGCCGCATCCTGCGCACGGCACTTATGCACCCAGATCGCGCGCTACGCCGTGCCGAAGCCCGCCTCCGTCCCGAACGGGCATCTGAGCGATGCGGTGAGCCTACGTAACGAAATGCGCCAGCTCCATGACTTCGCAGGTATCGGCCCGCAGCCGCCAGTCGGAGATGCCGAGGGCTCGGCAGAAGAGCGCTTTGGCCTCCCAGGCCGCGCTGACGTCCGATTGCGCGCGAAGCCGCGTGCGGCGTTGCACGATGCATCGATCGTGTCCGGCGCCGTCCAGGACGATTTTGTGGAAGGTGATGAGATATTCGCGCATGAAGCCTCCCCGCATAGGACGCTTCAAACCTGCCGAATTTATCTGGCTGCGCTTTGATCTGAAACAATGCCCCGACGGGAAGCGGCCGGCCGGAATTGGCCGAAAGCGGAATGACCGCTTCGGAAAAGGCAGATCGGAGAAGCGGACAACCTCCTATCGACCCGACGCGGTCACAGGACATGATCGGCGCGGCTCACCAAAAACGCGCATCGAGCAACAGTTGGGAGATACTTTTCGTCGTCAAGAAGCAAACGGCGTGGGTATTTCAGACCAGTCCGTTGAAGATGTCGGGGCACCCAAGGCCGAGACCGGTTGCGAATGCCGAAGATCAACCTGTAGCGAGGAGTCGGAGCGGAACAGGGTTTTCAGGAAGGCCGAAACCGCCCTGATGCGGGGCGAGAATTGCAGGTCGGTGTGGACGTTGAGCCAGAGATCTCGGGTTGTCGACAAGTCATCGTGCAGTACGGGGACCAAGAGGTCGCGACTGGTAACCGCGAAGCTTGGGAGGAGGACGATGCCGAGCCCTCCGGCGGCCGCCTGCTTCTGCGCGATCATGCTCGTCGAATGGAACACGGTACGCCGATCCGCAATGATCTCGTCGAGCCACCGAACGCAATCGACCTGCACGAGGTCCTCGACGTAGGTGACAAAGGCGTGGCGCTCCAGATCCTGGATGGATTGGGGCGTTCCCGCCCGGTCGAGGTAGCCCGGCGAGGCGTACAGCCCGAGCCGGAAGCGGCCGATCCGCTCGGAGACGAGCCCTTGTCCCGGAGGCTTAAAAAAGCTGAGGAAAAGGTCGGCCTCCCGGCGGTTCACGTAGACTGTCTGAGACGAGGTCAGCAGCTCGACGGTGAGGTGGGGGTGCGTCTCGTGCAGGCACACGAACCGCTCGGCGAGGTAGAGGGAGGCGATTCCTTCCATCGTCGCAAGCCGGACGCGGCCCCCGGCCTGCCCCGATCCGGGGGTGACCTCCTCCTCCATAGCGATGATGGCGCTCTCCACCCGCTCCGCATGGCGCAGCAAGCGCTGGCCCGCCTCGCTTAGGCGCAGGCCGGAGGGTACACGCTCGAACAGGGAGACGCCCAGGGCAGCTTCCAGATGGGCGAGTCGTCGGCTGACGGTCGATTGATCGACCCGCAGCCTCTTGGCCGCACCCGCAAGGCTGCCCCCACGGGCGGCATGGACGAAGACCTTCAGTTCATCCCAGTCGAGCTGATCGAGGGCACGCATCGCCTCGCGCGCCGCAAGAGGCGCGCCACGTCGGCGGCTCGGGATCTGTGCAAGGGCGCTTGCGGAATTGGCCGCTTCAAGCCGCGGACGAGGCGCCTAAGCTCGGCTTAGAAAGGGTAACCTATGCATCCCCGTTTCAAGGCAGCAGCCATCCATGCCGCACCGGTCTTCCTCGACGCCACGGCGACTACGGACAAGGCGGTCTCGCTCATCCACGAAGCGGCCAGGGCCGGCGCGGCCCTCGTCGCCTTCCCGGAAACCTTCATCCCGGCCTTTCCAGTCTGGGCCCCCCTGGCTGCGCCGATCGACAATCACGACCTGTTCACCCGCATGGCCGACCAGTCGGTCCTCGTCGACGGGCCGGAAGTCGCCCGCATCCGCGAGACCGCGAAGGCGGCGGGGGTCATCGTCTCCACCGGTTTCAGCGAGCGTTCGCCCGTGAGTGTCGGCTGCCTGTGGAACAGCAACCTGCTGATCGGCGAGGGCGGCGACATCCTCAACCACCACCGCAAGCTCGTACCGACCTTCTACGAGAAGCTTGTCTGGGCGGCAGGCGATGGAGCCGGGCTGCGGGTGGTCGAGACCGCGATCGGACGCATCGGCCAACTCATCTGCGGCGAGAACACCAATCCGCTGGCCCGCTTCAGCCTGATGGCGCAGGGCGAGCAGTTCCACATCTCGTCCTGGCCGCCGGTTTGGCCGACGCGGCGCCCAGCGGGCGGAGGCAATTACGACAACCTCGCCGCGAACCGACTCCGGGCGGGCGCCCATTGCTTCGAGGCCAAGGTCTTCGGCCTTGTCACCGCGAGTGTGCTCGACCGGGCGGCGTTCGACACCATCGCCGCCTGCGATCCCCGGGCCGCCGAGGTGCTGGAAGCAACCCCGCGCGCGGCCTCGTTCTTCCTCGATCCCACCGGTGCCCAGATCGGCGAAGCCCTTCGGGACGAGGGGATCCTCTACGCGGAGATCGACCTCGCAGCCTGCATCGAGCCGAAGCAGTTCCACGACGTGGTCGGCTACTACAACCGCTTCGACGTGTTCGACCTCACGGTGAACCGCCGCCGCCTCGCCCCCGCGGCCTTTCGCGATCCCGGCTCGGCCCCGCCGCCCACGACCGTGTCCGCGCCCGTTCCCGGCGACGGCGCGTGACTTGCTGAGCTTTACCTCGACCCCTGCCTAAGCGGAGATGTGCCCTGATGTTCGACCGTCGTAAGCTGCTCCTCGGGGGCGGCGCCGGGCTGATGCTGCCGGGTTTGGCCCGGGCGCAGGCGCCCGCCGCGATCGGCACCTTCCCGGAGGGCGTCAGCGCCGACTCCGTCTTCGTCGGCCTAAACATGCCCCTGACAGGCGTCTTCTCAGGTGATGGCAACGACCTCAAGCTCGGCTATGAACTCGCCATCGCGCAGATCAACGGGGGTGGCGAGATCCCGGCTGCCTGGGGCCTGAAGGGCAAGGGCGTCCTTGGACGCCAGATTCGCTACAAGGTCGCCGACACGGAGGGGAAGCCCAACGTCGCGGTGCAGGCGGCGACCCAGTTCATTCAGCGTGACAAGGCGATTCAGTTCTCGGGCTCCGTGAGCAGTTCCGAGGCCATCGCCCTGGAGGAACTCGCGAGCCGCGACAAGGTCCTCTACATGGTCGGCATTGCCGGTTCGAACGACGTCACCGGCAAGAACTGCCAGCGCTACGGCTTCCGCTCGCAGCAGAACGCCTTCATGGCCGCCAAGGCGCTGGCCCCGGTGGTGGCAAAGGCACTCGGTCCCAAGCGCAAGATGGCCTTCCTGGTGCCGGACTACACCTACGGCCAGACGGTCTACGAATCTTTTGCCAAGTTCGCCAAAGAGGCGGGCTGGACACAGGTTCTGAAGGAGACCGTGCCGCTGGGCACCGCGGATTACAGCTCGGCGCTCCTCAACATCGCTAATAGCGGTGCCGACGTCTTCGTGAACATCTGCTTCGGCGCCGATGCGGTCGCCTCAACCAAGCAGGCCGAGCAGTTCGGCGTCCTGTCGAGCATGAAGCTCGTCGTGCCGAACCTGTCCTCCTTCCAGGACAAGGAACTGGGCGCCGAACTGATGCAAGGCGTCTATGGCTCCTGCGATTTTTGGTGGACGCTGGAGGATCGCTACCCCCTCGCCAAGACCTTCGTGGCGAGCTTCCTCGACAAGAACAAATATCATCCGCGCTGGGGCGCCCACATTGCCTACATGCAGACCTATCTCTGGGCGCTTACGGTCGAGCGGGTCGGCGGGTTCAACCCGGTTGACATGATCAAAGCGATGGAGGCCTCGAAGAGCCAGCCCTATGACTCGACCATCGGCCGCGTCTATTACCGTGCCGAGGACCACCAGATGGTCCGACCGATCCCGATCCTGAAAGGCAAGGCGCCCGCCGCGATGAAGGGGCCGGAGGATTTCTACGAGATCGTGGACATGGTCGAGGGGGAGAGCGTGATGAACCCGACCGACCTGTTCGGTTGCAAGCTCGGCCCCTACACCTGAGGGACCGGCCATGCCCAGCACGGCGGTTCTCCTCTCTCAGGCCTTCAACGGCCTTGCCCTCGGGAGCCTTCTGGCGCTCGTGTCCAGCGGGCTCACCATCATCCTGGGCACCCTGGGGGTGCTCAACTTCGCCCACGGCGCGCTGTTCGCCGTGGGGGCCTACACCGCCTTCGTGATGATGTCAGCGACGCATTCCTTCCTGCTCGCCCTGCTCGGCGGCTGCGCCATCATGCTGGTTGTCGGCTTCGCCATGGAGCGCCTGGTGATCCGCCATTTCTACGCGAGGCCAGACGAGGACCAGATCCTCGTCACCTACGGCATTGGCATCGTCCTCGTGGAGGCATTGCGCGCGTGGTTCGGGGGGAACAGCCAGCGGGTGCCGGTGCCCTCGTGGGGCGTGGGGGCGACCAAGCTCGGCTTCCTCGTCTACCCGACCTACCGACTCCAACTGATCGGCATCGTCGCGGCGCTCCTCCTCGGCCTCTACCTCGTCCTCTACCGGACGGCGATCGGCCTCGTGGTGCGGGCGGGCATCGAGAATGCCGGCATGGTCGGCATCCTCGGCATCGACGTGCGCCGCACCTTCCTCCTCGTCTTCGGCATCGGCGTCGTCGCGGTAGGGCTCGCCGGGATGCTCTACGCCCCCGTCGTCTCGGTGACGCCTGACATGGGCGCCAGCTTCATGGTGCAATCCTTCGTGGTCATCGTGCTGGGCGGGCTCGGCTCGTTCCCCGGTGCGGTGGTGGGAGGGCTGATCGCAGGCGAGGTCATCAGCCTGACGAGCGCCTTCAGCTCCGCCTATTCGGAGGTGATGCTCTACGGCCTGATGGCTCTGGTGCTGGTGGCGCGCCCGCAAGGGCTGTTCGGCACGGAGGGCCGCGTCTGATGCCCCCTGCTCTCCGCCGCATCCTCCCCGAACTGGCGCTCGCCGCCTTCCTATTGGTCGCCCCTCTCCTGCTGCCGCCGCTGGGCTTCTCGCACGACCTGCTGTCGCGGGCGCTCAATTGGGCGCTGTTCGGCCTCGGGCTCGACATCCTGTTCGGTCTCACGGGCCTCCTCTCCTTCGGCCAGGCCGCCTTCTACGGGACGGGCGGGTTCGTCACCGCCACCCTCCTCGTCTCCGGGACGGTGGGAAGCGTCTGGCTCGCCCTCCTGGCCGGGACGCTGGCGGCGGGGCTGTTCGGCCTACTCGTCGGGTGGCTCGCCGTCCGGCGCATCGGCATCTACTTCGCCATGATCACCCTGGCCTTCGGCCAGATGGCGTATTTTATCGAAAACTCCCCGCTCTCGGGCTGGACCGGCGGCGAGAACGGCATCGCCGGCGTGCCCCTTCCGACAATCGGCTTCGGGGCGGACGCGGTGCGGATCACCGCCGGGCTGCCGATGTACACGCTCCTTGCGGCCACCTTCCTTGTCGGCTTCGTCCTGGCCCGCCGCATCGCGAAATCTCCTGTGGGGCTGATTCTGCGGGCGGTGAAGGAGAACACCGCCCGCGTGGCGATGCTCGGCCACGACGTCCCGGCCTACAAGCTCGCCGCCTTCACCATCGCCGCGCTCTATGCGGGGCTCGCCGGGGCGATGCTTGGGCCGTTCCAGAGCTATATGCCGCCGGACGCTTTCGCCCTGGAGACCTCGGGGCAACTCGTGGTGCAGACCATCGTCGGCGGCGTCGGCACCTTGGTCGGGCCACTGGTCGGCGCGGCCCTCTGGCTGTGGCTGCGCGACAACCTCCAGCCCATCCCTGGCCTCGGTCCGCTGTGGAAGCTCGTCCTTGGGCTCGCCTTCATCGGCCTCGTGATCGGCCTCCGTCGGGGCATCTGCGGGGAGATCCTGCATCTCTGGAACCGCCGCCGGGAGGCCCATCGCCTCCGCGCGGAGCTGGCCCGAACGGAGGCCATCGAGGTGAGCGGCGGGGCACCGGCCCGCGCCATCCCGGCTGAGATCGCCCTGCCGATGCCGCGCCCGGCGGTGGACGGACGCAGCGCGCGCGGGGAGATCGCCCTTGAGGCGCGCGGGCTCGCCCGGCACTACGGTGGCCTGAAGGCGGTCGATGGCGTGAGCTTCACCGTGCGCCGGGGTTCGATCCATGCGGTGATCGGGCCGAATGGGGCGGGCAAGAGCACCCTGTTCAAGATGCTCTCCGACGAGGTGAGCCCGAGCGCGGGCGAGGTGCTGCTGTTCGGCGAGCGTCTGACCGGGGGCGGCGTAAGCCGGGCGGCCCAGCGGGGTATCGCCAAGAGTAACCAGCTCAACCAGCTCTTCCTGAACCTCACGGTGCAGGACAACCTGCGGGTAGCGGCGCTGGCGCGGGCGCGGGGCGGCTTCCGTCTGGATCTTCTCGCCCCCGCCGACGGACGCCCCGAGATGGAGGCGCAGGTCGCGACCCTGATGGACCTTCTCGATCTCAGCGAGCGAGCCGGCACCCCGGCGAGCGTCCTGGCCTATGGTGAGAAGCGACGGCTGGAGATCGGCATGGCGCTCGCCACCAGCCCGAACGTGCTGCTCCTCGACGAACCCTTGGCCGGCATGAGCCTGTCGGAGCGGGCGGCGACCTGCGCCCTGATCCGACGCATCGCGAAGGCTTGCACGGTCGTCGTGGTGGAGCACGACCTCGACGCTATCTTCGACCTCGCCGAGCGGATCACCGTGCTGTGCGAGGGCCGCCTCCTTGCCGACGGCCCAACCGATTCCGTGCGCCGGGACGCAGCCGTCCAGCGCGCCTATCTCGGTGCCGGGCCAGCGGAAGCTGGTGCCACGCTGGGGAGCGCCGCATGAGCCTGCTCGAAGTCGAGGGCATCGACACCCTCTACGGCGATTCCCACGTCCTGTTCGGCGTCTCCCTGCGAGTGGAACAGAACGAGGTCGTGGCCCTGCTCGGCCGCAACGGTGCGGGCAAGACCACGACGCTGCGCACCCTCATGGGCGTGCTCAGCCCTAGGACGGGCACGATCCGCCTCGACGGTCAGCCGATCCACGGGCTCCCGCCCTCGAAGATCGCCCGCGTCGGCATGCAGCTCGTGCCGGAGGAGCGCGCCGTGTTCGGCGGCCTGACCGTGGAGGAGAACCTCCGGGTCGCGTGCCTAAGCGCCCCTAAGGCGTGGCCCCTCAGCCGGATCTGGGAGATCTTCCCCCGGCTCAAGGAGCGACGCACCTCGCGGGGGCGCACCCTCTCGGGGGGCGAGCAGCAGATGCTCTCGATCGCCCGCGCCCTGGTCCGCGACCCGCGCATCCTCCTCCTCGACGAACCCTTTGAGGGGCTGGCGCCACTGATCGTTCAGGATCTAGTCGTGTTGACGAAGCGTCTGGCCGCGGAAGGGCGCACGATCGTCGTGGTCGAGCAGAACGTCGCAGCGGTACTGAGCTTCGCCGATCGGGTCTACGGCTTCAACAACGGCCACGTCGTCTACGAGGGGCAGGCTTCAGCTCTCCGAACGGATCCCGCTCCAATGAGGGACTTCATGGGCTTGGCGCTGTGAGCGAGACCACGGACACTGTCTTGATGCCGCTGCTTATATCAAGAGGTCACCACCTTGAATCGGTTAACCTGAGGATGTTTGATCGCGCGATTTGATGTCGGTTCTTGCTGCATTTTGCCCGAAAAAAGACCGGCGGCAATCCATGCATCCGAGACGTTCGGACACGCGATGCGTTGCGGCAGATGCTGGCCGAAAGCGCTCTGGCGGTGTTCGGTTGCGCGAGGTGCTAAACCGGACATCACAGCGTTCTCGCTGCCGGCTGCCGACGGACACGTTTTTTCGACGTTTGAATTTCCGACGTGGTTTTTGCGACAGATTCCGGCAGCCTCGGCGGGCGCAACATGCATTGCCAGCGTTTGTCGGGAAGACGATCGTTTTCCGTGCACGACCGATCATGTTACCCGCCGTTGCGTTCCAATAGGGCTTGCGCAATGGAACGACGTAGCTGGAACTGAGCCGTGCCGTTCACCCGCGGCGCCTGGGCCTGTCGCAAAGGCGATAACGCTGGTTTTCACGAGTTGTTAGCCCTACCTGCCCAGCTGGCCGCCTCCGCCTCTGAGCCGGCCCATGATCCTTAACGCACCTGACCTCAAGTTGAAATGAGAAGCCGGCGGCGACTTCAGAGGCCGGCACTTCGAGGCCAGCCTGATCGTGCAGGCAGTGTCCTGGTACCTGCACTACGCGCTCAGCTACCGCAGTATCGGAGAGATGCTCCTGGAACGTGGCATGAAGATGGATCACTCCACCATCAACCGTGGGGTGCTGGCCTACGCGCCACCATCGAGCACCGCCTACGCCAGTTCCGCAAGCCGAACTGCAGGTCTATGCGCGTGGACGGAACCTACATCCGCGTCCGGGACCAATGGCGGGATCTCTAACCGCGCCATCGACAAGCACGGCGAGGCAGTCGATTTCCTGCTCAGCCGTGGCGCTGCCTGCTAGGTTAGATACCGACGCTCACCGCGCCCGCTTCCGCTGCCTGTCTCACGGTGGCTCCGCTCCGAAGCGCCATGGCTATCGCGGTCGACGTGGTGTCGACGGCAAGTGCCCGATCCTCTCCGTGGTCATAGGGGCTATTCTCGCCGGAACTCAGCCTTGCGTGATAATTGTCCGGGAAATTCTTATCCATCCGCAGCTTCAGCATGTTTGTGGCAGCATGATAGTCGTCCTCGAAATTCGTAGCCTTTGCCGATGTTTCCCCGACGTAAAGCCCCGCCTCTTTCTCCTTAGCCATAGAGGTGTTTCTTTGCTCATCTCCGCTGCCGATGAAGAACTGAATGATCATGGAGATCAGCCAACTGATGATGTTCATCGGGGGGGCTCCTGAGCGGGCAGCAGCGGATGCGCCCTGTCATAGAAGACAACGCATCCCGACAGGCTTCGGACGCCGAGGTGATGTCATGACCGCCACTCACCGGGAGGCCTGCTGATGTCCGAGACTGCCCGCATGCCCCATCTTGGCCAGACCTCGGCCGAGCGCCGCGCCCTCGACCGGATCGGCTGCGGCAAGTCCCCGGGCAGCTCGGCAAAGACGCTGAAGGCCCTGCTCGATGCCGGTCTGATCGTCGACCACGGCGGAGAAGTCCGGCGCGACGCCTTCGGGCTCTACAAAGTACCATCCTATGGCATGCCGCTCCCGGTCCACTACCAGTGGTGCAGCGCCGTCGCCTTCACCGACGAGGAGATGGAAGCGTTCGAGGCCGAGATGAGCGCCAGCCATGACCGCCTCGCGCGAGCGCGCCCGCGAGTGGGAAATTTTGGCATCAAGCCGGTGCAGCAAGCCCGATGACGTCCAGCGAGTACCGCAACATCCCTCTACAGGATGCGCAGACCTCGGGCCGCGACCTCTGTTGGCACACCGCGACGCTTAGGTCGCCTCGTTCGCGCTTGCCGCTTCACGTGAGCCTTGATCTCGCTTCTCGTTCGCCGAGGTTCGCGGTGCTGACTTGCGGTCCAGGCGTAGTTCATCGCCACCGTAAGCAGCATGGCGTTCTGGACCATTCTCGCGTTCAACCGAAGTGCTTCATCGACCAACCGGCCCATCTCGTCGTAGAGCATTTTTTTCTCCGATCTGGGCTCTGGCAGTTGAGGCGCCCCGAGATCCAATCCGCTCACGCGACGGCGTATGTGAACGGCCCGTCCTGCGGCCCAACTTGGGTTCGATCCCCGAGAACTCTTCGGCCAGAGGCGATGATCTGGACAGTCTGTCGGCTATCGCAGGCAGTCCGCGCCATGACCTCTAGATCGCGCAGATATGAAATTAGCAACCCGTGCGGAACATCATCTGTGTTAAGAGCCTCGTCTACTTTGGACGACACCTTACGCTCAAGCTCGGTCCAGAATTCTGGCGAAATTAACATTTCTTGCATTGTTAAAACTCCCCGACTCGAAAATGTCGGGTTGATTTCTTGCACCTTTATTTGATGCCCATCCGGTCAAATGACAGTTGGAGTGCTTAAATGCGTAACGCTACTGTTCGCGAGGAAGTCGCCTTCGCCGCCGGTATCAAGCCGGTCCGGCAGACGGCGCTGACTACCGCCGTCACCCTGGAGACCCATGAGGGCTCAACTTGTGTCCGGGATTGTACCGCCATCCAGGCGTTGCAAGACTTCGCCGAAGATCTTGATGTTCTGATGCTCGGCCACCTGAAACCTCGGTGGGCAGATTGCAGCCACACGAGGTTTATACCGATTGACCCGCCACCCGCTTCTCGCGGGTGACGGGGCGAAATGAGTGATTAGCGACCCATGCTGCCGGACGAGCTGCCGGACGAGCTGCCGGTTCCCTTACCCATCGAACCAGACGTTCCGGTCGAGCCGGTGCTCATCGATCCAGAGTTGCCCGCACCCATGCGGTCCCCCGTGCCGCTCCCATTGTTCATCTGACCGCCGGTGCTCATGCCGGTGCCGGATCCACTACCTGCACCCATCGAGCCGCCTGTTCCTGTGGAACCGCCGCTCATGCCAGTTCCAGCACCACCTGCACCGCCGCCGGCAGCTCCGCCCTGGGCGAGAGCAAAGCTAGCGCCGCCGGTAAGCAGAGCTGCAGCAATCAAGGGAACGCATAGATTTTTGACGTTCATCTCAAAACCCAACTTTTGTTTGTAAGTAGATCCCAGACAGGATCTTGCCCAATAAACTATCAGCATCAGGAGATGTTCCCGTTTTTGTAAGCCTCACATTGTTGAAAGATGGTGCTAAACTGAGCTTGAACTAACCTATGTGAAAGTACGGCTCTGCCACGGGTCTAGGTCCAAACATTCGTTACGAGACGCGCCGTACCTGTGTAGCCGTCCACGCCCCACCCCGAGCGGCCGGGATGCCCCGCGCGTTCAGCGCCGCCGCGATCTGGCGCAGCGGGACCGCGCCCTCGGCCCGCACGGCGGCTATCACTGGGGCGAGGTCCCGGGCCCACTCCTCGGGCCGCCGGGTCTGTCGTGCCCGCGCACTTGGCCGGCCTCCCGGTTCGATAGGTTCTCCGGCTTGCCTAGACCAGATGTTCGCCCGAGAAGGGGCGACCCGTCTCACATGATGCAGATTAACGAGCGTTCAACCGGATGAAACACCCGCCCGCGATGACGCCAGGGACACACAGAGGCTTCCCCGCGGCCGCGCTCGCGCCTATCTCAGGACTATCTGCTGCCGACGCGGTCGGGAGGTGCGCGAGGTCGGCGTGCAATCAGCCGGCAATCTTGGCCGGTCGTATAAGGCGGACTTACGGAACGTCCCGATCCTGTTCACGCTCGGACGCCCGTAGGCTGAGCCTCACCAAGTGACGACCAACCTATATGACAATCGTTGAATTGATCCGTGCCTTTGGCCGCGACCTCCCGGTCGGCATCCTGATTACGGACGCATCCATAGAGCGGCCGGGCCCGATCATCGTCTATGCCAACTCGGCCTTTGGCCGGCTTGTTGGACGCGATCCAGATGAGATCATCGGGCAGAGCCCCCGCTTCATGCAGGGCAAGGAAACGCGTCAGGCGACTCTCGACGCCTTTCATCGGGCCCTGAGGGCCGGTGAACGCTTCCACGGGTATCTGACCAACTACCGAGGCGACGGCACCAAATACCGGGCCGAGATCGATTGCCGGCCATTGCGCAACGTGTGTGGTGAGATCGAGGGCTTCATCTCGTTCGAGCGTGAGGTGGCGCGGCGCATCGGACGCCCCTTTGAAAGCCGTGGGGGGCGGTATGAAGCAATCTCCATAAGTAACGATTTGTTAGGGGACGCTTTGCGCAGTTTGGGTGTTTTCAGCTCCGGAGATGCAAATTCCCGCCCGCCACAATCGGCAGCACTGTTCTAATCATCGCTACAACACTGAAATTCCGTCATTTGTTGTGTTTCTTCCGACACAGTAACAAGCTGTTTTTAAGAAATAAGTAATAAATTGGTACTATATCAAGCACAGGAAAAAGTGATTACGTCGCGACTTATTGCCAGCGAGTAGATCAAGCCTGATCACGGGCCATGGCCCTGTCATATCGGACAAGACGGACTTCTGCCGAGGCGGCATCTCGGAGGAGGCCGGTGCAGGGGTTCGCCACACTCTAGGACATGAGGCGACCGCAGCCAGTACGTGGACGGCATGAGGGAGCAACTTATGGTGTCGGCCGCAGAAACTGAGCGTCTTGATGCGCTTCGAAGGTTCGACCTCTTGGATACGCCCCCAGGAGAAAGCTTCGACCGCATCACGCGTATGGCAAGCCAGATATTCGGCCTGTCAATCGCCGCCGTCTCTTTGACTGATAGCGACAGACAATGGTTCAAGTCCAGGATCGGAGTAGAGCACTGGTCGGTCACGCGCCAAAAAGCACCGTGTTCTCAGGTAGCCGAGAGCTGTGATTTGGTGGTGATCGAGGACTTCCTGACGGACCCCTACTATCACGACAGCGCTTTGGCAAAGGCCGGCGTCCGTTTCTATGCCGGTGCCCCACTTGTCACGCGAGACGGTTTCGGCCTCGGTGCCATGTGCGTCCTGGGGACGTCGCCTCGGCAAGCACAACCGTCAGAATTGGCGGCGTTGCGCGATCTCGCCGCCATGGTCATGTCGCAGATCGAGCTGCAGCATGCCTTCGGACGCATCGACCCTATCAGTGAACTGCCGAACCGAACGCAGTTCATCGATGACCTGAGCGACTTTGCTCGTGATCATACGTCTGGAGAACGGCGGATCGCGGTCCTGGTGGATTTGATCTCCGTCGATCAGATGAACCATGTCGTGCGCGTCATGGGACAGGCTGCCATCGACAGTATGGTCAAGGCTGCCGCGCGCAATTTCCGGCTTTTGATCGGGCCCCAGCGGAAAGCCTACCACGTCGGCGCCACACAACTGGCAGCCCTGGCTCCCGACGGAATGGATGAGGTCGCATACAGCGATCTCTTGACCGTCCGGGCCGAGCGGCTGCGCAAGCTCGGTGGGCCCGACGCGATCGGCACGACCGTGATTGGGGTTGCCCCTTTCGCCCTTGGCGATCTACCTCCGACCGATGTGCTGAGGATCGCTCAGGGAGCGGCCCAGGATGCGCGCTCAAAAGGCAAACTCTTCCAGATCCACTCGAACACGCTGGATAACGCATCCCAGCGAAGCTTCACGCTGCTGCGCGACTTCGAGGCGGCTTTGCAAAGCCCCTCCGGTTTCCGTCTGGTCTATCAGCCCCGCGTCGACCTGACCTCCGGACGCTGTGTCGGGGCCGAGGCGCTGATGCGGTGGATGCATCCGACGCTTGGGCCGATCTCGCCGGGTGAGTTCATCCCGTTGGTCGAGCGAATGGCCCTAGCCACGCCAACGACCGCCTGGGTGCTGGAGACGGCGGTCTCGCAGATGGCCCGGTGGCACGCGGCCGGCATGGAGCTGATCGTCTCGGCCAACATTTCCTCGACCAACCTGCACGAGCCCGATTTCGCTTCTCGTGTCAGCCAAGTCCTGGCTCGACATGGTGTCTCTCCCGAGTTCCTCGAACTGGAAATCACCGAGACGGCGGTGATGAATGATGCCGAGCAGGCCTTACGTCAGCTTAAGGACCTCGCGGCTGCCGGAATTCGGTTGGCGATCGACGACTTTGGTACTGGGTACAGCAGCCTGTCCTACCTTCAGCGGCTGCCGGTGCACGTCGTGAAGATCGATCGCTCCTTCATGGGTGATCTTGATACCGACCCGCGTCAGCTCTCGCTGGTCACGATGATGGTCTTGATGGCGAAGCATCTCGGCCATCGTGTCGTCGCGGAGGGCGTCGAAACGCAGGAAGTGCTCGACCAGCTCCGATTAACTGCGTGCGATGAGGTGCAGGGTTACTTCTTCGCTCGTCCTATTCCAGCCGATGAATTCATAAAATGGACGGAGACCCGAGCCTCTAATTTGGCGGTTGGCTGATAGCAAATTCCGCTGTGATTGGCTTTTCTAGTGCAGCGTTCGATCGGAAGAGCCATGGTTTAGCGGAGTCGCGATGATACGCTCGCTTTGAAATCCCCCCGTCGGACACTTCCTATGGATTGTCGAGGCCAACTTTGCAGCTGGTCAGGCTTGAAGTGGGTCCGCGAGCGGTTCGATACGGAGGGCATCACCCGGTTTCGTTCAAGCAGCGGTGGCTGGAGTGCTCGCGTGAGCGGACACGAAACCGTAGACCTGCTCCGGCAACCGCCCGCGCGGGAGGTCGTCGACTTCAAGGCTTTGTTGGTGGATCTGCGCGCCCAGCGGCGAGCTGGTCGAGAAGTCGAGCAGAAGGCCGTCCGCGAGGACGCCAGAGACATACCGCTGCTCCCCAAGCTGGGCTCGGGGTCCATCTCGGGCGCACCAGCCGCGGTACGGTCGGGAGTGCGCGAGGGGGCGGGCGAGCCGTGATGGTATGGCCGCCCCCGTCGCCTTGATGGGTTCGCCCGCGGGCTTGGCCTGGATCAGGCGACTACGCGGCAGATCGTGCAGAAGGTCTTCGTCGACATGCTGGTCCGCTCCGATGACGAGCGCATGGGCGAAGCGCGCAGGCAAATGGTCGTACCCTCTGCGTAGACGCCTCGCCGCGTGTCCCGCATCAGCAAGGCTTGCTCCTCACGGAGGCAGCACATGCCGGTCGCGATGCATTCAATCCCGCGCAGCGAGGGATTGCGCGAACGCCAGTACCTTCCGGCGGTCTGAGGCGTGTTTCAGTCTATCCCATAGCCGCAGCATCTCAGAAGCGTCATTAAGGTCTGCCAGCGCCTCGGGCCCATCGACGAATGCGGTCTCGGGCTTGCCGAGCGCAGCGGCAATGCGCTTCAGGATGTTGACGCTTCCGGCATCGTCTTCCTCGCAGTGGCGACGCAAAGCTTCTCGCAAAAAAGTCTCCACGCGCTACTTAGATTGCGGGTAGACAACAGTTAGAGCGAGATATTAAGCTCAGCGCAACGTCATTTGATGGATTTGGGGTTGGAGAATTAATTTATATGTCGGGCGCTGTCTATCTAGAGTTAGCTACCTCGGACAAGAGAGGCGGTACTTGCGGGAGGGCAGGATGAATGCGCTCAACGAGTTCGAGGCGATGATAGAAGCCTGCATCGCCAACCACGCTGAGATCATGCAGCACGGTTCATCCGAGATGAAGACCGCCTCTCGCCTGCTGCTCTATGCGCTTGGGGAGGAAGTCCGACGCCGCGGCCGCGGCGCGACCGTAGCGGCTAATGATGACGGTTAGCCTTGAGCCCCGGGGGTTAATCTTGAAAATCCTTAACCCAGGTATGATTGCGGCGCTGATATAACCTTTAGACCTGACTGATCGTCAGCCGCTCCGAAACAGGTGCTGCCGCCTGGGAGAGCCGTGCGCTTCCGCCTGCAATGCAAGGCGACGCCACGGTGGCTTCGAAGATCCCCCACGCTCTCTGCCCGCTCATCCGCAAGCTGGAGAGCGTCACCCGCCTCTCGGACGAGGAACGGCACGCAATCGAAGCGCTGCCGGTCCGGGTTCGAACCCTCTCAGCGCGGCAGGACATCGCGCGGGAGGGCGACCTCGCCACTCAGTGCTGCCTCATCCTGGAGGGTTGGGCCTACCGCTACAAGCTCCTGAGCGAGGGGCGGCGGCAGATCTTCTCGTTCCACATCGCGGGCGACATCCCGGATCTGCAGAGCCTGCACATCCCGTTGATGGACCACAACCTCGGGACGATGACCCAGGCCACGGTCGCGTTCATCCCGCATGAGAGCATGCACGACCTCACGGCGCGCTTCCCGAGCATTGCGGCCAAGCTCTGGCGTGACACGCTGATCGATGCGGCGATCTTCCGGGAATGGTTGATCGCCATGGGTCGCCGCCCGGCGTTCGAGCACCTCGCTCACCTATTCTGTGAGCTGTACCTCAAGCAGGAGGCGGTCGGCTTGGCAGGTGATCACCGCTGCTCACTGCCGATCACTTAGGTCGATCTCGCCGACGCCACCGGAATGACCGGCGTTCACATCAATCGCGTGTTGAAGGAGATGCGCGGCCGCGGCCTGATCACGCTGCACCGACAGACGCTGGTCGTTAAGGCCTGGGACGAACTTATCCGTGCCTCCGAGTTCGACGGTAAGTATCTGCACCTGCAGAAGCGTGCCCTCGGATGAGCTTGCATCTTCAGCCTGTGCATGTCGCCACCGGCAGCGAAGACGGCGACGGCCAGCTTGTGTTCGCGGATGACTTCCTCGTGGCAGTCCTGGTGCGGCTTTCAGACCAGCATGGTGCTGACGTGGGCTTGTGGTTCCTAGAAGCTGGGTTCGGCCTAACCTCGGTAGCCCGCGCGCCCCTGTTCTTTGACCTCGATGCGGCTCAAGATTGGATTGAGGGGTACCTCAGCAGCAAGCGCGGCAGCGCGTAGCTTGGGGTGGGACTGAGAAGGTTCTCAGTGGCCACCCGGCGTCGGATCCGTGATCAGGCGCTCGTATTCGGCCTCGGGAGCGCCGTAGGAGGGGCCAGCTAGGGCGAGCAGCGCCGCGCGATCGCGGACGATCAGGGTACCGCGCTGCCGACCGATCACGCCGGAACGCTCCAGGACCGAGATCGCGCCCGTCAGGCCCGGACGATTGACCCCCAGCATCAGCGACAGAAAGCGGTGCGTCGTCGGCAGTTCGTCACCCTCGGTCCGATCGTGACACATGAGGAGCCAGCGGGCGAGACGCGGCTCCAGAGTGTAGCGGCCGTTGGCCAGGGCCGTGGCCGTGGCCTGCACGCCGAGGACGTGCGCATACCGCAACAGCTGATTGTGCAGGCGCGGACTGTGCCGAAGCGCCTCGGAGAAGGCGCTCGCCGGCATGGCCCGCGCCAACCCGATAGCCTGAACTCGGGCCTCGTCCGGCGTCCGCTCGGCGTTGAGCAGGATGGGTACGCCGACCATGCCCTCGCATCCGACCAGCCCGACCTCGACCTGCTGTCCGTCTGCCGCGATGCTGACGAGCGAGACGATGCCCTGTTCGACGAAGGCAACCCGCGTGATGGGGGTGTCGGCTTTGATCAGCACATCACCCAACGACAAGGTCATAAGTTCGAGGTGCGGCCGAAGCAGACCGAAATCGTCCGGATCCAGGGATCTAAGCAGGCGATTGAGGCAGCTATGCTGCGTCGGGTGCGACATGGTCCCGTTCACTTGGAGCGGGGGGCCAAGTGCCCTCGGTCGGGAGCCCCTGGACATGCCTGCGCGCGACGCCTCGCCTGTCTTTGAGCCTGATCTCCTAAAAGCGCAAGATATCGGTCATTTGATGGAGATTTGGTCGGATATCTGACATATGGGCTGACATCGAGTCTCGGCGATGTGGGCCCCATGCAGCAGGCGCTGACGCGGAAGCTTGAGAGCTTCGAACCCTTGTCCGACCAAGCCCGCTGGGCCCTCAACGGCCTGGTGCTCAAGGTCCGGCAGGTCGGCGCACGCCAGGATTTGATCCAGGAAGGCGACAAGCCTGACAACGTCCTCCTGATCCTCGACGGCTTCGCGTGCCGGTACAAGGTGCTTCCGGACGGCCAGCGCCAGATCATGGCTCTGCTGGTGCCCGGCGACTTCTGCGACCTGAACGTCTTCATCCTCGACGAGATGGACCACACCATCGGCACGATCTCGACGTGCCAAATCGTGGACATCCCGCGCCAAGCCATCGATGACATCGCAGCCCATCACCCGAGCATCGCGCGCGCTTTCTGGTGGTGCTCCCTGGTCGATGGTGCCGTCCTACGCGAGTGGCTGGTCAACATGGGAGCGCGCGCTCCGGACCAGCGCATCTCCCACCTTCTGTGCGAGCTTCTCATGCGCTTGGAAGCGGTCGGTCGTGTCACCGACAACAGCTACGCGTTTCCACTCACGCAGACCGAGATCGCCGAGACGATGGGTCTGTCCGACGTGCACGTGAACCGGACGCTGCGCGAGCTTCGCGCCCTCGGCCTGATCCACCTCAAGCGCCGGGTGCTGACCATCCTCGACGTCGAGCGCCTGAAGGCCTTCTGCAGCTTCACACCGAACTACCTGCACCTGCGCAGCACGCGCTGGGGGGATCGCCGCGACCTGAGCTGGCCCGGTCGAGCCCAGGAGGGCTAGACGATGTCCGGGCGGGGCAACGTCGAGACGCTCCTCGTGCTGCAGCTTCAGCCGATTGCGGTCGACACCAACAGCCCCGACCGTGAAGGCATGCTGGTGATCGCCAATGGCCTGCTCGTGGCGGTTCTGGTGCGCCTCGAAGGGCCGGAGCACGATGATCGCGGGAGCTGGTTCATGGAGGCAGGGTTTGGTCGACTGCAAGGGCAGAGGGTCCCTACCTTCCCCACTCTGGAAGAAGCGACGCGCTGGCTGCGACGGCATCTGAAGGCGGCGTGATCTGTCCGCAGGCTATCGGCCGGAGCGCATGACCTACAGATCCGAGGATGACGCCACCGAACGAGTGCGATCGGGTC
Source organism: Methylobacterium sp. E-005 (assembly GCF_022829725.1). Taxonomy (GTDB): domain Bacteria; phylum Pseudomonadota; class Alphaproteobacteria; order Rhizobiales; family Beijerinckiaceae; genus Methylobacterium. Next base: position 10,562 of record NZ_JAKSYG010000174.1, on the reverse strand, counting down.
GGAGCACGAGCGAACCCACGCACGGGACCGCTAATCACCACGAGAACAGCCAGTCGAGTTTCGGCAGCATGAACACCATTGTCGCCCCAGCGCCCAACACGCCCGCAATCATGACCACGAATTCCATCGCGGCGTCCTCCCATTAGATTGAACTCAGCCTGACCTGTTGAAGCGCTGATGTGTCCACTTATCAGCTCATAAGCGAAAGAAGTGATCGAAAGAGGGAAGAACGGCGATGGGTAGTGCGATGGCGCAGACCGCTGCTATAAGCATGCTTCCGAGAGACAGAGACACAGCCGCATCGCTCCTCGTTGATCCAAGAACCAATTTCCGGATCAACATCCCCAGAATGAAATCTGTGCTGCGCTACAGAATAACCGGCGTCGCTGGCTAGCGCTCGCTGGATGGGATCACTCGGGATTGTCGACAGGCTGAAGGGCCTTGGTACGTCGTCTAGCGAACCAGAATAATTTGGCCCGCCAGCCTCTAAATGACGCGTGCCTTTCAAGGATACAGTAGGCTCAGGCCGCGTGCGCCAGCCGCTGCTCGATCCAGGTATGCGCGGCATCGAGGTCGGCGAAGGTGGGCGGGGTCGCGCTGCTCACCAGCCCGAAGCCCGCTTCCAAGAACCACATCCCGGCTATGTCCTCGTGAAATCCTGAGAGCCGCACCAGCACCGCCGCGAGGAAGGCATCGGCGAAGACGAGTTGGCCCTCGATATCGTAGCTGCCCGTTCCGACCTGCACGGGCTGTAGGCGAAGGGTCATCCGGCCGCCCGCTTCTCAAGCTGCAGGTATGTAGAGTCAAACTCCGAGACCCGAAGAAGTTCGTCCCACGCCTCGATCACGAGCATCTGGCTCCGGAGCGTGATCATGGTCCGGCCGCGCATCTCCTGGAGCACGCGGTTGACGTGCACGGAGGTGAGCCCCAGCGCGTCGGCAATATCGGTCTGGGTGATCGGCAGCGGACAGCGGAAGTTGCCGGCCAAGCCGACCGCCTGCAGCTTCAGGTACAGTTCGCAGAACAGGTGCGCGACGTGCTCGAAGGCCGAGCGGCGGCCCATGCTGATCAGCCACTCGCGGAAGATACCCGCATCGATCAGGGTGTCGCGCCAGAAGATCGACGCGATGCCAGGGTAGCACGCCGTCAACTCCCGCAGGCTCTCGTACGGGATGAAGGCCACGACCGCTTTGGTCAGCGTGGCGAGGCTGTGATCCATGGTGTGAATGTGTAGGCTCTGCAGATCCGGGATGTCGCCTGCGATGTGGAACGATAGGATCTGGCGCTTGCCCTGGCTAAGCATCTTGTACCGGCAGGCCCATCCGTCGAGGATGAGGCAGCAGTGCGTGGGCTGGTCGCCGTCGCGCACGATGTCCTGGCGAGCGTCGAGGTTGTGGATCCTCATCGGCAAGCTCCGAACGGCCTGACGTTCCTTGTCCGAGAGGGTGGTGATGCTCTCCAGCTTGCGGATGAGCATGCCCGGGGCGTGCTGGTCGGGGGCTGCGTTCATATCTCCCACTTCTCATCGCAGGCGGAAGCGCACGGCTCTTCCAGTCATCGGCGCCTGTATCGGATCAACCGATGATGATCCCTACGATAGACTGATTTTACCTCGAAGTTCTGTCATAAGATATGTTCTTGAGGCGATCATACGCCCGCAATGCTCAGCTTCGGGGTCCATTTGCTTCGATCGCGCGGCGAAGGCATGGCTATCGGCATGACCTTGATCAAAATTCCAAGCTTGCACCCTCGATTACACGAGGCGATTGAGGACAAAACCTGACCAACGCCCGTCTTTTGATCAGATGGATCTTTTTGTTTGCTGGCATGAGCGTCCGGCTGTCGCCGCGATGATGTGAGCGCAGATGGCCACGCGAGCGTTCCTTGCCCCTTCATCGCCCGCATGGCCTTTCCTAACCCGAGCGCACTCAGGCTCCGTTGCCCGGTTCGGGTAGCGGGGCCTTTTTGTGCGGATCATCCGTTCCGTGGTGTGACGAGGAAAGCCAAGCAAACGCACAAATCCCAGAATGCTTTGCCGAACTGAGGATTTCGGACGATGCTTTATGGTCTCTATTTCATAACGTGCATGGTTTCGAACCCGGCACACTGCATTATGCGCGTTCACGCCTTCGACGATGATGTCACGACGCCCCAGCAGTGTATGTCTGTCGCCCAGCCTCAGATGGCCCATTGGCAGGGCTCTCACGCCGATTGGCGGGTTGAGCGCTTCCGCTGTGGGAAGCCACCGAAGGACGATGGGACGCGCATCTGAGGTTTTGTCACCCGGCTTAGAAAGAGTAGGCCGGACCTTGGCTGTCGGTCAGTGAAACTACCCGCGTCCGGAGCCGGACCCTGGGTGGACCGTTCCGTCACCTGATCTGATTACCGGATGGCGGGGCTTGGTGCCGTTCCGCACGGCGATAGACGGGACGCAACGACCGTTAGGGTTAGTCTTGTTATCCGAGAATTGGCGCACCGTGGAGCAGATCAGGGACGCTCGAACTGTACGGCGGGCTCCAGGTCCTCGCATGAGGGGATGTAGGCGCACCAGCCGCATACGCCCCTATCAGCCGCCTTTGGGGCATTCCACTGCGAGCAGGTGGGGCAGACCTTCATCACAATGCGGGTGCCGTGGACGAACGCCAGTCCGCGGCCACCGAAGGTGGTCGTGCCTTGAGGGAGATTTTTTAACATAGGTGTCTCCTGCGCAATGCCGCAGGTTGATGTCAATGGCCGCTCAAGGTCTCCAGACCTGCTTTCTTAGCGGGTCTATCCGATGGGGCGCTCGGGAAGCGGCTGGCGCAGGAAGGAAGTGGCTGCTTGGCCAGCCCGCAGGGATAATTCCCTCTGACCCACGATTTGAGCCTAAGCCATTGATGTGCCGGGCTTTAGGGGCGAGACCTCCTTGCTTGGTTTCGGGCCGACAATGCTCGCCCCGCGTTCCATCTTTCTGGAGCCGTAAGCGGAGCCCGGCACCCCGCCGTTCTCAGGGATGAACTCTGGGCCGAAGGTCACTGCACGAGACCGGTGAACCTGCACGCGGGCACTGCCGTCACCAGCATCGTGACACCCAGCAGCGACTTCGCGCTGCCGATTTGCGCGAAGAGCCGGCAGCTCACCGGCCCGCGCCCTTCTCGACGAACTCCCATACTGAGATACCCCATTGCTGGCCCGGCCCATTCCGATATCCGGAGGTTCGCTCAAACAAGATCCGGTCGGCCTCAACGCCACGCGCCGGTCCGCCCCCGACCATCAGAACCCGCAATAATCCAGCCGGCTCGGTTCTCTTCGACCAAGCCGACGAAAATCAGCACGGTGTGGACACTAGTCGGACTTGACTGTCTGATCCGGCTTGAAAGTGGCAGCCGCCGCGATCGTGTCTTTGCCCATGATGAGCATGGCCGAGAACCGGTCGCCACTGGGATACAGCACCAGCGCTGAGGGCTCGGACCGCGATACGGCGGCTGCCGACGCCGAGGACGCCTCCGACATCTAGAACCACCGCCTTGAGGGCGCCCCCATCACCGATCAGAAGGTCAGTCATCTTGCCGACGCTCTGTCCCGACAGATTGTGCACCCCTGTGCCGATCATCTGTGACGTCAGGAAGGTGATGGGTTTGGGATTACTGCGCCGCGTTGCATCATCCGCCCTGGCGACCTGCCTGAGTTGGCCGCCCGTTCCGTCGGTCGAGGAGCTTGGACCCGTGCCAGTAAGTATTGTATCGGTGCCGATCACCGTCTTATCCTGAGCGAGCGATGGAGATGTTGCCGAAAGGCCAAGGACCGAAATCAAAAATATAGTCTGGTATTTAAAAAACATTCGCGAGAACTTATGGCGTAAATTAAATACTTCAGCCTCGGGCTGCTGATAGCCGCTTGGTGTTGAAGGCAACGTGCTCGCGGTAGCGAGCGATGACTGTCTCGGACGAGCCGCCGAGCATCAGCGTCGTCATTGCCTCACCGGCGGCGTGCACCTTCTCGATCACCATCGACTGCATCTCGGCCCGGCCCTCACGGCCACCCCAAGCGAGGCGTACCATGCGCAACTCGATGACCCGTCGCGACTTAATCGCGAGCATTATCGATGAAAAGATGCTATTATACACGTTAAAACTCCGCGATGTAGTAGATAGTGCCTAGATTAATGCGGCTTAAGACCACGTTGATACTCCCTAAAAATGTTAAGAAAAGACGCCGCACCCCTGATATCATCTAAAATGGCAACCTATGACCCTTGGCTTAGTTCGATCTGTAGCATCATGCTCCCCGTCGCCCTTCCTTCGGCGGTTCTTTCGATGAAAGGCTTCGCCCATGGGCAGCGGTATCTCTCTGCTATTTCTAGCGCTCGGTACGATAGGCGGAGTCGGCGTCCTCGCATTGGCTGCACGGAAGCAGGTCGCCAATTTGAAGGGCGACCCGGAACGTTCCAATCTCATCAAGGATCATGGCGGCGCGCCACGTCCGAACATGCCTGGGACAGAGCACTGAACCCGTGACCGCGGTTGAGACGGCGAACGAAGATCCAGTCGAGGCTGCGGTGCTTGAACGAGCTCAGCAGAACTTTCTCGACACCGGTCCGGGCGACCGGATGTGGGTAGATCCCTCCCCGATGGAGGGATCCGCGATGAGTGCCTGCTTCGCTTTGAGCGCGGATCAGCGCGCCGCGTTCATCGCCGCGGCGCGAGCGGAGATCGCATCCGAGGGCGGCTCGGCCGACCGATCGGAGGCACCCCTGCCACGAGCGAAGACCCGACCATGAGTCTCGGGATCCTCGCGCTGTATGAGAGCCGCAGCAAGGCGCAGGCGGCGATGGCCACGCTGGTCGCGGCCGGCATTCCCGAGCGGGCGATCCGGCTCGTCGTCGGCTCCGCTGATCCGGAACCCGGACGCGTCGAGGCGACGGCGGCGCTTCCCGACGGCCCCGGCCTCCGGGATAGGCTCGGGACGATGGGCCTGCCCCGGGAGGCATTGGACGCCTGCTGCGCGCGGCTGAGGCAGGGCGCGGCGATGCTGGACCTGGTGGTCGCGGACGCCCAGCGGGACCACGTCATGAGCATCCTGGAGGACCACGGCTCGGTCGACCCGACGCTGCGCCTCGCGACGTGGCGCGCCGAGGGGTGGGGCGGCACGTCGCCGGTCTCGACAGAGGGGTGGGGCGGCTATTCCGCCACCTCGACCGGTGCCACGGACATCACGACGAGACGGGAATAAGCCGATGCCTCAGTTCGCTCCCGTCAAGTCCGAGACGACCGACCTCGACGCCGTGCGGCGGTACGCGGTGAGCGTCATCGCGCAATCCGAAGGTGAGGCCTTGCAGATGAAGGCGGTCACCTTGGCGCTGCTCGGCGGGATCATGTGGCGCGGCGCGCCCGGATCGACTGAGATGATCCAGGACGAGATGGGTACCAACGCCATCCTGTCGACCACCCTCGGCGGTCGCCATCTGACCTTCTCCTACGACCAGAATACCGAGTCGATTGAGATGCGCGAGGGAACGACGGACGGTCCCGTCCTGCACCGTTTCTGCAACCGGACTTTGGTCGGAGACTTCGAGCGAACCTTCAGCGCTCTGTGGGGCTGAGGGAGCCCGATCCGGTCCCGTTCATCGGCAGCAGCTGGGTCATCGGCATCGAGATCAGCACGCGCAGACCTGCGCGCTCCCAGTGATGCGGGATCTTGCCGCCGAGCTGACCGCCAACGCTGTGCTGGACCAGAGTCGAGTTGGACCCCGTATGCGCCGGCGTCTGCTCGATCGTCGGACTGCCCCGCTCGCATCAGATTAGACTGCCGAGGGAAATCGCCTGAGAAGCGGTGAAGGCGCCGAGATCCGGAAACTGTTTGTGCGATGCTATTGTTTTCAGAGCGCGAAGTCAGTCCCGACGGCGCAACCGTCGGAGCTGTCCGTGGCCCGTATTCCTGTCTTGATCCTCGCAACTGGCCTGACGGCTGGCGCTCTCTGCTCGGCTGGTGCCGCCATGAAAAAAGTCCGGGTGCCGAACCAGTACGATGGCTCTTGGACCATCGTCGCCACCACGGCTCAAGGCCCCTGTTCGGCGAGCACGAGCTATCACGTGCAGATCAAGGATAGCGATGCCTCGATCCCCGGTGAAGAGGTCGATATCGACGGCGGCGTGTCTGCGAGCGGCTCCGTGCACGCCACGATCACCAGCGGCGCCAACAAGGTCCCGATCTCCGGCAGCCTCGACGCCAAGGGCGACGGCAGCGGCACATGGCGCACGTCCGGCGGACTGGTCGAATGCACCGGCAGTTGGAGCGCCAAGCGTTCAAGTTAGGGTATTCAAGGCGCGAAGGCATGGTTCCTGGCGTCGGTAGGCTATGCGGCGAGAAGGACCTTGCCCGTGGGTCGGGGCCGCTCGATACCCGTGCGCCAGTGGCTATCCTGCCGGGATATTTACCTCGGGATGATCGCTTCCTTGAAGGGCATCACGGCGAGGATCAACCCGGCGCTGTCGCTGATCTGAAAGCATCGTCCATCCAGCACCTCGCCGAGCGATCGGCCCTTTGCGAGCACGTGACGGGCAGAAGCAGAAGCGTCGGCGCATGCTTCTGCCAAGCTCGGCAAATAACTGCCATCCACGTCTTCAATCAGTCGGCCCCCATCGCGGACGTGGAAGAAATACAACGGGATACAATTTAGATGTGCCGGCGGCATATGGACCTAAAGCACTAATCGTGCCGGGCCATCGATTGGCTTACCTTGCTCTCAAGGATGCGCAACTCGGCATCAGATCATGCCGATCCGTGCGACAGCAACCGGCTCCACGTCCAAGTACGATGGAACGTAGGCACACCAGCCGCAGTGGCCGTTCTCCGCCGCCTTTGGTGCATTCCATTGCGAACAAAGCGGACAGATTTTTACGACAATTCGTGTGCCGGAGATAAAGGCCAGTCCGCGGCCACGAAAAGTGACTCGGCCTTGCGGGAGGTCATTCGGCATGGCTGCATCCATGCTCCTGTCAGAGTTGACCATCTCAAAGCGAGCATAATTATATCGATGAGACTCTATCAAATGATGGCGCCGGTATCAGATTTATGATTATTGTTCTCACGCGGATACTTGAATGTTGGGGCACGCCAATGGCCGCGTGGTCGCCGTCGATAACATGTCGCTTTATGCGAAAGCTCGTCATTATCCTCTCCGAGGATCAGTCGACAATGGCCAGCACGCAGGACGCGCTTTTGTTCAATCGCTTGCTTGAACTGGAGATGGACGCGGAGCGTCAGGGAGCGGAAGAAGCTTCTTGCCGGATCATCGCTAGGGTGCGTCGGATCGCGGGCACTGCTGCATCCAGAGCGTATCCACCCACCATCCGCAGTCATTGAGTGGCGCGTTTGGCGCTACCGGCATTCTAAGCCCTGGCCCTCGCTATAGCTCCAGACGCTCGGCATGACCAAAGCTCAGGACCGTCCCTCTCCAGAGCTATGGTCAGGATCGGCTTCTGAGAAGCTGGCGCCGGCAGCGCGCAGGGCCTGCATCAGGGTGTTCAACTGAATGATAGTGATCGTCGGCTCGCCAGGGCTGCTCTCGGCCCTCGGCGGGCGTGATTGCGGCGTTGAGCGTCAAGCAAATCGCCAGCCGCTGGTCCGGGTTCAGCAGCTTCGCGCAGCTGGCCCCCTACGCCTCCGCAGGTCTGATCGTTCTTATCGGCCTCTACACCGGTTGGCTCGGCTACCAGGGTATCCAACACGGCCCGGTTGGCCACGCTGCCGAGGCACTCGCTGTGCAACGCGCCTGATTTTGCGAATGGCTGCAGATAAGCGCCGATCCGGGACTCCTTCCTGAAGGACGGTAACGTCCTCAACAAACAAAAAATTTCCATTTAGAGGCGGGGTCCCAATCAGCGCCGACCGAGATCCCGCTCCTCTTTTGCTTCTGCCAATAAGATCAATACGCTATCTTGGTTTTAGCTGGGGCCCCGCTTTAACGCCGATCTACACACCGACGTTCCGTAGCGTGCCCTTATGCGAATGGCCGATCGTGGCCCGTAACGTCCGCTTACGGGACGTCGTCGAAGCCATCTGAATGACCGGGATGGGCGCAAAGCAGTATGGCTGCTTTTAGCGGGCGGTCGCCCTATTGGATGCCGTAGCAGCGCAGGCATCGGGTCGGGCAAGGGCGCAACCGCCGTCGGCCCGAGGGTATGTTGTTCGACTGAGCCAGTGAAACCGGTTGCACTAGGTAACAGCGGGCTCGTGCCGCTACAGCGGCGAACCTCGCAATCTTGTCGGAAGATGCGGGCAATCGTCCGGGACTGCCGATGCCTACAAGATCAATGACTTAGAGAAGTCCCCTGCCCTCGCGGCGTAGCAGTCAGGTGTAGCAGGGATCAACCCCTGTTGATGGAGACGACCTGCGCGTAGCCCGATTGGAAGGGAAGACTGCCTCGGCGGACAAGAGCGGCGAGCAGAACGCCTCTCTCTGTGGCTGCGGCGCCATACGCACTTCCTCCATCTGGAACATATTGAGAACTTGGGATAGGAGTGTGGACAGCGGGGATAACGAAGAACATAAAGCGATCAGGCTCGCATGGTTCTTTGTGCCCGCCATAGCATGGATCGCGGGGAGGGTCGTCCAATGCACACGTCCGTCGCCGGCGCTTCGTACGGCTATCGCTTCATTGCACTCATCAGCATCGACCGTTCGTAGGGGCGGAAAATGCTAGTCACGCATGAACGCGAAAAGCTGATCCAGGCGATCACTTTCTTCGTCACCCACACCCGCCAATGCGGAAAAGTGAAGCTGTTCAAGCTTCTCTATTTCCTCGACTTCGAGCATTTCAAGCTTACCGGCAGAAGCGTCACGGGCCAGAATTACAGCGCCTGGAAAATGGGGCCTGTGCCTGTTGCGCTTTATGAGGAGATAGACGCTCCGCAGCCCGACATGGCTGATGCCATCGACTTCGGCCAGAAGCCGATCCGTGGCGGTGAGCAGATGATGCTAGACATCAAGCCGAAGGCGGAGTTCTCAGATCGTCATTTCACTCGTCGCGAAATGGCGCTCATGCAGAGCCTGGCGCACGAGTATCGAGATGCGCGCTCCGACGACATGGTCGAGGCGACTCACCTCGAGAACATGCCGTGGGACAAGATTTACAACCAGCAGGGCCTGCGACAGCACAAGATCCCTTACGAGCTGGCGCTGAGAGCTGACGAAGCCGAGTCGATGACGCGGGTTGCAGCTGATCGAAGGGCACTGGTGGACCGGCTTGGATGATCCCTGGGTCTGTGTTCTTCCACGAGGAGTTTTACTTCCATGATGGCGAGACCGGCGAGAAGCTCTTCGTAGCGCTCGGGAACGTGGCCTCGATCCACGTGGTGGCCAAAACCACATCGAAGCAGCACGGCAGGGGGACGTCCTTTGGCTGCCAGCCAGAGGATCGCTTTCACAACGCGTACCTTCCGCCGGGGTGCTGCTATCTTCGTTGCAACACCTGGGTTTGCCTGGACGAGTTCTACGAGTTTGGATCGAAGGCCGTGCTTGCCGCGCGCTTCTCCGGTCTGATCAAGCCTGTCTGCGATCTACCGAAGGAGATCACACGCATGATCCAGGAGTGCGCATTGGAGAGCTTGGATATCTCCCCTGCCCAGACAGAGGCGGTTCGCGCCAGCCTCGTCTGATTGATCGCTCAGAGTCACCTGCCTAGTCACCTGAATGCCGGGTTACGATTGAGCTGGTGCTACAGCAGGCCGAGCTGGCCCGAATCGCACCTGAATTTCCGGCGCCGTGAGCTGGGCGCGAAGCAGCATGGCTGCTTTCGCCGAGAGGTCGCGGTGGTGGATGTTTAGGCGCCGCGAGATCTAGCCAAGCGACTGCGCTACCACCGTCAATTTGAAGTTGCGTCGATCAGTCCAGCTAGTGAAACCGGTTGCACTGGGTAGCAAAAGTCTCCAGCAGACAGAGCGTGCAGCTGGGAACGGTGACGGACTGTGCGGGTCCATCGTCCCTGATTTCTCAAATCCAAGAAGTTAAAAACTTAGCAAGAGCGAGTACGATCTGCATGTAGCAGCCATTGACCCTCATGGACCGATTTGGGTTCGGGGCGGCTCTACGCGACAATGAGATTGCCGTCCACCGGCGTCACACCCCTGGTAAAGTGATGCGGCACCTTCCAGCGCCCCTCCCTCTATAGAAGCCCACTGACATCGCCATTCTGCATGCATGAGCCCCCAAGACCACCACGCTATCGCGAACGCGTCCAAGCCCTCCGGTCATTCTCTACCAGTGCAACCGGTTGCACTGCCCAGAACGCCGAGCGTGACCCACTTTGGATCGACCGCGTCCACTTCCACGTGCCGATCATCGGCATCCGCCGCACCGCGGGGGACCTCTATGCGTATCTAATGGAGCGAAAGGGGATCGGGCCATTCCAGTTTGGGCGCACACCAGCCCGCCTACATGGCCTGCCCCCTGAAAAGTGGTCCTCCCTGAGGTATGGCTTTGAGCCATGTGGAGGATGTCGTCATGGGACGGAAGAAGCATACGGCTGAAGAGATCGTTGCTAAGCTGCGGCAGGTCGATGTCTTGATCTCGCAGGGTCGCA
>NZ_JAKSYG010000152.1 GCF_022829725.1 Methylobacterium sp. E-005 | reverse complement strand
TGTCCCAGTCGTGCGGGTCGGGGGCGGTGAGCGGCGGCAGGGTCCCGAGATCCTCGGGGCAGCCCATCAGGCCGGCGGCGCGGCCCACGCGCACGTAGTGCAGGAACGGCGACTCCCCTGGACCGAACAGGTGGCCGTAGGCCCGGCGGTAGAAACGCGTCGAGAAGGTCTTGCTGGGGTCGCGGTCCTCCTCCTGCCCGTGGGAGAGGAAATGGACCGCCGGTCCGTTCTCGAAGCCGCGGGTGTCGGGATAGCGTTTCAGGTACCAGGGCGCGTCGAAATAGGGCTCGATCAGGCGCGCCTGCTCCAGCAGATCCGCATCCGCCTCCGGAGGCGGCGTACCGTAGCCGGGATCGAAGCTGTCGGCCGAGATGTCGATCCCGCGCAGCAAAGCCGTCGCCAGGAAGTGGACGAAGGGCGCGATCCCCGTCACGTCCACATGGGGGTGATGGGCGCGGTAGGCCCAGCCGTTGAAGTCGGGCCTCGGGTTGCGTCCGAGGCGCCAGCCCGTGTCGCAATAGTCGCGCACCGCGTCCGCCTCCGCGGCCACGCCGTAGCGCGCCCGGTAGAAGCCGTGGTCGAAGTG
>NZ_JAKSYG010000112.1 GCF_022829725.1 Methylobacterium sp. E-005 | reverse complement strand
AGACGGCGTTGATCGGGGCGGATGCCCGGTCGATGCCGCGGGCGCCGCGGGGACCGGATCCCGCGCGTTTTGGCCGACACCTGGGTTCCCGCGGCGTCCCGCGTCCCGCGTGTTCGTCCCCTGGGCCATGCCCCCGGCGCCACAGGCGCGCGGGGACGATGCCGCATGTCCGGATGGGGCCGCATCCGGGTCGTGCCGGGCGGGCCTTGCACCGGTTGCGTCCCGGCCGCTGCCGCGCGACAACGCGGGCAGCTTTTCGCGATGATCCGGAACACCACAGACGTGACGTCCAACGCCCCGGCGCAGCCCCACAAGACTTTTGGCCTCTCGACCGCGATCTCCTATCCCAACGGCGCGCCCCATATCGGCCACGCCTACGAGGTGATCGCCGCCGACGCGATCGCGCGCTTCCACCGGCTCGACGGCTACGACGTGCTGTTCTCCACCGGCACCGACGAGCACGGCCTCAAGATCCAGCAGGCCGCCACCCGGGCCGGCACCACGCCGCGCGCCTACGTCGACGGCACGGCCGCCCGGTTCCAGGCCATGGCCGACCGGATGGACTGCGCCTACGACCGCTTCATCCGCACCACCGAGCCCGGCCATTACGAAGCCGCCCAGGAGATCTGGCGGCGCATGGAGGCCAAGGGCGACATCTACCTGGACAAGTATGCCGGCTGGTACTCGGTCCGCGACGAGGCCTATTACGACGAAGCCGAGACCCGCCTCCTGGAGGACGGCAGCCGCCGCAGCCTCGCCACTGACACGCCGGTCGTGTGGATGGAGGAGGAGAATTTTCTGTTCCGCCTGTCCGCCTACCAGGACCGGCTGCTGACGCTCTACGCGGAGCAGCCCGGCTTCATCGGGCCGGAAACCCGGAAGAACGAGGTGGCGAGCTTCGTGCGCTCCGGCCTCAAGGACCTCTCGGTCAGCCGCACCAATTTCGACTGGGGCGTGCCGGTGCCGGGGCATCCGAACCACGTGATGTACGTGTGGGTCGATGCGCTGACCAACTACCTGACGGTCACCGGCTTCCCCGACGCGGAGAATCCCAAAAAGAAATTCTGGCCGATGGATCTGCACATCATCGGCAAGGACATCGTCCGGTTCCACGCGGTCTACTGGCCGGCCTTCCTGATGTCGGCCGGACTGCCCTTGCCCAAGCGCGTGTTCGGCCACGGCTTCCTGCTCTCCAAGGGCGAGAAGATGTCGAAGTCGCTCGGCAACGTCCTCGACCCGTTCGAGCTCGCCGACACCTACGGGGTCGATCCGGTGCGCTACTTCGTGCTGCGCGAGGTGCCGTTCGGCGGCGACGGCAGCTACAGCCACGAGGCGATCATCGGCCGGATCAACGCCGACCTCGCCAACGATCTCGGCAACCTCGCTCAGCGCTCGCTCTCGATGGTCGCCAAGAACTGCGACGGCGCGGTGCCGGATCCGGGCTCGCTGGACGCGGCCGACACGGCCCTCTTGGCCCAGGCCGATGCCCTGCCGGAGCGGGCCCGCGCCCTGATGGGCGATCTGGCGCTGCACGGTATCCTGGCCGAGATCTGGGCCGTGGTCGCCGAGGCCAACCGCTACTTCGCGGCCCAGGAGCCGTGGAAGCTGCGCAAGTCCGATCCCGCCCGGATGAACGCGGTGCTGTACACGACGCTGGAGAGCTTGCGCGCCTTCGGCATCCTGACCCAGCCCTTCGTGCCGGGGGCGGCGCAAAAACTCCTCGACCTGCTGGCGGTGCCCGCCGACCGGCGCCAGCTCGCCGATGTGGGGGAGGGGGGGCGCCTCGTGCCCGGCACGGCGCTCCCGGCCCCCGCGCCGATCTTCCCGCGCTTCGAGCGCCCCGAAGCTCCGGCCGCCTGAAGCCCCGAAGTCCCGATGCTCATCGACAGCCACTGCCACCTCGACTTCCCGGACTTCTCCGCCGATCTGCCCGGCGTGATCGCCCGCGCCAAGGCGGCCGGCGTGACCGGCATGCTCACGATCTCGACCCGGGTCGCCCGGGCCGACACCTACCGGGCGATCGCCGAGGCCCATCCCGAGATCTGGCACACGATCGGCACCCATCCGGACGGCGCCGCCGAGGAGCCGGACGTGCCCGCCGAGACGATCGCGGCCCTCGCTGCGGGCAGCCCGCGCTGCGTCGGGATCGGCGAGGCGGGGCTCGACTACCACTACCCCGACGCCGCCCCGGAGGCGGTGCAGGAGCGGGTGCTGCGCGCCCATATCGCGGCGTCCCGCGAGACCGGCCTGCCGCTGGTGATCCATGCCCGCGACGCCGACGACCACATGGAGCGGGTGCTGACCGACGAGATGGGCCGCGCCCCGTTCCGGGCGGTGCTGCACTGCTTCTCCTCCGGCCCCCGGCTGGCCGAGGCCGGGGTGGAGCTGGGGCTGTACGTGTCGTTCTCCGGCATCGTCACCTTCCGGCGTTCGCACGACCTGCGCGCCATCGCCCGGGCCGTGCCCCTGGACCGGATCCTGGTGGAGACCGACGCGCCGTTCCTCGCCCCCGAACCCCATCGCGGGCGGACCAACGAGCCGGCCTACACGGCCGACACCGCCCGGTCCCTGGCCGGGACCCTGGGGCTCGCCCCGGAGGAATTGGCCCGGATCACCACGGCGAACTTTTTCAGATTGTTCGACAAGGCCGCCGGAATGCCTCCGGGCGCCGCGTGACAGGTTAGGAGCGGGAGATCCGGATGGCGAGCCTGACCCTGCGCATCCTCGGCTGCGGTTCCTCCGGCGGGGTCCCGCGGGTCGGCAGCGGCTGGGGCGCCTGCGATCCGAAGAATCCGCGCAACCGCCGGCGGCGCTGCTCGATCCTGGTGGAGCGGACCTCGGGAGCGGGGCGGACCACGCTGCTGGTCGACACCTCGCCCGACCTGCGCGAGCAGCTCCTCGATGCCGACGTACGCCGTTTGGACGCCGTCCTCTACACCCACGCCCATGCCGACCACACCCACGGGATCGACGACCTGCGCCCGCTGGTCATCGCCATGCGGGGCCGCATCCCGGTCTACGCCGATGCTCTGACCCGGTCGCTGCTCACGGCCCGGTTCGGCTACTGTTTCGAGACGCCCCCCGGGAGCGCCTATCCGCCGATCCTCGACCTGCGCGAACTGGCCGGCGACTGCGACCTGTCGCTGCCGGGGGAGGGCGGTCCGATCACGGTGGAAGCGCTTCCCGTCGAGCACGGCAACGAGGCGGCCCTGGGCTTCCGTTTCGGCGCGGCAGCCTACATGCCGGATGTCAGCCTGATCCCGGAGGCGAGCCTCGCGCGCCTGCGCGGGCTTGAGCTGCTGATCATCGACGCCCTGCGGGACACGCCACATCCGACGCACTTCTCGGTCTCGGAGGCGCTGGCGCTGATTGCCGAGGTCAAGCCGCGCCGGGCGGTGCTGACCAATCTGCATACCGATCTCGATTACGCGACCCTGGCCGCGCGCCTGCCGGACGGCATCGTGCCCGCCTATGATGGCCTGAGCCTGAGCCTCGAAGCCTGAACCTATCAACCGAGGGGCGAATCGGGCGTCACACACCTGTCGTCGGCAGAGTCCAAGAAAATCGATCCCCCGGCCAAGAAGCCTGTTGACGGCTCGGATCGGTGGATCTATACCCCGGTTCATCGGCGCCGGCCGCGGAAGTGGACCGGGCGCTGAGCCATCTTCTGACAAGCGGCGGGACTGGCCGGCGAAGTAGCCGGGCGGTACTCTGTTTGCCTCTGATGA
>NZ_JAKSYG010000111.1 GCF_022829725.1 Methylobacterium sp. E-005 | reverse complement strand
GCACCGCGTCCGAGACCGTCTGCCGGCGCGTCGCAGGACCGGGCCGTCGCACAGACACCGCGACGAGAAAGACGGCGTTGATCGGGGCGGATGCCCGGTCGATGCCGCGGGCGCCGCGGGGACCGGATCCCGCGCGTTTTGGCCGACACCTGGGTTCCCGCGGCGTCCCGCGTCCCGCGTGTTCGTCCCTTGGGCCATGCCCCCGGCGCCGCAGGCGCGCGGGGACGATGACGCGCATCCGCGACGCCGATCACGCCGGCATCGGCTCCCGGGGCTCGGTATAGTCGTAGAGGCGCGGGGCGGGGATCTGGTCCTTCGCACCCATCCGCGTCACGAGGTGATCGGCAACCCGCAGGGCGTTGGCGATGATCGTGAGCGTCGGATTCACGGCGCCGATCGACGGGAAGAAGCTCGCATCCGTCACATACAGGTTGTCGAGCTGATGGGCCTTGCAATTCCGGTCGAGGACCGAGGTCGCCGGGTCGTCGCCGAACCGGAGGGTTCCGGCCTGATGGGCGGTCCCGCCGATCGGAACGTCCTTGCCGAGATAGAGCGAGCGGTCGAAGAGGTGTGGGTGGATGTCGGTGAAGCTGCAGATCTGCTGCAGCTTGTGCCGGAGCCGCTTGTGCGCTTCGCTGTTCGTCGCGGTGAGATCGAGGTGGACTTTGCCATCTTTGTAGAAGATCCGGTTCTGCGCGAGGGGGATATCCTCGGAGGTCAGCCAGAAATCGACCGAATGCTTGGCGAGCCAATCGAACGGCTTGTTGGGAAACCATTGCAGGAAGCCCGGCAGGCCCTCGCCGTGGATCTGGGCGCCGTCTGACTTGCCGACCATCTGGATATGGCCGAGCGGGAAATCCCAATCGTCCTTCGGATCGGGGTCGCCGAAGTAGAAGTCGTTGACGCCGAGCGTCTTCTGGAACCGGGTCGGGTTCGGCGTCTTCGAGATCGCCAGCACCGTCGAGTTGTTGTGGCGCATGTAATTGCGCCCGACCTGATCGGAGCCGTTGGCCAGGCCGGTCGGGTGCGTGTCGTTGGCCGAGCGCAGCAGCAGCAGCGCCGACGAGAGCGCGCCGCAGGCCACCACCACGAGGTCGGCCGAGGCCTCGAAGGGCGCACCGTCGCGGTTGCCGACCACGCCGGTGACGGTGCGGCCGGCCGGATCGGTGACGAGGCGCTCGATATAGGTCCGGGTAAGCAGCGTCAGGTTCGGGCAGTCCCGCAGGGCCGGGTCGACCACCATGGTCTGCGCGTCCGACTTGCCGTTGGTCGGGCAGGGGAAGCCGTCGAAGGATTCGCACTTGATGCAGGGCGAGGTCGGGACCGCCCGGCCGTCCTTCTCGACGAGGCGCACGCCCACCGGCAGGTGGAACGGGTGGTGGCCCGCCTGCTTCAGATTGTCGAACAGCTGCTGGATCCGCGGCTCGTTCGCCACCGGCGGATGCGCATAGGGCTTCTTCGACCAGGGCTCGGTCGGGTCCTCGCCGCGCAGGCCGTGGACGTGGAACAGCTCCTCGGCGGCTTGGTAATAGGGCTCGAATTCGTCGTAGCCCACGGGCCAGGCCGGGGCGACGCCGTCTTCATGGCGAATGTCGGAAAAATCCTTCTCGCGGAGGCGGAAGAGGATCGAGCCGTAGAACTTCGAGTTCCCGCCGACATAGTAGTGCAGCCCGGGATGGAAGCTCTTGCCGTCCGAAGAGTACCACGTCTCCTTGGCCTGGTAGTACCCGTCGACGATCACCGCCTGGCTGTCCCAGTTGCGCGGCTCGCGCAGGAGGTAGTCGCCGCGCTCGATCAGCAGGATCCGCTTGCCGGTCTGGGCGAGGCGCCACGCCATCGTCCCGCCCCCGGGGCCGGATCCGACAATGATGACGTCGTAGTGCTCACCTGGCATGCGGTCTCTCCGTCCGGGCCATCGTTTGGCAGGCAACTCGTGAGCGGCCGTTCGGATCGCGCTGCGGGGCCGTATTCGATCACAATGGCGCAACCCCCGGTTAAGCGCATTTCCCAACACGGCCTTCAGCTTCGCCTGCGATCCTGCAGCGGTCCGGCCTCCCGCCGGGGAGGCATCGATGATCGTCGAGGACATCGCGCTGGTTCTGGCGCTCATGGCCGCCGCCGCGCTGGCGGTCGATCGCTGGCGCGTGCGCCGGGCCGGGCCGGACGAGGCCGAGCGGATGCACGACCGCCTGTGGCGGATCAGCGAGAGCGAAGATCGCTACCGGGCCCTCGTGGCCGCCACCACGGAGGTGATCGTCCAGCGCGACGCCCAGGGCCGCATTACCTACGTCAACGAGGATTATGCTCAGCTCCTGGGCCGCGAACCGATCGCGTTGCTCGGCGCGCAGATCGATCTGGAGATCCTGGATCGCAGCGACATCGAAATCGGCGAGGACGGTGTGCGCCGCATGGAGGCCCAGGTCCGCTCGGTCGATGGCCGCGTGCGCTGGTTCGCCTTCGTGGAAATGCCGGTGGCGCACGGCGACGCGATGCACTGGCTGCGCGCGGGCCGGGACGTGACCGCCCGGGTCGAGGCGATCCGCAGCCGCGACGCCGCCCTGGAGCGGGCGGAATCGGCGAGCGTCGCGAAATCGCGGTTCCTGGCGACCGTGAGCCACGAGATGCGCACGCCGCTTAACGGCATCCTGGGGATGGCCGAGCTCGTGCTCGGGACCGACCTTAACCCGGAACAGCGCACTTACGTGGAGGCGGTCCGCACCAGCGGACAGGCGTTGCTCGGCCTGATCGACGGCGTCCTCGATTTCTCGCGGATCGAGGCCGGTCGCCTCGACCTCGCCGCCGAGCCGTTCAGCTTGCCGTCGGTGGCAGAGGGCGTGGTCGAGCTCCTGGCGCCCCGGGCACAGGATAAGGGGATCGAGATCGCCCTGGACGTCGCCGAAGGGTTCCCAGCGAGCCTCGTGGGCGATGCCGACCGGGTGCGGCAGATCCTGATTAATCTGGCGGGCAACGCCATCAAGTTTACCGAGCGGGGCGGCGTCGGCGTCAGCCTGAGCTTCGCCCGTGCCGAGACCGGGTCCGGCGAGGTGATTCTCGCTGTCGCCGATACCGGCCCGGGGATCCCGGAGGATCGTCTGCCAATCCTGTTCGAAGAATTCGAGCAGGGGGACGGCAGCGCCAGCCGCAGCCATGAGGGTACGGGGCTCGGCCTCGCCATCACGCGGCGTCTCGTCACCCGGATGGGCGGTCGGATCGAGGCGTCCTCGCGCGTCGGGCGGGGAACGACCTTCCGGGTCCTGCTGCCGCTGCCGGAGGCCGCCGCGATCACGCTCCCAGGGCCCGATCCGCTCCCGCGCCTCGACGGGCAGCGCTGCCTGATCGTGGCCGATTCGCCGTTCCAGGCGCCGTACCTCGCCCGATCCCTGTCCCGGGCCGGCGCCGCGACGGTGATCGTGGACACGCTGGAATCCGGGCTCGATGCCCTCTCGGGCGCCGCCTTCGACGGCATGCTGGCCGATCGTGCGCTCGGTGATGCCGCCGTGCGGCAGCTCGCCGACGCGGCCCGCGCCTGCGGCGTGGGCTGCAGCCTCGTGCTGCTCTCGCCCTTCGACCGCCGCGGTTTCGGTGCACCGGGCGCGGCGGGTTTCGACGGTTACCTCATCAAACCCGTCCGCGATCGATCCCTGATCGAGCGCCTGCTGCCCCCCCCCGCGCCCAACGAGATCCAGGCCACCCCGCCCGCCGCCCTGCCGCGGACGGGCGTCGGAATTCGCGTCCTGCTGGCAGAGGACAATCCGATCAACGCCCTCCTGGCGACCCGCGCCCTGGAGCGCCTTGGCGCCGAGGTGGTTCACGCGGTCGACGGGATCGCGGTGCTGGAGCAGCTTGACGCAAACGGCCCCTTCGATCTCGCGCTGATCGACGTGCGCATGCCGCGCCTCGACGGGCACGAGACCGCCCGCCGGATCCGCGCCGCCGAATCGGCCGGCACCGACCGGCTCCATCTGGTGGCGCTGACCGCCAATGTCGGCCAGGAGGACGAGGCCGCCGCCTGGGCCGCCGGGTTCGACGGGTTCCTGGCCAAGCCCCTCAACCTGAAGCTCCTCCCGGCCCTGTTGGAGCGCCGCGCGGCGCAAGCGGCGTAAGCGCGTTGACAGGCCGGCCCCTCCCACGCCAACAGGATTTCATGTCGGCAGCCCTTCAGCCATCGTCCGAACCGCGCGCGTCGAGGGGCGCGCTCGCCGCCTGGGCCATCTTGGCCCTCGTCGTCGCGACGGTCCTGCTCGGCGCATTACTACCGGCCCGCCACCCGGCGCCGGCGCGCTCCGTCGCCGAGGATCCGGCCTGCCTCGAATGGACTGACGGCTGCCAGGTCTGCCAGCGCCTTGCCGAGGGACCGGCCTGTTCGCTGCCGGGCATCGCCTGCCAGCCCGCCGCGCCGCACTGCCTCCGCCGCGCCGACGGGTGATCGGAGGCGCGCCGGTCCTCCGCTTCGCGCCGAGCCCGAACGGACGCCTGCATCTCGGCCACGCCTATTCGGCCCTGCTGAACGCCGACCTCGCGAAGCGGATGGGTGGGACCTGCCGCCTGCGGATCGAGGATATCGACACGCAGCGCTCGAAGCCCGCTCTGATCGAGGCGACCGTCGCGGATCTCGCCTGGCTCGGCCTACGCTATCCCGAACCGGTCCGACGCCAATCCGACCACATGGCGGCGTATCGCGCGGTCCGCGACGGCCTGATCGACCGGGCGCTCGCCTATCCGTGCTTCTGCTCGCGCGGACAGATCCGGGCTCGCGTGGAGGCGGACGGCGAGACGGCGAGCGATCCGGACGGCGTGCCCCGCTATCCCGGCACCTGCCGCAGCCTCGATTCCACTCACGTCGCCGAAAAGCTCGCCCGGGGCGAGCCGCATACGTGGCGCCTCGACATGGCGGCCGCGCTCGGCTGCGCCGGGTCCTCACACGGCTACATCGCCTTTGACGAGGCCGGCGAGCGCCGGGTCGACGCCGATCCCGCCCGCTGGGGCGACGCAGTGATCGCCCGCCGCGATGTCCCGACGAGCTACCATCTCTCCGTCGTGTACGACGATGCGGGGGAGGGGATCACTCATGTGGTCCGTGGTCGCGACCTGGAGGCAGCCACCGACCTCCACGTGCTGCTGCAGAGGCTCCTCGGGCTTCCCACGCAGTTCTACTGGCATCACCCGTTGCTCCGCGACGCCACGGGCGAGAAACTGGCCAAGTCGCGGGGCTCGCAATCGCTCGCCGATCTCCGGGAAGCCGGCATCACACCGGCTCAGATCCGCGCGCAGCTCGGTTTCGACTGATCGTCCGGCCTCAGCGCACGATCGCGTCGCGCTGGGCGAGCGCGGTGGCGCTCTTCGACTTCTGCATCGTCGCGTCGATCTGCTCGCGCTGCCGCTTGAACTCCGCGAGGAGGCGCCCGTCGAGCTCGCGGCCCCGGGGAACGCGGATCTTCATCGGATCCACAAAATGGCCGTTGATGATCACCTCGTAGTGGAGGTGCGGTCCGGTCGACAGCCCGGTGGAGCCGAGATAGCCGATGACCTGACCCTGCCGAACCTTGACGCCTTCCCGGATGCCGCGCCCGAACCGCTGCATGTGGTTGTAGGTCGTCACGTAGCCATTGATGTGCTGGATCTCGACCCGGTTGCCATAGCCGCCGGAGGTCATCTCGGCGCGGATCACCACGCCGTTGCCCGTGGCCATGATCGGCGTGCCGATCGGATTGGCCCAGTCGACGCCGGTATGGAGCCGCGCATAGCCCAGAATCGGATGGCGCCGATAGCCGAAGCCCGAGCGCATGATCCCGTCGGCGATCGCCTTCCGGAGGAGGAACTTCTTGAGTGAGCGCCCCTGCTCGTCGAGATAGTCGATCGTGCCGTCGTCAGGGGACTGGAAGCGGTAGACCTTATGGGTGTCGCCACCGAGGGTGAACGCCGCATAGAGGAGATCCGGACGATCGGCATTGGCCTCGTCGTCATAGCTGTAGAACACATCGATGTCGTCGCCGCTGCCGATCCGACGCTGGAAATCGAGGTCGTAGCTGAACACGCGGACGAGATCCTCGACGGTGGTCCGCGGCAGACCGTGGCGCGCGGCGGTCTCGTACAGGCTCTGATAGAGGCGCGGACCCGAGCCCGAATCGGCATCCTCATCATCGCCGGCCTCGGCTTGCGGCTGCGGCTTGGGGGAGGGGGCCTCCTCGGCGGGGGGCGCCACCGAGACGAAGGCGCCCCGGTCGTTCAGGGCGGCGATCCCCTCGATACCGGATTCGCCGTACAGCACCACGCGGGTGACCTGACGCGGGTCACCGGGGCGGGCCCCGGGGGCGATCTGCACACGCATCGGCTGTCCCTCAGCGAGCGCCGCGGTGCGCGCCTTGCCGCCGAGCGCCGCCACGATGCCGCGGATCGCATCGTCCCCGGCGAAGCCGGTCGCCTTGAGCGCGCTCTCGAGGGTCTCGCCGCGCTTGAGCGCTAGGTCGCGCTCCTCGACCAACGACGTCTCGTTGGGCTTGAGTTCGACCTTGGCGACCTTGGTGACGTTCTCGGGGACGACGAGCACCTCGATGGACTTGAACGGATTCGCCTCCTTCGGCGCGGCTGCGTCCCCCTCGGCCGCGGCGCCCTGCTGAAGGGTCCGCGACAGCATGATCTGCGGCGCGATCGGGATGGCGGCCCGTCGCCCGGCTTCTGCGGCGATGCGGCGCTCCTCCTCGACCTGAGCCGTGACGTCGTCGTCGGTGAGCGCCGGTGCGTTGGCAGCGTCGGCCACATCCAGCAAGTCGCGCTTGACGACGGTGACTTCGGCGCCCGGGGCGTCGGCCGCGGCATCGGGTGCGCGCTCCGGAGGCTCGTCCGATACGAACTTCATCGGATCAAAGCGCGGCGGTTCACCCGCATAGACGCCGGTCGTCATCGAGAGGGGTGTCGTGAGTCGCACGAAGGCCTTGGCCTTGATAATCTCGCGATCCCCAAGTCGGACCGTCACCGGGGCCCGGAAGCTCTGTTTGGCCGAGGCGATCATCAGGTTGCGCACCAGCCGATCGCCCTTCCGGGCGAGGTTGGCTCCGCTCTCGCTTGGCTGCGGCCGAGGCACCACCGTGGCCCGCTCGGGGATTGCGGCGAAGGATACGTCACCTTGTAAAGACACATGCAGCGCGGCGGCGATCAGGCCGGCGCCCGTCAGACCGGTGAGCGTGCTCGCACAGAGCCAGCGCAGGTTCACCGCCCGCCGGTCGATTTGGTTGGCCGTCGCGCCAAGCTCATTGAGCGGCGCCTGGAGCCCACGCCCGAAGCTGGAGGCGGCCACATCGCCGATCTTGAGTCGCTCGCGCTTCACTCGCAGGTCCTGATGAAGACGATGGCGAACAGGATTCCAAGGATCCGCGGCGGGGGACTCTGCCGCACGGGAGCCGGTCTCCGCCACCGGGCGACCATCTCACGGCCCAGCGTGTCCAGATTGAGGCGCATCCCGCCCGGCCGCAAGATGCCCCCGATCGATGCCGAGTGAGCCTCCGCGCCGGCTGCGCTGCATCGTTCGTGAAAAGGAGTTGACGGCTCGGATCGGTGGATCTATACCCCGGTTCATCGGCGCCGGCCGCGGAAGTGGACCGGGCGCTGAGCCATCTTCTGACAAGCGGCGGGACTGGCCGGCGAAGTAGCCGGGCGGTACTCTGTTTGCCTCTGATGA
>NZ_JAKSYG010000105.1 GCF_022829725.1 Methylobacterium sp. E-005 | reverse complement strand
GGCATCCACCTGATCATGGCGACGCAGCGGCCTTCGGTCGACGTGATCACCGGCACCATCAAGGCGAACTTCCCGACCCGGATCAGCTTCCAGGTGACCAGCAAGATCGACTCGCGGACCATTCTCGGCGAGATGGGCGCGGAGCAGTTGCTCGGCCAGGGCGACATGCTGTTCATGGCCGGGGGCGGGCGCACGACCCGCGTGCACGGGCCGTTCTGCTCGGACAGCGAGGTCGAGACCGTCGTGGCGCACCTGAAGCGCCAGGGCCGCCCGAGCTACCTCGACGCCGTCACGGCGGACGATTCGCCCGAGGAGCCCGTGAAGGAGACCGGCCGGGGCCGGGGCAAGGCCGCCGCCGACAAGGCCGAGCGGTCCGACGAGCCCGCCGAGGAGGCTCCGGTGTTCGATATCGGCGCCTTCGCGGCGGCGACGGGGGGGGAGTCGGACGATCTCTACAAGCAGGCCATCGAGGTGGTGCTGCGCGACGAGAAGGCTTCGACCAGCTACATCCAGCGCCGCCTGCAGATCGGCTACAACCGCGCCGCCTCGATCATGGAGCGGATGGAGATCGAGGGCATCGTCGGCCCGGCCAACCACGCCGGCAAGCGCGAGATCCTGGTCGCCGGTATGCCGCACAGCTCGGCCGGGATGTACGACGACGAGTGAGACGTCGCCCGGGTCGCCGCTCTGCAAGGCGGCCCGGACGTCGCATCTTCGCCACAGGGCGGAGTTCTAACAGGGGGCTGCAAAACCCGCCCCGTCTTTGCGAGCGGAGCGAAGCAACCCAGGGCAGCGCGGCGTTCGGTATCGTGGCGCTTCTGGATTGCTTCGCTCCGCTCGCGGAGACGGGAGGACAGCAAGGCGTCCGCAGCGGCCCACCAACCTCTGTTCGCCGCCGGAGCTTGCCCGCGGTCCCCCAGGAGATTTTGCCGATGATCGGCCGCCGCATCCGCACAGCCGGCTCCGTGTTCGCCGCCGGGCTGTGGCTCGCGACCGCCAACCCGGCCGAGGCGCAGGTCGGTGCCTTCATCGACAGCCTGTTCGGCCACAAGGAGGAGCCGGCCCCGCAGCCGGAGGCCGCCCCGGTTCCCGCGCAGCCCAAGAAGACCGCGCCCAAGAAGGACGCCGCCAAGGACGCCAAGGCTGGCGGTGCCAAATCCGCCAAGGCCGCCGAGAAGGCCGAGCACAAGGCGCCCGAGTCCAAGGTGGCGGCCGTGGGCGCGCCTGCGGCGGCGGCCGCCCCCGCCGAGCCGGCGGATGCCGCCACCGTGCTGGCCCAGGCCAACGCCTATTTCAATGGCATCAACACGCTGACCGGCAGCTTCATGCAGATCGGCGCCGACGGGCGCCGGATCGGCGGCAAGCTGACGCTCGCCAAGCCCGGCCGCCTGCGCTTCGATTACGACCAGCCCTCGCCGCTGGAGGTGGTGGCCGACGGCACCTCGGTGGCGGTGCGCGACCGCAAGCTCAACACCCAGGACCTCTACTTCATCGCCCAGACGCCGCTGAAATTCCTGCTGCGCGAGAAGATCGACCTCGCCCGCGACCTCACCGTGACCGACGTGGCCAACGATCCGGGCGGCGTGCGCATCAGCCTGGAGGATCGCGCGACCCTGGGCGGCACCTCGAAGATCCAGCTGTTCTTCGATCCCGAGGTGAAGACCCTGTCGCAGTGGCGGATCACCGATCCGCAGGGCTACATCACCACGGTGACGCTCTCGAACCTGCAGAGGGGCAAGAGCGTCGACGGCAGCCTGTTCTTCATCAATTACGGGCGCGCCGAGGACAAGGCGATGCAGCAGCAGATCCAGCAATCGCAGCAGCAGTAGCCGTCGTCGCCGTCAGGCCGCTGTCGCGTCCAGGCCGGCGCTGCGCCAGCGGTCGAGCTCCCGGTCGATCGCCGCCTCGGTGCCGCGCAGGAACTCGGCGGCCGGCAGGCCCGGGGCGACGGCGGTGAGGTAGCTCACCACGACGGTCCCGGCCCGGGTGGCCATGCCCCCCGGCCAGAACAGGCCGGAATTCACCGCCACCGGCACCACCGGCAGGCCGAGCCGGCCGTAGAGCAGCTCGACGCCGCGCTTGAAGCGCAGCGGGGCCGCGATGCCGCCGCGGGTGCCCTCGGGGAAGATCAGGACCGACCGCCCGGCCGCCACGGCGGCGCGCCCCTCGTCGATCATGGTGCGCAGGGCCTGGGTGCCGTTGCCGCGGTCGATGACGATCATCGGCGAGCGCCGCAGGAACCAGCCGACCACCGGGATCGCCAGCAATTCCCGCTTGGCCACGATCGCCACATCCGGCACCAGCACGAGGAAGGCCAGGGTCTCCCAGGTCGACTGGTGGTTGGCGACGATCAGGCAGGGCTCGTCCGGCAGGTGCTGGCGGCCCTCCTCGACGTAGCGCAAACCGACGATGCGCCGCAGTCCGACCAGGATCCCGCGCGCCCAGAGCCGCGTCGCCCGGCGGATCGGCCGCTGCGGCGAGCCGGACAGGAGGAAGATCACCAGGGGGACGAGGAACAGGGTCGTCCAGGCCGCCCAGTAGGCGGCGAACAGGAGCGAGCGGGCATGGGCCAAGGCAGGGCCTCCGAGGGACCCCGGACAGGGCAGGGGCCGGGCATAGCGCCTGTCGGTCGTCCACGCACGGCCTTTTGCCTCACGGGCGGTTGAGCGGACTGTCGCGGGCGGCGAAATCGGCTATCGGAGCGCACCGCCCGCCGAACCCCCGCGCCGCCCGTGCAGCTCACCGTCACCACCTGGAACATCAATTCGGTGCGGCTGCGCATCGACCTCGTGCTGCGCTTCCTCGCCGAGCAGAAGCCGGACGTGCTCTGCCTGCAGGAAACCAAGTGCCCGGACGACGCCTTCCCGCTGAAGGCCCTGCGCGGCTCCGGCTACGAGCACGTGATGTTCGCCGGCCAGAAGGGCTATAACGGCGTCGCGATCCTCTCGCGCTTCCCCCTGCACACGCGCACCGTCATGGGCTTCTGCGAGCGGCCGGATGCCCGCCACATCTCGGCGGTGCTCGGACCCGAGGCCGGCGCCGCCGCGGGGATCGTGCTGCACGATTTCTACGTGCCGGCCGGCGGCGACGTCCCGGACCGCGACCTCAATCCGAAATTCGGCCACAAGCTCGATTTCCTGTCCGAGCTGCGCGCCTGGGGCGGCAAGCGCGTCTCGGGCCCCGCGATCCTGATGGGCGACCTCAACGTCGCGCCGCTGGAGCACGACGTCTGGTCGCACAAGCAGCTCCTCGACGTGGTGAGCCACACGCCGGTGGAGACCGAGGCGCTGGAGATCCTGCGCGGCGAGGCCGGCTGGATCGACACGGCGCGCCACCTCACCCCGGAGCCGGAGAAGATCTACACGTGGTGGAGCTATCGCTCCCCCGATTGGGCGGCCGCCGACAAGGGCCGGCGCCTCGATCACCTCTGGGTCTCCCCCGATCTCGCCGGCACCGTCCGCAAGGTCGAGGTCCTGCGCGACGCCCGCGGCTGGGAGCGTCCCTCCGACCACGCGCCGGTCACATTGACGCTGGAGCTCTGATCGCGAACCCGCGGCGGAACTGCGGCTTGAGCCGAGCATTGCCCGCTCACGATGCCGTGACGCGAGGTGACCCGATGCGCAAGATCCTGATCGCCTTCCTCCTTCCCCGAGTCGTTTCGTTCCTCCGCAATCGCTACGGCAAGCCGCACGCGACCCGCGGCCGGGCTTTCTGAGCTGGCAAACGACCTGCGCGCGGCTGTGACGGCCGGGCGCAGGCGGCTCGATCGGCGGCCGCCCTAGATCCCGGGACCGATCCGCCGAGGAGCTGAACCGATGACCGACGATCCGCGCGAGGCTGGCCCGCGTCCGCCCTATCCCGGCGATCAGCAGCAGCCCCGCCCGGGCCTCACCACGAAGATGACGCCGCGGCCCGACCACGGCGAGGAAAGCTACGTCGGCAAGGGCCTGCTCACCGGGCAGGCCGCGCTGATCACAGGCGGCGATTCCGGCATCGGACGGGCGGTGGCGATCGCCTATGCCCGCGAGGGCGCGGATGTCGCGATCTCCTATCTCGAGGTCGAGCAGGACGACGCCGAGGACACGAAGGCCTGGGTCGAGAAGGCCGGCCGGCGCTGCCTGCTCCTACCCGGCGATCTCCGCGACGAAGGCCATTGCCGGGACCTCGTGGCACGCACCGTGGAGGCCTTCGGTCGCCTCGACATCCTCGTGAACAACGCCGCCGCCCAGGTGGTGAACGAGGACCTTGACGACCTGAAGGCCGCCGACATCGAGGGCTCGTTCCAGGCCAACGTGTTCGCGATGTACTACCTCGCCCAGGCGGCGGTGCCGCACATGAAGCCCGGTGGGGCGATCGTGAACAGCACGAGCGTGCAGGCCAAGGTCGCCGGCCCGAGCATGCTGATCTACGCGGCCACCAAGGGCGCCATCGCGAGCCTGACCATCGGCCTGTCGAACCTGCTCGCCCCGAAGGGCATCCGGGTGAACTGCGTCGCGCCCGGGCCCGTCTGGACGCCGATCCAGCCGATCGTGAAGAGCCCCGAGCAGATCGAGGAACTCGGCGCGCAAACCCCGCTGGGCCGCGTCGGCCAGCCGGCGGAGCTGGCCCCGGCCTACGTGCTCCTGGCGTCACGGGAGGGCAGCTTCATGTCGGGCGCCCTGGTGCCGGTCACGGGCGGCATACCGATGCTTTGACTGGCTTTGCGGTCGCGTCGGCGTCAGCCGGCGCACCGCAGGGTGATCCGCGTCAACTCGGATGGGCGGCCCAACCGAAGGGCGAAGCCGGGCCACAGAGCTGTGCCGTTGCTGACGTAGAGCCGCATCCCCCCGACCCGGTAGGCGCCCGAGACGAAACCGGAATTGCCCCGGGCCACCAGCCGATCCAGGCCGCGGATCATCCCGCCATGGGTGTGCCCGGAGAGCTGCAGCGCCACGCCCCGCGCCGCGGCCCGGGCAGCCTGCGCCGGCTGATGGTCCAGCAGGACGATCAGCGCACCCGCGGGCGCGCCCGCCAGGGCGGCGTCGAGGTCGGGTCCCGGATGGCCGGTGGCGGGCGCCGAGCGGTCGGTGACGCCGGCCAGCACCAGCGCGGCGCCGTCGCGGGTCAGGACGGTGTGGGCGTTGGCGAGGATCCGGATCCCCAGCCCTTCGAGGTGGCGCATCCAGGCGTCGTGATCGAAGAAATACTCGTGGTTGCCGGGCACGGCCCAGACGCCGTCCCGCGCCCGCAGGTCTTCCAACGGGGCGACGTCGGCCCGGCGCGCCTCCAGCGAACCGTCGATGAAGTCGCCCGTCACCGCGATCACGTCGGCACCGAGCGCGTTGGCCCGTGCGACGACCCTTCGCGTCCAGGGGGCCGGGAACAGGCGGCTGATGTGCAGATCCGTCAGGTGCAGGATCGTGAAGCCGTCGAAGCCGGGGGGCAGGTTCGGGATCGTGACGGTGACGTCCTTCAGCGGCGGGACGCGCAGGGCCTGCCACACGGCGATGGCCGCCAGAAGCGCGGAGGCGAGGGCGGCCGCGGAACGCCAAGCGGTCGGGATCGCCCAGCCGCCACCGGGCAGCACCAGAAGGACCAGGGCGACGAGGTCGAGGGCGAGCAGCATGGGCGCCGCCAGCGCGATCGCACCGAACGCCCAGTTGAACAGGATCACCACCGGCCGCGGGAATTCCGGCGCGAAGACCGATCCCGAGGAGAGGCGGCTCCACAGGTGATACTGGGAGGCGCCCAGGAGGAGTGCGGCGAGGCCGAGCTTGAGCGGGACCGGCCAGGGCATCGGCCACACCCCCCGCGCGATGACGTAGGCGGCGGGCAGGCTGGGGATCAGGCGGATCATGGCCGGATACATGGACCGGGCAGCACCCGAAAGGCAAAGCTTGCGGCGCGCATGGTCCGCGGGGGAGGCAGGCCCCGCGGGGGCGGATCAGGCGCGGGCCAGGGCAGTGGCGAAATCCACGGTTGGCAGCGGGACGCCGTCCATGGCCCGGACTACGGGTGTGGTGGCTGCACGGCTCGCCCTGTCCGCGTGGTTTTAGATGCACGCAGCAGTAGAAAGTCGCGAATTCGGATCATCGGACAGACGCCACTGCCGGGACGGCGTTCATACGCCCTGGATGCCCTGAATTTTCGCTAAAATACAATTAGAAGTCACATTTAACTAACCTGGTTTTAACCACAGACGCAGGGCGCCGCAACCAAAGATTGCATCTCCGGTTACACCGCAAAACCGGAGGTGCTCATGTCGTCATCCCCCCTCGCCATCCTCAGCCCGGCCACGCGATCCCTCGAATGGCTCGTCGGTCCGGGCGCATTGCTTTCGTCCACCGCGCTCTCGACCGGCCAGCTCGCGAGCCTCGGGCCCATCGCCTCGCAGATCGAGGGGGCCGTGAGCTCCGTCACCGGAGGCGAGGGCGGCTCGATCCTCCCCGACACGCTGGCCGAGACGGCCAATACGATCGTCCTCGATACCCATGCGCAGCTCGAGACGACCGGTCATGAGGTCGCGCCGCTGAACGGACCCCTGCACGGGCTCACCAATCTCGGTGAGACGATCGGCCTGGGTCACATCGGCGAGGCCGGCAACCTGATCACCGATCTGTCGGGCGCCGCCGCGAATCCGGCCGGCGTCGGGACCGCCGCGCCGCTCCTGACCGATGCCAGCCACGTCACCGACGCGGCCAATACGCTGCTCGACGCGGTCGCCGCGGTGCCATCCCCGGGCAACGGCCTGGTCGGCTCCGGCAGCGTCCTCACGCCGGCGACCGAGATCCTCAACCAGACGGTGCTTGATCTCCATACGACGCTCGAGGATGTCGGCCATTCGACCCCCGAACTCAACGCGCCGATCCACGCGGTCACGGGCCTCGGCGAGACGGCCGGGCTCGGCTATCTCGGCGAGCCGGGCAATCTCCTCACCGATACCCTCTCGGTCCCCGGATCGATCCTGAACGGTGGCGGCCTCGCCTCGGCGGATCCCGTCCTGTCCGACCTCGGCCATGTCCTCGGGGCGACCGACACGCTGCTCGCCTCCGCCACGGGGGCCGTCAGCGGCAGCAACCTGCTGGCGTCGGACGGGCTACTCGCGCCGGTCACGAACCTCGCGAACACCGCCATCCTCGACCTCCACATGACCCTCGAGGATTTCGGCCATGCGATGCCCCTGCTGAACGATGCCATCCATGGCCTGACCAACCTTGGCGAGACGGTCGGCCTGGGCCATATCGGCGAGGGCGGAAACCTCCTCACCGACGTGGTCGGCCTGCCCGGCGACGTACTGGGCGGCCAGGGGCTCGGCGCGGTGTCGCCGATCCTCGGCGATGTCGGCGCGGTGACGCAGGCCGCCGGGGGCCTCGTCGACGGGGTGACCGGTATCGTCGGCGGCCTCGGCGGCGGCGGGACCGGCATCCCGGCTGTCGGCAGCCTCCTCACGCCGGTGACCGCCACGGTGGACGGCCTGCTCGGCGACCATGCCGCGAGCCCGCTCGCCGGTCTTCTCGGCGGCGTGACCGGCGATGGCCAGGGCGTGACCGGCAGTCTGCTCGGCGCCGGCGCGCCGCTTCAGCCGGTCGGCGACGTCGCCAACACGCTGATCGACGCCGTCCATGCGGGCCTGGAACAGGTCGGCCACGACGTGCCGCTGCTGAACGACCCGCTCCATTCCGTCATCAATCTCGGCAACACGGCCGGCCTCGGCGAACTCGGCGAGTCGACCAACCTCGTCACCGACGTGGTCAACCTGCCTGGGTCCGTGCTGACCGGGAACGGCGTGCCGGCCACGGGGCAGGTCGTGAGCGATGCCGGGCATGTCGCGGATGCGGCGGGCGGCGTCCTGGGCGCGGTGACGGGCCTCATTCCCGCGGTCACCGACGGCGGACAGGGATCGGGCACGGGGCTCGACGGCGTCCTGGCCCCCGTGACGACGGCGCTCGGCTCGGCCGTGTCCGGAACGGGAGGCAATCCGGCCGGCACCCTGCTCGGTGGCCTGACCGGCGGCACGACGGGCGAGACCGGCACCGGGACACACCCGCTGGTCGACGTGTCCGCGGGCCCGACAACCACGGCGCCGGTGGCGGACGCCGCGATCCTGACGCCCGCCGCCGATCCGGCCCACACCGTTGAGGTGAGCGCGGTTTCGGTGGGCGCCGATCAGCCGAGCCTGGCGACGGCGAACCTCTTGAGCGGCGACAGCATCCAGCTGCCGCAGACCAACAGCGGCGGCGCCGATGCCCTGGTCGGCCAGCTCGCCGACGCCATCCCGACCACGACGGCGTCCTCGGCCGATGCCGGGGCGTCCCACGGCGCCAGCGTCGATCTCGGGATCGCCACGCTCGATCTCGGCGGGCACGCCGACGTCCAGCACACCGACCCGACCCCGCACACGACCACGAGCGGCCTGCACCTGCTCGGGCTGTAAGGCCAAGCGCCCCCGCCGCAGCCGCGGCGGGGGCCGCCATCGTCGTCGCGCCACACCGAGAATCCGGGGACAAACCTGTGACCGACGAGCGCGTGCTGCGTGTTGCGAGGCGTCGCGAGTTCTGGGCCGCCCTCCGGGCCGGGCGCGCCTGCCTGATCACCGTGATGGCCGTCAGCGGCCTCATCAACCTGCTGATGCTGACCGCCCCGATCTTCATGCTGCAGGTCTACGACCGGGTGTTGCCGAGCCGGAGCATCGCCACGCTGGTCGGCCTCGCCGGTATCACGCTCATGCTGCTGGTGATCCAGAGCATCCTCGAGATCTTCCGCGCGCGGATCCTGTCGCGGTTCGGCCGCCTCATCGACGAGCGCCTGGGGCATCGGATCTTCCGCACCCTGCTCGCCCGCGGCTCCGAGATGCCGCGCAGCGACGCGGGACCCCAGGCCCTGCGCGACCTCGAGACCGTGCGCGGCTTCGTGTCGAGCATGGCGGTGAGCGCCTTCTTCGACCTGCCCTGGGTGCCGCTCTACGTCGCGGTCTGCTTCCTGTTCCATCCCTGGCTCGGGGCGGCGATCGCCGGGGGCGCCCTGTTCCTGTGCGGGCTGACGATCCTGACCGACTGGGCCTCGGCCGCAATCACCCAGGAGGCCGTCCGCGTGGCGGGCGAGCGCCGATCCCTCACCGACATGGCGCACCGGACCGCGCCGCTGCTCTCGGCCCTCGGGATGCGCGCCCGCATCGCGGCCCTGTGGCAGGTCCGGACCCGCCGCAACCTCGACGTGGCGACCCGGGGCAACGACCTCGCCATCGGCTTCGGCACGACGGCGCGCCTGCTGCGCACGCTGCTGCAATCCGGCATCCTTGGCCTCGGGGCGCTCCTGGTGGTGCGCGCGGAGGCGACCGCCGGGGTGATGCTCGCCGCCACGATCCTGTCGGCCCGGGCGCTCGCGCCGGTCGATCTCGCCATCGCCAACTGGAAGTCGTTCACGGCCGCCCGTCAGGCCTGGGGCCGCCTCACCGCCTTCCTGCCCCCGCGGGAGCCGGCTGTTCCGACGCCCCTGCCGGCCCCGCGCGAGAGCCTGCGCGTGACGGCCCTCTCGATCGCGATACCGGGCACCGACACCCTCGTGCTGCACGACGTGAACGTCGCCCTCGCCCCCGGCAGCGCACTAGGCGTGATCGGCGCCAGCGGCTCCGGAAAATCGACCTTCGCCCGGGCCCTGGTCGGGCTGGCGCGGCCGAGCCGGGGCGTGATCCGCCTCGACGGCGCTGCTCTGGACCAATGGGATTCCGACGACCTCGGACGCGCAATCGGCTACCTGCCGCAGGATACCGAGATGTTCGACGGCACGATTGCCGAGAACATCACCCGCTTCGATCCCGCGCCCGATCCCGAGGCCCTGCTCGCCGCCGCCAAGGCCGCGGGCGTCCACGAGGTCGTGCTCCGGCTGCCGGGGGGCTACGACGCCCGGGTCGGCGGTGCCGGCGGGCTCGGGCTGTCCGGCGGCCAGCGCCAGCGGATCGCCCTCGCGCGAGCCCTCTACGGCGACCCCTTCCTGGTCGTCCTCGACGAGCCGAATTCCAACCTCGACGTCGATGGCGACCGGGCCCTGTCGGCGGCCGTCCAGGGCGTGCGCGCCCGCGGCGGCATCGTGGTGGTGGTCGCGCACCGGCCGAGCGCCCTGGCGGCGGTCGACCGGATCCTGGTCCTCGGCGACGGGCGCGTCCAGCTGCACGGGCCGCGCGACGAGGTCCTGGCGAAGCTCGGCGCCCTGACCCGCCAGACACCCACGAGGGTCGCATGACGACGCAGCCTGATCCCACCGGGCCCGATTCCGATCCGACCGCCGGAACGCGCCGCTCCCTGCGCCGACACATCCTCGGCGTGGCCGCCGTGATCGGCGTGGCCCTGGGGGTGGGGGCCTGGACCGCATCGACGGAGCTGTCGGGCGCCATCATCGCGTCCGGCTCGCTCGTGGTCGAGAGCAACATCAAGAAGGTCCAGCATCCGACCGGCGGCGTCGTGGCCGAATTGCCGGTCCAGGAGGGCGACCGCGTCCGGGCCGGCGACCTGCTGGTGCGCCTCGATGCGACGGCGGCACGCGCCACCTACGACAGCGTCACCAAGAGCCTGTGGGAGATCGCCGCCCGCAACGCCCGCCTGGAGGCGGAGCGCGACGGCCGCCCGGATCTCGTGATCCCGCCCGAGCTCACCACGGCCGGGCCGGAGGTCGGGCGGATCGTCGACGGGGAGCGCAAGCTGTTCCGCTTCCGCCGGGACGCGCTGCAGGGCCAGAAGGCGCAGCTACGCGAGCGGGTCGGGCAGCTCAACGAGGAGATCAAGGGTCTGGTCGAGCAGGCCGCCGCCAAGGAGCAGGAGACCGCGATCATCGGCCGGGAATACGCGGGCGTCGAGGAACTCTGGAAGAAGAACCTGATCCAGCTGACGCGGCTCACCAGCCTCCAGCGCGACATGTCCCGCCTGAAGGGCGAGCGCGGAATCCTCGTGGCCACCATCGCGCAGACCCGGGGCAAGGTCTCCGAGACCGAATTGCAGATCCTCCAGCTCGAGCAGAACCTGCGCAGCGAGGTCGGCAAGGAGCTGGCCGAGAACCGCGCCAAGGCGGCGACGCTGATGGAGCAGAAGATCACCGCCTTCGACCAGCTCCAGCGCATCGAGATCCGCGCGCCGCAGACCGGCTACGTGCACGAACTCGCGGTCCACACCCGGGGCGGCGTGATCGCCCCGGGCGAGCCGATCATGCTGATCGTCCCGACCGCCGATTCGCTCGTGGCGGAAGTCCGCGTCGCGCCCCAGGACATCGATCGGCTCCAGACCGGTCAAGCCGCGGGCCTGCGCCTCCCGAGCTTCGACCAGCGGACGACGCCGGAGCTGAACGGCCGCGTCACGCGCATCGCCGCCGATGTGAGCGAAGACAAGCGGACCGGCAGTTTTTATTATCTCGTCCGGCTGGGCGTGACGAAGGACGAGCTCGCCAAGCTCGACGGGGCCAAGCTGATGCCCGGCATGCCCGTGGAGGCGTTCATCCGGACGGCCGACCGGACGGTCCTGTCCTACCTGACGAAGCCCCTCGTCGATCAGGCGCGGCGCGCGTTTCGCGAGAAGTAGCGCGCCGACCGTTTTGCTGGGCGCATGGAGCGCAAGTGGACTGCGACCCGGGAACCCGCGGAAGGGTTCGCACAGCGTTCCTGTGAAACAATTGAGAAAAGATCGCCTCCCCCTTGCGGGGAGGGGGCAGGGGTGGGGGTGGTGCAGGATCGAGTGCATCGGTGCTGTCTGCACCATCCCCACCTTCAACTCCTCCCCGCGAGGGGGAGGAGAGCGTGCTTGCCCGGTATCCTCGGGCGCCCGCAACCACGGTAAGTGGGCTGGGACGGATGCTTATCCTGCGACGCGGCCTAGAACGGGATGTCGTCGTCGAGGTCGTAGCCACCGCGGCTGCCACCGCCGCCACCGCCGCCGCCCGAGGAGGCCGGAGCCGGACGGCGCTCGCCGCCCTGTGAGCGGCCGCCGCCGCCGCCGCCGAAATCGCCGCCGCGGTCACCGCCCCGGCCACCGCCGAAATCGCCGCCGCGGCTGATCTGCCCGCCACCCTCATCCTCGCCGGCGAAGTCGCCGCCGCCACCGCCGCCACGCCCGTCGAGGATCGTCATCTCGCCGCGGAAGCGCTGGAGCACCACCTCGGTCGTGTACTTCTCGACGCCGGAATTGTCGGTCCACTTCCGGGTCTGGAGCTGGCCCTCGATATAGACCTTCGAGCCCTTGCGCAGGTACTGCTCGGCCACGCGGGCGAGGTTGTCGTTGTAGATCACGACCGAGTGCCACTCGGTCTTCTCCTTGCGCTCGCCGCTCGCCTTGTCCTTCCACGACTCCGAGGTGGCGATCCGCAGGTTGCACACCGGGTCGCCCGAGCCGAGGCGGCGCATCTCGGGATCGCGCCCGAGATTGCCCACCAGAATCACCTTGTTGACGCTGCCCGCCATCGCTCTCTCCTTATCGTACGGATCTCACAGGGCATCGGCCCGGCGGCGCGCGAACCATGCGCCCGGGCCTCCGGAGCGGCAACCTGCGGTGAGGGTTTGTGCCCGCTTTCCGCAGCGCCGTCGGATCTGCATGTTCTATATCTGTTCCAGGACGGCAGCAAGCGGCGTCAGGAGACGCGCACGACCAGCTTGCCGAAATTGCGACCTTTCAGCAGGCCGATGAAGGCCTCCGGCGCCTTCTCCAGGCCCTCGACCACGTCCTCGCGGTAGCGGACGCGCCCCTCCTGGATCCAGCCGCCGACCTCCGTGCGGAAGATCTCGGCCTGATCGGCGAAATCCCACACGATGAAGCCCTGGATGTGCAGGCGGTTGGTCAGGACCGAGCGCATCAGGCCCGGCAGGCGGTCGGGGCCGGCCGGCACCTCGGTGGCGTTGTAGGCCGAGACGAGGCCGCAGACCGGGATCCGCGCGAAGGGGTTGAGCAGCGGCATCACGGCGGCGAAGACCGCGCCGCCGACATTCTCGAAATAGACGTCGATCCCCTTCGGGCAGGCGGCGGCCAGCGCCCCCGGCAGGTCCTCGCCGCGATGGTCCACGGCGGCGTCGAAGCCGAGTTCCTCGGTAAGGTAGCGGCACTTGTCCGGTCCGCCCGCGATTCCGACGGCGCGGGCGCCCTTCAGCTTGGCGATCTGCCCGACGAGCGAGCCCACCGGCCCCGCGGCGGCCGCGACCACCACGGTTTCGCCGGCCTTCGGCCGGCCGATGTTGAGGAGGCCGGTATAGGCCGTCATGCCCGGCATCCCGAGCACGCCCAAAGCCGTCGAGGGTGGCGCGACGCCGGGGTCGACCCGGCGCGAGCCCTTGCCGTCCGTGACGAAGTACGTCTGCCAGCCCGCGAAGGCGGTGATGAGGTCGCCGACAGCGTAGTCCGGATGGTTCGAGGCCACGACCTCGCCCACCGTCTCCGCGGTGATCGGCGCGCCGATCTCCACGGGCGCCGCATAGGATTTCGCGTCGCTCATCCGGCCGCGCATGTAGGGATCGAGCGACAGCCAGCGCGTGCGCAGCAGGACCTGGCCGGGGCCGGGCTGCGGCGCCGGTACCTCCTCCAGGCGGAAGTTCTCGGGGCGCGGCTCGCCGTGGGGGCGCGAGGCCAGGACGATGCGGCGATTCATGGCGGTCATGGGTAAACTCCCGGAGACTGGCTGCCCGTCCGGATCTGGGGCGCCAATCGGCCCCCGCAACGGCGTCGGGCGATCTCCGGGGCGGATCGCGCGTTGTCCCGTCTCAGGATTCGGAGGCCCGGTATGCGCGGAACGGCACTCGGCCTTGGATTGGCGGCCCTGACCGCGACCGCCTCGGCGGCGCCCCTCGATGCCTATCGGGACCGCGTCCGCGTGCTGGTCCTGTCGGCGCCCGACGCCGCGGACGCGCAGCTCAAGGCGCAGCGCGCCGCCCTGGGTCCGGTGCGCGACGGTGTCGCCGAGCGCGATCTGGTGGTGCTGGAGGCGGTGGGCTCCGGCGCCGAGGCGCAAGCGCTGCGCGCCGCGCTCGGGCTGCCGGCCGACAGCTTTCGGGCCGTCCTCGTCGGCAAGGACGGGGGCGCCAAGCTCACCGCCGCGGCGCCGATCCCGCCCCAGAGGCTGTTCGCCACCATCGACGCGATGCCGATGCGGCGCAGCGAGACGCGGGACCGCAGATAGGTCTAAAATCTTACAATCGGATGTGCGCGGCGGCGGCCATGGACACCAACGGTTAAGCCTACCGACCTATCACCGGATCGTGTCGACGGCCGCATTCCGGCCGTCCGTTGAGGCCCGCCAGGACGTTCCCACGAGACGCTCGAAACGATGAACCGACACCATGTTGCCGACGCCATCCGCCGCCTCGTCGCCTCGCAGGTCGAGGATATCGAGCGCGCGGTCCGCGACGGTCACAAGACCATCGCGCTGAACGAGCTGGCGGATCTGAACCGCCAGCTCAAGGCCTTCGCGGCCGCCCTCAAGAAGGCGCCCGCCCGCATCTGAACCGATCCCCGCGCCCTACCAGCGCGGCCCATCCCAGTGTGAACCGCCCCAGCGCGGCCCGCCCCAGCGGCGGGGCGGGACATCCTCCGGGGGCGGAGGCGGCGGGGGCGGGCCGCGGTCGAAGCCCGGCTCGTCGCAGACCCGCACCCGGCGCACGACCGGCGCGCCGTCCGGATCGAACCGGCGCCGGACGAATTCCCAGCACGCCTCGGGGGGCGCCGCGGTGAAGCGCGGCCGATGGAACTCCGGCTCGGGGCGCGGCGGCGGGGGAGGCGGGGGCCGGTGCTCCAGCTCCTCCTGGGGCGGGCCGCCCCAGCGATGATCCGGCGGATAGGGGCCGTCGAAATCGGCGGCCAAAGCCGGGCCGGCGGCGAGAAGCAGGGCCAGAAGGCCGATGCGGATGGGGAAACGACGGGCGGGCACGGTGGGCCTCGGCGTGATCCGGCGCGCGGGTATCGCGGCCATCATTACCGGAGAGTGCGCCCGGCCGCCTGAACCGCCCCCTGGATGCCGTGTTGGCCGCCGTTCAGCCGGCTACTTCTGCATCGCGTTCACTTCGCATTGCGCGTACTCGCCGCTCGCCTTCACGTAGGCGTTGAGCTTCTGCAGGTAGGCCTCGGCGATCGGCCGGAAGGCCTGCGCCTGCAGGTTGTAGGCCTTGATCGCGTCGTTGTAGCTGTAGGCCTCCCAGCCCGGGCAGCCTTCCTTGGTGTCGAGGCAGGCCGGCTTGTCCGGCAGCGCGGGCTTGGCCGGGCGTGCGGAGGCCGGCGGCGGCCCGGGCGGGGTGCAGGTTGTTACGACCGCCGGTGCGGCTGCCGTCGGGGGCGCGGCCTTGGCGGGTTTCGCGGGGGAGGCTGGGGGCGTCGCGTTCGGGGCCGCCTGGGCGGCGCTGGATACGAGCAGGCCCGCGATGAGGAGAAGGGTGCCGCGCATGGCGTCCTGAACACTCCGCTGCGACCCCGGGCCGTCGATGGCGGGGGCCGGCCGCGAGTTCTGCGGCATCAGGCCCGCGGCGACAAGGGTTTCGGCAAAGCTTCCTGGGGTGCGGGCCGCCGGGCCGGGGAGGCCACCCGCCCGCCGGCAGGCTGGCGCGTCGCCCGCTTTCCGCGCACGAGCGCCATCGCGGGCAGGGACAGGCCGATCGCCAGCACCCACCAGGCCGGCCGGATCGGGCCGGAAAAATCCAGGTTGGCGGCGAGCACGAGGCTCGCCGGGACGCCGCTGGCGAGCCCGTACCACGCCGCCTCCAGGCCCGCGGTGGCCAGCCCGGCGAGGATCGCGAGCAGCAGCAGCGACCACGGCCGCTCCGGCCCCTTGAACCGCCGCATCACCCGCCAGCCCATCAGCAGCAGGAACAGCCCGGCCGAGAAGACCGGGTCGGTGACGTCGATCTTCGATTGCAGGAAGTAGTGGACGAGCGCCAGCACCGCGATCGTGTAGACGATCCGGTGGAGCCGGTGCCAGTTCGGGCCCAGGTTGCGCACGGCTGCGTCGGTCGATGTCAGCCCCAGGGCGATCAGGCCGATCAGCGCCACGAAGCCGATCGTCAGATAGAGCCGGAGCGCGATCTCCGAGACGATCTTGGTGAGGATCAGGTTCTGGTCGACGGCGTAGAGGGTGAGGTGCGCGACCGCGTAGGCCATCACGGTGATGCCGAGCATGCGCCGGACGCCGATGACCTTCGGCCAGTCGGCGATGCGGCGCAGCGGCGAGATCGCCAGGGAGAAGAGCAGGAAGCGGACCGCCCATTCGCCGGTGGCATGGATCAGCGCGGTGATCGGCTTGGCGCCGAGCGCGTCGAGCCGATAGGCGGCGGCGAGGTAGAGCGCCGGCGCGATGCAGCCCGCAAACACCGCGAGCTTCAGCCAGGAGAGGCGTCCGGCCCGGTCGAGCCAGGGGAGGGGAATGCCGAGGGAGCCGGCCAGGCGGTCGATCATGAGTCGCGAACGGGGCTTCGATCGGGGGGATGGAGCGCGAACAGGCCCCCGGAAACGACTGTCTCCGGGCGTCGGTGCCGCCACGGGTCGGTTCGCCGCGGAGCCGCCACGGTTACAGGGCGGATTGACCTGTGTGGTTGACCTCGACTGCGCTGCGGCAAGATAGCGGGACGACGGACACCGGATGGATCCCATGCAGTACCGCACTCTCGGCCGCTCCGGCCTCAAGGTCTCGCCGATCTGCCTCGGCACGATGATGTTCGGCGGCCCCACCGACGAGGCCACAGCCGGCCGCATCGTCGCCAGCGCCCGGGAAACGGGGGTCAACTTCATCGACACGGCCAACGTCTACACGGACGGCCGCTCGGAGGAGATCACCGGGCGCGCCATCAAGGCCGAGCGCAATGCCTGGATCCTGGCCACCAAGGTCGCCAACCCGACCGGCCCTGGCGTCAACGACCGCGGCCTCTCGCGCGTCCACGTGATGAAGGCCGCCGAGGACAGCCTGCGCCGGCTCGGCACGGACTTCATCGACATCTACTACCTCCACAAGGAGGACCACGACACGCCGCTGGCCGAGACGGTCCGCGCCATGGCCGACCTCGTGCGGGCCGGCAAGATCCGCCATTTCGGCGTCTCGAACCACCGCTCCTGGCGGGTCGCCGAGATCTGCCGGCTCTGCGACGAACTGGGCATCGACCGGCCGGTGGTGAGCCAGCCCTACTACAACGCCTTCAACCGCATGCCCGAGACCGAGCACCTGCCGGCCTGCGCGCATTTCGGGCTCGGCGTCGTGCCGTACTCGCCCCTCGCCCGCGGCGTGCTCACCGGCAAGTACGATCCCGACGCGCCGCCGCCGGCCGAATCCCGTGCCGGTCGCCAGGACACGCGGATGATGCAGACCGAGTGGCGGCCGGAATCGCTCCGTATTGCCCGCACGCTCAAGGAACACGCCGAGTCCCGCGGCATCACGGCCGGCCAGTTCGCCACCGCCTGGGTGCTGAACAACCGCCTCGTGACCGGCGTCATCGCGGGCCCCCGGACGGAGGCGCAGTGGCAGGAATATCTCGGCGCCCTCGACTACGCCTTCACCCCGGAGGATGAGGCGCTGGTGGACGGGTTCGTGGCGGCGGGGCACCCGACGACGCCCGGCTACAACGATCCGGCCTATCCGCTGGAGGGGCGGGTGCCGCGCAGCGGCTCAGGCGCCTGAAAGCAGCCCATTTCCAAACCATTCCCCTCATCCTGAGGTGCGAGCGCAGCGAGCCTCGAAGGAGGGCTCCAGGGATCCTGGAGCCATCTGGAGTACTCCTTCGCTGCCTCCGCTCTCGCTTCGGCGCCTCAGGATGAGGCCGAGATTTGGAAGAACCAGGCCGCAGGGTGCGCCGGATCCGTCTTGCGCTTCCGACCAAGGCTCGCTATCTAACGGTCATCAGTTCTGATGGCAGTCGAGAGGCTGCGGTTCGGGAGTGGGCCCCACCGGGTCCGCTCTTTTTTTTCGCCGCACGTCTCTTTCGTCGAACGCCCGCGGGCGGGCCACGCAGAACGCCGCGAAGGGTGTTCACCACCACACATGTCGTCCGAGATCGAAGCGGATCTGTCCGAGAAGCGCCTCGTCCGAGAGACGGGCGTCGCCGCGCGCGTCGCGCAGGTGATCGAGGGGCCGCTCCAGGGCCTCGGCTTCCGGCTGGTCCGGGTGAAGATGTCCAACATCAACGGCTGCACCGTGCAGATCATGGTCGAGCGGCCGGACGGCACCCTCACCATCGCGGATTGCGAGACGGTGAGCCGCACGATCTCGCCGCTCCTCGACGTCGACGATCCGGTCGGCGGCGCCTACAACCTCGAAGTGTCCTCGCCTGGGATCGACCGGCCGCTGGTGCGGGTCTCGGATTTCGCCCGCTGGGAAGGCTACGAGGCCAAGGTCGAGCTGAGCCCGGCGCTGGACGGGCGCAAGCGCTTCCGCGGCATCCTCGGCGCGCCGGATCTCGACAGGCAGATCGTCCCGATCGACCTGCCCGACGTGAAGGAAGGGCTGCCGAGCCGCATCGAGCTGCCGCTCAAGACCCTCGCCGAGGCCCATCTCGTCCTCACCGACGAGTTGATCCGCGAGTCGCTCCGCCGCGGCGGGCCGCCCGCCGAAGACGCGGCCGATGAGGCCGAGGATGACGCGCCGGCCGAGGAGCAGGCGGCGCCCGTGCGCCACGCCTTCCGCCCGCAGGGGCCGAAGAAGGCCAGCCCTGCGGCCAAGACCCAGAAACCGGCGCGGACCGGTCCCAGGAAGCCGGTGATCAGCAAGGCGTCCCGGCTCAAGGATCGCGACTCGCTGCACTGAACACGCCAGGGCTGGTCCATGCGGCCGGCCCAGAGAATTTGACGGAAGAGAAGGACCGACACCGATGGCCGTCGTCAGCGCCAACAGGCTCGAACTCCTCCAGATCGCCGACGCGGTGGCCCGCGAGAAGGTGATCGACCGCTCCATCGTGATCGACGCGATGGAGGAGGCGATCGCCAAGGCCGCCCGCTCCCGCTACGGCGCCGAGACCGACGTTCACGCCGAGATCGACAACAAGACCGGGGCTTTGCGCCTGTCGCGCCACCTCCTGGTGGTCGACGAGGTGGAGAACGACGCCCGCGAGATCACCCTGGATCAGGCCCGCCGCTACAACCCCGGCGCCCTGGTCGGCGACGTGATCTCCGACACCCTGCCGCCCTTCGATTTCGGGCGCGTGGCCGCGCAATCGGCCAAGCAGGTCATCGTCCAGAAGGTGCGCGACGCCGAGCGTGCCCGCCAGTTCGACGAGTACAAGGACCGGATCGGCGAGATCCTCAACGGCATCGTGAAGCGCGTTGAGTACGGCAACGTGATCGTCGATCTCGGCCGCGGCGAGGGCATCGTGCGCCGGGACGAGATGATCCCGCGCGAGACCTTCCGGCCGGGCGACCGCATCCGCTCCTACCTGTTCGACGTGCGCTCTGAGGTCCGCGGCCCACAGATCTTCCTGTCGCGCTCGCATCCCCAGTTCATGGCCAAGCTGTTCGGCCAGGAAGTGCCCGAGATCTACGACGGCATCGTCGAGGTGAAGGCGGTGGCCCGCGATCCGGGCTCCCGCGCCAAGATCGCGGTGATCTCCCGCGACGGCAGCATCGATCCCGTCGGCGCCTGCGTCGGCATGCGGGGATCCCGTGTGCAGGCGGTCGTCGGCGAATTGCAGGGCGAGAAGATCGACATCATCCCGTGGTCGGAGGACGAGGCGACCTTCATCGTCAACGCCCTCCAGCCCGCCGAGGTGGTGAAGGTGGTGCTCGACGAGGAGGCCGACCGCATCGAGGTGGTGGTGCCGGACGACCAGCTGTCGCTGGCGATCGGCCGCCGGGGCCAGAACGTGCGCCTCGCTTCGCAGCTCACCGGCTGGGACATCGACATCCTCACCGAGGCCGAGGAATCGGAGCGCCGCCAGAAGGAGTTCGCCGAGCGGACCCAGGTGTTCATGGAGGCGCTCGACGTCGACGAGACCGTGGGCCAGCTGCTCGCGGCCGAGGGCTTCCGCAACGTCGAGGAGATCGCCTACGTCGACCTCAACGAGCTGTCCGGTATCCAGGGGCTCGACGAGGAGACCGGCGCCGAGATCCAGGCCCGCGCCCAGGATCACCTCGCCCGGATCGAGCAGGCGCACGACGCCCGCCGCACCGAACTCGGCGTCTCCGACGATCTGCGCGAGATCGAGGGCATCACCACGCCCATGATGGTGGCGCTCGGCGAGAACGACGTGAAGAGCGTCGAGGATCTGGCGGGCTGCGCCACCGACGACCTCGTGGGCTACACCGAGGGCCGCGGCCCGGAGGCTGTCCGCCACGCCGGCTACCTCGACGGGTTCGACCTGTCCCGCGCCGAGGCCGAGGCCCTGATCATGGCTGCCCGCGTCAAGGCCGGCTGGATCGAGGCCCTGCCGGAGCCGGAGGCCGAGGAGGGTGCTGAAGAGGGCGCTGCAGAAGGTGCCGAGGGCGAGGAGGCCACCCCCGCCCAGGCCGAGGCCTGAGGCGGACGGGAGCGGCGGAGGCGCGGTGAGCGAGGTCGAAGCGATTCTGCCCGAGGGCGGACCGGAAGCCGGGGGGCTCGATGCCGGCCCCGGCCGCCGTGCGCCTGAGCGGACCTGCATCGTCACCCGCGTCGCCCAGGCGCCGGAGGCGATGATCCGGTTCGTGCGCGGGCCGGACGGCCGCGTCGTGCCCGACCTGCGTGCCCGGCTTCCCGGCCGCGGCGCCTGGGTCAGCGCCCGACGGGACGCGGTCGCCACCGCCGTGCGCAAGAACCTGTTCTCCCGGGCGTTCAAGGGACCGGCCCCGGCCGATCCCGACCTGCCGGACCGGATCGCCGTGGGACTCCGCGAGGATCTGCGGCAGGCGATCGCGCTCGCCAACAAGGCGGGCTGCCTCGTGGCCGGCTTCTCGAAGGTCGAGGCGGCGATCGGCGGCCAGCCCCGCGCGGTGGCGGTGATCCACGCCGCGGAGGCCAGTGCGGATGGGCGGCGCAAGATCGCTTCGGCCTTGTACCGGCGTCACGGTGAGGCCATGTCAAGGATACCGATCATCGACGACCTGTCCGAAGATGAATTGGACATGGCCTTAGGTCGGGATCATGTGATACACGCTGCGCTCGTCGCAGGAGCCGGAGCCGCCGGCTGCCTGTCGCGTTGGCGTCGGCTACGCTCCTTCGAGGGCGCCGCCGCGGCGACCGGGGAGCCCGATCCAGCCCGAATCGGCGGGGTCGATGAAGCCTCACGTTGACGACGCAGGACTATTTTGACTGGCGCCACCGGGCGTCGGTTCACGGGACGATGGAAACCCTCAGGGTTCAGGCTGAATGAGCGATACGAACAACCCGGGCGACAAGACTCTGAATCGGACTTCCCCGAAGCCGCTCGGCCTCAAGCGGCCGATCGAGGCGGGCACCGTGCGTCAGAGCTTCTCCCATGGCCGCTCCAAGCAGGTCGTGGTCGAGACGGTGAAGCGCCGTGTCATCGGCGCGGCGCCGGCCGCACCCGCCCGTGAACCCGCCCCCGCAACCACCCGCCCGGCGGCCCCCACGCCGACGGCGCCTCCGCCCCGCCCGGCCCAGCGCGCCGCCTCAGGCGTCGTCCTGCGCACGCTGAGCGAGCAGGAAAGCGCGGCCCGTGCAGCGGCGCTGGCCGACGCGCAGCGCCGCGAGGCCGAGGCCCGCCGCAAGGCCGAGGCCGAGGCCGAGGCGCGCCGCAAGGAGGCCGAGGACCAGGCCCGCCGCGAGCGGGAGGCCGCCGAGGCCCGCCGCCGCGAGGAGGAGGAGCGCAA
Organism: Methylobacterium sp. E-005; assembly: GCF_022829725.1. GTDB lineage: Bacteria > Pseudomonadota > Alphaproteobacteria > Rhizobiales > Beijerinckiaceae > Methylobacterium. The sequence goes on along the minus strand of NZ_JAKSYG010000105.1, from coordinate 66,318 downwards.
GGCCGCCGCCGCGGAGGCCGCGCGCGCCGCCGAGGAGGCTGCCAAGCAGGCTGCCGCGGAGGCGGCGAAGGCCGCTGCCGCGCCGGCACCTGAGGCTCCGGCACCTGCTCAGCCGGCGCCTGCCCAGGCGGCGCCTGCGCCCGCGCGTCCGGCTCAGGCCCCCGCCCAGCCCGCAGCGGCTCCGGCCGCCGCCCGCCCGGCTTCTGCCGCGGCGCCGGCTCGTCCGGCCGCCACGACGGCGCGTCAACCGGATGCCGCCCGCCCGACGGCTGCCCGCCCGGCACCGGGGGCCGCGCCGACGGCTGCCGCGCGCCCGCCGCTGACGCCGCGCCCGTCCACCGGTGAGCCCCGCAAGACCATCACGGCCGATTCGCGTAAGCCGCGCGATCTCAACTTCATGGCCCGCCCGGCTCCGGCCCCCGAGCCGGAGAAGAGCGCGACTCCGACCACCGCCGCGCGTCCCGCCGGCGCCGGCGCCGCAGCGCGTCCCGCCGGTCGCGCCACGCAGACCAACGAGGACGAGTCCGAGACCAAGCGGGTGATCCGCCGTCCCGGCATGCCGCTCAAGATCATCACCCCGCCCAAGACACCGAAGTCCCCGGGCGGCGACCGCAACCGCGGCCGTCTGACGATCGCGACGGCGACGTCGGGCGAGGAGGAGCGCACGCGTTCCGTCGCCTCGTTCCGCCGCCGCCAGCAGCGCATGAGCGGTCGTGGCCATGTCGAGCAGAAAGAAAAGCTGTCCCGCGAGGTGACGATCCCCGAGACGATCACCATCCAGGAACTCGCCAACCGCATGTCGGAGCGGGCCGTGGACGTGATCCGGATGCTCATGAAGCAGGGCCAGATCCACAAGATCACCGACGTGATCGATTCGGACAGCGCGCAGCTCATCGCCGAGGAGCTCGGCCACACGGTGCGGCGCGTCGCCGAGTCCGACGTGGAAGAGGGCCTGTCCTCCGACGAGCCGGATCTGGAGGAGGATCTCGATCCCCGTCCGCCGGTGGTCACCATCATGGGCCACGTCGATCACGGCAAGACCTCGCTGCTCGACGCGATCCGCAAGGCCAACGTGGTTGAGGGCGAGGCCGGCGGCATCACCCAGCATATCGGCGCCTATCAGGTCGCCTCGCCGTCCGGTGACATGATCACCTTCATCGACACCCCGGGCCACGCGGCGTTCACGTCGATGCGCGCCCGCGGCGCCAAGGTCACCGACATCGTGGTGATCGTGGTGGCGGCCGATGACGGCGTCATGCCCCAGACCATCGAGGCCATCCAGCACGCCAAGGCGGCGGGCGTCCCGATGATCATCGCGGTCAACAAGATCGACAAGCCGGATGCCAAGCCGGAGCGGGTCCGCACGGAGCTGCTGCAGCACGACATCCAGGTCGAGTCGATGGGCGGTGAGACCCTCGAGTTCGAGGTCTCGGCCAAGACCGGCGACGGTCTGCCGGAGCTTCTGGAGGGTATCCAGATCCAGGCCGAGATCATGAACCTGCGCGCCAACGAGAAGCGCGACGGCGAGGGTACGGTGATCGAGGCCCAGCTCGACCGCGGTCGCGGCCCCGTGGCCACGGTCCTGGTCCAGCGCGGCACCCTGTTCACCGGCGACATCGTCGTGGCGGGCGCCGAGTGGGGCCGCGTGCGCGCCCTGATCGACGACCTCGGCGAGAACGTGCAGTACGCCGGACCTTCGGTCCCGGTCGAGGTGCTGGGCTTCAACGGCACGCCCGATGCCGGCGACCGCGTGACCGTGGTGCCGAGCGAGGCCCGCGCCCGCGAGGTCACCGAGTACCGCGCCCGCCAGAAGCGCGAGCGTCAGAACGCCCGGACCGGCGGCGCCAACCGCTCGCTCGTCGACATGATGCGCGACCTCAAGGAAGGCGCCGGCCGCAAGGAGCTGCCGGTCGTCATCAAGGGCGACGTGCAGGGCTCGGTCGAGGCGATCTCGGGTGCGCTCGAGAAGCTCGGCAACGACGAGGTCGCGGCCCGCATCCTCCTGGCGGGTGTCGGCGGCATCACCGAGTCGGACATCACCCTGGCGCAGGCCTCGAAGGCGGTCGTGATCGGCTTCAACGTGCGCGCCCTCAAGGAGGCCCGCGAGGCCGCCGAGCGGTCCGGCATCGAGATCCGGTACTACAACATCATCTACGACCTCGTGGACGACATCAAAGCCACGCTCTCGGGCATGCTGCCACCGACGTTGCGCGAGGAGCGCCTCGGCGAGGCGACCATCCAGGAGGTGTTCGAGGTCTCGAAGGTCGGCAAGGTCGCCGGCTGCCGCGTCCAGGACGGTATCGTGGAGCGCGGCGCCCATGTCCGCCTGATCCGCGACAGCGTGGTAATCCACGAGGGCAAGCTGAAGACGCTCAAGCGCTTCAAGGACGACGCGAAGGAAGTCACCTCCGGCCAGGAGTGCGGCATGGCCTTCGAGAACTTCGAGAACATGCGCGCCGGCGATACGATCGAGTGCTACCGGGTCGAGGAGATCCGCCGCACCCTCTGACGCTCCGGATTCGTCTGGACAGGGCGGTCGCGGCACCTGCCGCGGCCGTCTTTCTTTTTTCCAGGACGTGAGCCGGCCGCCCCGCGGTGCCGGCCCGAGACAGAATGGCCCAGAAACCGACCACCACCGGCCCCTCGCAGCGCCAGCAGCGCGTGGCCGAACTCATCCGTCATGCGCTCGCCGAGGTGCTTCAGCGCGGCGACATCCAGGATCCGGTGCTCGGCACGCATGTCGTGACCGTGCCGGAGGTTCGGATGTCGCCCGACCTGAAGCTCGCCACCGCCTACGTGATGCCGCTCGGCGGCCTCGACGAGGCGCCGGTGATCGCCGCCCTGGAGCGCCACCGGAAGGTGCTGCGCCAGGAGGTGGCGCGGCGCGTGAACCTGAAATTCGCGCCCGAGCTGCGCTTCCGCCGCGACGAGACGTTCGACGAGGCGGCGCGCATCGACCGGCTGCTGCGGGACGAGCGCGTCCAGCGCGACCTCGGTTCGGAGCAGGATGACGACGAACCGGAGACCGGACCGGGACATTGATCCCGGACGCCGAACGAGAAAGGGACGGGGCTCGACCCCGGGGGGACGCGAGGACATGACGGTTTCCATGGAAGATCATCCGCCGGCCGAGCGCCCGGCGCCTGCCCCGAGCGCTGAGCTCCGGGGCCCCGAGGGCCGCCGCCCGCAGCGCGGCCCGCGCCCCGACCGGCCCAAGCGCCGGGACGTGTCGGGCTGGGTGATCCTCGACAAGCATGTCGGCATGACCTCGACCCATGCGGTGGCGGTGGTGAAGCGCGCCTTCAACGCCAAGAAGGCCGGCCATGCCGGTACCCTCGATCCGCTGGCCTCCGGCATCCTGCCGATCGCGCTGGGTGAGGCGACCAAGACCGTCCCCTTCGTGATGGACGGCCGCAAGGCCTACCGGTTCACCGTCCAGTGGGGCGTCGAGACCGATACCGACGACGCCGAGGGCCGCCCGGTGGCGACCAGCGAAGCCCGGCCGGACCGGGCGGCGGTGGAGGCGGCGCTGCCGGCCTTCGTGGGCGCCATCGAGCAGGTGCCGCCGCGCTACTCGGCGATCAAGATCCAGGGCGAACGCGCCTACGACCTCGCCCGCGAGGGCGAGATCGTCGAGCTGGTCGCCCGGCCGGTGCAGATCGACCGCCTCGCCGTGGTCGAGCATGACGGCGAGCGCACGGTGATCGAGGCCGAGTGCGGCAAGGGCACCTACGTCCGTGCCCTCGCCCGGGATCTCGGCCGGATGCTCGGCTGCTACGGCCACGTGGCGGCGCTGCGGCGGACCCGCGTCGGGCCGTTCTCGGAAGCCGAGTCCTGCCCGGTCTCGATCCTGGCGGAGGGCACCCCCGAGGCGGCGCTCGCCTATCTGCGGCCGGTCGAGACGGCCCTCGACGCGATCCCGGAGGTCGCGGTGTCCCGGGATCTCGGCCTACGCCTGATGCGTGGCCAGCCGGTGATCCTGCGCGGCCGCGATGCCCCCGTGGCCGGCAAGGCCTTCGCCACCTGCGCCGGCATCCTGGTGGCCGTCGGCGATGTGGAGCGCGGCGAACTGGTGCCGCACCGGGTATTCCATCTCGGGGGAACGGCGCCGGGCCGCGGGGCGTAGGGCGCCCGCTCGCTCACGTCAGACCACGCGACCTCCGCTGCGTGCGGAGGCTACGACGGTCACACATCCCCGGCTGACATCGCCGCCGGCGGCAGAGCGCGACAGGCCCCCCCTCCCGCACGGGAGAGGGGACCCGCGCTCGACCCTGAATCGGCGTGGCCCGCCCGGTTGTGTGAGCCCCCTAGCCCGCACGGGGGAGGGGACCTGCGGAACCCTGTCTTCTCTCTCGATCCGCACCCTTCGCAGCCCCCCGCCCACCCACCTGAGGCGCGTGCGCGCAGGCGGAACGAACCTCGGCCGTAAAACTTTGGCCCCGCGAACGACCGGGGGGTTCAACGATGCGCGAATTGGCCTGCGATGTGGCGGTGATCGGCGCCGGAACGGCGGGTATCGCCGCCTATCGCGCCGCCACCGAAGCCGGTGCCCATGCGGTCCTGATCGAGCGCGGCCCCGGCGGCACCACCTGTGCCCGCGTCGGCTGCATGCCCTCCAAGCTGCTGATCGCGGCCGCGACCGCCGCCCATGCGGCGCGTAACACCGACCTGTTCGGGGTTCGCGTGTCTGAGGTCGCGGTGGATGGGCCGGCTGTGCTGGCGCGCCTCCGGGCCGAGCGCGACCGCTTCGTCGGCAGCGTCTTCGAGGGCCTGGAAGATCTGCCGGAGGAGGCCCGCATCCGCGGCAGTGCCCGCTTCCTGGACGGTCAGACCCTCGCCGTCGGACAGGAGATGCGGGTCCGGTTCCGGACCGCCATCATCGCCACGGGATCGAGCCCGACCGTCCCGAAACCCCTGCGCGGCCTCGGCGATCGCCTCCTCACCACCGATACCCTGTTCGAGATCCCCGATCTCCCGGACTCGCTGGCCATCCTCGGGGCCGGCGCGGTCGGGATCGAGATCGCCCAGGCGATGTCACGGCTCGGCGTCGCCGTGACGGTGCTCGACGCCGGCGACACCATCGCGGGCTTGAGCGAGCCGAGTCTCACCCGGCAGGCTGCCGAGATCTTCGGCGCCGAACTGGACTTGCATCGCGGCGCCACGCTGGAGAACGCCGAGCCGGAAGGGGAGGGGGTGCGCCTCGATTGGACCGATCGCCACGGATGCGGGCAGGTGATGCGGGCCGCGCGGGTGCTGGCCGCCGCCGGCCGGACGCCGAACCTGGACGATCTCGATCTCGCCGCGGCCGGTTTGCGCCTCGGCGAGGACGGCGTCCCGGATTTCGACCACAGCACCCTGCTCTGCGCCGGGGCGCCGATCCTGATCGCGGGCGATGCCGATGCCTGGCGGCCCGTGCTCCACGAGGCGAGCCGCCAAGGTCGAATCGCGGGCGCCAATGCCGCGGCCCTGGCCGCCGGGCGGCCGGTGGAGGCGGTGACGCCCTGGACGCGCCTGGCCATGGTGTTCACCCAACCGCAGGCTGCCGCCATCGGTGCGCCCTACGCGCCGGACACTGACGATTGCGTGATCGGGACGATGGATTTCTCAGGCCAGGGCCGCGCCCGCGTCGAAGGCCACAACCAGGGCGGTCTCCGGATCTGGGCCGATCGGGACGGGCGGCTGATGGGCGGCGAGATGTTGGGCCCTGCCGTGGAGCACCTCGCCCACCTCCTCACCTACGCGGTCGCGGACGGGTTGACGGCTCAGGACGTCATGGATCGACCGATCTATCACCCGACCGTCGAAGAAGCGCTGACGACCGCGCTGGCGGACATATCGCGGACCAAAAACAAGTGCTGATCTTGTCGCGATCGCGAGCATTGCGCTCGATCCGTCTCACCGCCATACCCGTCCTATGAGCTGCTTGGGTTCCTGATGCCGCCGAGTCCGGCCGACGACAGCACGATTGACCTCGATGCGCTCGCGCCCGATGCGATCGACCGCCTGGATCAGGGGGTGATCGGCCTGGACGCGGCGGGCGCGGTCGTGGCCTTCAGCGAGGGCGCGAGCGTGCTCTCAGGCTTCGCGCGCGAGGCCGTGCTCGGCCGCGATTACTTTCGCGATGTGATGCCCGGCGCCAACGTCCCGAATTTCCGCGGTCGCTTCCTCGCGGGCGCACGCCGCGGTGCCCTGGACGAGCGGTTCGACTACGTGTTCGGCCGGGTGCCGCAGCCGCTGCGCGCCCGGATCCACATGCGCCACGGCACGATGGCGGGCGGCCCGCCGGTGACGTGGCTGACGATCGACCCCCTCGAGAGCCTGGGCGCCGGCCTGTCGCGGGAGGCTGTCCTGGCGGCGATCGGGAGGCGGGTCCGGGCCGAGCCGGTCGATGCCAGCCTGTGCGAGCGCGAGCCGATCCACATCCCGGGCTCGATCCAGCCCAACGCCGTGATGCTGGCGGCCGATGCCGGCAGCCTGAGGGTTCTCGCCTACTCGGCCAATGTCGATGAGATCGTCGAACCGACCGAGCCGCCGCTCGCGGGGCGGCCGCTGGCCGAGATCCTGCCCGCGGGCTTCGTCGAGACCGTTCGGTCCCGGCTCGCGAACGAGACGCTGGATGACGGCCGCTCGGTGCGCGCCCGCCTCAACCTCCCGGGCCGCGACGCGACCTACTACGCGGTGGCCCACGCCCATGCCGGGCGGCTGATCGTCGAGCTGGAGCGGGAGCCGGATTCGGCCGCCGATTTCGCCACCGCCAGCCAGGTCGACACGGAGCTCGCCGTTGGCCGCCTGCGGCAGGCCGAGACCCTGGCGGATGCCGCCCGGATCGCCGCCCTGGAGATCCGGGCGCTCACCGGCTTCGAGGCCGTGCTGGTCTACCGGTTCGACGTGGACTGGAACGGCGAGGCGGTGGCCGAGGACAAGACGCGCGACTGGTCGCGCAGCCTGCTCGGCCTGCGCTTCCCCGCCTCCGATATCCCCGCCCAGGCGCGCGCGCTCTACACCAAGGCCAAAAGCCGCTTCGTGATCGACCGTGACAGCGTGCCGGTGGGACTGGTGTCGGCCGCAGGCGCCGGCAACGGCCCGATCGACCTGACCTTCGCGCAGCACCGGACGCTGTCGCCGATCCACCTGGAGTATCAGCGCAACCTCGGCGTGAACGGCTCCATGTCGATCTCCATCATGGTGGAGGGGCAGCTCTGGGGTCTGATGATCGGGCATCACCGCCGCCCGCACTACGTCACGCCGGAGACGCGCTCGGCCGCCACGGTGCTGACCGACGCCTTCGCCATGCGGGTTGAGGAGATCGAGTCCCGCCGGCTCTGGGCCGAGCGGCAGGCGCATCTCGACGTCGAGGGCCGCCTCGTGCGGCGGTTGACCCGCTCCGATGATTTCGTGGCCGCCCTGACCGATGGCGGGACCACGCTGCTCGATCTGTTCAGCGCCACGGGGGCCGGCATCGTCTCGGCCGGGCAGGTCACCCTGATCGGTCGCACGCCCCCGGCGGATCTGGTGACGGCGATCGCGGGCTGGCTGCGGACGCAGATTCCGACGGGCGAATACAGCTACAGCAGCAGCAGCTTCACCGCCGCGTATCCGGACGCGGCCCCGCACCGCGAGATCGCCAGCGGGCTGCTCGCCACCTTCGTGGATCAGTCGCGCGAGAACCTGCTGCTCTGGTTCCGACCCGAGGTGCCCAGCACGGTCACGTGGGGCGGCGATCCGCGCAAGCCCGTGCTCGCCGGCAGCGGCCCGGTGGCGGTGCTGCCGCGGCGCTCGTTCGAGCGCTGGGTCGAGGAGCGCACCGGTTTCGCGGCCCTCTGGGCCGAGTGGCAGATCCAGCTCGCCGGCTCCCTCGCGGAGGCCGTGGAGGGCGTGGTCCTGCGCCAGCGCCGCAAGATCGACGAATTGACCGGCCTGCTCGTCGAGAAGGAGCGGCTGCTGGAGCAGAAGGATCTGCTCACCCGGGAGATCGATCACCGGGTCAAGAACTCGCTGCAGATCGTCTCGGCCTTCCTGCAGATGCAACGCCGCCAGATCGCGGACGGCGAGGCCCGCCAGGCCTTCGCCGACACCTCGGCCCGGGTGATGAGCGTGGCGCGGGTGCATGACAGCCTGTATCAGGCCGAGCGCGTGGACGAGGTCGATCTCGGCCAGACGATCGAGAACCTGTGCAACGATCTCGCCGAGCTGGCCGGCGAGGGCCATGCGGTCGACCTGACCGCCGAGCCGGGCCTGATGGTGCCCTACCGCAAGGCGGTGGCGCTCTCGCTGATCGCCACGGAACTCGTGACCAACGCGTTCAAGTACGCCGCCAACCCGACCGGCGGCGGCCGCGTCGAGGTCAGCGTCTCGGCCTCCGGCCCCGGCGAGGTGCAATTGCGGGTCTGCGATGACGGTGCCGGCCTGCCCGACGACTGGGCCGACGCCAAGGCCCGCGGCAAGGGCTCGGGGCTCGGCATGAAGCTGATCCGGGCGATGCTCGACCAGATCAACGCCAAGCTCCACGTCGCCAACAATCCCGGCGCCTGCTTCACGATCACCGCGTGAGCCCCGCCAACCCGATCCGGCGCGACGGCCTGCATGCGCGCCTGCGCGCGGCCACCGACCCGGCGCATCGGGCCCTGGAGGCCGGCCTCGACTGGCAGGCGCGGGTGGCGACGCGCGCGGGCTATCGCGACCTTCTCGCGCGGCTCCACGGTTTCCACGCCACCTGGGAACACGCGATCGGCGCGCAACTCGCCGACGAGCCGTTCCTGGCACCCCGGCGACGCCTCGCACTGCTCGCCGCCGACCTCGACCATCTCGGCCTCGCCCCGGCGGCGGTCGCGGCGCTGCCGCGGCCCGGAGCTGTCCGGCTCGACGGTCCCGCCGCGGCGACGGGGGCGCTCTACGTGCTGGAGGGCTCGACCCTGGGCGGCCAGCTGATCGGCCGGCACATCGCGGGCCTGCACGGGTTCGGCGAGACGGGCCTCGCCTATTACCGGGCCCACGGCCCCCGGACCGGGGCGATGTGGGCGGCCTTCCGGGCGCGGCTGGAGGCGTTCGGTGACGACTCGGATGCGGAGGCCTCGCTGACCGAAGCGGCGGTGGCGACCTTCGCGGCGATGCGGATGTGGCTCTGCGGGCCGCATGACGTGCCGGCTGTGGGCTGACTTCCACTTAATCGCCCATCAGCGCGTCGCGTTCAGCCTTCAGGTGGACGATCAGCCGTTCGGCGAGGCGGCTCGTCGGTCGACCGGCCGGGCGCAGCAGAAACGTCTCGATCGGCGCCTCGGGCCGGAACGGCCGCAGCACGATCGGCAAGCCGGTCAGCTCCCTTGCCGGCAAAGGATCAACGATCGCGATGCCTAGGCCCTGGGCGACCAGCCCGCAGCGCGCGGCGGTGTATTCCGCCATCAGGGCGAAGCGGGGCGTCACGCCGGCTTCCGCGAAGGACGCCTCCACGCTGGGTTGCACCGATCCGCCCCCCGCCGAGATCAGCGGCAGCCCGGCCAGATCCTGGGCGGTGACGATCCGCTTGCGCGCGAGGGCGTGCCGCCGCGGCAGCGCGCAGACGGCCGCCATGGTGAGGAACGGCTCGGCCTCCACCGCCGCATAGCCCGATCGGGGCCGGGCGAGGCCGAGATCGCACTGGCCCGAGGCCGCCCAGGACCAGATCGTGTCGGGGCTCGGCACATGGACCGAGACGCGCAGCCCCGGGCATTCGGCGTCGAGGCGCCTGAGCGCCCGGGGGAGCAGCCGGGACGCCAGGGAGGGCGGGCAGGCGATCCGCAGCGAACCGGTGCCGCGCTTCCGGATCCCCCGGGCGGCGTGGTGCAGGTGATCCAGGCCCGCGAAAGTCTGCGCGACCTCATGGGCGAAGGCCTCCCCCCTCGGGGGTCGGGATCGCGCTGCCGTGGCCACGGACGAAGAGCGGGAAGCCGAGATCCGCTTCCAGCTGGGCGATGGCGCGGCTGACATGGGGCTGGCCAACGCCCAAGGCCTGCGCGGCCCACGTCAGGCCGCCGTGGCGGATCACGGCGCGAAACAGGTCGAGATGGGCCGGGTTGATCATGCCGATCCTGGATGGAGACGCGGCGTTCGGGCATTTGACGGCATGGCTGCGCGCGTCCGTCAATGGCGGTCTGATTCAGCCCCCGAAAAGGTCCGTCGATGCTCGCCCTCGTGCTCTCCGCCCTGCTCGCCGTCCTGGCGGGCGCCGGCCTCGTCGTGCAGCAGATCCTGAACGCGAACCTGCGCGGGGGGCTGGCCTCAGCGGCCTGGGCGGGGGTGGCCAGCTATACGGTCGGCCTCGCCTGTATGGCGTTCCTGGCCGCCGCGCTACGCGATCCCATGCCGGTCGCCAGCATGGCCGGCCGCATCCCGTGGTGGACGTGGAGCGGCGCGCTGTTCGGGGCGATCTTCATCGGGCTGGCAATCGTGCTCGTCCCGAAGCTCGGTGCGGCGACCTTCTTCGCGCTGCTGGTGACGGGCCAGATGCTCGCCTCGGTGCTGTTCGACCAGATCGGCCTGCTCGGCCTCGCGCAGCGGCCCATCGACCTGCCGCGCCTCGTCGGGGTGGGGCTGCTGATTGGCGGCGTCGTGCTGATCCGGCGGTAGGGAAGGGGAGCCGACCCTATCGGGCGCACCCTGTCCCGGACGCCTGGACTGCATTGGACGGCGATCCGGGAACCCGCACAGGAGGCGGCGCGAAAGCGGCACCGAATAGGGAGGCTGCGCGGCTTCGCGCGCTGGATCCCGGGCCGCATTCCGCTTCCGCTCCATGCGCCCGGGAAAAGGGAGCCCGATCCGGTGCGGGCGCTCCTACGGCGTCTCCGCCAGCAACCCGTCCACGAAGGCCGCGAGGCCCGTGCGGCGGGCGCGCTTCAGCCGCTCGGCCGCCAGGATCCCCTGGAGCGCCTGGAAGGCGTTCTGCAGATCCTCGTTGACGATGACGTAATCGTACTCGACCCAGCGCTGGATCTCGGTCCGGGCGTTGGCGAGGCGCTTCTCGATCGTCTCGGCCGAATCCTCCGCCCGGCGCTCCAGGCGCTGGCGCAGCTCGGCCATGCTGGGCGGCAGGATGAAGACCGTCACCACGTCCTGGGCGAGCTTGGAGCGGACCTGCCGCGTGCCCTGGTAGTCGATGTCGAAGATCATGTCCCGGCCGGCACCCAGCACCTTCTCCACCGGGCGGCGGGGGGTCCCGTAGAAGTTTCCGTGGACCTCGGCCCATTCGAGCAGGTCGTCGCGGGCGCGCAGATCCTCGAAGGCTTCACGGTCGATGAAATGATAGTGTCGTCCATCGATCTCGGAGGGGCGCCGGGCGCGCGTGGTCACCGAAATCGACAGGTCGAGCGCCCAGGCGGGATCCTGCGCCACGGCCCGCGTGAGCGTGGTCTTGCCCGCCCCCGAGGGCGAGGACAGGATCAGGATCAAGCCGCGCCGGGCGATGGAGTCCGAGACGTTGCCGGCCGGTTCGGTCATCGGCGTGGCTCCGCGGTGTTGCGCATCCGTATCCTCACGTCACTCGATGTTCTGGACCTGCTCGCGGAACTGCTCCACCACGGCCTTCAGGTCGAGGCCGATCCGCGACAGGCTGATGTCGTTGGCCTTGGCGCCCAGGGTGTTGGCCTCTCGGCCGAATTCCTGGGCCAGGAAATCCAGGCGCCGGCCGATCGCGCCGCCCGCCGCCAGCAGCTCGCGCGCGCTGGACACATGGGCCCGGAGGCGGTCGAGTTCCTCGCGCACATCCGCCTTGCCGGCGAGCAGCATCGCCTCCTGGTGGAGCCGGTCCGGGTCGAGGCCGCTGCTGCCGAGCGCCGCGATGGCCGCCTCGAGTCGGGCGCGCACCGCCGCGGGTTGCCGGGCCGGGTTGTCCTCCGCGGCCTGTGTCAGCGCCGCGATCCGGTCGACCTGAGCGGTGACGATCTGCTCCAGCTGGCGCCCCTCGGCCCGGCGCGCCGCGACGAGATCCGCCACCAGCCGAGCCGCGCTCTCGGTGAGATCCCGGGTGAGGGTCTCGCTGTCGACAGCCTCGTCCTCGATCTCGACCACACCGCGCAGGCCGAGCAGCCCGTCCATCGTGGCGGGGGCCACGCCCTCGGGCACCGGCACCCGGGCGACCGCCTGGGCGAGGCTCGCCAGCAGGGCCTCGTTGATCCGCACCCGCGCGGCGGCCTCCGGCTTGGTCAGGGTGAGGGTCAGTTGGCACTGGCCGCGGGTGAGGACCTTCTGGAGCGCGGTGCGGGCGGCCTCGCCGGCTCCGTCCTGGCCGGCCGGCACGCGGACGCGCACCTCGAGGCTGCGCCCGTTGACGCTGCGGACCTCCCAGGCCCAGTGGACCGATCCGGTCGCGCCCGCGATCCGGGCGAAGCCGGTCATGCTCGCGATTTCGGCCATGGCGACCCCCGTTGCGGAGAAGATCGGCGCCTGTAGCACGGATCGTCCCGCCGGGAAGAGACAGTGTGCTGATCCGGGCCGGCATTCGCGGGCAGGACCGTCAGACGGCCTCGTAGAACAGGATGCGACCCGCCGGTTGCAACTGCTGGAGCGGTTCGAAATCCGCCACGTTGGCCTTTAGCAGCGTGCATCCGGTTTTCAGGGTCTGCAGATACAGCGTGCAATCATGCAGGGCCTTCATCCGATGGTGCCGCGCATAGCCGCGCAGACGGCACAGGATCCGGGCCACGACCGCCGCGTCGGTCAGGACTTCCTGATCCGGCACAGAGAGGCGGTGAAGCGGAATGCGGTCGAGCGGGGTACGGATCACCCCGACATGTCGCGCCGTGTTGGGATGCGCCGGGTCCAGGACGCCGATCCTATGCAGCGCTTCCTGTGTGGCAACGACGCTGTGATGGACGGTGCGGGATCGCAGGAGGCCTCCCGGTGCGGGCGGCGTGCGTCCCATGGGGCCGTGGATATAGACGCTGGTGTCGAGCATCAGCGGGCCGCCTGCCGCCGGGGCCGCGGCAAGGAAGGGCAAGCTGGCGCGCGGTCGCGGTTGAATCTGCCTCAAGTCGTGACGGGTGCTGAGCTTCCCCGCCCAACGCGAGATCGGAAACACGGCTCAGAAGCCGAGATCCAGATCCGGATCGAGCTGACCCTGCGTGCGCTCGAACGCATCCGCGAACGAGTCCTCGGCCACGAGGTTTGCGCGTGCGACGGTGAGAAGGTCGGTGTTGGAACTGAGGCCGGTCCGCTTTTTGGCCTGCTGGATGAGGCTGGCCGGCAGGCGGGTTCCCACCTGCTACCGCTCACCCTGGTCCAGCCCCGTTCGCACAACGTGCTCGCGCAGGGCATCGATCACCGGCACGAGGGCGGCATCGGCTGCTCCCGGCGCAATCGATCCACCGCCCGATCCCGTCTCCCGACGCACCGCTCGTTTGGGCATCGTCCCGCCGGGCTGTTTAACAGATCGCCGATACCGCTCACACAGGCGCGACGGTTTTAGGCGGCAACGTGAAACGGCGCGGCCTCAGGCGGCGAACCTCAGCGCCGACCCTTCGGCGCGGGCGCCGGCGCTGCGAGGGCCGGCACGGTCTTGGGCGAGCCGAGATCGTAGCTGCGATTCTTCAGCGGATCGAGTCGCGTGCCCTCGGACGCGTCGAAGGCCCGGGTGCCCGGCGTGCCCGTCTCGAGGAAGGCCGCGTTCGTGCTCCCGGCTCCGTTGCCCGGCGCGAAGGCCGAGGCGCGGCCCGGCGTCGCCGGATCGGGACCCGGCTCGACCTTGTCGACCGCGTCCGGCGGAGCCTGCCGGCTCTTCTCCACCGCCCGCCAGCGGGCAACGTTGCGCTGATGCCCTTCCAGTGAGTCCGCGAAGGCGTGGCCGCCGGTCCCGTCCGCCACGAAGTACAGGTCCTTGGTCCGGGACGGGTTGGCCACCGCCTCCAGGGCGGCCTTGCCGGGATTGGCGATCGGGCCCGGCGGCAGGCCCTCGATCACGTAGGTGTTGTAGGGCGTCGGCCGGTCGATCTCGGAGCGCATGATCCCGCGGCCCAGCGTGCCGCGCCCGCCCACGAGCCCGTAGACGATCGTCGGGTCCGATTGCAGCTTCATCCGCTTGTTCAGGCGGTTGATGAACACGCCCGCCACTCGGGGCCGCTCGTCGGCCCGGCCGGTCTCCTTCTCGACGATCGAGGCCAGGGTGACCATCTCGGCCGGGGTCCGCACCGGCACGTCGGCGCTGCGGCGGAGCCAGATCTGGTTCAGCACCTCGCGCTGCTTGGCCTTCATCAGGTCGACGATCTTCTGGCGCGTGGCGCCGCGCTCGAACTTGTAGGTATCGGGCAGGAGCGATCCCTCCGGCGGGATCTCGTTGATCTCGCCGGTGAGCACGTCGTTCTCGTTGAGGCGGTTCACGATCTGCTCGGAGGTCAGGCCCTCCGGGAAGGTGATGGCATGCTGGACCTGCCGGCCGGTGGCGATCGTGTCGAGGGCGTCGGCGATGCTGGCATGGGCCTTGAACGCGTACTCGCCGGCCCGGAGCGCCGGCCGCCCGCCGAATCGGGCCGCGAACTCGAACAGGCCGGTATGGTCGATCACGCCCTCGCGCTTCAGGGTCTCGGCGATCTCGGTGGTGCCGCTCGGCGGGATCACCACGACCTTGTCGGCGCCAAGCGGCCCCGCCTCGCGCACCTGCCGCTGGAACAGCGTGATGCCGATCATCGCCGCGATGGCGATCACGACCGCGAAGGTCAGCGCGCCGCTGATGACGCCGATGAAGCCGCTGCGCTCCCGCTCGGGCCGCTCCGGGGGCGGGGGCGCGACGGTCGGCTTGATCGCCTCGCCGGGGGAGCGCGGCGAGAGCCGATGCGGCAGGGCGGGCTCGTCCGTCGGATCCTGCACGATGCGTTCGGGCGCGGGCAACTTTGAGCGGCGGAAGAACATCGGGATCCTGTCTGGGGCCGCGCGGCCCATCACGCATCGCGGGCCGGGATCGGCTGCCCGCAACCGGGTGCGCACGGCGAGCCTCGCGACCCTAGCCGGGTTTGTGGCGAAAATGCCGTTCCGCGCCGCGAAACGGTACGGATCGTCGCGGTCGGCCCGGGCCTTCAACCAGGCGGCTGGCAGGTCGCGCAGAAGAAGGTCGAGCGGTTGGCCTGCACGATCCGACTGATCGCGCCGCCGCAGCCCGGCCGACTGCAGGCCAGGCCGACCCGGTCGTAGACCCGGAAGGCGTGCTGGAAGGCACCCGCACTGCCGTCGGTGTGGGCGTAGTCGCGCAGCGTCGAGCCGCCGGCCTTCACGGCCTCCTGCAGCACCTGCACGATCGCCTTGGCCAACGCGTTGGCCTTGGGCGTCGGCCGCCCGTCGGGCCGGGCGAGGCTGCCGGCCGGGGTCTCGGGATGCAGCCGCGCCCGGTGCAGGGCCTCGCAGACATAGATGTTGCCGAGTCCCGCAATCAGCCGCTGATCGAGCAGCGCAGCCTTCAGCGGCGTGATCCTGTGCCGGAAGAGCTGCGCGATCACCGCGCCGGTGAGTCCGTCCAGGGGCTCGACACCCATCTTCGCGAAGTGGCGGCAGGTCGCGAGGTCCCGGCTCGGGACGAGATCCATGAAGCCGAAGCGGCGGGCATCGTTGTAGGTGACGGTGGCGCCGGTACTCATCGCCATCACCACGTGGTCGTGCTTGGGCGTGCCCTGGGCACCTTCGAGGTAGAAATCCCCCGGCGAGAGGTTGCTGCCATCGGGCAAAGCCACGTCGAATCGGCCGCTCATGCCGAGATGCATGATCAGCGTCTCGCCGGAATCGAGATCGGCGGTGAGGTATTTCGCTCTCCGCGCCAGCCCGGTCACGGTGCGGCCCTCCAGCCGGCCGGCGAAGCGTTCGGGGAAGGGGAAGCGCAGGTTGGGCCGGCGCAGGGTGACGCGGCTGAAGCGTGCCCCGACCATCGCGGGCTCCAGCCCCCGTCGTACCGTCTCGACCTCGGGAAGTTCCGGCATGGTGTTCGCGGCTCGCGGCGCCTCGTGCGCCGGCTTCCGGATATCGGCGGGAACGGCGGCGGCCGCAACGGCTGGGGTCTGCGCGGTTTGACGCTTCTCAGCGTCGCCGCAACCGCACGTAGAGCGCTCCTGCGCCGCCATGGTGGCGGGCCGCCTCCTCGAAGCCCAGTACGATCCCGCGCAGTTCCCCACCGCGCAGCCAGTGCGGCACGCTGCGGCGGAGCACGCCGCGTTCAGCGAAGGCTTCCGAATAGCCCGGACCGCCCTTGCCGGTGACAACCAGCACGTAGGCGTGCCCGGCGGCGCGCGCCCGGAGCAGGAAACCGGTGAGCGCGGCGTGCGCCTCGGTCTGCACCATCCCGTGCAGGTCGATCCGCGCCTCGATGGCGAGCCGTCCCCGGCGCAGGCCGACCTTCGCGGTCCGCTCAAGCCCGGCGCCCGGACTGTGTCGCTGGGTTGGCGCCTGATAGGGCGCGGCGGTGGCCGGGCGCGGCGGCTCCGGCGCCGGCGGAGGTTTCTTGGCGCGCGGCTTTTTCGCAACCGGCGGCGCGCTCGGCTTCAGGATCGGGGCGGTCAGCGCCGGCATGGTGGCGGTCGGCGCAGGCCCTTCGGGGGCGGGTTCGGGCACCGGCGCGGCCCGGCCCGGGAGCGGCGTCACCAGCTTGGCGATCGCGTCCCAGAGACGAGCCTCTCCCGCGCTGAGGCGGCGCGCGCGGCGGGGGGGCCTCATCGGGGGCTCCCGCCCGGCGCGGCCTTCGGCAGCAGCACCACGAAGCCGATGGCGTCGCGCAGGTTCCCGGCGGCGATGCCGGCTTGCGCGCCGGTCCCGACGAACAGGTCACCCCGGGCCGGCCCGACGATCGCCGAGCCGGTATCGGCGGCGATCACGAGGCGTCCGGTCTCGCCAGGGCCTGCGCCCGGCAGCGGGCCGGCCAGCCAGAACGGCAGCCCGTAGCGCCAGAGGCCCGCATCCACCGCGAGGCTGTGGCCGGGCTTGAGCGGCGCATTGGCGGCCCCCGGCGGGCCGAGGGCCGGATCCTCGACCGGGGCGAGGCGGAAGAAAATGTAGGCGGCGTTCGCCCGGATCAGCCGCTTGGCGATGTCGGGATGCGCGCGCAGCCAGCCTGTCCAGCGCGCCAGCGTCAGGCCTTCGAGGGGCAGGTGGCCCTCCTGCACGATGAGCTTGGCCACCGCCGTGTAGGGCCGCCCGTTGCGCCCGTCATACAGCACCCGCACCGCCCGGCCGTCGGGAAGGCGGACGCGCCCGGAACCCTGCACCTGCAGGACCAACAGATCGACCGCGTCGCGCAGCCACAGGATCGGCTTCGCATGCGCGCCGAGCCCGCCATCCTCGATGGCGGCGCGGTCGGGGTAGGGGCTGAACCCATCGGCGGTGGCGCGGGCGGCCCGGAGCGTCGGATCGAGGCCGGGGCGGGTCTCGCCGGGGCCGAGGGACACGAGGTCGTCGGGCCGGGCGAGGACCGGCGTCGAGAAATCCGGCCCCGGATCGAGGGATCCCGTCAGCTCGGGCTCGAAATAGCCGGTGAGGAAGCCGGCCCGCCCGGCATCGGGCCGCTCGATGCGGAAGGGGTCGAAATGGGTCCGGAAGAAGGTGGTGGCGTCCGGCACATCCCCACCCGCGGCCGCGCAGGCGGCGGACAGGGCAGCCGGATCGCCCGCGACCACAGCGGGCTGCGGCAGGGCCGGCGCGGGGGCCGCGCAGACCCGGCGGAACGCTCCGAGGGCTGCGTCGGCGTCCGGGCCCGGAAAACCCGGGAGGTCTTCGAAAGGGACGGGCGTCAGGCTCGCACCACCGACCATGGCCGGCGCGGCGGCCGCAGCCCCGGTCGGAGCCAGGGCCAGAAGGGTAGCCGTGACGGCTCCGGGCCAGGTGCGCGGGATCGTCACAGTGCAGCCGTCAGGCGGTCAGGCGCCGGCCTCAGTGGCCACGAGCTGCCAGTTCGGATCGCGCGAGCCCAGGGTACGCGCGAAGGTCCAGACGTCGGGCACCTCGACCACGGTCTCGGCGCTGCCGTCGACAACCTTGCCCTCGGCATTGCGGGTGGCGGTGATGAGGTTCGACAGGAAGCGCACGGTGATCTGCGCGACGCGGTTGCGCACCTCGACGGCCACGATCTCGGCCTTGTCGATCGAGACGAAGGTGGTCTCCAGGGTCTGGCGATTGCGCTCGCGCTCGGCGATCGCCCGTTCGAACGCCTCGCCGACCTCCTTGGACAGGAGGCCGCGCAGGGTCTTCCGGTCACCCTTGGCGAAGGCGATCATGATCGCCTCGTAGGCCGATTTCGCGCCCTCCAGGAAGCTGCGCGGTTCGAAGCTCGGCTCGGCCTGGATGCAGGCCTCCAGCCCGCGGGCGACCTCGGAGCCGGGCTCGGCGATCCCGCGCCAGTCGCGCGGGGCCGGGGCGGCGGCCGGGGTCGGGGGCGCCCGGTCGGCGCCGGGCAGGCGCACGACGTTGTCGCCCTCGCTGCGCGCCTGGGGCTCGGTACGGCTGCGGTCGACCGGCTTGAACGGCGAGCGTTCCGCGCCGGTCTTCTGGCCCAGCACCGAGCGCAGACGCCAGATCACGAAGACCGCAAGCGCGAGGAAGATGATCGTCGTAACGTCGAAACTGTCCTGCATCACCGATCCGATGGTGGCCGCGGCGCGACCCTGTGCCCTTTGCTCAGGTCGCGCGCGCTGCGACGCCGGCAAAGCGCGCATAGTCCTGGCGACTCATATCCGACCAACGCGCCGGGAGCGAGCCGGTTGTACCCGCGGGACCCGACCCTGCGGTCGGGATCCGATATGGGTCGCCGCTGCCGCCGGCGCCAGTTCGCTTGTCGAGGCTCGGCGCGCGTGTTAGCGGCCCTGCCGTTCGGGGCAGTTCCGCGGCGCGATCCAGCGGCACCCGCTGAGACAACACGCGCCGGCTCCGCCGGCCGATCGAGAAGGAAAATCCGCATGGCCGACTCTCCGGCAGCGAACGGCAACGGCGGCGGCATGCCGCAGGGCGATATGCCGATGATCAACGCCCTGGCGCAGTACACGAAGGATCTCTCCTTCGAGAATCCGAACGCGCCGCGCTCCCTGCAGCCCAAGGAGGGCCAGGGGCCGCAGATCAACATCCAGGTCAACGTCAACGCGGCGCAGCTCTCGGAGACCGACTTCGAGGTTGAGCTCAAGCTCGACGGCGATGCGAAGGTCCAGAACGACGTGCTGTTCGCCTTCGAGGTGACCTATGCCGGCGTGTTCCGCCTGCAGAACATCCCGGCCGACCAGATCCACCCGGCCGTGATGATCGAGTGCCCGCGCCTGCTCTTCCCCTTCGCCCGCCAGATCGTGGCCGAGGCGGTGCGCAATGGCGGCTTCCCGCCCCTGTACATCGATCCGATCGATTTCGTCGGCCTCTACCGGCAGAAGATCATGGAGCAGCAGGGCGCGCCGGGTCCGCTCGCCTCCTGAGGCGGCGACCGGCGGCCTTCAGCGGCCGCCGGGACCGCGATAGGCCGCGGCCAGAGCGCGCAGCGCATCCGCGGCCGGCCCCTTCAAGGGGCGTGCATGCAGCAGGACCTGGGTGAGCGGGAGTTCGGGCAGGCCCAGGCGCTCCCCGGCCGCCGCCACCCCGGCGGGCGCCGTGCTCGGGGCGAGGGCCGCCACCGCGAGTCCGGCCGCCACGGCGGCGCCGACCGCCGCGACGCCGCCACCGACGAACACCTCCCGCCAGGGCAGACCGGCCGCGTCGAGGGCCGCCTCGGCCGACATCCGGACATTGCACGGACCCGCCAGGGTCGCGAGCGGCAGCGGCCGACCCACCCCGAAGACCCAGGCGAAGGCCGGGGCGGCAAACCAGCACAGCCGCTCCGCCGCCAGGACCGTGCCGCCCGCGGGCTCCTCCGCGTCGTCGACGCCCGCCCGCACCAGAACCGCGTCGAATCGGCCGGCGACGAAGGCGGGGCGCAGGTCGCGTGACGGCAGGATCGTCACCTCCGGCACCACACCCATCCCGTCGAGGCCGAGCCGGGCGAGGCGGCCCGGCAGGTCGGGGCCGGCGACGTGATCGCTGATCCCGAGGCTGAGCCGGGGTGGGGGCGCATCCGCCAGATCCGCCACCGCGCGGGCATGGGCCTCCAGGAGGAGCCGGGCCGAGGGCAGGAACTTGGCGCCGCGAAGCGTCGGTGCCACGTGGCGTGGGGTCCGATCCAAGAGACGCACGCCCAGCCTGTCCTCCAGCCGCTTCACCCGTAGGCTGATCGCGGCCTGCGAGGTCGCCAGCGAGTCGGCGGCCCGGGTGAAGCTCACGAGATCGACCACCCGCACGAAGGCGCGCACGCCCTCGATGTCCAGCAGGGTCTCGGTGCGCGGTAGCATGACAGGTCCGTTATGACAGATATAGCAGCCCATATCTTTCTGTAATTTCCGGCGGCTGCAACCCTGTCTGCGGACGATCCCGGAGGACAGGATGATTCTCACCTGCTACCGCCACCCGCTGCCGGCCGATTACAACATGGCGCGCATCCGGGACCGCATCGCGGCACGCGGCCCCCTGTGGGACGGTGCGCCAGGCCTCGTCTTCAAGGCCTTCACGATCGAGGACCGGGCCAGCGGCGCGGCCGCCAATGCCTATTCCTCGCTCTACCTCTGGCAAAACGCGCCGGCGGCGGCCGACTTCTTCGCCGGCCCAGCCTTCGAGGCCGTCATCGCGGCCTTCGGACGGCCCCGCACGGAGATCTGGCTGCCCTTCGTCATCAGCCCTGGCCGGGCCGCGGGGGCAAGCAGCCTCGCGATCGACGAGCGGACGTTGCCGGCAGGGGCCGACCTTGCCGCCGAGCGGCGCGCCGAAGTCGAGCAGGGCGCGGCGCTGGCCGCGGAGCCCGATGTCCTCGCCGTCGTATCGGGGCTTGATCCCACCGGCTGGCGGCTCGTCCGCTTCGTGCTGCGCGCCCCTGCGACAAACGCGGGTGCCGAGATCGCCCATCTCGCCGCGCCCGGACTCGCGGCGCTGCGGGACATGCCCGCCGCCATTGCCTGAGGTCACGATTCCATGCCCCTGACCCGCATCTCCCTGCGTGCCGGCACGAGCCCACACTACCGCGCCGCGTTGATCCGCAGCATCTACGCCGCCCAGCGCGAGACCTTCGCGGTGCCGGAGGACGACCTGTTCGCCGTGATCCACGAGCAAGACGCGGCGAGTTTCGCCTTCGGACCTCAGTATCTCGGAGTCGCCCGGGACGCGGATCTGGTGCTGATCCAGATCACCGCCAACGCGACCCGCACGATCGATCAGAAGCGTGCGCTGTACGCCGCCATCGCCCGCAATCTCGGGCGCGATCCCGGAGTGAAGCCCGGCAACGTGTTCGTGAACCTCGTCGCGGTCGCACCGGAAAACTGGTCGTTCGGCGATGGCCTGATGCAGTACGGGCCGCCCGTGTGACCGGCGGCCGGCTTGACCGCACGGGTGCCACGGCCCAGTTCGGGCGGTCTTTTCAGCTTTGCCGGTCGGAATGTCCCCCACAACGCATCTTGCCCTGATCAACGTCTTCATCGGCGACATCCAGGGCGGCCTCGGCCCCTTCCTCGGAACCTGGCTGGCCGAGGCGGCGTCGTGGAGCCCGGCGCGGGTCGGCTTCGTCATCACGCTGGTCGGGTTTGGAACGCTGTTCCTCAGCGGCCCGTTCGGCGCCCTTGTGGACCGTTATCCCAAGCCCCGCCTGCTGATCGCGCTCGCCTGCGGCGGTATCCTGGCCGGCACGCTGCTGCTTCTGCCGGCGCGCAGCTTTGTCGCGGTGCTGTTCGCCCAGCTCCTGGCTGCGGCGGGCGGTACGCTCCTGCTGCCGGCGGTCGCGTCCCTGACCCTCGGGATCGTCGGAAAGGACCGCTTTCCCAAGCAGCAGGGCCGCAACCAGGCCTTCAACCATCTCGGCATCCTGGTCGCGGCCGGCGCCATCAGCCTCGGGACCGGCGCCTTCGGTCCGGCGCTCGCCTTCTGGGTGCTCGGCGGCATGGCGGTGGCGGCGATCGTCGCCACCCTGACGACCCCGGCCGGCGCCTGGAACCGCCGCCGGGCGGTGGGCTGGCAGGAGGATGCGGAGGATGAGCCCGAGCGCGGCGGCATCCGGCAGGTTCTGGGCAATCGCCGGCTCCTCGTGCTGACCGTGGCGCTGACGCTGTTCAACCTCGGCAATGGCGGGATGCTCTCGCTGCTCGGCCAGAAGCTCGTGGCCACGGCCTCCGACGCCACCACCTGGACGGCGCGCTACGTGATGGTGGCGCAGCTCGTGATGGTGCCCGTGGCTCTATTTGCCGGCTCGCTCGCGGATAAGCGCGGGCGGCGCCAGCTCCTCATGGTCGCCTTCGCGGTGTTGCCGGTGCGGGCAGTGATGTCCGGGCTGATCGACGATCCGGTCTGGCTCATCGGCGCCGAGGTCTTGGACGGCGTCGCCTCGGGCATCGTCGGCGTCGCGGTCCCGGTGGTGATCGCAGACCTGACCTGGGGCTCCGGGCGGACCCAGACGGCCTTGGGCAGCGTCAACGCGGTGCAGGGGGTCGGCGGTGCCCTGTCCGGTTGGTATGGCGGCCTGTCCTACAGTCTGTTCGGCTGGACCGGCGCGTTCTTCGCCCTGGGGGTGCCGGCGCTTTTCGCCCTGGCCCTCGTGATCTGGCTCGACGCCACGCCGGAGCCCGGCCGCCGCCGCAAGCGGCGGGAGCGGCGCGACGCGGCAATTCAGGCCGCGTAGCAACCGCGTCACGCGTTCGGACGGCTTTGAGGAAAGGCGGCAATGGGATTTGGCCAACCCCTATCGCTTGAGGCTGTCACCAAACAGAACCTTCGGGATGTCGACGGGGTATTCGACGAACTCGAGACCTACTCTCTGGCCGTCGATGGAGTTCGGCGGCGGGCGGATGCCGCCCACGCATTCGTCAGCACCCGCCCGCCAGGCTGCGAGCCGCAGCGCAAACATGTGTTTCTGGCACGCAGCGGTACCCGCGCTGTCGGCCTTCTCGATCTTATCGACGGCTATCCAAGCGCTGGAACAGTCTTCATCGGTCTTCTGGCTATCCGTGGCAGCGCGCAGGGAGCCGGGCTGGGTCGGGCGCTCTATGGCGAGGCCGAGCGTTTCGCACGAGCGGATCTGGGGGCGCGTGTTCTGCGCCTAGCGGTGGTGAAGACCAATCCTGTTGTCGGTTTCTGGACGCGGATGGGATTCCACATGACGGGCGCGATCAAGCCGTTCCAGGGCGAACGCGTCATGTCTCAGGCCATGGTGATGGAGAAAGACCTCTAGACATGAAAAAGCCCGACCTGAGGCCGGGCTTCATCGAACGACGCTGCCGCGCCTGTTCAGCCGATATGCGGGCTGCCGGTCGCGGCGGGGAAGCGGTCGGCGAGGGCGCGGCGCAGCTTCTCCAGGGCGCGGTTCTCGATCTGACGGACCCGCTCCTTCGAGATGCCGAGCCGCTGGCCCAGCGCCTCCAGGGTCGCCTGATCCTCGGCGAGCCGGCGCTCCCGCAGGATGCGCAGCTCGCGCTCGGACAGCACCGTCAGCGCCTGCTGGAGCCAGCTGAGGCGGCGCTCGCCATCGACGGTGGCGCTCACCGTCTCGTCCGGCAGATCGGCGCCATCGACCAGAAAGTCCATCCGCTCCGAGGAGGCATCGCTGTCCTCGCCCACGGGGGCGTTGAGCGACATGTCGGGGCCGGACAAGCGCGCATCCATCAGGGCGACGTCGTCGCGCGAGACGCCGATGGCGGTGGCGATCCGGCGATGGATCTCGTCGCCGACATGCTCTTCAGTGGATTGCATCAGCCGGGCGCGCAGGCGGCGCAGGTTGAAGAACAACGCCTTCTGGGCCGACGACGTACCGCCGCGCACGATCGACCAGTTCCGCAGGATATAGTCCTGGATCGAGGCACGGATCCACCACGTCGCGTAGGTCGAGAAGCGGACATCCCGCTCCGGTTCGAACCGGGCGGCAGCCTCCATCAATCCGACATGGCCCTCTTGGACGAGGTCGGCCATCGGCAGGCCATAGTGACGAAAACGCCCCGCCAGGGCGATGACGAGGCGCATATGGGCCGAGATCAGGCGGTGCAGGGCACGCTCGTCGCGATGATCCTTCCAGCTGACGGCGAGGCCGCGTTCCTCTTCCCGGGCCAGGAAGGGTGCCTCCATCGCAGTCCGGATGAACTGCCTGCGTATCCCTGCGATCTCAGCCATTCCGCCTGCCTCTTGTTGTCGAGTGCTGGTGCGGCGCCGGACCTTTTGGCCGGCGCACAGGCGCAGCCGCAAAGCGACGCCTGGCCATCGACAACGGAAGGCTCAAGGAGAAAGTTCCGCGCGGCTGCCCCAGTTTGCGACAAGCCGCCGGGCACGATTTCGTGTTCCGTTAAGATGACATGGGGGGCGGGGATCGCGTGTCCAGTCCAGCGGGTGCGAAAACGTCGCGCCCCGGAGCGTCGGTTCGAGTGCCCAAGAAAAAACCCGGCCGCAAAGGCCGGGTTTGTCATCACCGCGGCAGGAGACTGCGCTCAGGCGGCTTCTTCCTGAATGTCGTCGCCGTCGCTCTCACCCTCGGCCTCAGGCTCCGCCTCGCTCTTGGCCCGGCGGGGCGATTTCGCGAGGCTCTGCTCGATGAGCTTCAGGGCCTCGGTCTCGGTGATGCGGTTCACCGAGGAGATCTCCCGCACGATCCGGTCGAGGGCCGCCTCGTAAAGCTGGCGCTCGGAATAGGACTGCTCCGGCTGCGCCTCGGAGCGGAAGAGGTCGCGCACCACCTCGGTAACCGCCAGCAGATCGCCCGAATTGATCTTCGCCTCATATTCCTGGGCCCGACGCGACCACATGGTGCGCTTGATCCGGGCGCGGCCGGTCAGCAGGTCGAGGGCCTTCTTCACCAGTTCCGGCTCGGCGAGCTTGCGCATGCCGACGCTGTTGGCCTTCGCGGTGGGGACGCGCAGGACCATCTTGTCCTTCTCGAACGACACGACGAACAGCTCAAGCTTGTAGCCCGCGATCTCTTGCTCCTCGATCGCCGTGATGCGACCGACGCCATGGGCCGGATACACGACAGCCTCGCCGGTCTTGAAACCCTGCCGGCCTGCGGTCGTCGTCTTCTTGGCTGTGGTCATGCGAGAAGGGCCTCCACTGGCGCGCAGCATTCACTGCCGCACGAAACCGTGTTCTTCCGGGCGGGACACCCGGTTTGCCTCGCCGCTCCCGAGCCCCCGCTCTACGCGAGGGCCGGGGAATTCCCCGGCGCGGCCGTGCAAAAGCCTGGACCTCCCGCCGAAACACCTTCGGCGGTCGATCGCGTACCACTCCTAACCCACGATGATCGAAGGTGTTTCAGCCGGAGGAAGCACGTCAGGCGCAAGCGACGGCAGGCAGGTTGTCTACCACAATCCGACGCCCAGAGCAAAGCATACCGAAAGACGTGCGCAGGCTCGCGCACGGCATCCATGCACGGCGACATCGCGTTTTACACCGGCGTGGCCGAAGTGAAATGAGCCTGCCGCGGGTCTGGGCTTCGCCCCTTGCAGGTCGGCTCACGGCCTCGGTAACCCGCAGCTGTCCCCAGGATCGGATCGCCCGTGCCGGGCCCGTCCTGAAATCCTGTGGATCGACGGGCCGGCTCAGTCGCCGGAGCCGGGGTTGGGGGAGAAGTAAGCCTCAAGCTTTCCGGACTTGCCGTCCCATTCCTTGGCGTCGGCCGGCGCTTCCTTCTTCTGCGTGATGTTCGGCCACGTCTTGGCGTAGTCGGCGTTCAGCTTCAGCCACGTGTCGAGATTCGACTCGGTGTCGGGCTTGATCGCCTCGGCGGGGCATTCCGGCTCGCAGACGCCGCAATCGATGCACTCATCCGGGTGGATGACGAGCATATTCTCGCCTTCGTAGAAGCAATCGACCGGACAGACTTCGACACAGTCCGTATACTTGCACTTGATGCAATTGTCGGTGACGACATAGGTCATCGGATGTCTTCGTCCTCAAACACGACTTGGCCCGGGCGGAGCCTCGGGATGGCCCGCACGCCCGGGTGGCACTGCGAGGGAATGCCGGTGCAGCCCGGCTCGAGGCCGGGCTTCGGAGGCAACGGCCTTAGACTCTGGTTCTCGGGCTGACAAGCGCACGGGCGCCGCATCCCGGCCGCTGTTTCCGCGGCTGTGGCCCGCCTCGTCACTCGGAGAGTTCCGGCGGGGCGGGATCGCCCGACAGGTTGTCGTAGAGCAGCCGCGCCTCGGGGGCCGGTCCGCGCCGCAGGCCGAGGCCAGTCACCCGCACCGCCAGCGTGGCGTGGGGCGCGGCCACCGTCACCACGTCGCCGACCGCGAGGCCCTTGGCGGGGTTCTCCGCCCGGAGCCCGTTCACCCGTACGAACCCATCCGCGGCGAGCCGCGCCGCGAGGGAACGGGTCCGCGCGAAACGCGCGAACCACAGCCATTTGTCGAGGCGCTGCCGATCATCCCGCATGCGCGGGGGTCAGCGCTTCCCGCCGTCGCCAGACTCGAGCTGCGCCTTGAGCGCGGCCAGCTTGGCGAAGGGCGAATCCGGGTCCGGCGCCCGCTCGCGCCGGGGCGGTCGCTGGTCGGGCCGCGGACCGGCGTGGCGCTGCTCGGCCCCCCGTTGGTCATCCCGGCGCTCCGGACGGCCACCCTCGAAGCGGTCGCGCCGGGGGCCGCGGTCGCGCCCGGGGCGCGGGCCGCCATCGCCGCCCTCGGCCCGGCGATGCTCCGGCCGGCCACCCTCGGGCCGGTTGCCGTCCGGACGGCCCTGTCCCTGAGGCTGGCCCTGCTGTCCACCATCCCGGCCCCGGCCGGCGCCGCGCGGGCGGTTCTGCGGGCGCTGATGGGCCGGGCGCTGATGGCGCTGGAGATGCCAGACCTCGATCTGCGGAATCTCACCGGCGGGCTCGCCCCCGGCCTCGGCAGAATCCGGGACCGCTTCGCCCGTGGCGCTCGCCGCGACCGGCTCCGCCTCGGCGGAAGCGGGCTCCGGAGCCGCACCCGCGGTCGCTTCCGTGGCGGTCTCGGGCTCGGCCGTGGGTTCCGCCTCGGCCGAAACCGCAGCCGTGCCATGATCCTCGGCCGCGGACTCTTCGACCGCGGACTCCTCGACCGCAGGAGCTTCGACTGCCGGCTCCGGTGCCGCCACCGTTTCCGCGGGGCTCACGGGCTCGGCGGTCTCCGGCTCGGCGGGCGCGTCACCGGCGGTCTCGTCCCCGGTCTCGGCCTCCGCCTCGCGGGTCTCCGCGGCGGGGGCCTCTTCCGTCGACGCCTCCGCGGCCGGAGCCTCGTCGCCGGTCGGCTCGGCGGCATCCGCCTGCGCGGTGACGGCCGCGTCGGAGGCAGCCTCGGCGGCGGCCGTCGCGGCCGGAATCGTGGCGGCCGCCGGGACCAGCGGCACCGTGATGGCCGGCCCGGGGCGGGTATCCACCGCGTAGCCCAGCGATTTCAGGATCGAGGCGAAATCCTCGCCCGAGCAACCGACCAGCGAGGTCATGCCCACGGTCGCCACGAAGCCATCGCCGTCGGCGGTGCCGTCCGGCGGGGCGCCGGGCGTCGTGCCGGGCCGGTAGGCGATCGCCGGCCGGATCAGATCGGCGAGCCGCTCCAGGATGTCGACGCGCACCGCCCGCTCGCCGCTGACCCGGAAGCCGGCCGCCCGGTAGAGACCCTTGGCGATCTCGCGATCGACCTTGATCGAGGTGCGGCCTGAGCCGGCGAGATGCGCGATCTCGTCGAGGCCGCGCTGGTCAAGACCGCCGTTGCGCAGGGCCCAGAGTTGGGCGGCGAGCGTCCGCGGCGCCGGCTTCAGCAGGGCCGGCAGGAAGATGTGGTAGGCGCCGAACCGGACGCCGTGGCGGCGCAGGGCCCCGCGGCCGTCCTGATCGAGGCTGCGCATCTCGTGCGCAACCTTCGAGCGCTCCAGCACGCCCAAAGCCTCGACCACCTGATAGCCGATCCCCTTGGCGAGGCCCGTGAGGTCGGCGGCGGTCTCGATCTCCATGAGCGGGCCGAGCAGGCGCACGATGTAGGCCTTCAGCCACGCATCCAGGCGCGCCTCGACCTTCTCACGGTGCGCGCCGGTCAGGCTGTCATCGGCCAGCAATCGGATCTGCGGGGCGAACAGCTTCTCGCCGGGCGTCAGCTTGGCCACCGGCGCGCCGGTCCAGCGGATCGTCCCGTCATGCGCGAGCACGAGGGTCGAATCGGCCGTTGCCGAGAACCGGTCGGCCCGGGACTCGATCTCCCCGGCGAGCGCCTTCTCGGCGGCGCTCCTCAGGGTCTTGGCCTCGTGCCCCTCAGCGCTCGCATCGGGGACGAACAGGAATCCGTGAAGGTGGCCGACATGCTGACCCTCGACGGTGACGTCACCGTCGGCGGTGATTTGGGCTTCGAGCATCGTGTTCTCTCTCAGGCGCCGCATCAGGACGCTTGTGCGCCGGTCGACGAAGCGGCTCGCGAGGCGTTCGTGCAGGGCGTCGGACAGCCTGTCCTCTACCCGACGCGTCTCGCCCTGCCAATGTTCTGGGTCGCGCAGCCAGTCGGGACGGTTTGCCACGAAGGTCCAGGTGCGTCCCTGGGCGATCCGGCGGGACAGGGTATCGATGTCGCCGTCGGTCCGGTCGATCATCGCCACCTGCTCGGCGAACCACGTATCGGGGATGCGCCCGGCCATCCCCTTCATGAGGAATCGATAGAGCTGGGCCACGAGGTCGGCATGCACCTGGGGGTGGACCTTGCGGTAATCCGGCACGCCGCAGGTGTCCCAGAGCCGCCGGACCGTGGCGGCGCTGCGCGCCATGTCGCGGATATCCTCCTCCTTCATGAGGATCTCGAGGGCCTGCTGGTCCTCGCCCATGGGGGCGCGGGTCAGGCCCGATTCGCGCGGATGCTCGTCCAGGCTCGCCTGCAGCCCCTCCAGGCTGCCGAAGCTGAGGTCCGGGTTGCGCCATTGCAGGATGCGCAGCGGGTCGAAATCGTGGCTCTCCAGCCGCTCCACCAGCTCGGCCTCGAAGGGTGGGCAGCGGCCGGTGGAGCCGAAGGTGCCGTCCGCGAGGTGCCGCCCGGCCCGGCCGGCGATCTGGCCCATCTCGGCGGGGGTCAGCTTGCGGAAGCGGGTGCCGTCGTACTTCCAGTTGGCCGCGAACGCGACGTGATCCACGTCGAGGTTGAGGCCCATCCCGACGGCGTCGGTTGCGACGAGGTAGTCCACGTCGCCGGCCTGATACATCTCGACCTGGGCGTTGCGGGTCCGAGGCGATAGGGCGCCGAGCACCACCGCGGCGCCCCCGCGCTGGCGGCGGATCAGCTCGGCGATGGCGTAGACCTCCTCGGCCGAGAACGCCACGATGGCGGTCCGTCGGGGCAGGCGCGACAGGCGCTTCTCCCCCGCGAAGCTGAGCTGCGACAGCCGCGGCCTTGTCGTGGTGTGGACGTTGGGGATCAGGCTCTGGACCAGCGGCAGCATGGTCGAGGAGCCGATCAGCAGGGTCTCCTCCCGGCCGCGGACGTAGAGCAGGCGGTCGGTGAAGACGTGGCCGCGGTCCATGTCGGCGGCGAGCTGAATCTCGTCGATGGCGACGTAGGCCACGTCGAGGTCGCGGGGCATCGCCTCGATCGTGCAGATCCAGTAGCGCGGCCGGTCCGGTTTTATTTTCTCTTCCCCGGTCACCAGCGCGACCTTTTCCGGGCCGACCTTGGCGACGACGCGCAGGTAGACCTCCCGGGCGAGCAGCCGCAGGGGCAGCCCGATCATCCCGGTCGGGTGCGCGAGCATCCGCTCGATGGCGAGATGCGTCTTGCCGGTGTTGGTCGGCCCGAGGACCGCCGTGACCCCGCGGGCGCGGGCGTCGCGGGACAGCGAGCGGCTGGGCGTGGGGCGGAGCAGCGCGTCGATGGTCGGCGGTTCCTTCGGGTGAAGGCCGTCGCGGCGCCATGACGGCGCGGGCGGGGAGGGGTGTTATCGGCCGGTCGCGTCAGGGACGATAGGGCCGGTTCGGTCTTCCCCCATATGGGATGCCGCCGCCGCCAGGTCCAACCGGTCCACCCTGCGGCACGATCTGCGGATAGACGTCGATCTGCGTCGCCGGCGTCCCCGGCTGAGGTGCGAGGTCGGCGCAGAGCGTGTCGGGCATCGCCACGAGGGGGCCGCTTCGGTGCTGGACGATCTCGGCGGACGAGAAGGCGTCGCCGCCGCAGCCGGGTTCCGCAGTGCCGGCGGTCAGCGGCTGTGCGACGGCCGGACCGGCAAGGGCGATCAGGGAAAGGGCGATTTGGAGGATGGACGAGCGCATCCGCGCATTATCGCGCGGATCGTGAAGATTCAGGCCACCGCCTGTGGCAGGCCGAGATAGCCGTGGACGGCGCGCAGGACGCGCCGCTCCAGGCCAACGCCGTCCCGCTCGCCGCGCTCGCCCGCGGCGTCGACCATGCCCCGGACGAGGGCGAAGAGGTCGCCCGCGGCGGTCTCGGGTTCGGCCGGCGGCGCAACACCGGGGCGCTCCAGCAGGGCCAGCAGCGCGGCGGTCAGGTCCATGGCGACGGAGCCCAGCGGGTCGGCGAGTTGAAGCCGGCTCTCCTCCCGGTCGAGCAGCAGCGCGAGGCGTGGCCGCGCCATCTGGTGGGCGACGCAGGCGCGGACGATTCGGCGCAGCCCGTCCTCCGGCGTCGCGGCGCCCGGCGCGGCGCGCACCGCCTCGGTCAGCAGGGCGGTCTCCCGGGCCACCAGGGCCGCGGTCAGGGCCTCCTTGCCGGGGAAGTACTGGTAGACCGAACCGATCGAGACGCCCGCCCGCTCGGCGACGGCGTTGGTCGTGTAGCCGTCGAGGCCGCGCTCCTCCAGAACGCGAGCCGCCCCCTCCAGGATCGTCCGCACGGTCTCGGCGGAGCGCGATTGTCCCGGACTTTTCCGGGGCTTGAGTGCCGGCCGGCGCGGTGAAGCGGCGCTCATGAACGCGAGTTCGCCACCGCGCCGGCCGAGGGCATCATCGCGACGTTCCGACAGACTTCTGGAGCGCAGAACCCCATGTCCGACAAGACCTTCGACCCCAAGCTCACCGTCTTCATGCTGGTGAAGACATCCCCCGAATGGCTCGCCCTGCCGATCGACGATCGCTTCGCGCGATTGCGTGAGGCTTTCGAGCCGATCCTGCGCCGGCACGCCGACGCGGTGCGGCTCCGCTTCTATGACGCCGAGTTCTACACGGCCCGCCTCACCGACCTCTGGGTCTGGGAGGCCGCCGACCACCACGCCTACGAGCTCGTCGTCGAGGCCCTGCGCGAGACGGCGTTCTGGGACCGGTGGTTCTCGATCGTCGAGATCATTCCGGCGGTGGAGAACGCCTACGCGACCCATTACGGCCGGGCCCCGCTGGCGGCCTGACCGGCGAACGAGGGGGCGGCTCAGAGCTCCTCGCAAAACGCCCGGACCCCGGGCGTTCTCCCCCTGACCGCGACAGGGCAGCGGGCGTTTGGTGAGAGGCTCTCAGTCCACCCCCTCGACCAGCACCACCTCGCCGATTCCCGCCGGCCGGCGCTTGGCGATGGCAGCCTGATACTCGGGTGAGAAATAGTAGGTGCGCGCCGCCTCGTAGGACTCGAATTGCAGCACGACGTTGCGCGGCCGGGCCTCGCCCTCAAGCGCCTCGCTGCGGCCGCCGCGGACCAGCGGCGTGCAGCCGTACTTGCGCATGGCCTCGGAGGCCATGGCGGCGTAGTCCTTGTAGGCGTCCGGGTCGGTGACCGTCATCCGGACGATGATGTAGCCCTTGGGCATTGGCTGACCTCCCTGGCGCGGTCGCCGCGCCGGGCAGGCGTGCCGGGAAAACGGGCCCCGGTCAAAGGTTCCTATTCTCCGGGTACGCTCGCCTGCGCGAGGCTGGCCGTGTTCGGTTCGGCCCCGGCCGTCCCGGTGGTGGCCGCGGTACCGCCCTGGCTCCAGCGCGTCGCCTCGATGATGTTGGTGCCGACCGTGGTCAGTACCGAGATGCGCAGCGGAAGCAGCACCCGCGTCCCCTCGACGGGGGCGAGCCAGACCGACATCTCGCGGTTGTCTTCCATGAACTTCACCCCCGGCCGGTCCGGCCGGTGGCCGGCCACCGCCTGGTAGCGGGCGGTGCACACGAGGACCGGGCCGGCATAGCCCGGCTTCTGCACCGGCCGTGTCTCGGCGTAGCTGAGCACCACGTTGAAGCGGGTCGCGCCGTCGAAGACCGGCAGGGTCCGGTTGCAGTTCTCCGGGTCGAGGGGCTCGCCGCGCCCCTGGGTCGGCATCAGGAGCGCGCTGACCGGATCGAGGATGCCCCGCTTGTTGGCGGGGGTGACCGGCACGCGGTCCTGCATGTCGACGAGCGGCGGCGTGATCTCGGCCTGCACGACGTTCCCGTGCGCCAGCGCCATGCGCACCGCGATCCCGGAACTCGCCGTGTGGGTGGCGATCGAGAAGGCGCCGGGCTGGGGCGCCGCCGCGAAGGTGCCGGAAGCCCGGGCCGAGCCCTTGCCGCCGGTGATCGCGCCGACCAGGCCGGTGAGCACGGCCGACACGTCCATGAGGTAGCGGTCGCGCTCGAAGGAGCCGGCGAGGCGCGCGGTGCCGATCGGCAGGCCGGCGAGGTTGATGCTGTAATCGACCGCCACGGTGGCGGCCGGTGCCGGAGCCCGCTTGGACCGGCCGGTGCGCGCGGCGACCTCGGCCGGCGCGACGAGCGCCGCGACCGCGAGGGCGCTGACGACCAGCCGTCCGGCGGCATGCTTCGTCAGCGTCTTGATCGTCCGATGGTCAGGCGTGGCGCTCATGATCCGGATCGCATCCCAGGACGAGCGGCCGAGGACCTTCAGGCCCACGTCCGCCCTCACGAACACACCCGCTGGCGGCATCCTCGCGATGCCCGAAGCCGGGTGAGGCGCCTTCCTGCGGGTGGAAGAAGGCTATATCCCGGCATCGTGGTTAACAGACCGTTGGACCGCGGGGACGGCCCGTCCCTCCCTCATACCTTGACGCGGTGCGGCTTCGTCGCCTATAGGCTCGCGCCTTCAACAGGACTCCGCCGGACCTGGAACCGCAATGGGCGCCGCCCGCTGCGACGACGATCGCGCCGCTGCGATCGGGTCTTCATCGAGCGGAACGAGACGGGATCTAAAGTCATCATGGCGCGCCGCTGCGAACTCACCGGCAAGGCCGTTCAGGTCGGCCACCTCGTGAGCCACTCGAACCGCAAGACCAAGTGCCGGTTCCTGCCGAACCTGTGCAACGTCACCCTCCAGTCCGACGCGCTCGGCAAGCGCGTGCGCCTGCGGGTCACCGCGCACGCCCTGCGCTCGGTGGAGCACCGCGGCGGGCTTGACGCCTTCCTGATCAAGGCTGGCGAGGGCGACCTGTCGCAGACCGCCCGCCTCCTGAAGCGCGAGATCCACAAGAAGCTCGCCGAGGCTCCGGCCGAAGCGGCCTGAGCCTTCGGGCTCTCACCGTTCCTGAGCGGATGTTTCAACCGCCGTGGCCATGAAGGCCGCGGCGGTTTCTACGCTTGTCCGCAGCAGACCCGCCAGTCCGAGCAATCCAAAGCTCGGCCACCGGCTGCTGTCGATTTAAGGCTGATGCCACTGCGCCGTCCTTGCGGGCGGAGCAAAGCAATCCAGGTGGCGCCACGTTGACAAGCCCCGCGCTGCCCTGGGTCGCTTCCCTGCGCTCGTGATGACGAAGGGGGCTTCGACATCCAAGTTGCGAACACGAACCGGATCTAGGGAGGTTCGGTCTGGATCAGCCGGCTTCCGCGGCACGAATCGCCTCTTGCGCGCGGCAAGGGGGGACCTGATTATCGCCGGCCGCCCGCCGCGCGCAGCATACGGCCCGTCGGCACGGCCGCCCCGTCCTCCTCGAACAGCTCCGCCAGCTTCTCGGTCATCGCGCCGCCGAGTTCCTCGGCGTCGATGATCGTCACGGCGCGGCGGTAGTAGCGCGTCACGTCGTGGCCGATGCCGATTGCGAGCAGTTCCACCGGCGAGCGCGTCTCGATTTCCTCGATCATCCAGCGCAGGTGCCGCTCCAGGTAGTTGCCGGCATTTACCGACAGGGTCGAATCATCCACCGGCGCGCCGTCGGAGATCACCATCAGGATCTTGCGCTGCTCCGGCCGGCCGAGCAGGCGCTTGTGCGCCCAGTCGAGCGCCTCGCCGTCGATATTCTCCTTGAGCAGGCCCTCGCGCATCATCAGCCCGAGGTTCTTGCGCGCCCGCCGCCACGGGGCGTCGGCCGACTTGTAGACGATGTGGCGCAGGTCGTTCAGGCGCCCGGGATTCGGCGGCTTGCCGGCGGCGAGCCACGCCTCGCGGCTCTGGCCACCCTTCCAGGCCCGGGTGGTGAAGCCCAGGATCTCCACCTTCACGCCGCAGCGCTCCAGCGTCCGCGCCAGGATGTCGGCGCAGGTCGCCGCGACGGTGATCGGCCGGCCGCGCATCGAGCCCGAATTGTCGAGGAGCAGCGTGACGACCGTATCGCGGAAATTCGTGTCCTTCTCCTGCTTGAAGGAGAGCGGCTGGTAGGGGTCGATGACCACGCGCACGAGGCGTGCCGGGTCGAGCTGACCCTCTTCCAGGTCGAAGTCCCAGGCGCGGTTCTGCTGGGCGAGCAGACGCCGCTGCAGGCGGTTCGCGAGGCGTCCGACCACGCCCTGCAGATGCGAGAGCTGCTTGTCGAGATAGGAGCGCAGGCGCGCCAGCTCGTCGGCATCGCACAGCTCCTCGGCGTGGATGACTTCGTCGAACTTGGGGTTGAACACCCGGTATTCGGGCCCGCGCGCCTCGTTGCCCTGCCGCTGAGGCGGGCGCGAGGCCTCGGAGGCCTCCTCCGAATCCGCGTCCTCGGATTCCTCCGGCAGCTCACCCGAAGGCGCGTCGGCGGATTCCTGGGCGCCTTCCTCGATCTCGTCCGAGGCTTCTTCCGAGGTCTCGATCTCGGCGCGCTCGCCCTGGCTCTTTTCCTCCGAATCACCCTCGCTCGGGTTCTGCTCGTCGTCCTGGGCGTCGTTCTCGTCGTCGTTCTCGTCATCCTCGGAATCGAACGGCGTCTCGTCCGACATATCGAGCGAGGTGAGGAGATCGCGCACGGAGCGGGCGAACTTGCGCTGGTCCTCGATCGAGCCGAGCAGCCCATCGAGATTCGGGCCGGCCTTCGCCTCGATATGCGCGCGCCACAGCTCCACGATCTTGGCCGCGGCTTCGGGCGGCTGCTGACCGGTGAGCCGCTCGCGCACCATCAGGGCGACGGCATCCTCCATCGGGGCGTCGGCCCGGTCGGTGATGTTTTCGTACTTGCCGCCGCGGTGATAGCGGTCCTCCAGCATCGCCGAGATGTTGCTGGCCACGCCCGCCATCCGGCGCGAGCCGATCGCCTCGACCCGGGCCTGCTCGACCGCATCGTAGACCGCCCGGGCGGCGGCGTTCTCGGGGGCGAACCGGCGGTGCAGGGACACGTCGTGGCAGCCGAGCCGCAGCGCCATGGCGTCGGCATTGCCGCGCAGCACCGCGACGTCCTGCGCCGACAGCTTGCGCGGCGGCTCGGGCAGGCGGGCCTTGTCGCCCGTGAGCGCCGGCCGGTCGGTGGCGTAGGTGACCTCGACCTCGGAGCGCCGGGCGATGGCGCGCAGGCACCCGGCCACCGAGCGCTTCAGGGGCTCGGCCACGGGTTCGCGGCGCTCGCCGGGCTTGCGGTTGGAGATGGACATGCGGAGCTACCGGTCGTCGTCGAACGCGAAGGGGCGGTTGAGGATCTTGTCCCAATTATAGGGACACTCAGCCGGCAGGGCTTTGAGAGGGCGCTTCATCTCGCGGGCGGCTCGAATCCGGCCGAGCCGGTACCCGTCCGAGACAGCCTCTGCGATTCGCGCCTTGAGACCGGGATTCTTGCGCAGCTGCCTGTCGATGCGCACCCGCTGCTCTGCGATCGTCAGCGACCAGCTTTGGCTGCGTCGTTCGGGCTGATGGTCCCACTCAAGGGCGTGAGCCAACAGCACGTCGATCGCGCTTTCGAGCTTGTCGTATTGCTCCGAGCCCACGTCGCTCAGCTCCTCGGCGATGTTGTCGA
Source organism: Methylobacterium sp. E-005 (assembly GCF_022829725.1). GTDB lineage: Bacteria > Pseudomonadota > Alphaproteobacteria > Rhizobiales > Beijerinckiaceae > Methylobacterium. The sequence goes on along the minus strand of NZ_JAKSYG010000105.1, from coordinate 30,315 downwards.
GGTCGAGCGCGTCCACCCGGCCGGCGCGGAGCAGTGCCACCTGCTCCTGGACCCAGGTGTAGAGATCGTCCGCATAACGCGTCCGGCCTCGCGCGTGCGGGGCCGCCGGGGCGTCCTCGTGCGTCAGGGCCGGATGCGCCATTGCGTCCTCCATGCGGGTCAGCTCAGCGCGACGTTCACCGCGCTCTCGGGCAGCTCCTTGCCGAAGGCGCGCTGGTAGAACTCGGCCACCAGCGTCCGCTCCAGCTCGTCGCACTTGTTGAGGAAGGTCACCCGGAAGGCGAAGCCGATATCCTTGAAGATGTCGGCGTTCTCGGCCCAGGTGATCACCGTGCGCGGGCTCATGACGGTGGAGAGGTCGCCGTTCATGAAGGCGTTGCGGGTGAGATCCGCCACGCGCACCATCCGGTTGACGATGTCGCGGCCCTGATCGCCCCGGTAGTGCGTCGCCTTCGACAGGACGATGTCGACCTCGCGGTCATGCGGCAGGTAGTTCAGCGTCGTGACGATCGACCAGCGGTCCATCTGACCCTGGTTGATCTGCTGCGTGCCGTGATAGAGGCCGGACGTGTCGCCCAGCCCCACCGTGTTGGCGGTGGCGAACAGCCGGAAGGCCGGGTGGGGGCGGATCACGCGCTTCTGATCGAGCAGCGTCAGGCGGCCCGACAGCTCCAGCACGCGCTGGATCACGAACATCACGTCCGGGCGGCCGGCATCGTACTCGTCGAACACCAGCGCGACGTTGTTCTGCAGCGCCCAGGGCAGGATGCCGTCCTGGAAGGCGGTGACCTGCTTGCCGTCCTGCAGGACGATCGCGTCCTTGCCGACGAGATCGATGCGCGAGACGTGGCTGTCGAGGTTGATGCGGATGCACGGCCAGTTCAGCCGGGCCGCGACCTGCTCGATATGGGTCGACTTGCCGGTGCCGTGATAGCCGGTGACCATCACGCGGCGGTTGCGCGCGAAGCCGGCCAGGATCGCCAGCGTCGTCTCCCGGTCGAAGATGTAGTCGGGGTCGAGATCGGGGACGTGCTCCTCGGACTCCGCATAGGCCGGGACCTTGAGGTCGAGGTCGATGCCGAAGACCTCACGGACGGAGACGGTGCGGTCGGGGAGCCGGGCGGGCGTGTCGTCAGAGCGCATTCGGAACCTCGTAAGGCGCGGACGCTCCACTCCCTAACAGTGGAACATCCGCGCGGAAGAACGTCGAGCCGGGCCTCCGCGGCGGGGCGGAGCCATTCTTAGACGGCGGCGCGTTCCCGCGCCACCGACCGGCCTGGACACCATATAGGGCTGCGCGGCGTGGTTTTCCCTATGGGGAGATAGAACCGACGTGCATGCATCGTGCCGGTCAGCAGAGGCCGGCGGCCCGGAGCACGTCGTGGGCGCGGATGATGTCGCGCAGCCGCTCCTCGAAGGAGCGGTCGCCGCCATTGGCGTCGGGGTGGAAGCGCTTCACCAGCACCTTGTACTGCGCCTTGATGGAGGCGGTGTCGGCGCCCTCTTCGAGCCCCATCACGTCCAGCGCCCGGCGCACCGTCGCCGAGTGGCGTGGCTTTTCCGGCTCGGGCTGGCGGGCGCGGCGGCGCGTGTCGCCGACGCCCTCGCCACGCAGGATGCCGAGCGGATCGACATAGGCCCAGTCGCGGGCCGGCTCGTCCGCCGGCTTGGCCTGGCCACTCTTGTTCACGCCCATCGCCCAGGTCGGGCGATGACCGATGATCGCATCCTTCTGGTAGGCCTGCACGGCGGCGTCGTTCATGCCGTCGAAGTAATTGTAGGTCGCGTTGTAGGCCCGGACGTGATCGATGCAGAAGCGCCAGTACTGGCCCTCCGCCTTCCGGCCCTTCGGCGCCCGATAGAGTCCCGGCTGCGCGCAGCCCGGACTCTCGCAGACGCCCTCGGCCGCGGCCTTCGGCTCGTCGCAGGACGGTTTGATCCGGATGCTGTCGAACAGGCGCGAGTTGAGATCCATGACGGGCCGATTATGAGGGGGCGGACCTGAGACACAAGGGTGTCGGGCCTGATGACGCATGCGCGGGATCGGGCTTGACGGATGAGAGGGACGCGACGCGATGGCGGACGGGGCGAACGGGGGCGGTACGCTCCGGGACTGGATGGAGGCGCGGCTGCGGGAGCAACTGGCGCCGGAGCGGCTCGACGTGATCGACGAGTCGCACCTGCATGCGGGCCATTCCGGGGCCCGCCCGGGGGGCGAAACGCATTACCGGCTCGACATCGTCGCCTCCGCCTTCGCGGGCAAGAGCCGCGTCGAGCGGCACCGCTTGGTGAACGCGCTGATGGAGGAGGCGTTCACGCGCGGGCTCCACGCCCTCGCGGTGCGGGCGCGCACGCCGGACGAGGCGGCCTGAACCCCGGGGGCGCCGACACCGTTGGGGATGACGATCCGGGGATCACGAGAGACGATATGGCGATCCTGGTCCGTTTCTGCATTCCCGCCTGCGCCGGTGACAAAGGCTTCCGGAGGCCGCCATGTCGTTGCGGGTGACGCCGCGCATCGCCATCGCGGATGACGAGATCGAGATGTCGTTCCTGCGCGCCTCCGGGGCGGGCGGCCAGAACGTCAACAAGGTCGAGACGGCGGTGCAACTCCGCTGGCCGGTCCTCGCCTCGCCCTCCATCGACGAGCGGGTCAAGGCCAACATGGTGCGGCTCGCCGGGCGGCGGATGACCAAGGACGGCGTCCTCGTGCTCACCGGGCAGCGGCATCGCACGCAGGAGCGCAACCGGGCCGAGATCCTCCAGCGCCTCGTCGACCTCGTGGCGGAGGCCGCCAAGCCCCCGCCCCCGATCCGCCGGCCGACGAAGCCCACCCGGGGCTCGCAGGAGCGGCGCATCGGCGCCAAGAAGAACCGCGCCACGATCAAGCAGGGGCGGGGCAACGTCCGGGATTCCGAGGGCTGACCACGCTTTCGGATGCCGGTTCCAGCGCTGTCGTGGTTCGACGAAGCCGCCGCGACGGGGGCCCTTGACCTGGAGTGCGCTCCAGCAAGTAGACCGCATCGGCGCAGCGAATCGTGCCGATGAAGATCAGCGACTCCTCCAGACGCAGCGGCCTCAGCATCGATACCCTCCGCTACTACGAGCGGATCGGCTTGCTGCCGCGCACCGCCCGCGACGGCGGCGGACGGCGCAGCTACGGGGCGGACGACCTCGCCTGGGCGTGCTTCCTCGGGAAGCTCCAGGCCATGGACATGCCGATCCGTGAGCGGCTCGCCTACAGCCGCCTGCGCTCGGAGGGCGACGCCACCCTCGGTGCCCGGCGCACCATGCTGGAGGCGCACCGGTCCGCCCTCGTCGCGCGTCAGGAGGAGCTTCGCGCTCTGATCGCGGCGCTCGACGCGAAGATCGCACATTACCGCGATCGCGAAACCCAAAGGGGAGACAGCCAATGAGGGTCGATCAAGCTACCGTGGTGGCCGGCGCGGCGGCGCTTCCGCCGGCCGAAGAATCGTCTGACGGATCGGCAACACAGGATCGCTACCAGCGTGGGCTCGACCAGCTCCGGGCCATCAGCGGGCCGCAGGGCGCGGCGGTCATTGAGAGCCTCAACGACATCGCCCCCGACCTCGGCCGCTACATCGTCGAGTTCGCCTATGGCGACGTGTTCGCGCGCCCGGGCCTCGACGTGAAGACGCGGGAACTCGCCACGGTGGCGGCCCTGACCGCCATGGGCACGGCCGCGCCGCAGCTGAAGGTCCATATGCAGGCGGCCCTGCGCGTCGGGGCCTCGCGCCAGGAGATCGTCGAGACGGTGATGCAGATGATCCCGTATGCCGGCTTTCCGGCGGCGCTCAACGCCATCGGCATCGCGCGGGATGCCTTCGCGGCCGCGTGAGCCGCAACAGGGCGAAGGTCGCGGAACGCCGGCGCGCCGCGGCCTTCGCCCGGATGCCTCAATGGATCGCGTCGATCACCGCGGCCTTCGGGTTCGCGTCGGGGGCGGGCGACGAGCCCGCCACCAGGGTGCTGCCCGGCCGGGCGATGGTCAGGGCGATCGCGATCAGCGCCAGGATCGCCGCCAGGGCAGCCGGGAACAGGAAGGCCGATTCGCCGTAGCGCAGGTCGAGCAGGCCGCCGAGCACGGCGCCGGTGCTGAGCCCGGCCCAGAGCGGCGCCTGGATCCAGAATGACGGCGCCACCGTCCCGAGCAGCAGGTTGGCGCAGCCGGTGCCGAAGCGTACCACCGCGCCGGTGACGTAGGTCAGCGCGATGGAGCGGCCGCCCTCGTCCTGGAGCGTCGCGTTCTGGAGCCCCAGCGCCAGCACGATCGGATAGGCGTGGAGCGGATACGCGAAGGTGCCCCAGGGCATCAGGAGCCCGCCCGCCAGCAGCAGTGCCTGAAGGGTCAGCAGCACGGCCAAGCGCCAGCGCCCGACCCAGGCGGCGATCAGCGTGCCCAGGAACGCGCCGAAGCAGAAGATGCAGATCGTGCTGGCGACCCGGGTGACGTTCTCCCAGTCGGCATTGGCCACCGCCACGCCGAAGCGCGTGGTGTTACCCGACATGAACGACATGAAGAGCTGCGAGAATTCCAGGAAGCCGATGGAATCGGCGCAGCCCGCCAGCATGGCCAGGGCGATGGCGAAGGGGATGCGGCTCCGCGGATCGGCCGGAAAGGACTTGTCGGCGGGCGGTTCGGGCTTGTGCTCCGGTGTGCCGAGGCCCGTCCGATTGCCATAATCCGCCATGCTGTTCCCCGATACAGCGGCCGCACCCGTCGCGACCGACTGACTATGGACGAATAGCGCAGCCGTTTCATGCCGCGGTGCGGCGTAACACAACGACGCGGCCCGGCACCGGCCGTCCGGCCTCCCGCCGGACCCCGGCCGAACGCAGGGTGAGGATTTCGAGGCCGGCAGCAGTCGCGGCCTCCGCGATGTGGGAATCGGCATGGGCGTAGCGCCCATCGGCGCCCAGGATCGCACCGGTCCCGTCATGGGACTGCACCGTGAAGGCCGCGAGCCCGCCCGGCCGCAGGGCGCGGCCGATCCCCGCCAGGACGGGGCCGAGATCCGCCACGTAGATCAGCACATCGGCGGCGAGGCAGAGGTGGGCGGAGTTTTCCGGTTCTCCCGTCAGGAACGCACCGAGTTCGCCCTCGACGAGGCGGTCGTAGAGCGGGCGGCCCTGCCACGTCTTGGCGCGCGCCAGGGCCAGCATGGCCGGCGAGAGGTCGACGCCCGTCAGGTGATCGACCCGCTCACGGATCGCCGCGCCCATCAGGCCGGTGCCGCAACCGAGATCGAGGGCCGTGCCGAAGCGCTCGGGCAGGCGGGGGAGGGCGTCGCGGACCAAATCCGGGCCGATATAGGCGAGGCCCCCGACCAGATGGCGCTCGAAGCGCGGTGCGTAGCCGTCGAACAGGGCCTTCAAGTAGGCGGGGGAGAGGGCCGGGAGGCCATCGCCCGCACCCAGACGGACGAGCTGGGCCCGGACGCCCAGCGTATCGTCCGGGTCGATGTCGAGGGCGCAGGCATAGGCCCGGGCCGCGGCGTCGCGCAGCGCCGGGTCGCCGCGCGATGCGGAAAGCCCCTCCCGCGCCCGGCCGAGCAGCAGCCAGGCCGGGGCGTAGCGCGGGGTGATCTCCAGAACCTGCTCGGCGAGATCCGCGGCGGCCGCGTGGTCGCCCTCGTCCAGGCAGGCCTCCGCGTAGCGATAGCGGCGGTCGGCGAGGAGATCGCCGGAACTGTGCTGCGGGGCCATGCGTCTGCCGGTTCGGGGGCGCCACTCTATCGGGGCCACCGGCGGACTCCACCGGCAGCACGGACCCGATGCCGATACGCGCCAGCGATCTCCTGACCCTGACCCGCGAGGGTCTCTACTGCCCCCTCGGAGGCTTCCATGTCGATCCGACCTGGCCGGTGGAGCGCGCGCTGATCACCCATGGCCATGCCGACCATGCCCGCTCGGGCCACGTCCACGTGCTGGCGACGCCCGAGACCCTGCGGATCATGGCGGTGCGCTACGGCGCGGACTTCTGCGAACATCGGCAGGAGGCGCGTCTGGGCGAAGACATCCGCGTCGGCGACGTCACCGTGCGCTTCGCCCCCGCGGGCCATGTCCTTGGCTCGGCGCAGATCGCGATCGAGCGGGAGGGCGCCCGGGTGGTGGTCTCGGGCGATTACAAGCGCGCGCCGGATCCCACCTGCCTGCCCTTCGAGGTGGTGCCCTGCGACGTGTTCATCACCGAGGCGACCTTCGGCCTGCCGGTCTTCACGCATCCCGACACGCGCGGCGAGGTGCGCAAGCTCCTCGACTCCGTGCGGCTGTTCCCGGAGCGCGCCCACATCGTCGGCGCCTACGCGCTGGGCAAGGCGCAGCGGGTGATGGCCCTGCTGCGCGAGGAGGGCTGGGACCGGCCGATCCATCTCCACGGCGCGATGGAGAAGCTCACCGCCCTCTACAAGGAGGAGGGGCTGCCGCTCGGCGACACGCCGAAGGTGGTGGCGGCCGAGCGCAAGGATCTGCACGGGGCGATCGTGATCTGTCCGCCCTCGTCGATGCAGGATCTGTGGTCACGGAAATTTCCCGATCCGGTCACCTGCTTCGCCTCGGGCTGGATGCGGGTGCGCGCCCGGGCCCGCCAGAAGGGCGTGGAGCTGCCGATGGTGATCTCCGACCATTCCGACTGGCCGGACCTGTGCCGCACCATCCGCGACACCGGCGCCGGAGAGGTCTGGGTGACGCACGGGCAGGAGGATGCGCTGGTCCACTGGTGCGGGACGCAGGGCATCCGGGCGAAGCCGCTGCACCTGTTGGGCTATGGCGACGACGGTGAGGCCGAGCCTGCGCCCACGGAGCCCGGCCCCGAGACGGAGGCGGCCGCGTGAACGACTTCGCCCATCTCCTCGACCGCCTCGCCTACGAGCCCCGCCGCAACGCCAAGCTGCGGATGCTCCAGGATTATTTCGCCCGCACGCCCGATCCGGAGCGCGGCTACGCGCTGGGCGCCATGACGGGCACGCTGAGCTTTCGCGAGGCCAAGCCGGCGCTGATCCGGGGGCTGGTGGAGGAGCGGATCGACCCGGTGCTGTTCCGGCTGTCGCACAATTACGTGGGCGATCTCGCGGAGACGACGGCGCTGATCTGGCCCGCCACGCCCTTGGCACCGGATCGCGGGAGCGACAGGGCTCTCACACTGCCGGATGAGGCGCAGGTCCCCTCTCCCGAGCGGGAGAGGGGGCTCGTCGCGACACCCGGGCGGCCGAGCGAGACAAACTCAGCTGTCTCACGCCGGGATGCGCCAGCAGGCCTCGGCCACAACAACCCGCCGCCCCACGTCCCGACCCTGGCCGAAGTCGTGGAAACCCTCGCCACCATCCCCAAGCGCGAACTCCCCCAGCACCTCGCGGACTGGCTCGACGCCCTCGACGAGACCGGCCGCTGGGCGCTCCTGAAGCTCGTCACCGGCAACCTTCGCGTCGGCGTCTCGGCGCGGCTCGCCAAGACGGCGGTCGGCGCGCTGGGCGGCCACGATGCCGACGCCGTCGAGGAGGTCTGGCACGGGCTCACGCCGCCCTTCGAGACCCTGTTCGCCTGGGTCGAGGGCCGGGCCGAACGGCCCGAGACCCTGAACCCGGCCCCGTTCCGGCCGCCGATGCTGTCCCATCCGATCGAGGAAGAGGACGACCTGGAGAAGCTGGAGCCGGAGGCCTTCTCGGCCGAGTGGAAATGGGACGGCATCCGCGTCCAGCTCGTTGGCGGTCGCGACCGGGCGGGGGAGCAGGTGGGAAAAATCTATTCCCGCACCGGCGAGGACATCACCGGGGCGTTCCCCGATCTCGCCGAGGCGATCACCTTCACCGGCACCCTCGACGGCGAGTTGCTGATCCTGCGCGAGCGCCGGGTCCAGAGCTTCAACGTGCTCCAGCAGCGCCTCAACCGGAAGGCGGTGACGGGCAAGCTCCTCGATGAGTTCCCCGCCCATGTGCGGGCCTACGACCTGCTGACCCTCGATGGCGACGACCTGCGGGCCGACCCGTTCGTGGAGCGGCGGGAGAAGCTGGAGGCCCTGGTCACGCGCCTCGATCACGCCCGCGTCGACATCTCGCCGCTGGTGCCCTTCGCCGACTGGGAGGCGCTCGCCGCCGCCCGGGCCGATCCGGCCTCGGTGGGGGCGGGCGACGATGCCGAGGCGATCGAGGGCATCATGCTCAAGCGCCGCAACAGCCCCTATCTGCCGGGCCGTCCCAAGGGCCCGTGGTGGAAGTGGAAGCGCGAGCCCCACGTGGTCGACGCCGTGATGATGTACGCCCAGCGCGGCCACGGAAAGCGCTCGTCCTTCTATTCGGACTACACGTTCGGGGTCTGGCGCGCGGCCCCCGAGGGCGGGGACGAGCTGGTTCCGGTGGGCAAGGCCTATCACGGCTTCACCGATGCCGAGCTCGCCAAGCTCGACCGCTACGTCCGCAACAACACCACCAAACGGTTCGGGCCGGTGCGCGAGGTCGCCCATGGGCGCGAGGCCGGGCTGGTGCTGGAGATCGCCTTCGAGGGCGTGCAGCGCTCGACCCGGCACAAGTCGGGCGTGGCGATGCGCTTCCCCCGGGTCAGCCGGATCCGCTGGGACAAGCCCCCCGCTGAGGCCGACCGGATCGACGTACTGGAACGCATCCTCGCCCGGGGCGAGCGCGAGGTCGCGCCGGGGGCGACGCTGCTGGAGACGGACGCATGAGGCAGGGCAGAGGGCAGGGGAAGATCAGTCCGGTCGAGACGCTCGCCGCGGGCGCGGTCGAGCGCCACGCCAGTGGGCGGCTCACCATCGCGACGCCGGGGCAGGGGTTTACGGACTTTACCGAGGCGGTATCGGCGTTCGTCCGCGACAGCGGCCTCCGGGACGGGCTGGTGACGGTGTTCTGCCGGCACACCTCGGCCTCGCTCACCATCCAGGAGAACGCGGACCCCGACGTCCAGACCGACCTGATGACCGCCCTCGACGGGTTCGCGCCGCGCCACGCCGGCTACGTCCACGGCGCCGAGGGGCCGGACGACATGCCGGCCCATATCCGGACCCTGGTGACCGATTCGGCGCTGAGCATACCCCTGGTCAATGGCCGGCTGGCGCTAGGCACGTGGCAGGGGATCTACCTGATCGAGCACCGCGACCGGCCGCACCGGCGAGAGATCGTGTTGAGCGTGATCGGCCGGTGACCGGCACGGCCCGTTCGACCAGCGCCGTCATCGCGCGCGCAGCGAAGCGGCCCAGGGCGGCGCGACGTTCGGAGCCGCGGCGCGAGACGGGATTGCTTCGCTGCACGCAAGGACGTCTGCGAAACCAGCAACACACCGCCGGTTAACCATAGCGCGCGCCTATGATGTCCCGTCGGATGATTCCCGCCGCTCCGACGCACGGAGACCCCGATGAGCCTCTACGCCGCGCTCGCCAACTCGATTTCCGGCGCATCGGCCCAGTCCCTTGCGCTCAACAACATCTCGGGCAACATCGCCAACACGCAGACGGCGGGTTTCAAGACCACCGAGACGCATTTCGCCGACATGCTGGCGCAGACCGGCCGCGGGCCGCAGCAATCGGGCGGTGTGGCGAGCAATACGCGCGACACGCTCGGCATCCAGGGCACGATGCAATCCACCGGGGTCTCGACCAACCTCGGCATCTCGGGCAACGGCTACTTCATCGTCCGGGACAACACAGGCACCGACCAGAGCCCGACCTTCACCGGCCAGACCGCCTACACGCGGCGCGGTGACTTCACCCCGGATGCCAACGGTTACCTCGTCAACGGCGCCGGCTACTACCTGTTCGCCGGTCCCTCGGCGACCGCGCCGGTCACGGTGCCGACCGGCGCCAACACCCTCGCGGACCTGTCGGTCTCCTCAGCCGGCGCCATGACGGGCACCGCCGCGGATGGCAGCACCGTGCCGCTCGGCACCCTGACGCTGGCGCAGTTCGGCACGCAGGAGAACCTGACCTCCCTCGACGGCGGCGCCTACGTGGCCAACGGCCAGTCCGAGACGCCGAGCTACGGCCTCAACGGCGCGACCCTGAAGGCCGGTGCGGTGGAGCAATCGAATGCCGGCATCGCGGACCAGTTCTCGAAGATGATCGAGACCCAGCAGGCCTACACGGCCAACACCAAGGTGATGAGCACCGCCGACCAGATGCTGCAGGACGCCATCGCGATGTACGCGTGAGGGTCTGTCTGACTTCAGATTCCGGGATTCCAAAGGGCGTGCCGTTTGGCGGGTTTTTAGGGCGGAGCCCTGAAGGACTCCAGGGCTCCGCCCTGGACCCGCGAAAGGTCTCGACCTTTCGAAACCACGGCTGGAGCCATCCGGGCGACGTCACAGGATCTTCAGCGGATCCTTCTCGGGCGGGGGCGGCGCCACGTCGGCGCGGTTCCACCACCCGCCGCCGAGGGCCACGAACAGGGCCGCCGTGTCGGCGTATTGCGTGGCGCGGGCGCCCGCCGAGGTGATCAGCGCCGAGAGATAGCCCTGCTGCGCGATCAGCACCTGCGAGGACGTGACCGCCCCCGCGGTGTACTGCTTGCGGATCAGCCCGAGGCTCTGGTTCGTGGCGCTGACCGCGGCATCGGCGGCGGCCACCGCCTTTGCGTCGGCCTGGAGCGCCCGCAGGGCATCGGCGACGTTCTGGAAGGCGGTGATCACCGTCGCCTTGTACTGCGCCTCCGCCTGGGTGAGCGATTCCTCCGCCGCCCGCTGGCGCCGGAACAGCGTGCCGGCATCGAAGATCGGCGCCGTGGCCTGCCCGATGATCGTGAAGAACGCGGCTCCCGGATTGGTCACCTGCGCGATCCGCGTGGAGCTGGAACCGCCGGTCGCCGTCAGGCTGAACTGCGGCAGGCGGTTGGCCAGGGCGACGCCGACATTCGCGCTCGCCTGCTGGACCAGCGCGTCGGCCGCCTTCACGTCCGGACGCTGCTGCACCAGCCGCGAGGGGAGGCTGACGGGCAGCTTGGTCGGAAGCCGCAGGGCCGAGAGCTCGAAGGTCTCGCTGACCTCGTCCGAGGGCAGCCGGCCAGCCAGCGCGGTGAGCAGGTTGCGCTGCTGCGCCAGCGCCTTTTCCAGCGGCGGCAGGAGCTGCTGGGACAGGGCCAGCGCCGCCTGCTGCTGCACCACGTCGGCGCCCGCGATCTGACCGAGCGAGAGCTGCTTGTTGTAGAGCTGCAGGATCTCGGTCTGCGCCTGGATGACCCGGCGGGTCGCCTCGATCTGCGCCCGCAGGGACGCCTCCTGGATCGCGGCGGCGACGACGTTGCCGGTGAGGCTGAGATAGGCGGCCTCCAGCTGGAAGCGCTGGTTCTCGGTGGTGGCCTCGAGCGATTCGATCTGGCGGCGATTTCCGCCGAACACGTCCGGATTGTACGAGACGACCGCCTGCGGGGTGGAGAGGCTGTAGAGGTACTGGGCCTGGTTCTGCAGGGGCGATTGCAGGTCGAGGCCCGGCGCCAGGGCGCCCTGGATCTGCGGGGTCGCGGTCAGGCTCGGATAGAGCGTGCCCTTCTGGGCCAGCACGTTCTGCTGGGCGATGCGCAGCGCGGCCTGGGCGGCTTCGAGGTTCGGGTTGTTGGCGAGCGCCTGCTCGACGAGGCGGTTCAGCGCCTTCGAGTGGAACAGGGTCCACCACTGGCCCGGGATGTCGGCACCGGACACGAAGCTCTGGTCGGCCGATCCGCCCTGCCGGGTGCGGACGGCATCGGCGGCCGAGGGGTTCTTCAGCGGCTCTCGGGTGTAGCGGCTGACCGGCGGAACCTCGGGCGGCACGTAGTTCGGACCGACCGCGCAGGCCGATAGCGACAGGGATGCGGCCAGCACGGCCACCGCCCGTCCGCACCGTTTCGGCGCACGCATCACCATTCCGCCCCCGGAAACCCCATCGTGGTAGAGCGGCGCGGAGCCCGTCCAAGTCAATGCAGCCGTCCCCAGATGGCGCGCGCCGGCAGCCCGTTGTGGCGCGCCTGCAACGAGCCGCACCCTGCTTATGAGCCGGCTCACGCGGCGGCCCGATGCTCTGTCCGCGCCTGCGCGTCCGGGTTCGGCTTGCGCCGGGAGAACAGGGAGATCAGCACCGGCACGACCACGAGGATCAGGTTCGGCGCCAGGATGATGCCGCCGACCACCACCAGCGCCAGGGGCTTCTGCACCTGCGAACCGATGCCGGTTGAGACGGCGGCCGGCAGGAGGCCGACACAGGCCGCCACGCAGGTCATCATCACCGGGCGCATGCGCACCACGGCGGCGTGCCAGACCGCCTCCTGCTTCCTCCAGCCCTCGTCGAGGAGCTGGTTGTAGTAGGCCAGCAGGATCACGCCCTCCATGGTCGAGATGCCGAACAGGGCGATGAAGCCGATCGCCGCCGAGATCGAGAACGGCGTGCCGGTCAGCGACAGGGCGAAGATGCCGCCGATCATCGCCATCGGGATCACCGACAGCGTCAGCAGCATGTCGGCCACCGAGGAGAAGTTGATGTAGAGGAGCAGGGCGATCAGCAGCAGCGTGATCGGCACCACGAGGCTCAGCCGGTGCGCCGCCTCCTGCAGGTTGGTGAACTGCCCGACCCATTCCAGCCGGTAGCCCGGCGGCAGGTCCACCGCATCGGCGACCTTGCGCTGCGCCTCGATCACCGCGCTGCCGAGGTCGCGCCCGCGCACCGAGAACTTCACCGGGATGTAGCGCTCCTGATCCTCGCGGTAGATGAACGAGGCGCCCGAGACGAGGTCGACATCGGCGATCTCGGAGAGCGGCACCTGGATCACGCCGCCGTTGGGGTTCTGGGCGCCGACCGCGATGTTGCGGATGCCGGCGAGCGACGAGCGGTACTCCTTGGCCAGCCGCACCCGCATCGGGAAGTGCCGGTCCGAGCCGTACTCGTAGAGGTCGCCCGCGGTCTGGCCGCCGATCGCCGCCTGGATCGTGGTGTTCACGTCGCCGATCGAGAGGCCGTACCGGGCGGCCTTGTGGCGGTCGACGTCGATCCGCACCGTCGGCTGGCCCAGCGACTCGAACACCGACAGGTCGGTGATGCCCTGGACGGTGCCGAGCGCCGCCTTCACGGCGTTGGCGGTCTTGGTGAGCTGGGCGAGATCGCTGCCGTAGATCTTGACCGAGTTCTCGCCCTTCACCCCGGAGGCCGCCTCCTGGACGTTGTCCTCGATATACTGGGAGAAGTTGAACTCGATGCCCGGAAACTCTGATTCCAGCTGCTTGTTCAGGTTGGCGATCAGGGTCTCCTTGTCGAGGCCCTTGCGCCACTGGTCGATCGGCTTCAGGGGCGCCAGGATCTCGACGTTGAAGAAGCCGGTCGCGTCGGTGCCGTCGTTCGGCCGGCCCTGGTGCGACAGCACGGTGACGACCTCCGGGACTTCCTGGAAGATCTTGCGCAGGCGCTGGACGTAGGCGTTGCCGGCCTCCAGCGAGATTGAGGCCGGCATGGTGCCGCGCACGTAGAGGTTGCCCTCCTCGAGCCGCGGCAGGAATTCCAGGCCGAGGTTGCGCGCCGCGAGGCCCGAGACGAGCAGCACCGCCAGCATCACGCCGAGCGCCAGGACCCGATTCCGGAGGCCGAAGCGCAGGGCCGCCTCGTGGCCGACGCGCAGCACCCGCACGATCAGGGTGTCGCGCTCCTCCAGGTTCTTAGGCAGCATCAGCGCCGAGAGGGCGGGCGAGACCGTGAAGGTCGCGAGCAAGCCGCCGATCAGCGCGTACGCGTAGGTCTTGGCCATGGGCCCGAAGATGTGGCCCTCGACGCCCGTCATCGTGAACAGCGGCAGGAAGCCGACGATGATGATGGTGGCCGAGAAGAAGATCGCCCGGTTCACCTCGCGGCCGGCGATCGCGATCGTGCCGAGCCGCCCGGTCAGCCCCGCCGGGGGCGCCTCGCCCTTCACGTGGTCGGGCTCGGCGATGTGGCGAAAGACGTTCTCGACCATGATGACGGTGGCATCGACGATCAGGCCGAAATCGATCGCGCCGAGGGACAGCAGATTCGCCGAATCGCCCCGCACCACGAGGATCAGGATCGCGAAGCCCAGGGCGAAGGGGATCGTCGCCGCCACGATGATCGCGCTGGTGAGCGAGCCCAGGAACAGCCACTGCACCACGAAGACCAGCACCACGCCGAAGACGAGGTTGTGCATCACCGTATGGGTGGTGGTGTGGATCAGGCCCGACCGGTCGTAGATCCGCTCGATCTTCACGTCGGGCGGCAGGATCGTGGAGCTGTTGATCTTGTCGATCTCGGCCTCGACCCGTTCCAGGGTCGGCAGGCTCTTGCCGCCGCGGGTCATCAGCACGATGCCCTCAACCACGTCGGGCTGGTCGTCATGGCCGACGATGCCGAGCCGCGGCGCGTTCGACACGCGCACCTCGGCCACGTCCCGCACCAGCACCGGCGTGCCGTTGACGAGGCTGATCATCGTGTCCTTGATGTCGTCCATGTCGCGGATCAGGCCGATGCCGCGCACCACGGCCGATTGCTGGCCGACATTCAGCGTCTGCCCGCCGACGTTGATCGAGGCGTTGTTCAGCGCCGTGGTCAGCTGGACGAGGGTCAGCCCCTGCGCCTGCAGGCGGTTCAGGTCGACCGCGATCTCGTATTCCTTGGCCTTGCCGCCGAAGGCGGTCACGTCGACCACCCCGGGGATCGCCTTGAACCGGCGCTGCAGCACCCAGTCCTGAAGGGTCTTCATGTCCATCGGCGAGTAGCCCGCCGGGCCGACCAGCTTGTAGCGCATGATCTCGCCCACGGGGCTCGTCGGCGAGATCTGCGGCGTGGCGCCGTTCGGCAGGGATGGGGCCTGCGACAGGCGGTTGAGCACCCGCTGCAGCGCCTCCTCGTACGTGTACTCGTAGTTGAACTGCACCTTCACGTCGGACAGGCCGAACAGCGAGATGGTGCGCACCACCTGGGCGTTCGGGATGCCGGCGAGCGCGACCTCCAGCGGAATCGTGATGTAGCGCTCGATCTCGTCGGCGGATTGCCCCGGGTTCTGGGTGATCACGTCGACCAGGGGCGGCACCGGGTCGGGATAGGCTTCGATGTTGAGCTGCGTGTAGGCGCCGTAGCCGATGCCCAGCATCACCACGAACAGCAGAACCACCAGCACGCGCTGGCGCAGCGAGAAGGCGATCAGCGCGTTCATCGGACCGGATCCTCGCTCAGGACGCCTTGTCGCCGGAGGCGGCCCGGTCGATGAACAGGGCGCCGCGGGTCACGACCTGCTCGCCCGCCTTCAACCCGTCGACAACCTGGGCGCTGTCGCCGTTGATCAGCCCGAGCTTGATGTCGCGCGCCTCGACCGCGCCGTCCGGCCGCGCCACCCAGACATGGGTGCGGTCGCCCTCGTACACGATCGCCGCCGCCGGGATGCTCGGGCTCGGCTCGCCCTTGCCGGTGATGATCGTGAAGGTGGCGAACATCTCGGGCCGCAGCACCCGGTCGGGGTTGTCGACCTCGCTGCGCACGGCGAGCCGGCGCGTCGCCGGATCGAGGCTGGAGGCCATGTAGTTCACCCGGGCCTTGAACACCCGTGTGCCGAAGCCCGCGACCTTCGCCTCGACCTCCTGGCCGATCCGGATCTTCGGAATCTCGCTCTCGCGCACGTTGGCCACGAGCCAGACGGTGGACAGGTCGCCGATCACGAAGACCGGATCGCTGGAGGCCGAGAGATATTGCCCGATGCCGACCTTCCGCTGGACGATCGTGCCAGGGATCGGCGCCCGGATCTGCGTCTCCGGGCTCATCGTGCCCTTCTTCTCGAAGGCGGCGATCTCGGAATCGGTCTTGCCGAGGAGCCGCAGGCGGTTCTTCACCGCGTCCAGCGCCGCCTCGGCGGTCTTCAGGTCGCTCTGGGCGGCGATGACGTCGTTCTGGGCCGACTGGTAGTCCTTGAGCGCCGTGGCTTTGGCCTGGAACAGCTCCTGCTGGCGCTGCGCGATGGTCTGGTCGAGCTTGAGCAGCGCCTGCTGCTTCCCGAGGTTGTTCAGCGCCGCCTGATAATCGTTCTGCGCCTGGACCATGTCGGTGGCCTCCAGCGTCAGCAGCACGTCGCCGGCCTTCACGTCGTCGCCCGCGCGGACCAGCACCTTGGTCACCCGGCCCGCATAGGGCGAGACCACCGGCACGTTGTCGTCGTCGTTGAGGGCGATGCGCCCTTCGGCGGCTCCCTCCGGCCGGAACACCTGCGTGGCCACCGGCAGGATCTCGAAGGCGGCGCGCTGCTCCTTGGAGGGCCGGAACACCCGCTCCACCGGGCCGGCCTTCACGGCGTCGATGCCCGGATC
Source organism: Methylobacterium sp. E-005 (assembly GCF_022829725.1). Taxonomy (GTDB): domain Bacteria; phylum Pseudomonadota; class Alphaproteobacteria; order Rhizobiales; family Beijerinckiaceae; genus Methylobacterium. The sequence continues at coordinate 14,028 of NZ_JAKSYG010000105.1, read as the reverse complement.
GGGGTTGCTCGAACCGCCGAACAGGCCGGTCACCGAGCCGGCGACATGCGAGGCCGTCTCGCGGGCCCGATCCGGGAAGGCGAAGGCGAGGCCGCCCAGGGCTGCCAGGAGCAGAACGATGACGAGCGGACCCGACAACCGGCGCCTGCGCGGCGGCGCCAGGGTCGTGTCGTCCTGTTCCAGCGGGTTTCGGGCGTCCATGGGCGTGTTCTTCTGCGTCCGGACGAAGAGACCGGGCTGACTCAAGCGGATAGGATTCGCGCGGAACGCTACCCCTATCAATGCGATCGCTGGTGCTTTTCTGTGGCGAATCGCGCGGATGTTCCCCGGCGACCCCGCGTGCCTAGAGCAAAGCTTGTCCAACGTGCAATCGATGGGCGGCCCCGGTCGCGAAACCGTGTGGCTCCGTCTTCCTTTGCCGGGATTTGTTACAATATGACAACGGTCGTGGGCCCAGCCCGGCCCGATCCTCCGTCACAGCCCGAAGATTCGCCATGACCGACACGAGCCCTGCTCCCGCCCAAACCGGCGTCCCAGCTGGATCGACCTCCGGCAAGATCCCGGTGACCGTGCTCACCGGCTATCTCGGTGCGGGCAAGACCACGCTCCTCAACCGGATCCTCACCGAGAATCACGGCAAGCGATACGCCGTGATCGTCAACGAATTCGGCGAGATCGGCATCGACAACGACCTCGTGGTCGGCGCCGACGAGGAAGTGTTCGAGATGAACAACGGCTGCGTCTGCTGCACGGTGCGCGGCGACCTGATCCGGATCATGGACGGGCTGGTGAAGCGCCGGGGCAAGTTCGACGCGATCATCGTCGAGACCACGGGCCTCGCCGACCCGGCGCCGGTGGCCCAGACCTTCTTCGTCGACCAGGACGTGGGCGAGGCCGCCCGCCTCGACGCCGTGGTGACGGTGGCGGACGCCAAGTGGCTCACCGACCGCCTGAAGGACGCCCCCGAGGCGAAGAACCAGATCGCCTTCGCGGACGTGATTCTGCTCAACAAGAGCGACCTCGTGGCGCCGGCCGACCTGGACCGGGTCGAGGCCGAGATCCGCGCCATCAACCCCCTGGCCAAGCTCCACCGCACGCAGAACTGCGCCGTCCCCCTCGACGCGGTGCTGGAGCGCAACGCCTTCGATCTCGACCGCATCCTCGAGGTGGAACCCGACTTCCTGGAGGAGGGGCATCACCATCACCACGATTCCGACATCCGCTCGATCTCGGCGAAGATCGACGGGGAGGTGGACCCGGAGAAATTCATGCCCTGGATCTCGAATCTGACGCAGGTTCAGGGGCCCGACATCCTGCGCTGCAAGGGCATCGTGGCCTTCCCGAACGAGCCGAAGCGCTTCGTCTTCCAGGGCGTCCACATGATCCTCGACGGGGACGTGCAGGGCGATTGGGGACAGGACGAGAAGCGGGTGTCCCGGGTGGTGTTCATCGGCCGGAACCTGGATGAGGCGACGATCCGGGAGGGGTTCGAGGCCTGCCGGGTGTGAGGCTGTAGGGCGACACGGTTCTCCCTCCCCCGCAGAGGGGCGAGGGAGCGCTCGGCCGCTCCGCGTTCTCAACCTCGCTGCCGTCGGACACCCCCGTTTCGGGGCCGAAGCCGATTCTCAACGATTGACTGTCACCCTAGCGGCTGCGGGCCTGCGTATCGGGCCCGCGGAGCCCGCGTATCATGGCCCACAGCGCTCCCGCCGGAATCGCGCCCGGCATCCCGCTCCGCTTCGCCGTCGAGACGATGGCGAAGGCGCTGTTTGCCGCCTTCATCTTCTTCGCCTGCTTCGCGTTCTCGGACACGTCCCCCTACGACGCGGTGGCGATCCCGACGATCGTCCTCTGGCTCTGCCTCGGCGTGCGCCTGCACCGGGGGGCGGTGCCGCTGCTCGCCCTGCTGCTGCTCTACCTTGCGGCGATCGTCTGCGCGCTGCTGCCGTATCTCAACGAGGAGTTTCCGGTCACCTGGACGGTGCAGCTGATCTACCTCACGATCACCTGCATCTTCTTCGCCATGTTCTTCGCGGATGACACCCACGCCCGGATGGAGCTGGCGCTCAAGGCCTATACGGCGAGCTGCGTGTTCTCGGCGGCGCTGGGCATCGTCGGCTACCTGCAATGGCTCGGCATCGAGGACCTGTTCTACAAGTACGACCGGGCGTCGGGCACCTTCCAGGACCCGAACGTGTTCGGCTCGTTCCTGACGCTGGGCGCCCTCTACCTGATGCATGGCCTGCTCACCGGCTCGGCCCGCCGGCCCCTGGCCGCGTTCGCCGGCCTGCTGATCATCGTGGCCGGCATCTTCCTGTCGTTCTCCCGGGGCTCCTGGGGCGGGAGCGCCGTCGCGGTGCTGCTCATGGTCGGCTCGGTCTATGCGGGCAGCCGCTCGATCCGGCTGCGCCGCCGGATCGTGCTCCTCACCCTCGCGACCCTCGTGCTCGGCACCGTGGCGGTGATCGGCCTGCTCTCGGTCGACCACGTCCACAAGATGTTCGAGACCCGCGCGGCGCTCACCCAGGATTACGATCAGGGCGAGACCGGGCGGTTCGGCAATCAGATCCGCGGCCTCGCCATGCTGCTGGAACGCCCGTTCGGGATGGGGCCGATGCACTGGCGGCTGGTTTTCGGGCTGGAGCCGCACAACTCCTATATCGGCTCCTTCGCCAATGGCGGCTGGCTCGGCGGGGCGGTGTTCATCGGCCTGGTGCTGACGACGAGTTTCGTGGGGTTCCGCCTGCTGGTGCTTCCGTCGCCGTTCCGGGCGCATGCCCAGATCGTCTGGCCGGCTTTGCTGATGTTCTTCCTGCAGGCCTTCCAGATCGATATCGAGAAGTGGCGTCACGTCTACATGATGCTCGGCATGGTCTGGGCGCTCGAAGCCGCGCGGCTGCGCGTGGGAAGGCCGCATCGGGCTGCGCTTGAAACCCGGACCCGGGCGGGCCATCCCTCCCTCCGGGCCAGCGGATCACCGGTCGGAGGTCCGCAGCCGGAGACGATCCCGTGAGCACACAGCCGGACAGCGAGGGGGAACGGCTCGCAGCCCTCCGGGCCCTCGGCATCCTGGGGACGGCGCCCGAGCCGCATTTCGATGCCGTGTGCCACACCGCCCGCCGCCTGTTCGGCGTACGCACCGCCCTCGTGAACTTCATCGACGCCACGGAGCTGTGGCCGAAAACGCCCTGCATCGATCTGCCGGGGGCGATCCCGCGCACGGACGGCATCTGCGATCACACGATCCGCAGCGACGCCCTGCTGGTCGTGCCCGATGCCCGGGACGATCCGCGCTTCCGCGACATGCCGGGGGTCGCCGCCGCCGGGGGCTTCCGCTTCTACGCGGGCCTGCCGCTGAGCCTGCGGCCCGGCCTGCGGATCGGCACCTTCTGCCTCATCGATCCGGAGCCCCGCGCCGGGCTCTCGGAGGACGAGATCGCGACCTTCCGCGACCTGGCCGAGATCGTCCTCGCCCATCTGCGCCTCACCGAGGCCAATGCCCGCCGGGCGCGCGAGATCGAGCGGGCGGCGATCCGTGAGGCCCTGATCCGCGAGCAGCATCGGGAGATCAACGCCCGCGCCCGGGCCCAGGAGGCGGCCAACCAGCAGCTCACCATGGCCGAGCAGCTCGCCAGCGTCGGCAACTGGCGGGTGGACCTCGCCGATGGCCAGCCGGTCTGGTCGGCCAGCCTCTACGCGATCGCTGGCCGCGATCCCGGAACGCCACCGCCGCGCCTCGACGCCTTCGCGCAGCTCTACCACCCCGACGACCGGGCCCGGCTCGAGGCGATCGTGGCCGACGCGATCGCGCGCCGGGCGAGCTTCGACTTCGACGCCCGGCTGCTGCGGCCCGACGGCGAGATCCGCCACGTGGTCGTGCGCGGCGTCTGCCGTGAGGACGGGGACGCGGTCCGCCTCGCCGGCGTGCTGATCGACGTGACCGAGCGCCGCCGCGCCGAGGACGAGGTGCGCCGCAGCGAGCTGCGCTATCGCGGCCTCGCCGAGACCCTGCCGATCCTCATCTGGACCATGCGGGTCGGCGACGGGCAGGCGACCTACGCCAACGCGCAGTTCCAGGCCTATTATGGGCCGATCGGGTCGGACCGGGCCCAGCGCCTCGCACGAAACCATCCCGATGACGCCGCCGCCATGGAGGCGGCCTGGACCCGGGCGGTCGCGACGGGCGAGGGCTTCAGCGGTCAGTGGCGGATCCGGCGCCACGACGGCGTCTACCGCTGGCACAAGGTATCCCTGGTCCCGATCCGCCTCGATCCCGCGGACGGCGCTGTGCTGGAATGGCTCGGCACCGCCCTCGATGTCGACGACATCGTAACGGCCCGCCTCGCCGTGGAGGAGGCCCGCGGTCTGCTGGGGATCGCCCTCGACGCCGCGGAGGCCGGCACCTGGGACTGGGACATGCGGACCGGGCTCGCCACCCTGAGCCCCGAGAGCGCACGCATGCACGGGCTCCCGGAGACCGGCGCGCCGCATATCCTGCCTGCGGCCGACTGGACCAGGCTCCTCCATTCCGAGGATGTCGGCGACGTCTGGAACGAGATCCGGCGGGCGGTGGAGACCTCGACGCCCTACGCGGCCGAGTTCCGGGTGGGCGAGCGCTGGCTCTATGCCCGCGGGCGGACCGTGTTCGGAGCCGAGGGCCAGCCGCAGCGCATGGTCGGGCTCCACCTCGATATTACCGAGCGCAAGGCCGCCGAGGCGGCGCTGCGGGCGGCCACCTGGGACGCGGAGGCGGCCCGTGCCGAGGCCGAACGGGCGAGCGCGGCCAAGAGCGAGTTCCTGGCCGCCATGAGCCACGAGATCCGCACGCCGCTCAACGGCATCCTCGGCTATGCCGACCTGCTCCTCGACCAGGGCACGCTCCAGAACGAGGACCGGCGCCGCCTGGAGCTGATCCAGAGCTCCGGCGCGGCGCTCCTCACCGTCGTCAACGACATCCTCGATTTCTCCAAGATCGAGGCCGGCGAGCTGACCCTCGATCCGGTCGGTTTCCCCCTGGTCTCCACCGTTGACGCGGCGGTGTCGATCGTGCGCGGCAGCGCGATCCGGAGCGGCCTCGCGATCGAGGGCCGGATCGACCCGGCGCTGCCGGGTCACGTGGTCGGCGATCCCGGCCGCCTGCGGCAGGTGCTGCTCAACCTGCTCAACAACGCCGTTAAGTTCACGCCCGCCGGCTCCGTCACTCTGACGGTGCAGCGGGAGGGCGCGGGCACCGCCCCCGACGGCAGCCCCGGCGACGTCATTCGCTTCGCCGTGACCGATACCGGCATCGGTATCGCACCGGCCCAGCAGGACCGGTTGTTCAAGCGCTTCAGCCAGGTGGACGGCTCGATCAGCCGGCGCTTCGGCGGCACCGGGCTGGGGCTGGCCATCTCCCGCCACCTCGTGACGCTGATGGGCGGCGAGATCGGCGTCGAGAGCCGCGAGGGTCAGGGATCGACCTTCTGGTTCCGCCTGACCCTGCCGCGGAGCGCCGAAGCGGCCCCAGGCCACGCGGCGGGGGAGGAGCGCGAGAGCGCCCGGCCGCGGGCGCAAGCCGCTGCCCGGGCTACCGCCCAAGCCCCTGCCGCGGCTACCACCACCGCGCAGCGGGACGCCGCGCAACTGCGCCTGCTCCTGGTCGAGGACGTGCCGCTCAACCAGGAACTGGCCTGCGCGGTGCTCGAATCGCAGGGCTACGTCGTGGAGGTGGCGGGCGACGGGGCCGAGGCCATCACGGCGGTCGCCGCCGCGGTCGCGGGTGGGCGCCCCTACGATCTGGTGCTGATGGACGTCCAGATGCCCCGGGTCGACGGGCTGACCGCCACCCGCCGCATCCGCGCGCTGGCGCCGCCGGCCTGCGACATCCCGATCGTGGCCATGACGGCCAACGTGCTGCCCGCCCAGATCGAGGAGCTGCGCGCGGCCGGGATGGACGATTATGTCGGCAAGCCGTTCCGCCGGGCCGATCTCTTCGCCACGATCAGCCGCTGGTCGGCGCCCGGTGCGCGGCGGCCGACGCGGGCGGAGGAGCCACACCGGGCCGCGCAGGTCGATTCCGCCATCCTCGACGCCGCGGTGCTGACCGAGATGGAGTCGAATTTCGGGGCGGATCGGGTCGGCGCGCTGCTGGATCTCCTGGCGAACGAGCTGTCCGAGCGGTTCCGGCCGAGCGAGACCGACCGGCTCCAGATCGCCCACGACGCGCACGCCCTCGTGGCGGCGGCGGGGCTCCTGGGCTTCGTCGGCCTGTCGAGCCTGTGCCGGGAGGTCGAGGCGGCCGCCCATGCGGGGGCCGACCTGATCCCGCTGATCCGGCGCCTGGAGATCCAGCGGGCGACGGCGTTGCGCGCCATCCGCCAGTTGCGCGCGGCCTGAACGCGCGCGACCGGGCGGACGCCGTCAGGCCGACCGCGCCAGCGGCACCGCGAGCCTCGCGCCGCCGCTGCGCATCGGCCCGGAGCGGGCGAGGTCGTCCAGGGCCGTCAGCGTGCCCGCCATGGCGTCGCGGCTGGCGAAGGCCGCCTGGAGCGCGCCGGCGCGCTGCCGGAACGTCGGCTCGGCGAGCACCCGATCCACCGCCTCCCGCAGGACCTCCGGGCTCGGATTGTTGGTGGCGAGGTTGATCCCGGCGCCGGACCAGCCGACGCGGGCATTCACCTCGGCCTTGTCCTCGGTGAGGCCGGCCGAGACGATCGGCACCCCGGCGGCCAGCGCTAGGCTGACGCTGCCGTAACCGCCATTGGTCACGAGCACGCTCACCCGCGGCAGCAGATCGCGGAACGGCAGGAAGCCGGCGAGGCGCGTGTTCGCGGGGATCGGCCCGCGCAGGGCCGTGACGGGGCGGCCGCCGGTGGTGGCGAGGACGAGGAGATCGGCCCGGTCGGCCAGGGCCGCGAGGGTCGGTTCGAGGAGCTCGCCGAAATCGGCGTTGGCCAGCGTTCCCTGCGTGACCAGCACGACGGGTTTGCCCGCCGCGTTCGCGGTTTCCAGCGCCGGCCACCAGTCCGGGAGGGGGGCTGGCGGGGTCGGCGGCTGCAGGAGCCCGATGAAGCGCACGCCCGGGGGCAGCGTGCCGTACTCGTATTCGAAGCCCGGCACCGTCGGCTGGAGGAACAGGTCCGGGAGCACCACGATGGAATGCGGCAGCGAGGCCGGCAGCGGCGGCAGGCCGAGCCTGGCGAGTTCGCCGTCCGTGTAGCTGCGCACCGGGTTGGTGAAGGCCGCGTCCATACCGGCCTTCAGGGCGGCGTAGCGGACCCGCTCGCCCCGGTCCCGGGCGGGGGGAAGGCCGAGGCCGACCGGGGCGTGGTCCGGCCGATCCAGGAACAGGAAGCTGACATTGACGGTCACGATCGGCGGCCGCGGCGTCTCGTCGAGGAGCAGGGGCAGCACCCCGAGGAAGAGGCTGCCGGCGACGATCACGTCCGGCGCCTCTTCGGCGATCAGCCGGCGCAGCACGGAGGCCTGATCCGGCATCGGATCGATGAAGCGCCGCTGGAACTCGCGCCGGTAGCGCTCGGGCCCCGCCGGCAACTCGGTCTCCCGGAACGTGGCTGAGCCGTTATCGGCGTAGGCCGTGAAGCGCAGGCCCGCCGCCTCGATCTTTGCGCGAAACAGCGCGTCGGACAGCACGAGCACGTCGTCACCCCGCGCGGCGGCGGCGCGGCCGATGGCGAGCAGCGGGTTGACGTGGCCGGTGAGCGGCGTCGCCGCGATCAGGATCTTCATCGAGGCCTCCTTGGGCGACGCCAGCGGCACCGGCCTCGCCCCTGTTGGGGTTTCGGCCCCGTCTCGAGCGGGCGCCCCGGGCGCGATCATGCGCCGGTGTCAGAGGGAAAATCGCCCGCCGATCCATCTGGTTACGGAGTGCGAACGGCTTCGTGCGGCAGCGCACCATCGGCGCGCGTGGCGCGGGCTGGACCGCTTCGCTCTGCGCGCATGGACGGCGGTGCCGAAGCCCTCGACCGGAAGCCGTATCAGTCCACCACGATCACCCGGTTCGGCAACTCGTCCGGATCGTCGGGCCCGGCCGGCAGATGCTCCGCCAGGCAGGTGCCGATGGCCCCGATCGCCGCCGTCAACCCGGCCTCGATCTCGCCCCGCCCGAGGGCCGCGATGAGGGCGGCCAGGATGCCGTCCCAGGCGGCGGGCGAGACTTCACGCAGGACGCCGAGGTCGGTGACGATCTCCGCGTGCCGCTCGGCCAGCGACAGGTAGAGCAGCACGCCGGTGCGGGATCGGGTCAGGCTCAGGCCCCGGGACCAGAAGGCCCGCTGCGCCGCCTCCCGGGCGCGGGCGCTGCGCAGGCGGCGGGGGACCAGGGCGAGGCGCAGCCGCTCACTCTGGCTCGCGAGCAGGATCGCCGCCACGAGGGCGGCCTGCGCCAGCGCGATGGCGGCCGGCCCCCAGGGCGTCAGCGCGATCAGCGGCCAGGGCAGGATCAGGGCCGCCACCAGCGTCGCCAGCAGGACGAGCGAGCGGTAGGCGCCCGCCCGCGCGCTGACTATGACGACGATCTCGCCGGACGTGCCGGCCTCGGCCCGCGCCACGGCCCGGGCGAGGCGGGCGCGCGCCTCCGGCGTGAGCGCGTCGGTAAGGCTACCAGCCATCGGAGGCCCCTCCGCCGCCCGACGAGCCGCCCCCGCCGGAAAAGCCGCCATCGAACCCACCCGATGAACCGCCGAAGCCGCCATCCGAGAAGCCCCCGCCCCAGCCGCCCGAACCGGGGCCGGGCAGGATCACGATTCCGCCGCCCCGTCCACCCCGTCCGCCCCGGTTGCCGAGCCGGGCCATGCGCCACGCCACCACCACCACGATCAGAAGCAGGATCACGAAGATCGCCACCTGCATGGGATCGGCCGCGTCGTCCTTGGGCTGCGGCGCGCGCTGCCATTCCTGTGCGTCCCGCGACAGGATCGCCAGGATCCCGTCCACGCCCGCGTCGAGCCCCCCGAACCAATCGCCGGTCTTGAAGCGCGGCGTGATCGCGCTCGCCGTGATGGTGCGGGACTGGGCGTCGGTCAGCGCGCCTTCGAGGCCGTAGCCGACCTCGATGCGGACCTTGCGCTCCTGCGGCGCCACCAGGAGCAGGACGCCGTTGTTGGTCTTGGCCTGCCCGAGCCTCCAGGCCCGGAACAGGCGGTTGGCGTAATCCTCGATGGTCGTGCCCTGGAGGTTCGGCACGGTCGCGACCACGACCTGATCCGAGGTCTTGTCCTCGTGCGCCTTCAGCTTGACTTCGAGCGCGTGGCGCTGGTCCGGCGTGAGCAGGCCGGCCACATCGACGACGCGGCCGGTGAGCGTCGGGAAGCTCAGCTCGGCCGCGAGCGCCCCGACCGCGTAGACCGCCAGGCAGGCCGCGATGACGGCGAGCGCCAGGGCGAGCCGCACCCGGACCGGGATGTTCCGGCTCACGGGCGGTCCCTAGAACTTCACGTTCGGCGGCCGGTCGGCATTCGGCGTCGCCGTGAAGGTCTCCATCGGCTTGGCGTCGGGATAGAGGAACGCCGCGATCCAGCGGCCCGGAATCGTGCGCACCTCGGTGTTGTAGGCTTGGACGGCCGTGATGTAGTCGCGCCGCGCCACCGCGATGCGGTTCTCGGTGCCCTCAAGCTGCGATTGCAGGGCCAGGAAGTTCTGGTTCGATTTCAGGTCGGGGTATTTTTCGACCGTCACCAGCAGGCGCCCGAGCGCCCCGGAGAGCTGGTTCTGCGCGTCCTGGTATTCCTTGAACTTCTGCGGGTCGCTCACCGTGGAGGCGTCGACCTTCACGCTCGACGCCTTGGCGCGGGCCTCGGTGACGCCGATCAGCACGTCCTTCTCCTGCTGGGCGTAGCCCTTCACGGTCTCGACGAGGTTGGGGATCAGGTCGGCCCGGCGCTGGTACTGGTTCTGCACCTCGCTCCAGGAGGATTTCGCCTGCTCCTGCAGGGTCGGCACCCGGTTGATCGCCCCGCAGCCGGACAGGCCGATGGCCACCAGGACGATCGAGAACAGGCCGAGGAGCCGCGCCGCGGAGGGCTGGCGCTGGGCGCCGGCCGTCAGTGTCGTCATCATTCCGTTCCCCGTTCGCCGGGCGAGTCGCGGCTCGTTCATCACGAATTCGACAGATACCGATTCGATCCACCAAGGTAAGCCCCACCCCCTGCTCAAGGATGGGAGGATCGGCCGATCGGGGCAACGGCGTGCGGCCATACACGTTCGGGATGCACGTTCGGGATGCCGAGGGTCGATCCCGATCGCGTTGCAATCGACACGGCTCTCGGTCCTTGTACTCGAGGCGGTGCCGCGGAGGTCAGAGATGGATGCAGTGCTCGCCGATCACGTCAGGGCCGCAAGCGCGGTCGCGCGGCGCCATGCGCTCGCCTTCCAGGCGCCATCCAACAAGGACGCGCTGCCCTGGTCGGTCATCGAGGCCTACGATGCGCGGGTGCGCGGCCATGTCGAGCGCGACCCCCGGATCGAGGACGAGCGCGACCGGGTGCTGATCGCCGCCGTGAAGCTCGCCGAGGCGCCGGTCGAGGAGGGTGAGGACACGATCGCGGCGGCCCGCACGCATCTCGTCGACGCGATCGACTACCTGGAGCAGGCGGTGATGCGCTTCGGCCGCGTCAACCGGCAGGGGGCGAAGCTCGGCTATGGCAGCTATGGCCAGCCGGTCGGTTCGCCGGACTGACCGGGCCGGGACATCCGATGTCCGCAGGCCCGCCGATCGCCGCGACCCTGAGCCGCCTCGACCTGAAGACGCTGCGCCTGTTCGCGGCGATCTGCACGGAGGGCACGCTCAACGGCGCGGCGCGGCGGGCCGCGATCGCCCCATCGGCGGTGAGCAAGCGGCTCGCTGAACTGGAGCACGCGCTGGGCTGTACCTTGCTAATCCGCGAGCCCCGCGGCATGCGCCTGACTCCGGCGGGCGAGACCCTGCTGCATCACACCCGCCGCATGCTGGCGAGCGCCGAGCAGATCGCGCTCGAACTCGCCGAGCATGCGCGCGGCGTGCGCGGCATCGTGCGGGTGCTCGCCAACCTCTCAGCCATCGTGGAATTCCTGCCCGAGGATCTGCAGGCGTTCCTCGCCGCGCAGGGTGGGATCCGGGTCGATCTGGAGGAGCGCCCGAGCGGCGGCGTCGTGGCCGGCGTCGAGGAGGGGCTCGCCGATCTCGGCATCTGCGCGGGCGGCACCGACACGCGCACGCTCATCGCCTACCCGTACCGGGCCGACCGGCTCGTCCTGGTCATGCCGGAAGATCATCCCCTGAGCGACCGCGCCGCCATCGCGCTCGCCGAGACGCTCGACTACGACCATGTCGGGCTGCACGTGGAGAGCTCGATCTACGCGGCCCTGCGGGACGAGGCCCGGCGCCTCGGCCGGCCGCTGCACCTGCGCATGCACGTGCCGAGCTTCGACGCGATCTGCCGGATGGCGCAGGTCGGGATGGGCCTCGGGACCGTCCCGGAACATGTCCATGCCCTGCTCGGGCCGTCGATGCGGCTCGCCGCGGTGCCGCTCACGGACCCGTGGTCGCAGCGCATGCTGAGCCTCGTCGTCCGCCCCGGCTTCCTGCCGCCGGCCGCCCAACTCCTGCTCGACCATCTGCGCGCCGCCGATGCGTTGCGTTCTCCGCTGGAGAACGCAGGATGATGGATGGTGTTTGGACTCCAGGCCCTGGTTCAAAGTAGCCGTGAGGTAACAAAAGATGGAGGAGAGGATGTCCGGCCCGCTCAGCGGTATCCGCGTTCTCGAACTCGGCCAGCTCATCGCCGCGCCCTTCGCGACGCGGCTGATGGCCGAGTTCGGCGCCGAGGTGATCAAGGTCGAGCCCCCGGGCGAGGGCGACCCCCTGCGCAAGTGGCGCAAGATGCACGAGGGCACCTCGCTCTGGTGGTACCTGCAGTCGCGCAACAAGAAGTCGATCGCGGTCAATCTGAAAAGTCCTGAGGGCCTCGACATCGTCAAGCAGCTCGCCCGGAGCGCCGACGTGGTGGTCGAGAACTTCCGCCCCGGCGGCCTGGAGAAGCTCGGACTCGGCTGGGACGTGCTCTCGTCCCTCAATCCCAACCTCGTGATGGTCCGGATCTCCGGCTACGGCCAGACCGGCCCGTACCGCGACCGGCCGGGCTTCGGCGCCATCGGCGAGTCGATGGGCGGCATCCGCTTCACCACCGGCAGCCCGGAGGCGCCCCCCGCCCGGGTCGGCGTCAGCATCGGCGACACCCTGGCCTCGCTCCACGGCGTGATCGGCGCCCTGATGGCGCTGCTGCGGGTCAAGACCGGCCAGGGCGCCGGGCAGGTGATCGACGTCTCGCTCGTCGAGAGCGTGTTCAACGTGATGGAGAGCCTCGTCCCCGAATACGATCTTTTGGGCGAGGTCCGCACCCGCACCGGCGGCGCGCTCCCGGGCATCACCCCGTCGAACACCTATCCGACCCGGGACGGCGGCTTCGTCGTCATCGCCGGCAACAGCGACCCGATCTTCCGCCGCCTGATGACGGCGATCGGCCGTCCGGACCTCGCGGAGGATCCGGCCCTGCGCAACAACGCGGGGCGCTCGCAGCAATCCGCGATGCTGGACGGCACGATTGCCGACTGGTCGAAGACCCAGACGGTCGAGGAGGCGCTCGCCGTGCTGGAGGCCGCCGACGTGCCGGCCGGCCGGATCTACTCGGTGGCCGACATCGTGGCCGACCCGCACTATCAGGCCCGCGACATGATCCTCCAGGCGGAGCTGCCCGGCGGGACCCAGGTGAAGATGCCCGGCATCGTGCCGAAGCTGTCCGACACCCCGGGCGAAATCCGCTGGCAGGGCCCGGCGCTCGGCGCCCACACGGACGCGGTGCTCGGCGAACTCGGCCTCGATGCCGAGCGGATCGCGGCGCTCCGCGCGAAGGGAGCGGTGGCATGACTGGGGTCATGAACAGCGACGCGATGATCGTCCAGGAGGTCGCCACCCGCGACGGCTTCCAGATCGAGCCCGTCTTCGTGGCGACGGCAGAAAAAATCCGCCTGATCGACGCGCTCTCGGAGGCCGGCTTCAGCCGGATCGAGGTTTCGTCCTTCGTCTCGCCGAAGGCGGTGCCGGCGCTCGCCGACGCGGCGGACGTCTTCGCCGGGATCCGGCGCCGGCCCGGGACCGTCTACGTCGCCCTGGTGCCGAACCCGAAGGGTGCCGAGCGGGCGCTCGCCGCCAAGGTCGACGAGATCAACCTCGTGGCCTCGGTGAGCGAGACCCATAACCGCGCCAATATGGGGATGAGCCCGGCCGATTCGATCGCGGGCTTCGCGCGGATCATGGATTCGGTGCGCGGCGCGCCGGTCAGCACCAACGCCACGGTGGCGACCGCCTTCGGCTGCCCGTTCGAGGGCGACCAGCCGGTCGACAAGGTCGTCGCGCAGGTGGAGCGGTACCTGTCGCTCGGCGTCGACGGGGTGACCCTCGCCGACACCACCGGCATGGCCAACCCCCGGCAGGTGGCGCGCCTCGTCGCGCGGGTGCTACCCCTGGTCGGCGCCGGACGGCTGACGCTCCACTTCCACAACACGCGCGGCCTCGGCCTCGCCAACGTGCTGGCCGCCTACGACACGGGCGCCCGCCGCTTCGACGCGGCGCTCGGCGGCCTCGGCGGCTGCCCGTTCGCGCCCGGCGCCACCGGCAACATCTGCACCGAGGATCTCGTCAGCATGGCGCACGAGATGGGCCTGACGACGGGCCTCGACCTCGCGGCGCTGATCGGCCTGTCGCGGGACCTGCCGCGCCTTGTCGGGCACGACGTGCCCGGGCAGGTCGCCAAGGCCGGACGCCCCTGCGACCTGCACCCGGTGCCCGCCAAGGCGGCTTGAACCGAAGTGAGACGTTACTGGCGGACGCAACGCGCCCCCTCTCCCGCCCGGCGGGATCAGATGGGCGCGAGGCGCGACCATGGGAAGCGCGACCGGCGCGGGGGCGACCGGCTCGAGCGCCGCCACGACTGGCTCGGCTTCGACCTCGGACTCGATCTCGGCGGCGGCTTCGATCTCGGCCGGAGCCGGATC